>NZ_CP123781.1:1200000-1800000 GCF_029909415.1 Minwuia sp. IMCC3009
GACCTGTTTCACTGGATCTCTGCCCTGATCGCCCTGCCGGCGATCCTGTTTGCGGGCCGCCCCTTCTTCCGTTCGGCATGGCGCGCGGTCAAGGGGCGCAGCCTGAACATGGATGTGCCGATCTCGCTGGCCGTGCTGCTGGCCGGTGGCCTCAGCCTCGACGCCGCGATCTCGGGGGGCGAGGAAGCCTTCTTCGATGCAGCCGTGATGCTGCTCTTCTTCCTGCTTGTGGGACGCTACCTGGACCACCGCGTGCGTGCCAGAGCCCGGGACACGGTCGGGCAACTGCTTTCGCTGATGGCGTCCGATGTCACCCTGCTGGTGGATGGCGGACAGCAGCGCGTGCCGGTCGAGACGGTCAATGCCGGTGACATGATCCGTGTCGCGGCAGGGGAGCGTGCGCCCGTCGATGGCCAGATCATCGAAGGACAGGGCGACCTGGACCGCTCCATCGTCACCGGCGAATCCATGCCCGTCACGCTTGGTCCCGGTGATCAGGTGGAGGCCGGAACACTTGTCCTGACGCACCCGCTGACACTGCGGGCGACAGCGGTGGGACAGCATACGTTCCTGGCCCAGGTCGTTCGGCTGATGGAGGAAGCGGAGAGCGGGCGCGCCCGCTACCTGCGCCTCGCCGATCGCGCCGCGCAGATCTACGCGCCTGCGGTCCATCTGGTGGCGCTGCTGACCTTCATCGGCTGGATGCTGGCGACCGGTGGTGACTGGGGACAGTCGCTCTGGATCGCCGTTTCGGTGCTGATCATCACCTGTCCCTGCGCCCTGGGTCTGGCTGTCCCCGCCGTTCAGGTGGTGGCGAGCGGTGTCCTGTTCGGCAAGGGCATCCTGATCAAGGACGGCACGGCGCTGGAGCGACTGGCGGAGGCGCGGCGTGTGGTGCTGGACAAGACCGGGACCCTGACAAGCGGCAAGCCGCATATCCTCCGATGCGATCTGCCCCCGTCAGCCATGGTCCTTGCGCAGGCGCTTGCCGCGCACAGCCGCCATCCGCTGGCACAGGCCATGCTGGCCGGGCAGGGCGCCACTTCCGCCCCGGCCCCGGTTCTGACGGCGGTCACGGAACACCCGGGACAGGGCATGTCGGGTACGACGGACGGGCGTCTGGTCCGGCTGGGCAGCCGTGCGTTTGCCGGTCCCGGCAACGGCGTTACCGTTCCCTCGGGCATGGAACTCTGGCTGTCCATTGATGGCGTGCCGCAGGGCCATGCGGTCCTGGCTGATACCCTGCGCGATGGTGCGGTGGAGACCATTGCGGCGCTGCAGGCCGATGGCTTCGCGCCGCTGCTGATCTCGGGTGACAATGCGACGGCGGTCGCGGATACGGCGCAGGCTGCGGGTATTGCCGACTGGCGCGCGGAACAGCGCCCGGAAGACAAGATCGAAGCGATTCAGGCGCTTGTGGTGGATGGCCAGAGGCCCCTGATGGTTGGAGACGGTATCAATGACGGCCCCGCCCTGGCGGCGGCGCATGTCTCCATGGCACCGGCCAGTGCCTCCGACCTGGGGCGGGCGGCGGCCGACATCGTCTTTCTCTCCGAACGGCTGGACGCGGTGACGGAGGCCATGCGGATCGCCCGGCGCGCCCGTGCACTGATCGTGCAGAACTTCGGCCTGGCCCTGGCCTACAACCTTGTCGCCGTGCCGGTTGCGGTGCTCGGCGGCGCGTCGCCCCTGGTCGCGGCCATTGCCATGTCATCATCTTCCCTTGTGGTCACGCTCAATGCCCTGCGCCTGCGCCTGCCGGGCCTGTCATTGCGCCGGACCGGCGGTGCGCCGAAGGTGGTCCGGGAGAGTCAGGAGGCTCCGGCATGAACGTGCTCCTCTATCTCGTGCCCGTGGCGCTGCTGCTCGGCGGTCTGGGGCTGGCGGCCTTCGTCTGGGCGCTGCGCTCCGGCCAGTTCGATGACCCGGACGGTGCGGCCGAACGCATCCTGCTGGACGACGACTGAGAGGCGTCGGTTCGCCCTGCAACAAGGGGTTGTTCGTTGACTCTCATCGCCCCGGGTACTCACTCTTGTATCTACGGCGGCTGGAAAACCTGACTGTTCCGGTCCCGCATCAAGGGAGTTCCGGACATGAGCGAAGATCTGGCTGCACGCGTTGACCGTCTCGAGTCGATCGAGGCAATCAAGAAGCTGAAACACGTCTACATGAACGAATGCGATCTGGGTTATCTGCCGGACAGGCTGGGGCCGCTGTTCGTGGATGAGGCGGTCTGGACCAGCGCCGTCTTCGGTCATCACGATGGTCGCGCGGCCATCGAGGAATTCTTCGGCGGCATCTCCGCCCAGATCGTCTTTGCCGCCCATCTGGCGATGAACTTCGTCATTGACGTTGACGGCGACACCGCGACCGGCAAGTGGCGCATCCTGATGCCCTGCACGATGATGGAGGATGGCCAGAAGGTCAGCCGCTGGATCCTGGGGGACTATGACGAGACCTACGTTCGCCGCGATGGCAAGTGGCTGTTCTCGAAGATCGATTTCCTGGTGAACTTCAACGTTCCGAGCCTGGAGAGCTGGGCCGGAACCGAAATCGTGCGCGGGGACTGATCGCAATGGCCCGCACGTCACTGTTCAGCCCCATCCAGGTGCGCGGGCAGACCTTCAAGAACCGCGTCGTCATCGCACCCATGTGTCAGTACTCGGCGGTCGATGGCATGCTGAACGACTGGCATCTGACGCACCTGAACCAGTTTGCCATGGGCGGTGCCGGGCTGGTGATCATGGAGGCGACGGCGGTCGAGAAGCGGGGCCGCATCACCTGGGGCGACAGCGGCCTCTGGTCCGACGCGCACATGGAACCGATGCGTCCCATCGTGCAGCAGGTGAAGGCCCGTGGCGCGGCCATCGGTGTCCAGCTGGCCCACGCGGGACGCAAGGCCAGCATCAGCCGCCCGTGGGAGGGGGATTGTCCGCTCTCACCACGCGAGATCGCGAAGGGCGAGGTGCCGTGGGAGACAGTGGGCGCCAGCGCGGTGCCCTTCGACGAGGGCTGGATCGTGCCGCACGAGCTCTCCGTCAGCGAGATCGCGGACATGGTGGACAAATGGGTCGATGCCACGCGCCGCGCCGAGCAACTCGGCTTCGACATGGTGGAGATCCACAGTGCCCATGGCTATCTGAGCCACAGTTTCCTCTCCCCGCTCTCCAATCGCCGCAGCGATGCCTACGGTGGTGACCGCAACGGACGGATGCGTTTCACGCTGGAGGTGACGGAGGCCGTGCGCGCCGCCTGGCCCGCGGAGAAGCCGCTGTTCCTCCGCATCTCCTGCGTCGATGGCAAGCGGGATGGCTGGGACATTGCGGATTCGGTGGAACTGGCCAGGCGGGCGAAGGCGCTGGGGGTCGATGTCATCGACTGCTCCTCCGGCGGTATCGCGGGCTATGGCGAGAACACCCTGCCACCCTCGACGCCCGGCTATCAGGTCGGCCATGCGGCGACGATCCGGCGCGAGGCGGAGATCATGACCCAGGCCGTCGGGCTGATCACCGATGCCGCGCAGGCGGAGACCATCCTGCGCTCCGGTGCCGCTGATTTCACGGCGCTGGCCCGTGAAGTGCTGCATGATCCCTACTGGGCACGCCATGCCGCGCTTGCGCTGGGCGAACCGGATGCCTTCGACGACTGGCCGGTGCAGTACGGTCACTGGCTGGCCATGCGGTCGAAGGGCATGTTCGGTGGCCGGGCCGGGGATTCGGATACGGAGAACCTGAAGAAGGCTGCCGGCTGATACCACGGCACGATACATGACAGGACTGAAGGGGCTGGGCAGATGGGCGAACGCAAACCGATCACGGCAGAAACCGTAGCAGCAGTGGCGCGCGAGAATGCGGGCCACCCGCTTGAACCGGAGCGCGCGGCGGCCTATGCCGAAGCGCTGGAACCCATCCTCGGCATGATGGAACAGCTCCGCGCCCTGCCGCTGAAGGACGTGGAACCGGCTCCCGTCTTCACCCCGGTGGAGGGCACCTCCAATGACTGACCTGACCCGACTGGATGTCGTCGAACTGGGCGCGCTGATCGCCGCGAAACATGTTTCACCGGTCGAGGTGACGGATGCCTTCCTGGCCCGAATCGACCAGGCGAACGCGGGGCTGAACGCCTTCGTCACCGTGACGCCGGAGGCCGCGCGCGCCACGGCCAAGGCGGCTGAGACGGAGATTCAGTCCGGCAGCTATCGCGGCCCGCTGCATGGTATCCCGCTGGGTCACAAGGACCTCTATGCGACGGCAGGCGTGCGCACGACCGGTGGATCCCGCGTGCTGGCCGACAATGTCCCGACCGAGGATTCCACCGTTGCAGCGCTGCTGGCGGCGGCGGGAACGGTAATGCTGGGCAAGCTCAACACGCATGAGTTCGCCTATGGACCGACCAACGAGAGCTCCATGTTCGGCCCCACCCGCAATCCCTGGAACACGGATCGGATCACCGGCGGTTCCAGCGGTGGCTCGGGTGCCGCCGTGGCCGCCGGGCTGGTCCCTGTCGCCTCCGGCAGCGACACCGGCGGTTCCATCCGCATGCCCGCCGCCTGCTGCGGCCTGACCGGCCTGAAACCCACCTATGGCCGGGTCAGCCGGGCCGGGATCCTGCCGCTCTGCTGGTCGATGGACCATGCCGGGCCGCTGGCACGCTCCGCGATGGATGCCGCGATCTTCCTGGGCGCAATCGCCGGGCACGATCCGCGCGATGCCGCCTCCGCCGACCGGCCCGTGCCGGATTACCCGGCAGCCCTGACCGGCGACATACGCGGCCTGCGCATCGGAATCCCCCGCCGCTACTTCTTCGATCAGGCGCAGGGACAGGTGGTGAGCCTTGTCGATGCCGCGCTGGCAGAACTCGCCGCCATGGGCGCGGAACTGGTGGAGGTCGACATTCCCCATATCGAGGCGTCAGCCGCCGCCGCCATGGCCATCTACATCTCCGAGGCCACGGCCTATCACGACGACACCCTGGACGACCGTGCGGACCTCTATACGGAGCAGGTGCGGGCCTTCCTGGAGATCGGTGACCAGATGCTGGCCAAGGACTACCTGCACGCCCAGCGCTACCGCACCCTGCTGGGGACGGAGGTCGCGCGGATCATGGCCGATGTGGACGTGCTCGCCACCCCCGGCATCGCCCATACCGCAACGCCGCTGGGGCAGGAGATGGTGGACATCAACGGCACGGAGGAAGCCGTCTTCGGCGCCATCCTGCGCAATACCGAACCCTTCGACCTGACCGGCCAGCCCGCCGTCGTCATCCCCTGCGGCCTGGCAGAAGACGGCATGCCCGCCAGCATCCAGTTCGCCGGGCGTCCGTTCGACGAGGCAACGGTGCTCAACGTCGCCCACGCCTACCAGCAGGCAACCGACTGGCATCGGAAAAGGCCGGATTATTGAACCCTATCCGTCGCTGAACCCGATTGCCGGATAGACCAGTCGTCGAGGCATCTGCCCGTTGAAGCGATAGCCTTCGTTGATGATTACCCAGGGTGCAAATGGTCGACCCGTCTGCCCGCGGAAGCCTGGAACCGTTTCCAGACCCGCACCATTTTCGAGGTGATGCCAAACCGTCCAGGCAACGATCTGTTCGATCTCTTCGTAGTATCCGGGGCTTGGCTGGATGCGTTCAAAGTGGATGCGACCAAGCGAGACAAGGGTGTCACCTTGCCTGTTCACCAGATGCTCGAACATGTGATGTTTTCGTGTCAGCCGCTTCCTGAAGGAGATTGCCTTGCCAACATAGGCAATCCTGCGGCGGGCCTTTTGGGCATGATGGTCTCTGAGAAGACAGTAGATTCCCCCGTGCTCGGCCCATTCCTGCGGAATCGGTGGGCGCGCATTTTCCGGTCTCCAAACCGTTGGCCGTGACCAGGTGATTCTGGCCAAACGATAGAAATAGCGCCCGGAAAGATTCCGGATCACTTCAGGATCGCCGCCAATATCTGCAATACGCCAGCTCAATTCCTGACCTGCCTAAAATATCTAGGGAACCGTGAGTGCGCTTCGGCCATGTTGCCATTCCCGTCGAGTATCAGGCAATGAATTGGCAAGAGGTCCGTTCGGGAACGCAGCCTCTACGGGCTGGCGGGTGACAGCAGTTCCTCCAGCAGCGGGTTGGGGAATTTCCTTCGGATCGTGACGGCGCAGAAGACTTCGGTGATCTCCTCCAGTCGGGCGATTTCGACCAGTCTGCCGGTGGCCAGTTCGTCCTGAACGACGATCGGCGGGATCACCGCGATCCCGGCGTCGGCACTGGCGAGAAGGCGCAGCATGGCCATGTCGTCCGCCTCCGCCGCTATTCTGGGCATGATGCCGAGACGTTCGACCATGGCATCGAATCCGGCACGCAGCGAGGATTCGGGTGTCGGCAGGATCAGTGGCTTGCCAGCCAGGATCTCGGCGACTGTCTCCGGCCCCGACGCCAGGCGTGCCGGCGTTCCGACCAGGCTAACCGGCTGCTCATCGAGGCGCTGCACAAGGTAGGGGCTGAGCTTGTCCCGTGCGGGGACAAGATTCGTCAGCACGATATCCAGTGACAGGGCCTCAAGCCCGCGCAGCAGGGTTTCCTGCGAACCGGATCGCAGCATGATCTCCACGTCCTCGCGACCGATGATCGGTTCGAGGAACGCCATCTGGAAATTGCGGGACAGGGTGGCCAGCGCGCCTATCCGCAAGGCCTGACGCCGTCTGCCGGACGACGCGAGGGATACGGTCAGTTCCTCGGCGGCACGGAAGATCTCCTCCGCGTAGTCCAGCGCGATGCGCCCGGCTTCGGTGAGGACAAGGTTCCTGCCACGCCGTTCGAACAAGTCATGGCCGAGTGCAGTCTCCAGGGCCTTGATCTGGGTGGAGACCGCCGACTGCGAGATATTGAGAATGCGGGCGGCACCGGTCAGGGTCCCGTCGCGGGCCACGGCGCGAAAGAGGCGCAGATGGTGAAGGTTGAGCGATGCCATAATTCGATAATATAGAATGAATGAAGCGAATATATGAAATATTATTTATGATCGGTGACCGCTAGTTCTCCGCCAGTCGAATTTGCCGGAGAACACCCATGACGTCTGCCGTGTCCCTGTCGTTTCTCGCACCGCTGGCCCTTCTGCTGGTTGCTGCCCTTGCGCTGGCCCGTCCTGGCCGTCGGCCCGGGCGACTGACGTTCCTATCCGAGGCTGCCGCGCTGCTGGCGCTTGGTCTGGCGATGGGCGGCATGGTGCAGTTCATCGTATCGGGTCCTTCGGCGTTCGCCGTTCTGGCAGAGACCGGCCTGCTCGGCCTCCGTGCGGATCTGCTCAGCGTGACCATGACGCTGCTGGTTGCGTTCATCGGATGGGTGGTGATGCGCTACAGCCGCACCTATCTGGATGGGGAGCAGCGGGAGGGCGCGTTCCACGGCCTGATGCTGGTGACGCTCGCCTCCGTTCTCATCTTCGTCCAGTCGGGCAGCCTCGACGTCCTCATCCTCTCCACGGCCTGCGTCGGACTGAGCCTGAGGCGGCTTCTTCTCTTCTACGCGGATCGTCCCGAGGGGCGGCGGGCGGCGACCAAGTTTGCCCTTGTCTGGCACGCGGGCGATCTGACGCTTCTGGTCGCCGGGGCGATGCTGTTCGCCATCCATGGAACCGCGAACCTGGGGGATCTCGCTGCCGCTGCAACGGCTGAAGGTCTGACCCTGGCGATGATGCTGCCGATTGCCCTGATTGTCCTGGCGGCCATTCTGAAGACAGCAGCCTTTCCGGTCCACGGCTGGCTCACGGAGGTCATGGAGGCCCCGACACCGGTCTCGGCCCTTCTGCACGCGGGCATCATCAATTCCGGCGGTGTCCTGCTGATCACGGTCGCTGACCTGGTGCAGCTCAGTTCCGGTGCCATGGCCGCGCTGGTGATGATCGGCGGGTTCACCGCCTTGTTCGGTGCCACCGTGATGCTGACCCAGAGCGCCGTGAAGACCGCGCTGGCCTGGTCCACGGTCTCGCAGATGGGGTTCATGCTGCTCCAGTGCGGGCTCGGGTTGTGGGCGCTGGCACTGCTGCACATCGTGGCCCACTCCCTCTACAAGGCCCATGCCTTCCTGTCCTCGGGTCAGGCAGTCGGTGCGGTCGCGAGCCTCCGCCGGCCCGGGCCGGTGGCCGTGCCCCGCCTCGGTGCCGTGCTCCGGTCGTTCGGCCTGGCCATCGTTCTCTATGGCATCATCGCGGGCCTGTTCATGGCGGTCACCGGGCCGAAGACCGCCCAGGCGCTCGCTCTCGGCGGGATACTGATCTTCGGTGTCGCCTATCTGGTGGCGCAGGGACTGGCCGATCTCGCGCCCGCCGCCCTCACCAAGCGCACCGTGCTCGCATCCCTCGCGGCGGCGTTCGCCTACTTCACCTTCCAGGCCACGGCGGACGCCATCTGGGGCGCACACCTGCCTGCGGCGCCGGTTCCCGGTCCGCTTGAATGGGGCCTTGTCGTCCTGGCGGTGCTGTCCTTCGGACTGGTTGCCTTTGCCCAGGCCCTGTTCCCCCTGTGGGCGCATCACCCGGCGACTGCGGGACTGCGGGTCCACCTGGCGAACGGCCTCTACCTGAATGCCCTGCTGGACCGCGCAATCGGCGGTTTCCGCGTCGGCAGGACCAACTGAGATGATGGAGATCAAGATGTTCAAAGCGCATTCCCAGACTGCCTCCGGGCAGATGGATGAAATCCTGAAGTCCGCCGAAGCCGCCGTGCGTGCGATCCCGCCCGCATTCCCGCTCGAAGCCACGGTCGCGGTCAATCCGTTCATCGGACAGACGGGGGAGGATCTGGCCACCACTTCGGCGCGGCTGGAGCGGGTTGCGGGTGTCCGGGTTTCCCAGGCCCGCAGCGCATATGCCGCTGCGATCAGCGAAGGGCGGATCACCGATCAGGACCTTTACGACGCGTTGGAGGCGTCTCCGTCAGCCCTGAAGCCTTCCGATCTGGTTGTGCTCAAGGAAGCAGCGATGAAACCGGACGCTGATCCGGATCCGGAGGTGTTTCCGACCGTGGCGGATCTGGCGGCCCAGGCAACCGGCATCGACTGGCCGTCGGTCATCGAGAAGACCTTCGGACACTGGGCGGCAGGTCATTTTGATCAGGGACAGGCCCTCTGGACCCCGGCACCGGGATCGGACGCCTATGCCGCCTGGCGCGCATGGGCGGTCCATGACCTGACGCCGGAGATCGCGGGCCTTGATGGCTTCTGCGCGCTTGTCACTCGCGCGCCCGACACGTCGGAGCGGGCGATCCTGCACGCCGCCGATGCCCTTGGTCTGACCGGGAAGGCTTGCGAGACGGTCTTTCACCGGCTGCTGATCGATGTCGGTGGCTGGTCGCAGCATGCGCGCTGGCTGCTGTGGAAGGCGGAGCTTGCCGGAGAGAGTGACCGCACACTGGCTGACATTCTGGCGATCCGGCTGATCTGGGAGGAGGCCCTGCTGGCCCATGTGCCGGAGATCGGTGATGCGTGGGCGCTGACCGTGGCCGCGCATGATGCCCCTGTCACGCCGACCGGGGATCACGTGATCCAGGCGATCCTGCAGGATGCCGCCGACCGCGCGCATCAGCGCACACTGGCCCGGGCACTCGACGGTGCGGTGGCCACAGCGGGGCGTCCGTTCCTGCAGACGGCCTTCTGCATCGATGTCCGCTCGGAGGTGTTTCGCCGTGCCCTCGAGGGGCTGGATCGGGAGATCGAGACCATCGGTTTCGCGGGCTTCTTCGGGCTGCCGCTGGCGCACCGGGCCCATGGCTCCGACGTGGTGGAATCGCATCTGCCGGTACTGCTGAACCCCACGGTGGAAACCACCTCCCACACCGATCCGGCGGATGAGCAAAGCGTTCGGATCGCTGCCCGCACCAGCCGGGCCTGGGGCCGGTTCCGGCAGGCCGCCGTGTCTTCCTTCGCATTCGTCGAGTCCGTGGGGCCGCTCTATGCGGCAAAGCTGGTGAAGGACGCGCTCGGGAAGGGGGGCGGCACGGCGCCTGCAGAGCCTGCGCCGCAGGTCGTTGGCGGGATGACGGCAGCACAGAAGGCCGACACGGCCGCCACAGTGCTCAAGGCCATGAGCATGACGGAAAATCACGGGAAGGTCGTCCTGCTGCTGGGGCACGGCGCGCAGGTGACCAACAATCCTCACGCCAGTGCGTACCATTGCGGCGCCTGCGGCGGCTATACCGGCGAGGTGTCGGCGCGGCTGCTCGCGACGTTGCTGAATGACCCGGAGGCGCGCGCAGGTCTGGAGGAGCGCGGTATTTCCGTTCCCGAGGACACCCTGTTCGTCGCCGGTCTGCACAACACCACGACCGACGAGATCACGATCCATGATGATGGAATCGCGGCTGGCCGCAGGGAAGACCTGGGCCGGGTCCGGGAATGGATGGTGCAGGCCGGGCGCGTTGCGCGGGCAGAGCGGGCGGCCAGGCTGCCCGGGGCCACCGCCGACACGATTGCCGCGCGGGCCTGCAACTGGGCGGAGGTGCGCCCGGAGTGGGGTCTGGCCGGATGCGCGGCCTTCGTTGCGGCACCGCGCAGCGTGACGGCCAGCCGGGACCTTGCCGGCCGGGCGTTCCTGCACACCTACGATTGGCAGGCTGATGAAGGGTTTGCGACGCTGGAACTCATCCTGACCGCGCCAGTGGTTGTCGCGAGCTGGATCAGCCTCCAGTACTACGGCTCATCGGTTGCGCCGGAGGTGTTCGGCGGCGGCAACAAGCTGATTCACAACGTCGTCGGTGGTATCGGCGTGATCGAGGGGAACAGCGGTCGCCTGCGTCCCGGACTGCCTTGGCAGTCGGTGCATGACGGGGAGAAGCTGACGCATGAACCGCTTCGCCTGACAGTGATGATCGAGGCCCCGCGTGAGGCAATCCTTGCCATCCTGGAACGGCACCCGGAGGTGCGGAACCTGTTCGACAATGGATGGCTGCACCTCTTCATACTGCGGGACGGCATCATCGATGCACGCTACAGGTCCGGACTTTCATGGATGGAGGAAGGCGTGACACGTCTGGCGGCGTGACCTGCATGGGGGCCCTATTCGCGTGCGCTGTCGCATTGGTCACGATGCTGGACCGTTCCACCCCGCATCGCCGTGTGCTACAGCCTCAGCAGGCTGGATCATGCAGGACGGATCATGAGCGATACAGACGAGGCGGCGGTCGCGGCGGAGGGGTCTCCGGCTGCGGGAGATGGTGAGAAACTGGTGCTGACGCCGTCGCGGCAGTTTGGCGACTGGCTGCGCGAGACGAACGTGAGCCTGGGCTTCTCGACCTATCAGGCGGGGAAGATGTTCCTGGTCGGTCGGCGTGACGATGGCCGCCTGTCGGTGTTCGAGCGGACGTTCAACCGCTGCATGGGCATGTGGGCGGATGGCCAGACGATCTGGATGAGCTCGCTCTACCAGCTCTGGCGGTTCGAGAACATCCTGCCCGACGGTCAGATGCACCAGGGCTATGACCGGGTCTATGTGCCCCAGATCGGCTATACCACCGGCGACATCGACACCCACGACATCGTTGTGACGGCGGAGGGCAACGTCAACTTCATCGCCACCCTGTTCGGCTGCATCGCGGAGCCCAGCGAGAGGTTCTCCTTCAAGCCGATCTGGAAGCCGCCGTTCCTGTCGAAGCTGGCGGCGGAGGATCGCTGCCACCTGAATGGTCTTGCCATGCGCGACGGCAAGCCGGGCTTCGTCACCGCGGTCAGCCGCTCCGACGTGTCCGACGGCTGGCGCGACCGGCGCACGGACGGTGGCATTGTCATGGATGTGGACAGCAACGAGATCATTGCCGATGGGCTGTCGATGCCGCACAGCCCGCGCTGGCATCAGGGCAAGCTGTGGCTGTCGAATGCCGGCACCGGAGAGTTCGGCCATATCGACATGGATACCGGCAAGTTCGTGCCCGTGGCCTTCTGCCCCGGTTTCCTGCGCGGCCTGACGATGATTGGCGACTACGCCGTGCTGGGCCTGTCGAAGCCGCGCGAGAACCGCACCTTCAGCGGTCTGCCGCTGGACGAGAAGCTGACGCAGGCTGACGCGGAGCCGCGCTGCGCGATCTATGTCATCGACCTGCGCACCGGGGACGTGGTCCACTGGCTGCGCATCGACGGCGTGGTGGAGGAACTCTACGACGTGACCGTCCTGCCCGGCGTCAAGCGGCCCATGGCCATCGGCTTCGTCAGCGACGAGATTCGCCGTATCCTGACTGTCGATGACACGGAATGGGACGGCTGAACAGCCGGCCCCAGGGCGGCGCTTCTGAATTTCAACGACCGGATCACAGGACGACACAATGACTGACAGCAAACCTTCGATCGCCGTTCTCGGCGGCACCGGCGACCTTGGCGGCGGCCTGGCGCTCCGCTGGGTGCGGGCCGGGTATCCGGTGATCATCGGCAGCCGTACCGCCGACAAGGCGGAAACCTCGGCCGGCGCGCTCAACGAACGCTTTCCTGGCTCGGGCGTGCAGGGCATGGACAATGTCGCCGCCGCGGCGGCCGGGCAGATCGTGGTCATGACCGTCCCCTTCTCCAACCACCGATCGACGCTGGAATCGGTGAAGGACGCGGTGCAGGGCAAGATCGTCGTCGATGTCACCGTGCCCCTGGTGCCGCCGAAGGTCAGCCGCGTCCAGATGCCGCCCGAAGGTTCCGCCGGCAAGGCCGCGCAGGACTTCCTGGGACCGGACGTGCAGGTCGTTTCCGCCTTCCAGAACGTTGCCGCCGATCATCTGGCGGATCTGGAGCATGATCCGGACTGTGATGTGCTGGTGGCGGGCAATGTCGTCGCGGCGCGGGAGCAGGTGGTCGAACTGGTGGAAGCCTGCGGCATGCGTGGATTTCATGTCGGTCCCATCGACAATGCGGCGGTGGCCGAGGCGCTGACATCCGTGCTGATCTTCATGAACAAGCGCTACAAGAGTCCCGGTGCCGGTATCCGCATCACCAATCTGCCGGACATGGACTGAGCGGACCCGGACCAGGAATCGACCCGCGATGCGGCGACTTGAGCTGATCGGGCTGGAGGGACTGCCGGAGGTTCTGCCCGGGGCTGATCTGGCAGCGATGATCCACGATGCCGCCAACGCCTCGACTGACGGACTGCGGGATGGTGACATCGTCGCGGTGGCGCAGAAGGTGATATCCAAGGCGGAGGATCGCTATGTCGTGCTGGATGAGGTCCGACCCTCCGACCGTGCCATACGTATCGCCGCCCAGTGTGCCAAGGATCCGCGCCAGGTGGAGGTGGTGCTGTCCGAGGCGTCTGAGGTCGTGCGCCATCGCCCCGGCGTGCTGATCGTCCGCCACAGGCTCGGGCATGTGCTGGCCAATGCGGGTATCGATGCCTCCAATGTGCCGCGCGACCGACAGGGGCGGGAGCGGCTGTTGCTGCTGCCGGTGGACCCGGACGGCAGCGCGCAGCGGCTGCGCGCGGACCTGCAGCGGCTTGCCGCATGTGAACTTGGCGTGGTTGTCAATGACAGTCCCGGTCGGGCCTGGCGGGTCGGAAGTGCCGGTATCGCCATCGGCGTGGCCGGGGTGCCCGCGATGCAGGATCTGCGGGGGCAGATCGACCGGGACGGGCGGGAACTGCAGGCCAGCGAACTGGGTATCGCGGACGAGGTCGCCGCCGCCGCCTCCCTGGTCATGGGGCAGGGCGCGGAGGGCGTGCCTGTCGTGATCATGCGCGGCATGCAGCTTGCCGGTCGTCACGGTACGGCGGATGAGCTGGTGCGGCACCCGCTGATGGATCTGTTTCGATGAACGGCAGCGGCATCACCTATCTGTCCGGCGGCGTCGGCGGGGCCAAACTGGCGCTGGGACTGGCCAGGGTGCTGCCGCCCGAGGACCTGGCGATCATCGCCAATACGGGCGATGACTTCGACCATCTGGGCCTGCGCATCTGCCCGGACATCGACACGCTGGTCTATACCCTGTCCGACCGCGCCAACCTGGCGCAGGGCTGGGGACGGCAGGACGAGAGCGACGGCTTCATGACCGCGATGCGTGAACTGGGGGGACCGGACTGGTTCTTCCTCGGCGACCGGGATCTCGCCATGCATGTGGAGCGCACGCGGCGCATGCGGGCCGGAGAAGGGCTGACCGAAGTCACGGCAGCACTGGCCGGGGCGCTCGGGATCGGGCCGCGCATCCTGCCCATGACCGATACGGTCGCACCGACCATCATCGAAACAGCCGATGGCCCCGTGGCGTTCCAGGACTACTTCGTGCGTCTGCGCGCAGCACCCGCCGTGACCGGTTTCACCCTGCACGGTGGCGCGCCGCAGGCACCGACCGCCGAGGTTGCCGCTGCGCTGGAGAACCCGGCGATGGTCATCATCGGGCCATCGAACCCGTTCATTTCCATCGACCCGATCCTGTATCTGAGCGGCCTGCGGGACCGTTTGCGGACCTTGCGTGACGGGGGAACCCCGGTCGTGGCCGTTTCACCCATTGTCGGCGGAGACGCCATCAAGGGACCGACGGCCAAGATGTTCCGGGAACTGGGGACCGACCCCAGCGTTGTTGCGGTCGCCGGACGCTACCGGGACATCGTCAGCCATCTGGTGCTGGATACGGCTGACGCAGGTTCGGTCGGGTCCGTGACCGCCCTGGGGATCCAGGCGCCGGTCACGCCGACAGTCATGCGCTCCATCGATGACCGGATCGCGCTGGCCCGGCGGGTGCTGGCGCTGGGATGAGAGCCAGCGCCAACCGGTGTCAGGACGCCGGTTTGGCTGTCGTGATTTCCTGACCCTGGTCAGGCACGATGCGGGTCTTGTCGGAATAGATGATCAGCACAGGCTGCCCGGCCTTCATCTCCTCGCCATCGTTCTGCACGATCACGAAGGTGTCGCCGTTCTCCTTGCGGATGATGAACTCCGTCGCGGTGCCGGACGTAATGCCCTCCTCGGCCACGGAACCGGCAACTGCACCGATGATGGCGCCGCCTACCGCGCTGGCGACACGAACGACGCCGCTGCCGCCGATCTGGGAGCCGATGGCACCACCGGCAACCGCACCACCGACCGTACCGGCGCCTGATCGCGTACCCTCGACGTCAACACTGCGGACGCTGACGATCGTGCCCTTCTCGATGGAGGCGGCGCGGCCAAGTTCGCCGCGCTTGTAGGTCTCGTTCGAGTGGATGCCACTGCATGCGGCCAGAACCAGCATCAGCAGACCAGCAGTGGTGACGCGAATGACATTCATGACGAAAACTACCCCTTCGAATGGGAACCCTGACGGGCAAGCTGCGCGACGGGCCGGAGCCAGTCACCCGATCCTGCAATGGTGCAGCAGCCGACCGGATTTCGCCAATCAACTCCGACAACCATAGCAGGCGCTATGTCGGTCGAGATTGTGTCGATTCAAGGGCGGTCACAGTCTGGTCACAGCAGGCCGCACGGTCTCCGCCGGGGCAGGGGTCAGCCTGCGGTCTTCTTCTTTGCCGGGGCCTTGCGCTTGCGCGGGGCAGGGGCCGCCGCTGCCTCGGCTTCCTTCGCCTTCAGCTCTTCGGCTTCCTTGGCGATCCGCAATGCCTTCAGCTTCTCGACCTTGGCATTGCGCGCAACGCGTGCAGTTTCCTTGTCCTTGATCATCTGCCGCGCCTTGCGCTCTTCCAGCGCGAGTTTCTCTTCGGCCTTGCTGGGGGTCGAACGCTGCATAGGTGCTTCTCCAGTGACTGGTCGTGAACTCAGTATGGAAACGAAGAAGCCCCCCGTCTGGGGAACCGAGCCTCGGAAACACGCTGGATCAGGATACTGACATTTCTAGCTGACATGACATCATAGTCGCGACGGCACGCGGAAGTAACAAGAATCTCCCACCGGAAACATCCCGGGCGTGTTCGCACTGCATTTGCCTGTTACCATGACGGACGCTGGTCCCGCAGTTGGCCCGGCTTCCGACGGTCCCGCAGACAAGGCGCGTCTCATGGATTCCGCTGACATTCTGTCGACACTGGACATTCGCGACAGGCGCAGCCTGGCATTCGCGAATTACTGGTTCAGCCTGCCCCGGCAGGGGCTGGTGCCGACGCGTCAGGATTTCGATCCCTGCACGCAGGGACCGATCCTTTCCACCTATGTGATCCACGAACTGATCTCTCCGGACTTCATCAGGGTGCACCTGGCCGGAACCGGTGTCCGCGAACAATATGGAACCGAGATCACGGGAACCAACTATCTCGATTTCGTCGAGGACTGGCGCAAGGAGAATGCCTCCCGCTCCCTGTTCGTGATGTGCGAGCAGCCTTGCGGAATCCTGGCACACCTGCGCGCGCGGACATCAGCGGGCAAGCAGATACTCAACGAGTCCATCGGTCTGCCGATGCGGGACAATTCCGGTGCAGTGCGGCTGATCTATTACCAGTCGAACACGATTCACGAGGAAGGCTACCGCGACCCGGAGGAGGACATGCTGATGACGCTCGAGATAGAGAATGAGGTCCACTTCGACATCGGTGCAGGACTGCCGGATTTCCGGCGCCTGACCGCGCCGGAAGTCGCCGGAGGCCAGGATGCGGACAGTTGACTTGTGACCGGCAACCGCGCGGACCCAAAGCAGCAACACGCAGGTCACGAGACCCGGACCGGACGACACCGCGAACCGGATTTCCTCAGCATTTCCGTCGGTCGCCCTGAACCAGGCGACGGAACGACCTAGCAGCCCATCTTCTCAGCCAGATCGATGAAGTCACTGGCGACCCATTCCCAGTCCTGGCTGGGGGGGCGTGGCTTGCCGCCGCTGGTGACAAACTCGTTGCGCCGCTCGACATAGGCTGTCTGCAGGCCGAAGGAGCGGGCGGCGGCCAGATCCTCATTGTGGGCTGCGACCATGCAGCATTCCTCCGGCTTCAGGCCCAGGAAGGCGGCGGAGCGCAGGTAGGCTTCGGCATCCGGCTTGTAGGCCTGCGCCACTTCACCGCCGAGGATCACGTCCCAGTTCAGGCCCGCGCGCCGGGCCATGTTGACCATCAGCGCGATATTGCCGTTGGAGCAGGTGGCCACGATGTGGCGTGACTTCAGGCGGTTCAGGCCACCTGCGGAGTCCCCCCAGGCGTCCAGGCGGTGCCAGACGCGGTTCAGGTCGTCGATCTCGGCCTCTGACAGGCAATCAATGGAGAATTCCACCAGCACGTCGCGCAGGTTCTCCATATGCAGGATGTCGAGCGGCACGAAGCCCCGGTTGCCCTGTCTGATCCGCGCCATGGCCGGCTGGTAGAGTTTCCGCCAGGCGAGCGCGAAGTCATGACCGTTGACCGAAAATCCCTTCTGCTCGCCAATGCGCTCGATCTCGCGCGCCACAGAACTGCGCCAGTCCACGACCGTGCCGAATACGTCGAACAGAAGGGCCCTGGGATGTGACATGTCAGTATCTCCGGCGTCTTTGACCCGTGGGTGTGTTCTGCTACCCTTGGGTAAATCATGAATGTTGGGGAGAGACTATCATGCAATTCGGCGTCTTTTACGAACTGCAACTGCCAAAGCCCTGGAACGAGGGGGACGAGCACAGACTGTTCCAGAACGCGCTGGAACAGGTAGAGCTGGCTGATCGTCTGGGGATCGATTACGCGTGGGCCGTCGAGCATCATTTCCTGGAGGAATACAGCCATTGCGCCTCGCCGGAGGTGTTTCTGGCGGCTGCGGCAGGGCGGACGCAGAACATCCGGATCGGTCACGGCATTCGCCAGGTCATTCCCAACTACAATCACCCTGCCCGCACGGCGGAGGGGATCGCGACGCTGGACCTGGTGTCCAACGGGCGGGCACAGTTCGGCATCGGCGAAGGCGCGACACGCCTGGAACTGCATGGCTTCGGCATCCCGGCGAAGGAGAAGCGCAACATGGCGCTGGAGGCGGCCGAGCAGGTTGCCAACATGATGGTGATGAACCCCTATCCCGGCTACGAGAGCGAGAACTTCTCGGTACCCTGCCGCAACGTGGTGCCGAAGCCGCTGCAGAAGCCGCATCCGCCCATGTGGATGGCCTGCACCAACCGCGACACGATCCGCGTGGCGGCACAACTGGGTGTCGGCGCCCTGGCCTTCAGCTTCCTCGACCCGGAGGAGGCGCAGAGCTGGTCAAAGATCTACTACGACATCATCAAGTCGGAGGAATGTGTCCCCATCGGTCATGCGGTCAACGCCAATATCGCCATGGTCTCGGCCTTCTCGCTGCATCATGACCGCGAAACCGCGATCCGGCAGGGGCAGGAAGGGTTCGAGTTCTTCGGCTTTGCCATGCGCCAGCTCGTGGCCGAGGACGTGAAGCCGGGACGCACGACGATCTGGGAGGATTTCCAGGCCCAGCGCAAGGTGCGTGAAGACGAGATGGTTGCCGCCGCGGCGGGCGAGAATGATGCCGCCCGGTTGCTGCATGCGCCCGGTATCGGCACGCCCGATGACTTCCGTGACCATATCCGGAATTTTGAGGCCGCTGGTGTCGATCAGATCATCCTGCTGCAGCAGGCGGGCCGCAACACGCATGAGCAGATCTGCGCTTCATTGAACCTGTTTGCTGATGAGGTCCTGCCCGAGTTCAAGGCCAGGCAGGCCGAGAAGGAAGCGGCAAAGGCAAAGGAACTCGCGCCGTACATCGAAGCGGCCCTGGCACGGAAGAAGCGGATGCCGGAACTCAGCGACGACGAGATTCCGGTCGTCAAGGCATCGGTCAAGTCGGTTCAGGTCAACCGCGGCGCGGCCGCCTGAGGTCGTGGAGACGAAGCTGTCGTCCGTCAGGGCGGGATCGCTGGAGATTGCCTTTGTGGAGACCGGCCCGGCTGATGGCTGGCCGGTCATCCTCTCGCACGGGTTTCCCTATGGCCCGGAGAGCTATGGCGATGTGACGCCGCTGCTCGCGGCGGAGGGCGCGCGGGTGATCGTGCCGTTCCTGCGTGGATATGGTCCGACGCGGTCCCGTGACCCGGACACGCCCAGGTCAGGCGAGCAGGCGGCACTCGGCGCGGATCTGCGGGCACTGATGGACGCCCTGGAGATCGGACAGGCCGTACTTGGTGGCTACGACTGGGGTGGACGGGCCGGCTGCGTGGTGGCGGCACTCTGGCCGGAGCGGGTGTCGGCGCTGGTTTCCGTGAATGGCTACAACATCCAGAACATCGCGCGCAGCATGGAGCCGGCAGCCGCCGTGGATGAGTACGCCTACTGGTACCAGTACTACTTCCATTCGGAGCGGGGGCGGGCCGGGCTGACCCGGAACCGTCGGGACATATGCCACCTGCTGTGGCGGCTGTGGTCGCCGAAGTGGGCCTTTGACCAGGCGACCTTCGACGCCACGGCGGCGCATTTCGACAATCCGGACTTCGTTGAGGTCGTCATCCATTCCTACCGTCACCGCTACGGTCTCGTCGCGGGCGATCCGGCGGTGGCGGAGATCGAGCGACGGCTGGCGGAGCAGCCGGACATCACCGTCCCGTCCATCACCATCGACGGCGACAGTGACGGGGTGCTGGGCACGGGAGGCACCGCCCACCATGCGCGCAGGTTCACCGGGCCGCATGAACACAGGATCCTAGCCAACATCGGTCACAATGTGCCGCAGGAAGCCCCGGAGGAATTTGCCCGGGCCATTCTCGACGCCAGGGCGCTCAGTTCACCTCGGTGATGAACTGCTCCAGGTCGCCCAGACCGACCTGACGACGCTCATAGGCCAGGCCGAGCTTCTCCGCCGCCAGTTCGGCTGCACGGTCCAGTTCCGCGCTCTGCGTCTGGGCCAGATAGATCACCTTCTCGTAGTTGCCGAAGTACATGTCCCGCAGTTCCGGATGGCGGTCGAGGCCGAGGGACCGGATGACCAGCGTATCGAACTGCCGGACCAGGAAGTCGGTGAGGTAGAAACTGGTCATGTCGTCGTCACCGGCAGCCTCGAAGGCCCTGTTGCCGGAATAGAACGCGTAGCAGTGCGGTCCCGGGATGCGCTCGACACCTTCCTCCGCGCAGACCTTGTCCAGCAGGCCGCCGGTGCCGCAGTCGGCATAGCCGACGACAACGCGGCCATAGTTCCCGCGCGCGGCACGCACGGCTTCGCGCACGGCCTCCGGGATCTTCTCCGGCGTGTTGTGCAGGGTGGCAGGCAGGCAGCGCAGCGCCAGATGCGACAGGCCGTTGCGCCCGATGATGGAGCCGATCTCGCGCGCAAGCGCGCCACAGGCGATGATCAGGGTCCTGTCCTGTGCCTGTTCGCTCAGATCAGGGCCGCACCGCGGTCGTGCTGATCGGGGAGGGCGAGTGGTGTCTGCCATGGTCTTGCTTTCCGGTTCATGAGAAATGGAAGTCAAACCCTGTCGTGCGATGATTGCGTCACCGCTTCCGCGCAGGGACCCAACCGGCCCCTGTCTGTTGCAGTTTCCTGTTCAGGTCATGCCTTTCCGGCCCCGGTCAGGGATGGCAGGCGTGCCCGATGTCTCAGTTGCCGGACGAGAGCTGGTTGTGGCGACGGGCAATCAGTTCCTTCGCCGTCTCGACCGTGACAGCCGCGTCGCGGCAATAGGCGTCCGCGCCGACAGCTTCCGCGAACTCCTCGTTCAGCGGGGCACCGCCGACCATGACGATATAGTCGTCGCGAATGCCCTTTTCCTTCATCGTGTCCACCACGACCTTCATGTAGGGCATGGTGGTGGTCAGCAGGGCGGACATGCCCAGGATCTCGGGCTTGTGCTCCTCCAGCGCGTCGAGATAGTTCTCGACCGGGTTGTTGATGCCCAGATCGATGACCTCGAAGCCGGCGCCTTCCATCATCATGCCGACCAGATTCTTGCCGATGTCGTGGATGTCGCCCTTCACGGTGCCGATCACCATCTTGCCGACCTTCGGCGCGCCGGTTTCCACCAGCAGCGGGCGCAGGATGAACATGCCGGCCTTCATGGCATTGGCGGACAGCAGCACCTCCGGCACGAACAGGATGCCGTCACGGAAGTCGATGCCGACGATCCGCATCCCCTCCACCAGCGCCTGGGTGAGAATGTCGTACGGGGCCCACCCACGCTCCAGCAGGATGTTGACGGCTTCCTCGATCTCTTCCTTCAGACCGTCGTAGAGGTCGTCATGCATCTGCTGGACGAGCTCGGCATCGTCCAGTTCGGACAGGACGACATCATCGTCTTCATCGGCCATGGCAACAGTTCTCCGCACGCAACCACGATATGGGTCAAGCTGTTGGTCAATATGGCGAAGCCGCGCCTGATCCGGTGTGTCGATTACGACAGGATGCGTCGTTCTTTGCGACGCGGGTCACGCACCGAACGATCGTGGCTGTTCCCGGCGCGGCGGCGCAGTGACGCGAACTGGCAAGCCACCCGTGCGCGCTGTCTATACTCAGGATGAACGGATGGGGTGGCCCATTCAGTCTGTTTCCTTGAATCGGGGGGTTTTCGGCCATGGCAACTGACAGCAGCAACGACGACGCAGCCGTTACGGCCGATGGCGCTGAGAGCACGGGGCGCAGGCGCGGTCGACGTGGTGGCGGCGCCGAGAACCGGCGCGAGGGCCGTCGTGGCGGTGGCATGGAGAAGCAGCGCTTCATCACGCGCAAGCTGAAGCCGTTCGAGGTTCTGACCGACGAGGGGCTGGAACTGATCGAATACAATGCCGAGACGGTGCTGGAGGAGATCGGCATCGAATTCCGCGACGACCCGGAGGCGCTGCAGATGTGGCGCGATGCCGGTGCCGATGTGGACGGAGAGCGGGTGCGGTTTCCACGCGGTCTCTGCCGCAAGCTGATCGAGACGGCTCCGGCGACCTTCACCCAGCATGCCCGCAACAGCGAGCGCAATGTGGAGATCGGTGGCAACAACACGGTCTTCGCCCCGGTCTATGGGCCGCCGTTCGTGCGCGATCTGGACGGCAAGCGGCGCTACGCGACCATTGAGGATTTCCGGACCATCGTGAAGCTGGCCTACATGGCGCCGTCGATGCATCACTCCGGCGGGACAGTCTGCGAGCCGGTGGACGTGCCGGTGAACAAGCGTCACCTGGACATGATCTACAGCCACATCCGCTATTCCGACAAGGCCTTCATGGGCTCCGTCACCCACCCGGACCGGGCGGCGGACACGGTGGAAATGGCGCAGATGCTGTTCGGCGCCGATTTCGTCGACCAGAACTGCGTGCTGGTGTCGCTGATCAACGCCAACTCGCCGATGGTCTTCGACGACACAATGCTGGGGGCGCTGAAGACCTACGCCCGCGCCAATCAGGCCTGCATCGTGACGCCGTTCATCCTGTCCGGCGCGATGGCCCCTGTGACACCGGCCGGTGTTCTGACCCAGACCCTGGCCGAGGCGCTGGCCGGCATGGCCTTCACGCAGCTCTGCCGCCCCGGTGCCCCGGTGATCTTCGGCAGCTTTGCCAGCTCCATGTCGATGCAGTCCGGCGCGCCCACCTTCGGGACCCCGGAACCGGCCCTGATCCTCTACGGCGCGGCGCAGCTCGCGCGGCGTATCGGGGTGCCCTTCCGTTCCGGTGGTGCACTCTGCGGTTCCAAGGTGATGGATGCGCAGGCGGCCTACGAAAGCCAGGCGACGCTGATCCCGACCGTCATGGGCGGTGTCAACTTCGCACTGCACAGCGCGGGCTGGCTGGAGGGCGGGCTGGTCTCCTCGTTCGAGAAGTTCGTGCTCGACTGCGACCAGCTTGCCATGATGCAGCGCTTCGCGGACGGGATCGACCTGTCACCGAACGGGCAGGCCATGGACGCGATCCGGGAGGTTGGTCCCGGCGCGCATTACCTCGGCTGCGCCCATACGCAGGCCAATTTCAAGTCGGCATTCTACCTGTCGCCGCTGACCGACAACAATTCCTACGAGCAATGGGCGGCGGAGGGCGAGCGTCGGCTGGAGGACCGCGGCCGTGACCTGGTCCGCAAGTGGCTCGACGCCTATGAGGCACCGGCGCTGGATCCCTCGATCGACGAGGCGCTGAACGACTTCATCCGCCGCAAGAAGGATTCGATGCCCGACGCCTTTGCCTGAAAGGACAGTGACCGGACGGCGATGACGCTGGGGGACAGGTATTACAGCCGCGCCCTGGCCGAGGCGTTCGGGTTCAGGACAGGCTGACAGGAGAGCCGTTCACCCGGTTGATAGAAAAAAACTATCAAAACTGCGCACATGTTCGATGGATGTTCCGGTTTTCCTTGATTCACGGGGGCTATGGGCCAATATCATTCCCAGTACGAATTCAACTCACAGGGAGTTTGTCAAAAATGGCAACCAATGCTGACCAGCGCTATGGCGCAACGGCCAGTGGCGCTCAGGCCGCCGAACTAGACCAGGGCCTGCGCAAGTACATGCTCGGCGTCTACAACTACATGGCGTCGGGGCTCCTCGTCAGTGGCGTCGTGGCGCTGCTGGTGTCCAGTTCGCCGTCGATGATGCAGGCGATCTTCGGCTCCGGCCTCGGCATCGTCGTCATGCTGGCTCCGATCGGCATCCTTCTGGTGATGTCCTTCGCCCAGAACAAGCTCAGCACCCCGGTGATGCAGGCGCTCTACTGGCTGATGGTGGCGATGTTCGGCGTTTCGATGTCGACGATATTCATCGCCTATACCGATGCTTCGGTCGTGCGCGTGTTCATGATCACCGCAGCCTCCTTCGCCGGTCTCAGCCTGTTCGGCTATACCACCAAGAAGAACCTGTCCGGCATGGGCAGCTTCCTGATGATGGGCCTGATCGGCCTGATCATCGCCTCCGTCGTGAACATCTTCATGGAATCCTCCATGATGCAGATGGTCATTTCGATGGTCGGTGTGCTGATCTTCGCGGGCCTGACCGCCTTCGATACGCAGCGGATCAAGTCGACCTACATCCAGCACCGGATGGAAGGCGATGTGGCTGTCCGCTCCGCGATCTTCGATGCGGTGGCGCTGTACTTGAACTTCGTCAACCTGTTCATGATGCTGATGCATCTGCTGGGCGACCGCGAATAGGCTTCGCGACTGCCAGTCTGATCGGGAAAGGCCCGGTGGTTCGCCACCGGGCCTTTTCATTTGTAGAATGCACGACGGATTCGAACCGGGGGAGGGGAACACCCATGCGCATCGTCATTGCCATGATGAAACACGAGACCAACACCTTCTCGCCCGTGGTGACCGACTGGGCACGCTTCACCGGCTGGGGCAGCTTTCTGGGGGACGAGGCGCTGGCGGCCTATGACGGCACCGGGATGCCGTTTGCCGCCTATCTGGACCTGGCGCGGGCGCGTGGCGCGGAGATCGTGACCCCGGTGGCGGCGGAGGCGATGCCGTCGGGCAAGGTGCAGCGGGACGCCTACGAGCTGATGGCCGGGGCAATCGTTGATGCGGTGGCGGACGGCTGCGATGCCGTGATGCTGGACCTGCACGGTGCGATGGTGGCGGAGCATACCTTCGATGGGGAGGGGGAGTTGCTGCGCCGCATCCGTGCCGTGGCCCCGGACGTGCCCATCGCGGTCACCTGCGACCTGCACTGCAACCTGACCGATGCCATGGTCGACAATTGCGACGCCCTGATCGGCTACAAGACCTACCCGCATGTGGACATGCATGAGATGGGGCAGCAGATCGGTGACGTGCTGCTGCGGATGCTGGATGGAGAGGTCACGCCGGTCATGCGCTGGGGCAACCTGCCACTGCTGTCGCAGACCCTGATGCAGGGCACCGACGATGAGCCGATGAAGAGCCTGATCGCCATGGCCCGGGCGGCGGAGCAGCGCCCCGGCGTGCTGGCCGCGACGGTCTTCGGCGGTTTCGCGCTGGCTGACATGCCGGACGCGGGGACTTCGGTCGTCATCGTGACAGACAACGATCTGGCGCTGGCGGAACAGGTGCGCGACGAGATCATGGCCGCCGCATGGGCCGAGCGCGAAGCCTTCATCTATCCGCATCGGCCACTGGAAGAGGCGGTAAGCGAGGCGAAGGAACTGACGGACGGGCCGGTGATCCTGCTCGACCACGCCGACAATGTGGGCTCTGGCGGTACACAGGACGTGATGACCGTGATCGCGGAGGTGCTGCGTCAGGGGCTGCAGGATGTGGCCGTTGCCGCCGTATGTGATCCGGAGGCCGTGAAACGGATGCAGGCGGCGGGTGTCGGATCGACCATCACCCTGACCCTGGGCGGGCGCACCGACATGCCCGCCATCGACCGGGCGGGCGCGCCGCTGGAACTGACCGGCAAGGTGCGCACCCTGACCGATGGTGAATGGGTCTGTCGCGGGCCGATGTACACGGGTGTCACCGTGCGCATGGGACCGACGGCGGTGCTGGAGACCGGCGGCATGCAGATCGTGGTCGTGTCACAGCATCACGAGCCGTGGGATACCGGCGTCTTCACCTCCGTCGGCATCGACCCGCTGCACAAGCGCTATCTGCTGCTGAAATCCCGCATTCACTATCGCGCCGGATTCGCGCCGCTTGCCAAGGCGACCCTGACGCTGGACGGCGTGGGGGTCACCACTTCCGACAACAGCCTGCTGAACTACGAGAACGTCCGCAGGCCGGTCTACCCGCTGGACCTGATCAACGAACGCTGAAGCGGTCGGCCTATCCGATCTGCTGCGATCCGACGACCAGCGACGCGGCGGCGATCAGGGTGATCGGCCAGCGCAGTTTCGGGTACCAGCGGGGCAGCAGGTCGTGGCGCACCATCAGGTGATCGACCGCCGCCCAGATCACCAGGCAGGCGGCGAGCGACAGCATCCGGTTGACCGGGGGCTGGAACAGGATCAGCCAGGCGGCGATGCTCGGTGCCATGGCGATGATCAGGCGCAGGGACACCCGCCGCTGCTGTGTATCGGCCAGGGCGAAGCCCCAGGTGGTGCCGCCCAGGAACGACAGGATGATCGCGCCATAGACGGGCAGGGAATAGATCGCCCAGCCCTTCCAGCCGCCCTCCGCGAACTCGATGGCCACCACGCCGCCGACGAAGGGAATCAGGCCGAGGACCGACAGCAGCAGCGGCAGTGGCGGAATGCCTGCCATCAGTCGCTCTCGCCGCGCTCGTACAGGCATTCCCGGCCCAGCCGCTCCAGGCAGGCTTCCGCCGACCAGGGCAGCATCAGCGCGCCGCAGCGGCTGTCGCGATAGAGCCGCTCCAGCGGGAACCTCTTCATGATGGAGGTGCCGCCACAGGTGCGGATCGCCAGACGACAGATGTCGTTCACCGTCTCCATGATGGTGTAGTTGGCGACATAGGCCCGCATCCGGGCGTCCTTCGACGGGTTGAAGCGGGCATCCGTCGCGGCCTCCAGGAACAGCGCGCGCATCTGCTCCAGCTTGATGCGGATCTCCGCTACCGCGAACTGCTTGATCGGGCTGCCACGTTTCACGCCCTTCGCCCCCTCCACCTCGCCCCGCAGGAAGGCCACCACGAAGTCATAGGCGGCCTGGGCGATGCCCATGTAGGCCGGGGTCAGGGTCAGGAACATGTGCGGCCACTGGATCGCGGCCTTGTAGTAGACACCGCGCGGCATGATCTGATGCGCGTCGGGCACGAAGACCCCGTCGATGTCCAGGCTCTTCGAGACCGTGCCGCGCATGCCGAGCGTGTCCCATTCGCCGACGACCGAGAACCCTTCCGCATCGCCCGGCACGGCGAGCATGATGGTGTCCTTCGGGTCGAGGTCGCTGCCCTCGCGTTCCTCAGTGCAGAGCACCGAGTAATGCGTCGCGGCCCCGGCGAGGGAGGCGAAATGTTTCTTTCCCGTGACGACATAGCCGCCGTCGACCTTCCGCGCCGTGGTGCCGAAGGGGGCCTTGCCGGTCGCCGCCTGGGTATGGGGCTCGGAAAAGGGCTGGGCGAAGATCGCCTTCTCATGCAGCACCAGATCATACAGCGCGGCCCGGCGCTCCTGATGTCCGCGCCGCTCTTCGTCCGTCATCGGCAGGTCGTCGGCCAGAGGCCCGGACCAGAGCATGGAGCAGGAATGCATGTTCAGCGTCAGCGCGGTCGCACCGCAGTGGCGACCGATCTCGGATGCGACAAGGAAATAGGTCCGGTAGTCGGCCCCCAGGCCGCCGTACTGGCTGGGGATGCAGAGCGCCAGCAGCCCGGCGTCGCGCATGTCGGCATAATTCTCGTGCGGGAAGCGGGCATCGCGGTCGATCTCCGGTGCCCGCGAGGCGAAGGTCGGACCAAGTTCCGTGGCAAGCCCGACCAGTTCACGCTGCCGGTCGGTAAGATCGAAGTCGGCCCACATGCTCATGTCGGAAGTCCCTCCATGAAACCGCTGATCAGGCGGCAGGTCTCCTCCGGTGCTTCCAGATTCGCGATGTGGCCCGCACCGCCGATGACGTGGAAGCGGCTGCCCGGAATGCGCGCCGCCATGCGCTCCATGACCGTGGCAGGGGCTGTCGTATCCTCTTCCCCCGCAATCAGACAGGTCGGCACGGCGATCTGCTTCACCGCGTCCCGCCGGTCGAAGGTGACGAGGCAGTTCAGCGCCTGGCGATAGGTCTCGGGGCTGATCATGCTCATGGATTCCGTCAGGGCCCGACCAACCTCCGGCCCGGCGTTGGGGCCGACCATGCCCGCCACCAGCGCGGGCGCGATATCGGCGGGGGTTTTGCCCTCATCCATCGGCTTCAGGCGCGCGGCGAGGAACTTCTGCTGGAAATCGCCCCCCGGCTTGCCGAAGGCGGCGCTGGTGCACATCAGGATCGCGGCACGCACCCTTTCCGGATGCAGGGCAAGGAATTCCTGCGCCACATACCCCCCCATGGACAGGCCGCAGATCACCGCCCTTTCGAGTCCTAGATGATCCATAAGTCGCGCAAGTGCGTCGGCCAGCGCGGGAAAGGTCATATCCGGCAGGGCCGGGGAATCGGCGTAACCCGGCGCGTTCCAGGCAATGCAGCGGTAGCGCGAGGACAGGATGTCGATCTGCGGCTGCCAGTTCCCGGCATTGCCGCCGATGCCATGCAGGAAGATGATGGCCGGTCCCGACCCGCTATCCGTGAAGGTTGGAACGGTGCTCATGCAAGCTCACCCTGCAGCACGCCGTTCTCCACCACCACCGTACCGTCCAGGCTGATGGTATGTCCCCGCATCGGCAGGTCGAAGTGGCCGAGCGTGTGGCGGCCCGCAACCTCGTTGGCGCCGGTCGAATAGAGGAAGTTCCCGGCGAAGGCGCGCAGTTCCGTGCCATTGACCTGGCTGCGGTCATAGGCGGTCAGGGAGTCCCAGCGGGCCGCGGGGTTCATGCCCCATCCCACATGGCTGACGGCATAGGCCTCCCGGTCGCCCCAGGCCGCGATGTAGCTGTCGAACAGGGCGGCATCGACGCCATCGCCGGAGATGTCGGTGATGTAGTCGTTCTCGATCGTCAGGCGGATCGGGCGGTCGATGTAGCGCTTGAACGTCAGGTTCACGTCGCCGGTGTTCATGACGATGGTGCCGTTGACGCAGCCAGGTGCGGGGAAGCAGAGGCACAGGCCGCCGGGCCAGTGGGTGATGGTGCCCGCGCGCTTGCTGAAGCCCCAGCCACCGCCTGCCGGCGCCTTCTCCACATCGACTGTCAGGTCCGTGCCGGCAGCCGAGGTCACGCGCATCTGCTTCGCGTCACGCAGCATCCTGATGCCGGTCTTCACCTTGGCTTCCAGTTCCGGTGTCGGTGTCAGGCGTTCCAGCAGTTCCGGATGTTCGTTGGAAACCATGAGAACCCGTGCGCCGCCCTTCAGGATCGCCGGCAGCTCCCGTGCATGCAGCAGCCCCTCCACCGTGCAGTCGGCGACGAAACCGGAAGCGCCCAGCGCGCCGATGACCGGTTCCAGCCCGCGAATCGCATCCGATGCACCGGTCGAGCGTACCGGGGCCGGGGCCGTCTGGCGGGGGGAGGGCAGGACGACATGAAAGACCTCCGCCCCCATCCGCTGCAGCGCCAGTTCCGCCAGATCCACATTCACCTTCCGGCTCTGGCTCTCGGAGAGGATGGCGCAGACCTCGCCCGGCTTCACCTCGCAGAGGCGGAAGGTCTCGGCAAAGGCGTCGATCCACCTGGCTTCGATGCGTTCACGCAGCATGGCTTCTCTCCTCAGGCGACGCGGTAGGTGGCCTGGGCGTCGGCTGTGCCGTCCACCGCCACCCGACCGTCGTGAACCATGTGGATCAGATGCGCCAGCACCGACCGGGCTGCGGCCGGATGCAGGTTCTTCGGCACATCGGCGTACATGGTGGCGACCATTGCCGGAATGGTCCTGGGACCGCCCTTCAGCAGGTCCAGGATCTGGCTTTCGCGCAACTGCCGGTGCGCCCGGTAGGCCCGCACGAAGTCGTGCACGTTCTCGATGGGCGCGCCGTGGGTCGGGTAATAGCGCTGGTCATCGCGCTCCAGCAGCTTGTCGAGGGAGTTGAAGTAGTCGGTCATGTTGCCGTCCGGCGGCGAGACCACGGTCGTGGACCAGCCCATGACGTGATCGCCGGTGAACAGCGCCTTCTCCTCCCGCAGTCCGAAGCAGATGTGATTCGAGGTATGGCCCGGCGTGTGGACCGCCTCCACCGACCAGCCGTCACCTTCAATGACGTCGCCATCCCGAATCACGTGATCCGGCGCGAAGTCATGGTCGCCGCCTTCTTCCACCTTCGGGCCGCCGCGATCGCCGCCGTGCGGGCCGTAGCCCCAGGTCTGCGCCCCGGTCGCGTCCTTGACCAGCCGCGCGGCCGGGCTGTGGTCGATGTGGGTATGGGTGATCAGCTGATGTGTCACCGTTTCCCCCTCCACCGCGCGCAGCACGGCCTCCACATGTCGCTCGTCCAGTGGCCCGGCATCGACGATGGCAACCTTGCCGCGTCCGATGATGTAGGTGCCGGTGCCATGGAATGTGAACCCGCCCGGATTGTTGCAGATCACCCTGCGGACCAGCGGGCTCAGCTCCGCAAGCTCCCCGTATTCGAAGTCCAGTTCCCGGACGAACGGTATTGCATAGGCCAAGTTTGTGTCCTCCCCCTGTCGTTGACGAATTGACAGCCGTCAAACCGCCCCTATCCTACCCGAGCCGTTACGTGGCGAAACCCGCGTAATCGAATTGGGGCGACACAAGGTTCGGGACAGGACCGGTGGCTCTGAAGGTTGGCAATGCCGCCATGTGCGGTTCAGGGGAGGATACGGGGACGTGGATTCCGTCCAGATTTATATTTCGTTGTTCGTCAACGGACTGGCGCTCGGCTGTATCTACGGCCTGATCGCGCTTGGTTTCGTGCTGATCTACAAGGCAACGGAGATGGTGAACTTCGCGCAGGGCGACCTGATGATGGTCGGCGCGTTCATCGCCTTCGGACTGATTGCCGGTTTCGGGCTCAACTTCTGGCTCGGCTTCCTGCTCACAGTCGTGCTCATGATCATCTTCGGCTTCCTGCTGGATGTGGTCGTGATCCGCCGTCTGATCGGCCAACCACAGTTTTCCATCGTCATGGCAACCATCGGCATCGGCTATGTGCTGCGGTTCGTCATGCCCTATGCCTTCAATGTCGAACAGATCGCGTTCCTGACCCCCTTCACCGGCAAGGCCGTGCAGGTGGCGGCGATGACGCTGGATGCGGGCAAGCTGGCGGCGGTGGTGGGGACGCTGGTGCTCTGCGCCGGCCTCTACATGTTCTTCCAGCGCACACGCATCGGTGTGGCCATGCAGGCCGCGTCCCAGAACCAGCTTGCGGCCTACTACATGGGCATTCCGGTGGCTCTGATCTTCTCGCTGATCTGGGGCATCTCCGCCGGTGTCGCTGCCATTACCGGTGTCATGATGATGCCGATCGCGAACGTCATGGACCCGTCCATCGGCTTCATCGCGATCAAGGCCTTCGCCGGTGCGGTCGTGGGTGGTTTCGGCTCCATTCCCGGTGCGCTGGTGGGCGGTATCATCATCGGGCTGGTGGAGCAGTTCTCCGATTATCTGCTCGCCCCCGGCTACAAGGACATCATGGTCTTCTCCGTGCTTCTGGCGGTGATGGTTGTCCGGCCGGAAGGCATTTTCTCCCAGATGGGCAGGAAGAAGGTCTGATCCGATGCGCTTTGTTTTCAAGACACGCTACGAACAGGACCTGCGCCTCTGGCGGCACAATGGGGACCTGATCGGTTACGGCATTTTTCTGGCGGCGCTGCTGGCACTGCCGATCTTCGCAGGCGTCTATTATGTGGGTGAGGCCAATCTCTGGCTGATCTACTCCATCGCGGCCATGGGTCTGATGATCGCCGTCGGTTTCACCGGCATGGCGAGCCTCGGACACTCCGCCTTCCTGGGTATCGGTGCCTATACGCATGCCTACCTGCTGCAGAACGGCGTGCCGTTTCTCGTCTCGCTGCCGCTGGGCGGACTGCTTGCGGGCGCGATCGGTGTCGCCGTGGGCCTGCCCACACTGCGGATGCACGGCATCTATCTGGCCATCGCCACGCTGGCCGTCGCCCTGATCACGCAGGAGGTCATGTCGAAGTGGTCGTCGGTCACCGGCGGCTTTGACGGGCTGCCGGTTGCGGCGCCTGACTTCCTCTCCATCCAGCCGGAGGCGATGTACCAGGGGGAATGGTTCTCGGTCGGCGGCCTGCATGTCGGCTGGGTCGAACTCTGGTCACCGGTCTCGCTCTACTACATCTGCATCGCGGTGCTGGTGCTCGCCGCACTGATCGCGCGGAACCTGCTGCGCAGCCCGACGGGCCGTGCCTTCGTTGCCATCCGGGATTCGGAGATTTCCGCGCAGTCGATGGGCATCCATCTGGCGTACTACAAGACGACGGCGTTCGGTATCAGCGCCTTCGTCACCGGCCTCGCCGGCGGACTGTTCGCGCACCAGATCTCCCATCTGGCACCGGACGCGTTCAACATCTTCATTTCCATCGAACTGCTTCTGATCTGCGTCGTCGGTGGTATCGGCACCATTCAGGGTGCGGTGCTGGGTGCCGCGTTCCTGATCATGCTGCGGTCCTTCATCCCGATCATGCGTGACGAGGTGACGGCCGGTGCGGGCGGGGTCGAGTTCCTCGCCGGCCTGGTGCGCTTCGTCAATTCGCCGGGTCTGGAGGCCGCGATCTTCGGTGCGCTGCTGGTGCTGTTCATCATCTTCGAACCGATGGGCCTCTATGGCCGCTGGCTGAAGGTGAAGACCTATTTCGATCTGTTCCCGCTGTACAAGAAATCGACCTTTGCGCGGCAGAAATCCTATGTGAAGACGGAGCGGCTGCGGTGACCTTCTTCAAGGCGGACAAACTGGCGATCCATTTTGGCGGCGTTAAGGCCGTGGATGGTGTCGATTTCGAGATCGAAGAGGGCGAGATCTTCACGATCATTGGCCCCAACGGTGCGGGCAAGACGACGATCTTCAACCTGATCAGTCGCATCTACGAACCCACCGAAGGCAAGCTGATCTTCAATGACGAGGATATCACCAACACCGCCCCGCATCTGATCGCAGGGCGGGGCATCGCACGCACGTTCCAGAACATCGAACTCTTCGAACAGGCGACCGTGCTGCAGAACCTGCTGATCGGGCGCCATGCCCATCGCAGCGGCACCCTGCTTGCGAACATCTTCTTCCTGCCCTCCACCCGGCGTGCCGAACTGGCGCACCGTGAGGAGGTGGAGAAGGTGATCGAGTTCCTGGACCTCGCCCGGTACCGCGATCAGCGGATCGCCAACCTGCCCTACGGCGTGCGGAAGGTGGTGGAACTGGGGCGCGCCCTCTGTACCGAACCGAAGCTGCTGCTGCTCGATGAGCCCTCGTCGGGCCTGAATGTCGAGGAAACCAGCGACATGGCTTTCTGGATCAAGGATATCCGGGACCTGCTGGGGATCAGCGTGCTGATGGTCGAACATGACATGAGCCTGGTGAACCGGGTCTCCGACCGCGTTCTCGCACTGAACTATGGCCGCGTCCTCACGCTCGGCAGCCCCTCCGAGGTGCAGTCGAACGAAGAGGTCATTCGCGCGTATCTGGGGGGCTGAACGGTGAGTGAACCCATTCTGACAGTTTCCAACGTCGAGACCTACTACGGGCCGATCATGGCCATTCGCGGTGTCAGCATCACGGTCAACGAAGGCGATATCGTCACGGTGCTGGGCTCCAACGGGGCAGGCAAGACCACGATCCTGAAGACGATCTCGGGCGTCATGGATCCGCGCAAGGGCAAGGTGACGTTCGAAGGCGAGGACATCACCTCCCGCGAACCCGACTGGGTGATGCGGCGGGGTATCAGTCACGTGCCGGAAGGGCGGGAGGTCTTTCCGTTCCTGTCGGTGCAGGAAAACCTGCGGATGGGAGCCTTCACCCGCAAGGATGCCAAGGGTGTCGTCGACGACATCGACATGGTCTTCAACTACTTCCCGGTCCTGAAGGAGCGGCGGGAGCAGCCGGCCGGCCAGCTCTCAGGCGGTGAGCAGCAGATGCTGTCGATCAGCCGGGCGCTGATGGCGCGACCGAAGGTGATGCTGCTGGACGAGCCGTCGCTGGGGCTGAGCCCGCGTCTGGTGAAGGAGATCTTCGAGATCATCGTGCGCCTGAACAAGGAGCGCGGCGTGACCATGCTGCTGGTGGAGCAGAATGCCAACATGGCGCTGAAGACCGCTGATTTCGGCTATGTGCTGGAGGTCGGGCGGATCGTCATGGAGGACCCATGCGAGAAGCTGATCCAGCGTGAGGACATCCAGGAATTCTACCTGGGCGTGAAGGACGAAGGCGCACGTGGCGAACGGCGCTGGAAGAAGAAGAAACTCTGGCGATAGGGCGACGGCCCCGGGATTCATTCCCGGCGCAGGTTCGGACCGTATCGTGCAACGGGAGAAGGCGGAGCAGACCATGACCGCAAGGCTGACCGAGACCCGACAGATGGCCGAAGATGGCCGTGAACTGATTCTTGTGGACGATCCCGACGCCACGACAGTGCCGCAGATGTTCTGGCATCGCGTCACGAACTGGTCGAGCAGGATCGCCATGCGCAAGAAGGACCACGGGATCTGGAAGGCGATCACCTGGGCGGAATTCGGCGACAAGGCACGCAATGTCGGCATGGCGCTGGACAAGCATGGCGTTGCCAAGGGCGATGTCGTGGCTGTCCTGTCCAACACGCTGCCGGAATGGATGTTCACCGACATGGGCATTCAGGGCATCGGTGCCGCCTGTGCCGGTATCTATCCGACCGACGCGGCGGCCCAGGTCGAATATCTGGTGAATGACTCCCGGACCGGCGTGATCTTCGTCGAGGATGAGGAACAGCTCGACAAGGTGCTGACCGTGCGCGAACAGTGCCCCAGCCTGAAGCTGATCGTGGTCTTCGACATGGAGGGACTGGCGACCTTCGAGGACGCCATGGTTGTCAGCTTCAGTGATTTTCTGGCCGGCGGTCAGGCGCACAATGATGCGAACCCGGGACGCTGGGAAGAACTGCTGCAGCGGGCCGAGCCGGGTGACATGGCCATTCTGGTCTATACCTCCGGCACCACCGGCCCGCCCAAGGGCGCGATGATCAGCCATGACAACCTGTGCTTCCAGATGGCCAATGGCACCCAGATCCTGCCGCAGGAAACCGGCGGGGAGCGCGTGGCCTTCCTGCCGCTTTGCCACGTGGCGGAGCGCACGCTGACCTATTTCTCACTCTATACCGGCAATATCGCGAACTTCGTCGAGAACCCGGAGACGGTGTTCGAGAACATCCAGGAGATCCAGCCGACCACCTTCTTCGCGGTGCCGCGGATCTGGGAGAAGCTCTATTCGCAGATCAACATTGCCGTCCGTGATGCCACCAAGCTGCAGCAGTTCGCCTACAAGGTCGCGATCGACTGGGGCCTGGCCGTCGCCGACAAGAAGCTGGAGGGGCAGGAGCCGACGTTCCTGGAGAAGCTGAAGTTCAGGATCGGCCTCTTCCTGGTCCTGCGCAATGTCCGCAACGTCCTCGGCCTGTCACGGGTTGACTGGGTCGGCACGGGTGCCGCGCCGATCTCGCCGCAGCTGATCCGCTGGTACATGGCGCTGGGCATCGAAATGCTGGAGCTCTATGGCCAGACGGAGAACACCGGTCTCGCCACCACCAATCTGCCCGGCGACATCAAGCTCGGTACAGTCGGCCGCTGCGCCCGCTACGCCGAATGCAAGCTCTCGCCGGAGGGGGAGATCCTGCTGCGGGGCCGCCATATCTTCATGGGCTACCTGAACCAGCCGGAGAAGTCGGCGGAGACGGTGGTCGACGGCTGGCTGCACACCGGCGACGTCGGTGCCATCGACAACGAGGGCTATGTGAAGATCACCGACCGGATGAAGGACATCATCATCACCGCCGGTGGCAAGAACATCACCCCGTCGGAGATCGAGAACGAGCTGAAGTTCTCGCCCTATGTCTCTGACGCAGTGGTCATCGGTGACCGTCGCAAGTATCTGACGGCGCTGGTCATGATCGATCAGGAGATGGTCGAGAAGTTCGCGCAGGAACGCAACATCGCCTTCACCAGCTTTGCATCGCTGGCACGCGCACCCGAAGTCATCGAACTGGTGTCGGAGGAGATCGAGCGGGTGAACGCAAAGTTCGCCCGGGTCGAGACCATCAAGAAGTTCCGCGTGCTGGACAAGCAGCTTGACCCGGAAGACGACGAGGTCACGCCGACAATGAAGCTGAAGCGGAAGTTCGTCGAGAAGAAGTACGAAAGCCTGATCGACAGCATGTATTCGGAAGCGGCCTGATTGGTGCCACAAATGGGTGAAACGCTTTGTCTGAAACGGAATTCTGATAGACTTGGTGTCACAGAAACGGTCCTGAACCAAACGGGGCCGGAAACAGGGAGGATCGGATGAAAAAGAAGCTTCTTGGCCTGGCTGCAGTGGCCGCCACGGCAACAATGATCGCAAGCGCGGCGCAGGCCGCAGAGCGCGGCGTGACCGATGACGAGATCCTGATCGGCACGCATACGGCGCTTTCGGGCCCGGTTGCGGTCTGGGGTGTGCCATCTGTCGAAGGCATGCGTCAGCGGTTCGACGCGGTGAATGCCGAAGGTGGCATCCACGGTCGCAAGATCCGGCTGGTGATCGAGGACAACGAGTATCAGGTGCCGAAGGCCGTTCAGGCGGGCAACAAGCTGATCAACCGTGACCGCGTCTTCACCATGCTGTCCGCGCTCGGCACCCCGATGAACAACGCTGTGCTGCCGCGTCAGCTTGCTGCGGGCATCCCGAACCTGTTCCCGTTCTCGTCCGCGCGGCAGATGTTCGAGCCGTTCCACAAGCTGAAGTTCGCTGGTGGCTCGACCTACTACGATCAGATCCGTGCGGCTGTGAAGCTGTTCGCGGAAACCCGCGGCAAGACCAAGCCCTGCACGATGTACCAGGATACGGACTTCGGTCGCGAGATCGAATTCGGTGCCAAGGATCAGGCGGAGGCCATGGGCCAGTCGCTGATCGCCGAAACTGCGCACAAGCCGACAGACAAGGATTTCACCGCGTCCGTCACCAAGCTGCGTGAGGCCGGTTGTGACGTTGTCTACATGGGCACCATCGTCTCCGACACGATCATCCCCTACGTGACCGCGCGTTCGATGGGCTGGGATGTCGATTTCGTCGGTTCCATCGCGACCTACAACGGCTACACCGCCGGTGCCAAGGGTGGCGTGACCGAGGGCTTCATGGCGATGACCGGTTTCCAGATGGCCTATGGCGACAACCCGGATCCGCTGGTTCGCAACTGGTACAACTCCTACAAGGAGAAGTTCGGCAAGAACCCGGATTTCCCGGCCCAGCTCGGTTACATCTTTGCTGACATGACCGTTCTCGCGCTGCAGAACGCCGGCAAGGATCTGACAGTCGACTCGATGATCAAGGGCTTCGAGCAGATCAAGGGTTATCGCGACATCTTCGGTGGTCCGGTTCAGAGCTTCGGTCCGGAGAAGCGTCAGGGATCCAACGAATCCTTCCTGTCGCAGGTTCAGGGCGGTCGCTGGGTACGGATTGGCGAGAACATCGCTTACTGATCCACAGTCTGACGACTGTTGACGAAAAGCAGGGGGCGGCCACATGGTCGGCCCCTGTTTTCGTTTCGGTTCCATTCTTGGCAGAGCCGGGACAGCTATCGGGGAGGGCATGATGGCCGCGATTGACGAACTGCACGACGAGACACTGGCACGGATTGCCGATGACACACCGGTTGTCATGGTGAACCTGATGAAGTTCCGGGAGAAATCTCTGGACGGTGATGGCAGTGGCTGGGACGCCTACGTGCGCTATTCGAAGGGCGTGAACCACCTGATCCGGGGCGTCGGCGGCGGCATCATCTGGACTGGCGATGCGAAGGGAGCGTCGTTCGGTCCGGCGCAGTTCGGCGACTGGGACTTCGTGGCCCTGGTCCGCTATCCGTCGAAGGCGGCCTTCCGCAGCTTCATCACGTCGGCGGACTACGAGGCGCAGAACCACCATCGCCTCAACGGTTGCCAAGAGCATGTCATCATTGCCTCCGAACAGGCCTATGGGCGCTTCCGGGAGGACTGATCCGATGGGTACGAATGCGATCCGCCATGTTGACGTTCAGGCCAATGGCCTTCGGTTTCACTGCGCCGAGGCCGGGGATCCGCTGTCCCCCATGATCCTGTTCCTGCATGGCTTTCCCGAGTTCTGGTACGCCTGGCGGAAGCAGCTCGAGACCCTGTCGGACAACTGGTTCTGCGTGGCGCCGGACTGCCGGGGCATCAACCTGACGGAGAAGCCGGAGGATCTGGAGAGCTTCGAGATCGGCAATCTGGTGGACGACGTCGCGGGTATCATCGCGGCCTACGGGCGGGAAAAGGTGATTCTGGTCGGGCATGACTGGGGTGGCTTCATGGCCTGGGAAGTGGCCATCCGCCGTCCCGACCTGATCGACCGTCTGGTGATCATCAACTGTGCCCATCCGGGAATCATGAGCGAGTTGCTGCGCCAGCCCGACAGTGAACAGGTGACGCGCAGCCAGTACATGCTGGCCTTCCGCTCCGAACAGGCCGAGATGCTGGTCAGCCGGGACGATTTCGCGGGTCTGCGCACCAACATTCTCGATCCCGGACTGAAGGCCGGGCACCTGACGGAGGACGATGCGGCGGCCTATCTGGCGCACTGGCAGTTGCCGGGTTCCCTGACCGGTGGTCTGAACTATTACCGCGCCAACAGGTCGGGTCCGCCGAGTGGCGATGATGCGGCGCCTCGGACGGTTGCCGAGACGCAGGTTTCCGTCCCGACGATGGTGCTTTGGGGGGAGGGGGATCCCTATTTCGCGCCGGAAAACCTGGAGCGGATGCAGGAGGCCGGACCGGACATCACCGTGCACCGTTATCCGGAGAACGATCACTGGATCGCGCATCAGATCCCGGACGAGATCTCCGCACGTATCGCTCAGTTCGCGGACAGGGACCTCACCCAGTCCACCACCTGATCGGCCAGCCGCCGTGTCGGTGTCGGGCTGACAATGTCCCCGGCAATGATGTGCTGCAGCTTGTCCTCGGCGTCGGTCACCTGGATCATGGCCTTCGGTGCGCCGCCCCAACGCTGATACGTCGCTTGCACGTGCGGCACGCTGATCACCTGGTCGTCGGGTGAATGGATGAACAGCGCGGGCTGGCTGGTTTCCTCGAGCTTCAGACGTTGCACATGACGGACGGCAGCCGCCATCGGCAACAGCGCTTCGGCCGGATATCCGGTGGTCCAGGCCTGGCTGAACGCGGGATTCTCGCCCTCCCGAATGGGATTGATCCGGCCCATGAACAGCCGCAGCAGTTGCCGCGCCCAGGGGATGGTCAGATAGCGGGTGCCGTTCCGCCGGATCTCGAAGTTGGGTGAGATGAACACGATGGCGTCCATGTCATGACGCATGTCATCGCGCATCGCCGCCCAGGCGGCCAGGGTCGCGCCCGTGGACATGCCGAGCACCAGCACCCGCTCACCCAGCAGCTTCCCCACCTCCAGCGCCTCTGCCATATCGTCCAGCCAGTCGTCGGCGTCCGGCTCCGCCATGGCCGATGCCGTCCTGCCGTGACCGGCGAGACGCGTGAAGTAGAGGTTGGCGTCCAGACCCTCAGCCACGATGTCAGGCAGCGGGCGAAGCTCCTGCTTGCTGGCCGAGAAGCCGTGGATGTTGACCACGGCCCATGGGCGTCTGTCACGGGCTGCCGGATCGCGCCAGACGATCTCCCTGTCCAGTCCCGGGCGGATATCGCTGAACCGGGCTTCCCGGCGCGCCAGGGTCTCCACCGGATCCTGACCCAGTTCCCCCCGCTCATAGCTGACACGATCCCGCACCCGCGCCCGCGGGCCCAGCAGAAACGCCACAATCAGCAGTCCGATGATGATCAGCGCAATGGTCATTTCAGCAGATGTCCAGCATTCTTGCCCCGGGGCATGATCCGATCCGCAGGTCGCGGCGTAGCTTATCAATCATGACCCCACGCCGAAATCCATCTTCATGGCCTGCAACCGCGATCCTGCTCGCGGTTCTTCTCGTCCTGATGACAGTCGACCGTGCTGCCCGTGCGGCGACCGCGCATGGGTCCGCCTTCGACCCCCTGGTCATGTATGGCTCCGATATCCGGTTCAGTGTCTGGCGCAAGGATCGCCAGATCGGTACGCACACCGTGCAGTTCCGGCGCGATGGTGATCTGGTCGACGTCCAGATCGACTTCCGTGCCCGCGTGAAATTCCTCGGGATCACGGCCTATCGCTTCGAATATGGGTCAAGTTCCGTCTGGGATGGGGCCGCGCTGCAGTCGCTGGACGCGTCCGTGAACGATGACGGCACGCAGGCGGAGGTTTCCGCCCGGCGGTTCGGCGGGGAAGTGGTGGTCGATGGATCGGGTGGCCTTCGTCGGGTGGAGGGAGCGCTGTTCCCGTCCAATCACTGGCATCCGGGAATCATCGGCCAGACGCGGGTGCTCAATACGCTGACCGGGCATCTGGCCAGCGTTTCAATCAACGCCAAGGGTCAGGAGCGGGTCGAAACCGCACATGGATATGTCATGGCGGATCGCTATCTCTACACGGGTGACCTGCACGATGTGGACGTCTGGTACGACGCTGCGGGCCGGTGGGTGAAACTGCGGTTCCTGACGAAGGGTGGCGAACGGATCGAGTATCGCTGCGAGAAGTGCAGGGCCGCCGAGGGATTGGCGGAGCGTACAGAATGAGTGGAATAGTCTGGATAACCGGAGCCAGTTCGGGGATTGGCCGCGCTTCGGCGCTGGAGTTCGCGCGGCGCGGCTATCGCGTGGCGGCGACCGCGCGACGCGAGGACGAACTGAACAGGCTGGCGCAAGAGGCGGCGGGCCAGTTGGGCGACATCACGGCCTTCCCCGGTGACATCACCGATGCGGAAGCTATCGCGGCGGTCGTCGCGCGGATCGAGGATGAGCTTGGTCCCATCGGATCGGCTGTCCTGTGTGCCGGCAGCTATACCCCGACGACAGCCCAGACGTTCACGGCGGAGGCGATGCGCGCCACGCTGGACCTGAATGTCGTCGGCGCGTCGCGCTGTCTCGAGCCCCTGCTGCCGCGCATGATCGAGCGCGGGGCCGGTCGCATCTTTGTCGTTTCCTCTGTCGCCGGGTATCGCGGCCTGCCGCGCGCCGCAAGCTATGGCGCTTCGAAGGCGGCGCTGATCAACATGGCAGAGGCCCTGCACTGCGAACTGAAACCGCTGGGCGTCCATATGGGCGTGGTCAATCCGGGGTTCGTGAAGACCCCGCTGACCGACCGCAACGATCACCCGATGCCGTTTCTGATGCCGGTCGAACAGGCGGCGGAGCGGCTGGTCGATGGTGTGATCGGTCGCGGGTTCGAGGTCAGGTTCCCTTTTGTCTTCACGACGATCCTGAAAATGGTGAGGTGTCTGCCCTATGCCCTCTACTTCCCCCTCGTCCGATGGACAACGCGCAGCCGATCCTCTTGAGTACTACGTCGCCTTCTTTGAGGGCATGACGACGGCTGACATTGAGCGGGTGCCGGATGTCTATGCAGCCGATGCCCGCTTCAAGGACCCGTTCAGCGACTTTCGTGGCCATGAGCGTCTGCAGCGCATGTTCACCGCGATGCTGCGCGATGTCCGCGACTACGCCCTGGTGGTCGATGCGCGGTGCCTGGACGGGCAGACAGGATGGCTGCGCTGGACCATGAGCGGTTACGTCAGCGCGTTGGGCAAGGAGAAGTGGATTGTCACCGGCACCAGCGTCGTCGTCTTCGATGCGGACGGTCGTGTGACGGAGCATATCGACTATTGGGATGCGGCCAGCCAGATGTACGAACGACTGCCTGTGCTCGGCTGGATCCTGGGCAAGATCCGGGGGCGCTTCGCTGCCCATTCGGCGGCAGGATAGGCTGATCCTGCCCGGTCGCTTGACCGCACCTTAGGATATTTCAGCCGTGCAGCACTTGCCTGTTGCCTGGGCAAGGCGTATCTCTCCGCCCACTTCCGCATCAGTCGGGTGCGGCAGAATTCTCTGATCGAAAGGACGAGGGAGATGGGCTATCGCGTCGCCGTCGTCGGTGCCACGGGCAATGTGGGCCGCGAAATGTTGAACATTCTGGAGGAACGCATGTTCCCCGCCGATGAGGTGACGGCTGTTGCCAGCCGCCGCTCGCTCGGTACGGAAGTCACGTTCGGCGACAGGACCCTGAAAACGAAAGCCCTCGATGATTTCGATTTCACGGGCTACGACATCGCGCTGTTCTCCGCCGGTGGCGACATTGCCCGGGAGTATGCGCCGAAGGCCGCGGCCCAGGGCTGTGTCGTGATCGACAACAGTTCCGCGTTCCGCATGGATCCGGATGTGCCGCTGGTGGTGCCGGAGGTGAATTCCGACGCCCTGGCCGGGTTTGCCAGGCGCAACATCATCGCCAATCCGAACTGTTCCACGGCGCAGCTTGTGGTGGCGCTGAAGCCGATCCACGACCGCGCCCGCATCCGTCGTGTGGTGGTTTCCACCTATCAGTCGACGTCCGGTGCCGGGCGTGAGGGGATGGACGAGCTGTTCAGCCAGACCAAGGGTATCTTCGTCAACCAGGCGGCGGAGCCGAGCAAGTTCACGAAGCAGATCGCCTTCAACGTCATCCCGCACATCGACGTGTTCCTGGATGGCGGCGACACGAAGGAAGAGTGGAAGATGATGGTCGAGACCAAGAAGATTCTTGACCCGAAGATCCGCCTGACCGCGACCTGCGTGCGGGTGCCGACCTTCGTCGGCCATGCCGAGGCGGTAAATCTGGAACTGGAGGAGCCGCTGTCCGCGGACGAAGCGCGCGATTTGCTGCGCGAGGCCCCGGGCTGCATGGTCATCGATAACCCGGAAGAGGAGCAGTACATCACACCGGTCGAGTGCGTTGGCGATTACGCCACGTTCATCAGCCGGATCCGTGCGGACTCGACCATCGACAATGGCCTGAACCTCTGGGTGGTGTCGGACAACCTGCGCAAGGGTGCCGCACTGAACACGGTCCAGATCGCCGAGACACTGGGCGCCCGCTTCCTGAAGAAGGCTGCCTGACCGGCGTCCTCGCCAGCTCTGGCCGGAACATGAAGCCACCCCGACCCTTCAACAGGTCGGGGTGGCTTTTTCTTTGCCGACCCTGAAGGCCGCGACCGGAACGAAAAACACCATCCCCCAACGCATTGGAGGATGGTGCCTGTTCGACCAGTCGAATGGGCGCGTGAGCGCCCGCTCGCTGTCAGGGTCAGTCGTCGCGGCGCTTGCGTGACCACCAGCCGCGCTTGGCCGGGGCCTTTGGCGCGGCGTCGGCGACCGGCTCCAGTTCGGGTGCCGGTTCTGCCGCCGAAGTGGTCTCCGGCTCTTCCGCAGATGCGGCGACCGGCTCCGGCTCAGCGTCCGATGTCACCTCGGTCTCGACTGCAACCTCGACTTCTGCCTCAGCCTCTGCCGCCGCAGGAGCCTCTACTTCCGTTTCGGTCTCTGTCCCGGCCTCGGCCTCAGCCTCGGGCGCCCGCTCCGGCACGGCATCATCGTCAGCGGGCTGGCCTTCTTCCTCGGCCTGCTCGGCAGAGGCTTCCGGCGCATCGTCATTCGATGCATCGGCGACGTCCCCGGAACCGGACGGTTCGACGGTGTCGTCACTGCCCGCTTCTGCTTCCGCTTCACCGTTGCCGGTCTCATCCGAAGCGTGATCGGGCGATGCCTGGTCGGGCGTCGTGCCGTCAGCAGGCTCGTCGTCGGGGCTGCTCTGTTCGGCAACGATCTCGGCCTGGACCTGGGACGGCGGCACTGCGGCGGCCATCAGGAACGGAGACTGGATACCTTCCTCATTGACCTCGCCATCGCCCAGCGGTGCGACATCGCTGCTGCCGTTCTGCTGATTCGACGACTGGTCGTCGTCCTTCCGGCCACGCCTGCGCCGGCCGCCACGGCGACCGCGACGGCGGCGGTTCTTGCCCTCGCCGTCGTCATCATCGTCGCCACCCGACGCGGCTTCCTCGGACTTGCCGCCATCGGCATCATCACCCTGAGAAGCCTCCTGGCCGCTGCTGTCGCCGTTCGAATCCTGATCGGAGGAGGCACCGCCGCGCCGGCGGCGCCTGCGACGGCTGCGCGGGCGGCCACCATCGTCATCCGACCCCCGCTGCTCGGCCTCGTCTTCGTCATCGTCGCTGTGGGCGTTGGTCTGATCCGCCGCATCCTCATCATCTTCGTGCTCGATCGCCGGAGCAGTGGTCTCCCGCTGCGGGCGCTCGATCTCCTCACTGATCTCGGAGGCGGCGATGCGCTCGATCCGGTGATCCGGGGACACCAGTTCCATGTCTGCGGCGATCTCCACGGCGAAGCCGTAGCGTTCCTCGATCTCAGCCAGGGCACGGCGCTTGTGGTTCACGATGTAGATCGCGACCTCCGCCGGCATGTGGATGCGGATACCGGCTGAACGCTCGCGGATGCCCTCTTCCTCGATGGAGCGCAGCAGGTGCAGCGCCGTCGAATCGATGGAACGGACGACGCCGAGGCCATGGCAATGGCTGCAGGGCATCATGTTGACGTCCTGCACGCCGGGGCGCAGGCGCTGGCGCGACATTTCCAGCAGCCCGAAGTGGCTGATCCGCCCGATCTGGATGCGGGCACGGTCCACGCGCAGGCAGTCCTTCAGCTTGCGCTCGACTGCCCGGTTGTTGCGGGACTCGTCCATGTCGATGAAGTCGATGACCACCAGACCGGCCAGATCGCGCAGCCGCAACTGGCGCGCGACCTCCTCTGCGGCCTCCAGATTGGTCTTGGTCGCCGTTTCCTCGATGGACCGGCCCTTGGTGGACTTGCCCGAGTTCACGTCGATGGCGACCAGCGCCTCCGTCGAGTTGATGACGATATAGCCGCCGGACGGCAGGGTGACCTCATTGCCGTACATGCTGTCGAGCTGCTGTTCCACCTGGTAGCGGTGGAACAGGGGAATGCGGTCGCGATAGGGCTGAACCTTCTTCGCGTGCGACGGCATGATCCGCTTCATGAAGTCCTTGGCGACGCGGTAACCGTCCTCGCCTTCCACCAGGACCTCGTCGATGTCCTTGGAATAGAAGTCGCGGATCGCGCGGGTGATCAGCGATGCTTCCTCATAGACCAGGGTCGGCGCGGTGGACCGCAGGGTCAGGTCGCGGATGTCGTCCCAGAGGCGCAGCAGGAACTCGAAGTCGCGCTTGATCTCGGACTTGGTGCGCTTGGCCCCGGCGGTGCGGACGATGACGCCCGTGCCCTCCGGCACGTCCAGTTCCTTCACGGCGGATTTCAGCTTCTTGCGGTCGGCGACATTGGCGATCTTGCGGCTGATGCCGCCGCCCCGTGCCGTGTTCGGCATCAGCACGCAGTAACGACCGGCGAGCGACAGGTAGGTGGTCAGGGCCGCGCCCTTGTTGCCTCGTTCTTCCTTGACCGCCTGCACCAGCAGGATCTGGCGACGCTTGATGACTTCCTGGATCTTGTAGGGACGGCTGTGCTGTGACGGACGGCGCGGCGCGATGTCCTCCTCCAGCTCATCACCACCAACGTCCTCGACGCCCAGATCCGAGTCCTCGTCGGAGGTCGGGCCGCTGCCACGCCGACGGTTGCGGCCACGACCGCGTCCACGCCGGTTGCGGCCATTGCCGGACGAACGGCTCTCGTCGTCACCGTCCTCGGAGGACTGATCGTCCTCGCCTTCACCCTCTTCCTCGATCTCGGCCTCTTCAGCCTCCGCCACACGGGCGACCTCGCGCTGCTGCTCGGCGATCAGTGCCTCGCGATCCGCGACGGGGATCTGGTAGTAGTCGGGGTGGATTTCGTTGAAGGCCAGGAAGCCGTGGCGGTTGCCGCCGAATTCGACGAAGGCCGCCTGCAGCGAAGGTTCCACACGGGTGACCTTGGCCAGATAGATGTTGCCCTTCAGGGGTTTGCGGCTGTCGACCTCGAAATCAAATTCATCAAGGCGATTGCCCTTCACGATCACAACCCGGGTTTCCTCCGGATGTGCCGCATCGACCAGCATACGAGTGGCCATTAGCCATATCTCCGGGATGGCAGCGGTACCGGCGAGTCAGTGGTACTGGGCCATCCATATGTTATGTCAGGATCTGCAAGGTCGGGCCCAGACATCGAACGGCGCCGAAAAAGGTTAAACCCCTTCGGCTCGCCATGATGCGGTCCGTCAGTCCCTGCCGTCGCCACCCAACGGGTGCGCAGACAAATCCCGAGTTTCAATAATCTCTCCAGATGCCCTGGGCGGCGGTCATCATTTTGGTGACCGGATGGGCTGGGACGATCTGGTCACCGGGTCCCATGTCACCCCCTGACCGTCCTGTCGTCCGGGCGGTCGATTGAACAAGGGAGTGGCCAGAGATACTGACCCGGATTACCTTTCGTCGGAGCTCATCCCTACCGCGCCGCAGGGCCGGTCGGAACCGGACAACACGGCGGCACTGGAAACTCGCATGGCGACACTAGCAAATTGCAGCATGTTGCAGCAAGCATTGTGCACTACCTTACGGAAAGAACCTGGTCGGTGCGCCGCAACCCCTGACGCAAGGCTCCTTTGCCACTGATGAAGATGGGACGAAAGGTGAGCGGAAGCGGCCTTCGGAGGCACTTTCCCGGGTACGCAGGCTTCTGGCCTGTCATGTTGCTGCCGGTGCTGTTCGTGCTGCTTTGCGCGCCGCTGTCCGCAGCATACGCCACCGCCATCACCGCGATTCGCACCGGGGAGAATGCTGCAACCACACGCGTGGTCCTGGATCTGAGTGCAAAGCCGGAGTGGAATCTGTTCCTGCTGGAGGATCCGTTCCGGATTGTTGTCGACCTTGCCGACACGGACTGGGCGCTGGAGGGGCGCCCCGATCCGCCCCGTGGCCTGATCCGCGACCTGCGCTTCGGTCAGTTCCGGGCCAATACGGGCCGGCTGGTGATGGATGCGGACCAGCCAGTGGTTGCACACAGGGTCTTTGCCCTGCCGCCGCAGGCCGGGCAGCAGTGGCGGCTGGTCATCGACCTGCGGGCTGCCGACGGGGCGGCCTTTGCCGCCGCGAAGCAGGAGAGTGCGGCCGCCAAGCCGGTGGCGGAAAAACAGGACGTGGCCTTCTGGCCCAGCGGGGTGCCGCCGCTGCCGCCACGGCGACCCGGCGCCGGTCGTGTGGTCGTCATCGATCCGGGGCATGGTGGCGTTGATCCGGGCGCGATCGGCGCAGGGGGCACGCGGGAGAAGGATATTGTCCTGAGTCTGGGCCTGGCGCTGCGGGATGCCCTGCGCGCCCGAGGCAACTACCGGGTCGTGATGACACGCGACGGGGACAGGTTCGTGCGCCTGGGTGACCGTGTGCGGATTGCACGCCGGGCGAACGCGGACCTGTTCGTTTCGCTGCACGCCGATGCCGCCGCTGGTCGGACGGCACGCGGGGCAGGGGTCTACACGCTTTCCGAGAAATCCTCCGACCGGGAGGCAGCGGCGCTGGCGCGACGAGAGAACCGTTCAGACATCATTGCCGGTGTGGACCTGAGTGACGAGGCGGACGATGTGACCTCGATCCTGATCGACCTGGCCCAGCGCGAGACCATGAATCAGTCCGCGACCCTGGCCCAGACCGTCGTCGTCGAACTGGGGCAACGCATCACAATGCGTTCCAATCCGCACCGTTTCGCCGGGTTCAGGGTGCTGAAGGCACCGGACGTGCCCTCGGTGCTGGTGGAGGTCGGATTCCTGACCAACCGTCAGGAAGAGGCGCAACTGAAATCGTCCCGCACCCGCCAGCGGATCGCCGATGGTCTGGCAGACGCCATCGACGCCTATTTCAGGCGCTAGATCGCCTGATGTTTCACCGGCTGTTCCCATCAGGGATCCGGCCACGGTCCGATTGCCTTCGCAGGGCCATGATTCTGGCCTAGTGTTTGCTGTATCAACCGGATGAAACATCAATCGGGTACCGGACCAAGCTGAGTTCATGCGTATTGTTTGGAAGATCTTTCTCTGGCTGACAGCGCTCGGCGTACTTGGTGCGCTGGCGGTGACTGGCTTCGTTGCCTATGCCTTCTGGCACTTCGGTCGGGAATTGCCGGAGCATGAGAAGCTGGCCGAATATTCGCCCGCTGTCGTCACCCGGGTGCATGCCGGTGACGGTCAGCTGCTGGCTGAATATGCACGCGAACGCAGGCTGTTCGTGCCGATCCAGTCGACGCCGCGCCGCGTCATCAATGCCTTTCTGGCGGCAGAGGACGGTGATTTCTACAATCACATCGGCGTTGATTTTCGCGCCGTGGCCCGGGCCATCGTGCAGAACCTACGCAATCTCGGTACCGGACGCCGTCCCGTCGGTGCCTCCACGATCACGCAGCAGGTGGCCAAGAACTTCCTGCTGACGAACGAGGTCTCCTACGAGCGCAAGATCAAGGAAGCGATCCTGGCGATGCGGATCGAGAAGGCGTTCGACAAGAACCACATTCTGGAACTCTATCTGAACGAGATCTACCTGGGGCAGGGGTCCTATGGCGTTGCCTCTGCGGCGCTGACCTACTTCGACAAGCCGCTGAACGAGCTGACGGTGGCGGAGGCCGCCTTCCTGGCCGCATTGCCCAAGGCCCCCAGCAACTACGACCCCTATCGCCATCACAAGCGCGCCGTTGCCCGTCGGGACTGGGTCATCGGGCGCATGGTGGTGCAGGACATGATCTCCGAAGAGACGGCGCGGGAGGCCCTGGCCGAACCGCTGGAGGCCCGCCGTGGCCGCGACGTGAACTTCGTCAAGGCCGACTGGTTCGCGGAGGAGGTGCGCAGGGAACTGGCCGACCGCTTTGGCGAGGACGGTCTGTATGACGGCGGCCTGTCGGTCCAGACCACCATGGACCCGCGGCTGCAGGAGATCGCCCGTGATGCCCTGCGGGAGGGGTTGATCCTCTATGACCGCCGCCATGGCTATCGTGGCCCGCTGACACAGCTGGAAGCGATGGACAACTGGCCGACCCGGCTGGCGGCTGTCAGTCCCCCTGCGGGGATGCCCGAGGACTGGCAACTTGCCGTCGTGCTGGCGGTCGACCGTGACGGGGCCGAGCTGGGTCTGATCGACAAGACCCGCGTGGACCTGCCGCTTGAACGTCTGAAATGGGCCCGCAAGCCCCTGCGCAACGGCCTGGTCGGCGCCTCGCCGGAGGCCGCAAGCGATGTGCTCGCCGTCCGCGATGTGGTGCTGATCGGGCCGGACACGGAAGATCCGGACAAGCCGCAGATGCGCCAGATGCCGCGCATCGACGGTGGTGTCGTCGCGCTCGACCCGCACACGGGGCGGGTGCTGGCGCTGGTCGGTGGCTTCGCCTATGAGCGCAGCCAGTTCAACCGCGCGACACAGGCCGCGCGCCAGCCCGGTTCCGCCTTCAAGCCCTTCGTCTATGCGGCGGCGCTGGAGCATGGGTTCACCCCGGCATCGCTGGTGCTCGATGCGCCCTTCGTCATCGATCAGGGCGGCGGGCAGGGCAAGTGGAAGCCGTCGAACTATTCCAACCGGTTCTACGGGCCGAGCACATTGCGCCTCGGCATCGAGAAATCGCGCAACCTGATGACCGTCCGGCTGGCGCAGAAGGTCGGGATGGACGTGGTCAGTGACTATTCGGAACGGTTCCGCATCTACGATGACCTGCCCCGGACCCTGGCGAACGCGCTGGGTTCCAGTGAGGTCACGCTGCTGAAGCTCACTGCAGCCTACGGGATGCTGGTCAATGGGGGACGCGGTATCCGGCCCACGATCATCGACCGGGTACAGGATCGCACCGGCCGGACGATCTTCCGGCACGAGACCCGGGACTGCCATACCTGCCTGGTGCGTGAGTGGCAGCACCAGCCCGAGCCCCTGCTGCCCGACGAGAGGCCGCGCGTCGTCGGGGCGGAGACCGCCTATCAGATGGTGTCGATGCTGGAAGGCGTCGTGCGCCGCGGGACCGGCGCCCGCATCGCGCAGGTCGGCAAGCCACTGGCCGGCAAGACCGGCACCTCGAACGAGAGCAGGGATGCCTGGTTCATCGGTTTCTCGCCCGATCTTGCCGTCGGTGTCTTCACGGGCTTCGACAATCCGGAGCCTCTGGGCCGACAGGAAACCGGCTCAAGCGTCGCCGCGCCGATCTTCCAGACGATCATGGCGGAGGCACTGGCCGATCAGCCGGGGCTGCCCTTCCGGGTACCCGAGAATGTCCGCCTGATCCGCATCAATGCGCGGACAGGCGAACCGGCCCGCGTTGGCGATGAACAGATCATCTGGGAAGCCTTCGCGCCGGGAATGGAGCCCAATCCGCGCAACGCGCCTGCGCTGACCGGCGCAACGATCCAGCCCGAAACGGCGACCGACAACATCACGGACGACACGGCGTTGCCGATTCCGGAACGGCGGGCCGTCGGTTCGAAAGCGACCGACGGGGTGTACTGAACGGTCCTGCCCGACTGGCTGCAAGGCTCAGCACGGGCAGACCGGGTCACCTATTCGTCGCGGTAGGACTTCTCGCGACGTTCGTGACGCTCCTGCGCCTCAAGCGACAGGGTGGCGATGGGCCGGGCCTCCAGCCGTTTCAGGCTGATGGGTTCGCCGGTGTCGTCACAATAGCCGTAGGTATCATTCTCGATCCGCAGCAGTGCCGCGTCGATCTTCGAGATCAACTTGCGCTGCCGGTCACGGGTTCTGAGCTCCAGCGACCGGTCGGATTCGGTTGATGCCCGGTCGTTCAGATCGGAGACGGGCTGTGTCTCCGACTGCAGCGTCCGGATTGTTTCCTGAGAGTCCTTCAGGATGTCTTCCCGCCAGCGAAGGAGCTTCTTGCGGAAGTACTCCTTCTGAACCGGATTCATGAACGGTTCCTGCGGGCTCGGTCGGTAATTGTCGGGTATCTGGATCCCCATGTCCGTCCTCAACTGCTGAACTGGCCGAAGCGGGCGCAATATAGGGGGCAGTGACATTCGGCCACAAGCCCCTTTTCATATGTCAGTCAGATGACAGGGATTTCGGGCAACAAGCTGATCTAGCGGCGCAATTTCGCGAGCTCGACGGCAACGCGCAAATCGATCGCGTCCAGCATTTCTGCGGCCTGGGGGTCATTCTCCTGCTCGCGATGGCTGGCGAGCTGTTCGGACAGGCGGTTCAGCACGCCCGATGACAGACGCCCCTCCAGCAGTCCGAGACGCAGCTCGTCCAGCCGATCCAGCATGTCGCCGGCGCGATTCGCATTGTGCTGACGCCGCCGATCAGGGGCGTCGTCGACCTGTGCCATGACCACGGCCCCGGGCGCGGTGGCGCCGGACAGGCCGGTCATGGCCGCCGTCTCCGAACTGCCACCGGCAGTCTGCGGTACCTGAAAGGTTTCCGTGCCTGTCGATCCCCGACGCGGTGCGCGCGCGACCGATGAGGGGCCTGCGGGGCTCTTGCGCTCGATCTTCATGGCTTGGTCCTGATCCGGTTCATGCACTGCACTCTGCGCGCTCAGGGTAAACAAAGTCTTGCGACCGGTAATTGCTGCCCACCTGACCCGGCAGATTTGGCCTGCAGGCACGGTCTTCCCAGTCCAAGTCACTGAAAACAAACACATCGGAACTGGCATGATGCTCGCTTTCAGGGACCCACCTGCAGAATGTGAGGAATGAAACAGATGCCCCTTCGACACACGATCCTGCGCCTGCTGATCCTGGTGATCGCCGCAAGTGTCCTGATGGTTCCGGCCAATGCCGCCAATGTGCGGCTGAAGGATGTCGTGGAGTTCGAGGGGATTCGCGACAACCCGCTGGTCGGCTACGGCCTTGTCGTCGGTCTGCAGGGCACGGGCGACACCCTGGGCAACTCTCCGTTCACGCAGCAGAGCCTGGAGGCCATGCTGGAACGGCTGGGCGTCAATACCCGGGACCAGAACATCAATACGGAGAATGTCGCGGCGGTCATGGTCACTGCCGACCTGCCCGCCTTCGCCCGCCAGGGCTCCCGCATCGATGTCGTGGTCAACTCGCTGGGTGATGCGGAAAGCCTGCTCGGTGGCACGCTGCTGGTGACGCCGCTGCTCGGTGCGGACGGCGAAGTCTATGCGGTCTCCCAGGGGCCGATCGTGGTGGGCGGCTTCACGGCGACGGGCAACGCCCAGACCATCACCAAGAACATCCCCACCGTCGGGCGCATCTCCAGCGGCGGCATCGTGGAGCGCGAGACCGGTTTCGAACTGGTGCAGATGAAGCAGATGCGTCTCAGCCTGCGGAACCCCGACCTGACGACCGCACTGCGCATCGAGAAGGCGATCAACGCCCAGCTTGGCCGGACCCAGGCGAAGGCCATCGACCCGACGACCATTGTTCTGGGCATCCGTCAGGAGCAGCGCGCCAACATGGTTGGCCTGCTGGCGGAGATCGAACAGGTGCGCATCGAGACCGATACCACTGCCAAGATCGTCATCGACGAGAAGGCCGGGGTGATCGTCATGGGCAAGGATGTGCGTGTCGATGAAGTGGCCATCGCCCAGGGCAACCTGACCGTCTCCGTGACCGAGGCGCCGCAGGTCAGCCAGCCGAACGCCTTCTCCACCCAGGGCGAGACGGAGACCGTGGACCGTACCTCCATCACCATCGACGAAGGCGAGGACTCCAAGCTGACCGTGCTGAACCCGGGCGTCAGCCTGCAGGAACTGGTGGATGGGCTGAATGCGCTGGGCATTGGCCCGCGCGACATGATCTCCATCCTGCAGACCATCAAGACCGCAGGCGCCCTGCAGGCCGAAATCGAGGTGATGTGATGGATCCGATCAGTAGTATCCAGCCGACGACAGGCCCGAAGCTTCAGACACATGGCGAGATGCAGGCCCACCGGCAGGCGCAGGCGCGCGAGACCGCCGAGACGTTCGAGGCCATGTTCCTCTCCACCATGCTTTCCAGCATGAAGATGGGTATCGATCCGGACAGCGTCATGGGCGGTGGCCACGGCGAAGCAGCCTACCAATCCATGGTCGCCGAACAGTACGGCAAGGCCATGACGGAGATGGGCGGCATCGGCATCGCAGACGCCATCTACAAGGAAATCCTGAAAGCGCAGGAGGCAGGATGATGCAGGAACGCAAGCGACTGAAGGACCCCCGGCTCTCCGCCCTGTTCAATACGGCATCGGAACTGATCGAACTGATCGACAGGGAGAACGGGTTCCTGGACGCCCGGCATCCCGAACGCCTGTCGGAGACCGAAGCCCGCAAGGAAGGTCTGGTGAGTGACTATCGCATCAAGGTGACGGCGCTGAAGCAGGCGCGGGCCGCGGGCGAACAGCTCTCGCCCCAGGACAGGGAGGCGCTGCAGGATGTCGGCAAGCGCCTCGAGAGGTCGATGGCCGGGCATGCGCGGCGTGTCGTGCGGCTGAAGTCGATCACGGAGGGACTGGTGCAGTCGATCTCCGAACAGGCCAACCGGGGCCAGAAACAGGTGGACGGCTATGGCGCGAGCGGGCGCGGTGCCACCGTCACCATGGCGCGCAATGCCTACCAGCGCCCGACCGCGCTGAGCGTGAACCGCACCATCTGAGGCGACGCCAGCCGGTCACTCGATCAGGGTGATGCGGTACCGCACATTGTCGTCGGCCGGCAGATAGCTGTCATAGAGCCTTCGTGCCCGGTGGTTGTCGGCGTTGGTATGCCAGTAGAAGCGTGACCAGCCGCGTTCGCGCGCGAGGTCGAGGCAGCCGTCGAGCAGCTTTCTCCCCAGACCGCCGCCACGCTGCCCATCCTCGACATAGAGATCTTCCAGATAGCAGATCGGGCTGCGGGTCCAGGTGCCCTCATGCGGGACCAGCATGGCGAATCCGCGAACGGTTTCATCCTGTGTGATGACGAGGGCCGTCAGAGGCGAATCCGGGTCGAACAGGCGCGACCAGGTGTGATCCGTGATCGCCGGATCCAGTTCCGTTTCATAGAACGCCAGATAACCCGCCCAGAGCGCGCGCCAGGCAGTCTCGTCCTCTCGTCTTATGGCCCGAACCTCTGACATGGGACTGCCCTCCACCTTCCGGAAAAAGGGGACGGTAGTGCGCCGGTTTCGGGCTGGCAAAGATTTCTGCCGTCGCATGCTTGAATAAATTCCAAGGAATGTTATTTACATTCCCAGGAATTCAAATGGAGCAGCATCATGGCGACCAGACGACAGTTCATCCGCATCTTCGGTATCGGCGGTGCGGTGGCGGCCCTTGGGGCAGGCGGTATCACCTGGGCCGGCAGCCGTGGTGGCATGCCGGATTCGGCCATTGCCCCCTGGCAGGGACCGACGGAGGCCCTGACCGATCCGCGCCTGCGTGCGGCGGCGACGGCCATGCTGGCCCCGAACCCGCACAACATGCAGTCCTGGTCGATCCGCCTGCATGGCGATGACCGGCTGAGCCTGCATGTGGACCTGGACCGCCTGCTGCCGGACACGGACCCGTACGGGCGGCAGATCCTGATCGGGCAGGGGACGTTTCTGGAACTGTTCCGCATGGCGGCGGCGGCGGAAGGCTGGCGGGCGGACATGAACCTGCTGCCGAACGGCGCATTCCCGCAGGATCGGCTGGATGACCGGCCGGTGGCTGACATCCGCCTGATCCGCGATTCCGCCCTGCGACCGGATCCCCTGTTCGCGCATCATCGTGCGCGCCGCAGCGTCAAGGAAACCTTCGATACCACGCGTCCGGTCGAAGACAGCAAGCTTGCTGTCGTTGCGGCGGAAGCCGGCGACGGGTTCCGGTTCCGGACCACCGGCGATCCGGCCCGGCGACAGGTGCTGCGTGACCTCACCCAGCAGGCGCTTGTGACCGAGATCGAGACCCCCCGGACCCTGAAGGAGAGTGTTGACCGGATGCGGATCGGCCCGGCGGAGGTTGCCGCGAACCCCGATGGCATCGACCTGCTCGGCCCCATGATGTGGTGGGGCACCCGGCTCGGCTTCGTCTCGAAGGAAGATATCCTGACCCCCGGCACCCAGTCGTTTCAGGTCGGACTGGACATGGCCCGTGACCAGGCCCAGTCAGCGATGGCCTTCGGCTGGCTGGTGACACCCGACAACTCGCGGCAGTCCCAGCTGGTTGCGGGAATGCGGTATCTGTGGCTCAACCTGGCGGCCACGGCAGCCGGGGTCGCGATGCATCCGATGAGCCAGTTGCTTCAGGAATATCCGGAGATGACGGACCTGCAACGCGACTTCTACCGCACGGTCGGCGTCGAGGCCCCGCAGCACGTGCAGATGCTGGTCCGCTTCGGCCACGCCGAGCGTCCCGGTCCGAGTCCCCGTCGGCCGGTTCATGCTATCGTTGCCGCATGAGTGATTCCGGCCCGGACAGTCTGACTGAACGTGAGCGGCTCCTTTGGGGGCTGCTCACGTCAGTGGGCATCTGCGCCCAGTTGCTCGGCACCCGCGCGACGGAGGCGCTGGGGGAGGATCTGCCCCCGCCACAGTTCACCATGCTGAACCATTTCGTCGGTGTGCCGCCGCCCGTGAAAACCGTCGGACAGATGGCGCAGGCCTTCCAGGCGCCGCAGCCGGGGATCACCAAGACGGCGCAGAAGCTGATCGCGAAGGGGTTCCTTGCGGCGGAGGACGATCCGGAGGATGGCCGCCGCAAACTGCTGTCGGTCACGGATGCGGGCAGGGCGGCACACATGGCGGCGCTGGTCCGGCTGCGCCCGGACACCCACCTGATCTTCGGCGACTGGAGCGATGACGATCTGGAAGAGCTGAAGGCGCCCCTGTTCCGCCTGAAGCACTGGCTGGACAACAACCGCCACACGAAGGCCCCGGGCCAGCCGGATGCCGCAAAGAAGTGATCGGCAGCGACCTTGCCTCAACCGGCCCCGCCACCAGATGATGAGGCAGTACAGGAGGTGCTGATGCAACGCACGCTGATGACATTCCTCGCACTGCTGGGTGCCCTGGCGCTGGCCACCGGAGCGGCTTCGGCGAAACCGCTGGAGAAGGCGACGGCCTTTCCGCTTGCAATCCATCTGGATTACCGCAGCCATGCCCTGAACATCAACGCGATGCGGCTCGACTGCCGCGTCTTTGCCGCCAATGGCGACCAGGTCGGTCGCGGCACGGCGGAGTGGCGCTTTGATCCGGCGTACCTCTATCGCCGGAACGCGGTGGATGCGGTCATGCCGGTGACGCTCTATCGCGGCACCGAGCCGGATGCCCAGCACAGTTGCAGTTGCACGGCGCGTTTCGACGCCCGCAGCATCTTCTACCGCTCCGGCAGGGACGATTTCGGACAGCGCCCCTGGATGTTCGCCCGCTCCCACCGCTTTGCACCACAGAGCTGCAAGCCCGGCGAACTGCCGGAGGCGCTCTAGGAATGGCTGCCCGCTCACGACTTGACCCCGGACCCGTGCCTGACCCGATCCAGGCGATGGGGATCGACGATGACTATGTCTCCCTGCTGGTGGACACATTCTACGCGCGGGTGCGGCAGAACCCGGAGATCGGGCCGATCTTCGAGAATGCGATTGGCGACAACTGGGACCACCACCTGGCCAAGCTGAAGGATTTCTGGGCCTCCGTCGCCTGGGGCGCGGGGCGCTATTTCGGGCAGCCGGTGCCCGCCCATGCCAGGCACCCGGAGATCGAGGCACGGCACTTCGACGTCTGGCTCGGCCTGTTCCGCGAGACACTGGATGACACCGCGCCCACCCCTGAAGCCGTCGAGCACTTCATGGTAAGGGCCAACCGCATCGCGAAGAGCCTGAAGCTGGTGCTGTTCGGCGTGCCCGGATTCGGCGGCCCCCTGCATGACCATTCTGCCTGAAGGTCTGCGCAAGCATGGGGAGACCCGGGTCTTCGACGAGACTTCGGTTCCGGCGAAGCTGCTCGGCCTGCACGACACCAAACCGGGCGTCTGGGGACGGCTGGTGGTGGAGCAGGGGGCGCTGGATTACATCATCCCCGGCCCCCCTGAGCACGTCGAACGGATCAGCGCCGGAGAATTCGGCGTGATCGAACCGACGGTGCCGCACCGGGTCGGGCTTTGCGGTCCCGTGCGGTTCCGTGTCGAGTTTCTTTCCATGCCTCAGGACTGATCTGCGACTATCCTGTCTGCACACACTTGGGGAGGTGGTGACGATGGCTGAGGGCGACGGACGACGTTTCGGTTTCCTGATGTTCGACAGGTACGAGGAACTGGACCTGATCGGACCCTGGGAAATGGCCACCATGTGGCGCGACTATGCGGGCGGTCCATCCTGCCTGACGGTCAGCCAGAACGGCGGCCCGGTGACCTGCGCCAAGGGCCTTGCCACGGCTGCGGAACATTCCTTCGCCAACTGCCCGCCGCTGGATTACCTGCTTGTGCCCGGCGGCTTCTCGGCCTTCGACGAGATGAAGAACCAGGTGCTGGTGGACTGGGTGCGGGCGCAGGCGCAGACCTGCCAGCACGTTCTGTCCGTCTGTACCGGGGCCTTCATCCTGCAGGCCGCCGGTCTGCTGTCCGGGCGACAGGCAACGACCCACTGGAAGGGCATGGATGGATTGCGGGACCTCGGGGTGGATGTGGTGACGCAGCGCTGGGTGCGCGACGGCACCATCTGGACATCGGCGGGTGTCTCGGCCGGCATGGACCTCACCCTGGGCTTCATCGCCGAGATCGACGGGGAGGCGGCGGCGGGTTCCGTCCAGCACAATGCCGAATATTATCCTGACGGTCGCATCTATGGTGACAATGCCAGCAATTCGGGACTGGAGAACGCGGTATGAGCCGGCTTTCGCGCGATGAACTGAGGGGCAAGGCCCAGACGGTGCTTGGCCTGATCGACCCGGCCGAGCTTGGCCCGACCCTGATGCATGAGCATCTGCTGTGGGACATTCGCACTCCGACGATGAAGTCCGACCCGGATCAGGGGCCGGAGATCAGCCTGTGCAACTGCTGGCAGATCAACTACGGCAACAAGAAAGCCCCCGGCAACTACGTCTTCTTCGACCGGGAAGTGGCAACGACGGAAGTCCGGGCCATGCGCCAGGCAGGCGGGCGCAGCATCGTGGAACTGACGGTTGGCGGTCTGAAACCGGAACCGGAGGGGCTGGTCGGCATCGCGCAGGATACCGACACCCATATCGTCATGGGCTGCGGCCACTATGTCGACGAGTATCAGGATCCGGCGAACCGGGACCGCAGCATCGATGATTTCGCCGCGGAGATGGTCGATCAGGTCACGCTGGGTGCCTGGGGCACGGATATCCGCGCCGGGATCATCGGGGAAATCGGCTGCCAGTCACCCTGGACGGAGCTGGAGAAGCGGGTGATGCAGGGCGCGCTGATCGCCCAGGGTGAGACCGGCGCGGCGCTGAACGTGCATCCCGGACGCGACCCGGACCAGCCGCAGGAGGTCGCGGAGTTCGTTGCCGCGCGTGGTGGTGACATGAGCCGCCTGATCATCAGCCATATCGACCGCACAATCTTCGATGACGAGCGGCTGTTCCGGCTGGCCGACACAGGCTGCATCATCGAACTGGACCTGTTCGGGCAGGAACAGTCCTACTACAACCTCAATCCGAGGATCGACCTGCCCAACGATGCGGAACGGCTGCGCTGGATGCGGCGGCTGATCGACCGGGGGCACCTGGATCAGATCGTGATCTCCCACGACATCTGCTACCGCACCCGCCTCAGCCAGTTCGGCGGTCACGGCTATGGCCACATCTTCCAGAACGTGGTCCCGATCATGCGCCGTCGCGGCTTCTCGGAGGCCGAGATCGACCGCATCATCGTCGAGACGCCGAGGCGCCTGCTGACCTTCGTCTGAGGGCTATTTCAGGCAGCCGAGTTCGTCGTAGCGGGGCTTCAGTGTCTCGAAGCTGCTCGGCGTCCAGTTGGCGGCGTCATCCTCCAGCGTTTCGCGCTGGTTCGCATCCAGACGGCTGCGCAGCACGCCGAGGGTATTGAGGATATAGCGCTCCGAGGTGTAGCTGGCGCTCTCGCCGAAGGTCTCCAGCGCCACACGGGACCAGAAGTAGGCGGTGTCCGTGTCGCCGCCCCCCTCCGCATAGCGGTAGAGCGTGCGCAACTGGGCCATGGCATTGCCCTGCAGCGCCGCCAGCTCGTCGCAGCGCGCGCCGGGGTCGTCAGCGCGACCGGTGCTGTAAAGGCGGCGGGCCTTCAGCGCTATGGCATGGCCATAGCCGGCATTGGCGGCGCGGGTGAGCCAGGCCTCAGCCACCCTGGAGTCCGGTGTGCCGAGGACATATTGCGCCGGCACGAAGCCGCCTTCCGCAGCCCGTTCCAGCTTGCCGTTGATCAGCCTGGACATCTGCTGGCGATCCCCTTCGGGGCGGCCATAGTCGGCCTGGATCAGCAGGGCCCAGGGGGCTCCGGCCTCGGCATGGGGGATCACCAGCCGTTCAGCCAGCTTGTATTCCCCACGCTCGATAGCCGTCAGGATCGGCATGGCGCTGCCCCTGGCCGCTTCGGGGATGTAGGGGAGCAGATCGTCGGCCACCGGGTGTGCCGGCCCGACAGGGGTGACGGAGACCCAGAACCGGTTCAGCGGCACGCCCTCGAACACGAACATGGTCGCGCCGACGCGCCGCTCGATCCGGTAGGCCCCGAAGCGCGGCCGCATCCAGCTCTCCAGGCCCAGTTCCCCGGCCCAGCGTTTCACCGCTTCGCGCGCCGAGACCTCCCGCGCGTGATCCAGCCCGGCAAGTTGCGGCTCCAGCAGCGCGGCGATGTCGGCAAAGGCGTAGAGGCCGGGATCGGCGGACGGCAGCAGCGGAATCTCCATGCGCAGCCCGGCCAGCGCGCCGTCGCGGCTGAACAGCACGGCGCCGACGGTCTCCCCGTTCTCCGGCCCGATCTGGACCCGGAGGGTTGTCGGGTCCCAGGGCACCTGCGCCTCGCGGATGCGCGCGCCCTCGAAGACCGGCAGGGTCATCAGATGCTTGATCACCGCATCCGCGTTCCTGTCGAAGGTGCGGGCCTGATAGGCCTGGGCGGTGCCAGCCAGAAACAGCAGGGCGAGGGCAGGCAGCAACAGGCTGCGAAACAGGGTCACGTGCTATTCTCCCGACCGGTACATGGGTGAAATCGAGTCTGCCATGGCTGGATGCCCGGCGCTGGCGCAACGGTCACATTCCCGGGGGCAGGGGTCAGAGCGCGGATGTCTGCACGTTGGCGTCGGGACGCGCGAAGGTGCCGGGTTTCAGTCGGGTGCCGAGGCCGGGGCCGGAGGGCGGATGCACGATGCCATTGCGCACTTCGGGCAGGTTCTCCGCGATCTCGTTGTACCAGCCCGTGTAGAAGGCGCGGACGAACTCCTGAATCAGCGCGTTCGGCTGTGACAGCACAAGATGCACGGAGGCCGCGAACTGCAGCGGCCCGGTGCAGTCGTGCGGCGCGATGGGCAGACCGGCGGCGTCTGCCAGCGCCGCGATCCGCCGCGCCTCCGTCAGTCCGCCACACCAGCCGAGGTCGGGCATGACGACGGAGATGTCGCCGGTGGCAATCAGACGCGACCAGTCGCGCAGGCCCCCGACGGTCTCGGAGGCCGTGATCATGGAACTGGTGGCACGGCGCACCGCTGCGTAGCCGGACAGGTTGTCGGCGCGGACGGGATCCTCAATCCAGTAGGGGCGATAGGGTTCCAGGGCCTGCGCGATGCGTGCGGCGGTCGGTGGGCTGAACAGGCCGTGCAGTTCGCACATGATGTCGATCCGGTCGCCCACGGCCGCGCGGATCTTGCGGAACGGATCGATGGCGCGATCCAGTTCGGCAGTATTGATGTCGTACCCGCCCGTGCGCTCGGCGGCAAAGTCGAAGGGCCAGATCTTCATGCCGGTGATCCCCTCCGACAGCAGGCTCTCGGCCAGGGCACCGGCGTTGTGCAGAAAGCCTTCCAGGTCCTCGTACGGTCCCTCCGCATCGCCGCCGATGCCCCAGTTGCCGGTCTCCTGCCGCGGTGTGCTGCGGACATAGCGATAGCCGGCGCAGGTGTTGTAGACGCGGATGCAGGGACGGCTGAGGCCGCCGAGCAACTGGTGGATCGGCAGTCCGCCGGCCCGTCCGGCAAGGTCGTGCAGCGCCAGATCAATGGCGGAGCGGCCGCGGGTCTCCGCCCCCGATCCGGAGTAGCCGACATAGGGCTGCAGCGCCTGGAACAGGCCGTTGATCTGGCGCGGGTCGCGCCCGAGCAGCACTTCTGCGGCTGTCTCATGAACATAGGCAGCGGCAGCGCGGGCACCATAGAATATCTCGCCGACGCCTTCCGTGCCGTCATCCGCTGTCAGGCGGACCCAGAGCAGATTGGGAAATTCATCCAGGATCAGGGTGTCGACGCGTTCGATCTTCATGGCTGCAACCTGCTTTCAAGTCTCCGGAGCGTGGCGGTTATCACAATGGTAACCGGGATGTGCGGCAATGTGTGACGTCCGTGCGTTGCAGGTATGAAGTGACCTTCCGATCTTGTGATGCAGGAGAGGAGACAGACCATGGCACTTGCGCGGTTCACGATCTGCCCGGAGACGACCGAAGACAATCCGGATGATTGGGCGATCTTCGTGCCAGAGGATGATGGTGCCCTTGTGCGTCAGCCCTATGACCGTGAAAGCCGCACCGGAGAACTGATCCGTCTCGATGGTCCGCTGTTCTCGGGCGGCGGCGACTTCGCCGACCACCTGCGTGCCATCGTGCCGCCAAGCGGGCCGATCACGATCATGATGCATGGTTTCCAGTACGCCCCCGAGGCACCGCCCAGCGCACCGGCGCGCAAGGCCGCGAATCCCCACAGCCAGGTCTTTCACTTCGAGGAGCCGGATGTCGTTCCCGGCGGTCCGCAGGAAGTGCTGAGCCACGCCACACCCTGGCCGAAGCGGCTGGGCTTTGACGATGACGACGGGCAGAGCGGACTGGCCATAGCCTTCGCCTGGTCCAGTCATCCGGCCTATCGCAGCGGCACCTGGCGTGACTGGCTCTCCAGCGTTTCATGGCGCAAGCGCGGCGCCACGACCTATTACGCCCGCGCTTACCGCCGCGCGCCTGTGGCCGGTATCGCCCTGGCGGCTCTGATTGCGCGGATCGGGGAGGTCGCGCCGGGGCGCCCGATCCGTCTCTTCGCGCACAGCCTGGGCAGTCTGGTCGCGATCACTGCCCTGCGAATCCTGGCCAGTCGCCGCCACCCGGCGTTGCGCAATGTTGACCGGGTGGTCCTGCTTTCCGGTGCATCGCACTGCGGCCATGCCCGATTGGCGCTGCAGGAAATCCTGCATGCCGGCGTCGGCCAGCCGCGCATCTACAATCTGATGACCAGCCGGGACGCGGTGCTGGAGTTCTGGGGGCGGCGCTTCGCGTCATTCGTCTCGCGGGAGGAACTGGGATTGCCGCGCGGCTGGGCACGCTTCAGCCGGATGCTGAACGGCGGCAGCGTGATCGGCCGTCACGGCAAGCCGTCGTTCATCCGCTATCGCCGCTGGCTGGACATCCAGGTCGACAGTCCCGCGATCATGCGGGCGTTCGACCTGCGACCGGCTCCGCACAAGGTTGATCACTGGACCCTGTTCACCAATCCGAGCTTTGCCACGTTTGCAGGCATGCTGTTGCGACAGGAGAATCCGTTGCGGCATTTCGATCTCGTCTTCCGTCACGGGCTGGACCACAGCGAACACAGACAGGGGGCTGCGACGGTTGCGCGGCGCGCCTGAACGTCGTTGCCGTTCGTAGGTTGATTGGTCGCACGCCGTTAGTGGTTGATGCTCCCGCTCAGCCGTGGCATTCACACCGCTCAGCCGCACACGGTCTGGCCCCTGTATCATCGGGAATCACGGCTTCATGTCCGAAACGCACGGAAACGTTGAGATCAAGGGCAGTTCCGACCGCGGTTTCGGACTGGTCTTCACTGCGGTCTTCGTCATCGTCGGACTCCTGCCGCTGCTCGGTGACGGGCAGATCAGGATCTGGGCGCTCATCGTTGCCGCGCTCATCCTGGCAATCTCCTTCATCCGTCCGACCCTGCTGGCGCCGCTGAACCTGATCTGGTTCAAGTTCGGCATGCTGCTCGGCAAGGTCATGACGCCCATCGTCATGGGACTGCTCTACTTCGTGACGATCACGCCGATCGGCCTGATCATGCGCGCCGTGGGCAAGGACCCGTTGCGGACGAAGCTGGAGCCTGAGGCCGAGACCTATTGGCAGAAGCGCGACACCGAGAGCAACCCGCTTAGTTCCATGCGCGATCAGTATTGAGGGCGATATGTCGTTTCTGCAGGAATTCTGGAAGTTTCTGAGGGTCCGGAAGAAGTTCTGGCTGCTGCCGATCATGCTGATGATGGCACTGTTCGGCGGTATCGTGGTCCTGACCCAGGGCTCCGCCGTCGCTCCGTTCATCTACACGCTTTTCTGATCGCCGATGCGTATCCTCGGCATCTCCGCTTTCTATCACGACAGTGCGGCCGTCCTGATCGAGGACGGGCAGATCATCGCAGGCGCGCAGGAGGAACGGTTCACCCGGCGCAAGCATGACGCCCGCTTCCCCCGCCACGCCATAGACTATTGCCTGGCGATTGCCGGGTGCGGGCTGGATGATGTGGAATATGTCGCATTCTACGACAAGCCGTTCCTGAAGTTCGAGCGGCTGCTGGAGACCTATGTCGCCTCCGCGCCGCGGGGCTTCAAATCCTTCAGTGTCGCAATGCCGGTCTGGCTGCGGGAAAAGCTGTTCCTGAAGGACCTGCTCTACAAGCAGCTTCGCGAGATCTCGGACAACTTCGAGGACCGGTCGAAGATCCTGTTCGCGGAACATCACTTCAGCCATGCTGCCAGTGCCTTCTATCCGTCTCCGTTCGAGGAGGCGGTGGTTCTGACCCTGGACGGTGTCGGCGAGTGGGCGACAACCACGGTTGCCATCGGGCGTGGCAAGGATCTGACGATCGAGCGGGAAATCCATTTCCCCCACTCCATCGGCCTGCTCTATTCCGCCTTCACCTACTACACCGGCTTCAAGGTCAATTCCGGCGAGTACAAGGTCATGGGCCTGGCTCCTTACGGGGAACCGCGCTTCAAGGACCTGATCATGGACAAGCTGATCGATGTGAAGGACGACGGTTCCTTCCGCATGGATCAGCGGTATTTCAACTATGCCACCGGCCTGACCATGACCAACAGGCGCTTCGCCGACCTGTTCGGAGAGCCGGTCCGCAAGCCGGATGCGGAGCCGCTGACCCAGTTCCACATGGATGTCGCCGCCTCTGTCCAGGCCGTGACGGAAGAGGTGGTGCTGCGCCTGACACGGTCCCTGGCTGCCGAGTTCGGTATCGAGAACCTCTGCATGGCCGGTGGGGTTGCCCTGAACTGTGTCGCCAACGGCAAGATCCTGCGCGACGGCGCCTTCCGGAACGTCTGGGTACAACCGGCTGCCGGAGACGCAGGCGGTGCCATCGGCGCTTCTCTGGCCGCCTGGCACCAGGAACTGAAACAGGAGCGGGTGGTGCACCCCGGCGATGCCATGCGCGGTTCCTACGTGGGCCCCGAATATTCGACGGCGGAGATCGAGGCTGCGCTGGACGAAGCGGGCGCGGTCTACGAGACGCTGACCCATTCCGACATGATTGACACCACCGCCCGTGCCCTGGCGGAAGGGCAGGCAGTCGGCTGGTTCCAGGGGCGTATGGAGTTCGGCCCCAGGGCGCTTGGCAATCGCTCGATCCTCGGTGATCCGCGCTCACCCGACATGCAGAAGACCCTGAATCTGAAGGTGAAATATCGGGAAAGCTTCAGACCCTTCGCACCATCGGTGCTTCGGGAGGATGTTTCGGACTGGTTCGAGATCGATTCCGACAGTCCCTACATGCTGATGGTTGCCGATGTGGCAGAGAACCGCCGCCGCCAGATGACGGATGAGGAGCAGGCCCTGTTCGGTATCGAGAAGCTGAATGTCGTCCGGTCCGAGATCCCTGCGGTCACGCATGTCGACTATTCGGCCCGCATCCAGACCGTGAAGGCTGACGTGAATCCCGAGTATCACGCCCTGATCAGCCGCTTCAAGGGACTGACGGGCTGTCCCATCGTCGTCAACACGAGCTTCAATGTGCGCGGTGAGCCCATTGTCTGCACGCCTGGCGATGCCTTCCGCTGTTTCATGGGGACGGAGCTGGATGTCCTGGTCTGCGGAGACACGGTACTGCGCAAGGACCGCCAGCCCGCCCACCTGAAACAGACATATGAGGACAAGTACGAACTCGATTGATCCGGCCTGTCGGGAGATCGCGCGAGGCGTGTTAACCGAATTCGCTTGCTATTGGTCCCGGAAAATGTTCGTTGTCAGTCATCGCATGGGATTCATGTGACGATCCGGGTGGCCGATCAAGATGCGCCACCGCCAATACAATAGCTGTCATCCCCCGCCTTCAGGCTTGGTCGTGACCGCGACCGATGGAAGACGCTAGTTGAAAAACGACACCTTTGAAGGCCTTGCCGGGCCGGACCTCGCGACAAAGACCGCTGAGAGCAAAGACAGGCAGACAGTCCAACACAACGTGAATTTCGCGCAGACCGCCGTCGTGGCAGGTCGCGATTTCTGACCGTTCAATCGCGTCAGCGGAATTCCCACGAGTCACCCATACCAACCAACACCATGCAGAAGGAACAAGCATCATGGCTACAGGTACAGTGAAATGGTTCAACGGCACCAAGGGTTACGGCTTCATCGCACCCGATGAGGGCGGAAACGACGTGTTCGTTCACATCAGCGCCGTCGAGCGTGCAGGCATGAATGGCCTGAACGAAGGCGACAAGATCAGCTACGAGATCGAAGTCGACCGCAACCGCGGCAAGTCTTCCGCAGTGAACCTGCAGGCCGAGTAATCATCTGTCGTGCTGCGCCCACTTCGGTGAGCGCGGCACGCATGTGATGACCTATGGTCACGAAGAAGCGTCAGCCTGCATGTCAGGCTGGCGCTTTTTTCGTTGTTGCCTGTACGATGGGACCCGCCGTTCACCGGCACCCTGGTCCGGAGAGGGATCAGCAGCATCAGCAATGGGGCCGGAATGGTGGTGGAACGTCCTGCGCAGAATGTGACCGGCAAACCTGTAAAACGCGTGCGGCGCAATCCCGGGGAAACCCGTCGCCGCATTCTGGATGCCGCGACCGCCGAATTCTCCGCTGTCGGTTTCGAGGGTGGGCGGATCGAGAGCATCGCGCGCCGCGCCCGCGCCAATGCGCGCATGATCTATCACTATTTCGGCGACAAGGCCGGGCTCTATGTCGCCGTTCTGGAGCAGGCCCTGGGTGACCTTCGGGAAGCGGAGCTTCAGCTTGCGGTCGACAGCTTCGGCCCGCGGGAGGCGCTTCTGCGGTTGTTCGATTTCATCTCCGGGCATTTTGACCGCCACCCGGAACTGGTGAAGCTGCTGTCCGGTGAGAACCTGCTTGAGGCCGTGCATCTGCGCCGGTCGGAGGCGACGCCGGTGATCTCGTCGCCCCTGCTGGGGCTCGTGACGCAACTGGTGCATCGCGGCGCGTCCGACAGCAGCCTGCGGCGCGGCATGGACCCGCTGCACCTCTATGTCACCATGGTCGCGCTCAGCTATTTCCATCTCTCCAACGCGGCCACGCTGTCGGTGATCTTCACGCTGGATCTGCGGGATGAGGCCTGGCGCGAGAACCATCGGGCCATGGCCCGCCAGATGCTGGATGCCTATCTGGCACCTGTTGCCTAATTCGCGTGCAGCCGGTCCGGCCCTGTCTGAAATTCGGGCACGATACCGCCCCCGACAGCACGCGCCGTCAGGATTTGACGCTCAAGCAATTGAATTCAAATGAGAAAGGGGAAGGGGCGGATCTGGCACGTTTCCTGAATTATTTGTAAATGAATATTTACTTAGCCCCGTCTGGGTGATGATCATCCTGGCCGGGCGAGAGCAGGAGGCGGGAATGAAGAAATGGTTGGGACTGGCAATCGCCGGGGTGATGGGCGCGACGGCATTCGCGGCATCGGCTGAGCAGAAGATCGGGTTCATCTATGTCGGCCCGGCGGCTGACTATGGCTACAACATGTCGATGGACCTCGGGCGTGAGCACGTGGAGAAGTCGATCGAGGGCGTCAGCACCACGACCTTCGAGGCGATTCCGGAGTCCGCCGAGGTGGAGCGGGTGATGGAACGGCTGATCAGCACCGACCACAACATCATCTTCGCCACCAGCTATGGCTATCTGGATCATGCCATCAAGCTGGGCAAGAAGTACCCGGAGGTCTCCTTCCTGCACGCCGGTGGCCTGAAGACGTCCGGCAATGTCGGGACCTACTGGGCGGATTCGGATGACGGCATGTATCTGGCCGGTGTTGTCGCGGGCTCCGTGACCAAGACCAACAAGCTGGGTTTCGTCGGCGCCTTCCAGATTCCGCAGCTCTTCCGCTCCATCAACGCCTTCACCCTCGGGGCGCAGTCCGTGAACCCGGACGTGACCACGACAGTCGTCTGGACCGGTGGCTGGTGGGAGCCGCAGAAGGAGGCGGAGGCCGTCAATGCCTTTGCCGACCAGGGAATCGACGTGATCGCCGAACAGGTGGACTCGCCGATCACCATCGCCCAGACGGCCGAAAAGCGGAACGTCTTCATCATCGGCAAGGATGTGGACATCTCTGACCGGGCACCGAACGCCTGGCTGACCGGTGTGTCCTGGAACTGGGGGCCGATGATGGTCGACCTGGTGAAGGAAATCCAGGCCGGGACCTGGAAGCCGAGCCATGTGCGTGGTGATCTGGCCAGCGGCCATGCGGTTCTGGATCCCTTTGGCAAGAACGTGCCGGAGGATGTCCGCAGCAAGGTGCTGGCGCTGAAGCAGGCCATCATCAGCGGCGAGAAGGAAGTCTGGTCCGGCCTGATCGTCAGCCAGGACGGAACGGTCGTCTCGAAGGCCGGTGAGACCATGCCCATGGAGAAGGTCGAGAGCATGGACTACCTGGTCAAGGGCGTGACGGGAGCGAGCAACTGATGACTGACGCAGGCAAGGGGGGCGGCAAGGCGATGGGTGCCGCCCCGGGAGAAAGCTGGCAGGTCACGCCTGCGCAGGTCGACATGACCCGGCCGACGCCGGCGCCGAAGCCGCTGTCGGTTGCGGCGGAACCGCAGGACATCGTGGTGGACGCGCACAAGTCCGCGCTGATGATCGTCGACATGCAGAACGATTTCTGCACGGAAGGCGGATGGCTGCACAGCCGGGGCATCGATGTTTCGCCCAACCGGGCGCCGATCGAACCGCTGCGACGGCTGGTCGATGGTTTCCGCGCTGCCGCCCTGCCGGTCATCTGGGTCAACTGGGGGGTGCGCAAGGATCTGCTGAACATCCATCCCTCCCTGCTGCATGCCCACAATCCGACGGGCACGGAGGTGGATCTGGGCAGTCCCGTGCCCGGCACCCGCTCCGAGGTGCTGCGCAAGGGCAGTTGGGGTGCCGAGGTCGTCGACGAGATCAATCCGGGCAAGCGCGACATCCAGATCCTGAAGCACCGTTTCAGTGCCTTCTGGGATACCGAGACAGATGCCGTGCTGCGCAACCTTGGTGTGAAGACCCTCTTCATCGGCGGCGTGAACATGGACCAGTGCGTGATGACCACGCTGGAGGACGCCAGTTTCCTGGGCTACGACACGATCCTGGTGGAGGATGGCTCCGCCACGACGTCGCCCGACTACTGCGTGCAGTCGGTGCTTTACAATGTGAAGCTGCTCTACGGCTTCGTGACAGGTTCGGACGCCCTGTTGCAGGGGCTTTCGGACGCCGGACTTTCCGGAGGATCGGTCTGATGGCGAGTTTCTCGGGCCGGGCGGCCGAACTGGGGATCGAACTGCCGCAGGTGCCGGTGCCCATCGCCAACTTCCGTCCCTTCAGCCTGCACGGTGATCTGGTGATCCTTGCCGGTCAGACCTGCGAATGGAATGGCACCATGACCCTGCGGGGCAAGATCGGTCTGGACCATGATCTCGAGGCAGGGATCAAGGCGGCGCGCATCTGTGGTCTCAACCTGATCGCGGCCCTGGCGCTGGCCTGCAATGACGATCTGGACAGGGTTGCCAACTGTCTGCGGCTTGGTGGCTTCGTCAATGCGCCGGCCGATTTCGATCTCGTGCCGAAGGTGATCAACGGTGCATCGGACCTCATGCACGAGTTCTTCGGCGAGATCGGCGCCCATGCCCGCACGGCGGTCGGCGTCGAGACCCTGCCGCAACGGGCGGCCGTCGAGGTCGATGCCATGTTCGCCCTGCACCCGGCCTGATGCCCGGGCGACTGATCCAGTTGCGCGGCATCACGCGGCGCTTCGGGTCGCTGGTGGCGAATGATGATGTCAGCATCGAGATTGAATCCGGTAGCTGCCTCGCGCTGCTGGGGGAGAACGGGGCCGGCAAGAGCACGCTGATGAAGGTGCTCTATGGCGCGATCCAGCCGGATTCGGGCGACATCCTGATCGACGGCCGGCAACAGCAGTTCCGTGGCCCTGCTGATGCCATGGCGGTGGGCATCGGCATGGTGTTCCAGCAGTTCTCCCTGGTGCCCGCGCTGACCGTGCGGGAGAATCTGCTGCTGGCCAGTCCACGGGCACCGTGGTTGCAGGTGCCGGGTGCGCCCGGTCTCGATACCGTGCTTGAGGTGCTTTCCCGGCTTGCCCCCGATCTGGACCCCCGGTCCCGCGTCGCCGATCTGGCGGTGGGGGAGCGACAGCTGATCGAACTGGCGAAGGTGCTGAACCTCGACGCCCGGACCATCATCCTCGATGAGCCGACATCCGTGCTGACCCCGGCGGAGACCCAGCGTCTCTACGGGCTGATCAACGAGATGGTGGCCGACGGCAAGGCCGTGGTGATGATCACGCACAAGCTGGCCGATGTGGCTGCCTGCGCGGACCGGACCGCCATCATGCGGCGGGGGAAGCTGATCCATGCCGGGCCGACGCGGGACATGTCCCGCCAGCAGATGGTGGATAGCATGATCGGGGCTGGCAGTCCGGCCTCGGCAAGTCCGCCGCCACCGCCGGACCGCAATGTGGCCCGCGTGGTTGTCCGCGAACTTGGCGCACGCACGGAAACCCAGCAGGTCCAGGGCATCAGCCTCGAGGTCGCTCCGGGCGAACTGCTGGGCATCGCCGGTGTCGTCGGCAACGGCCAGACGGTGCTGGCGGAGGCGCTGGCGGGCCTGCATCCGCTGACGGCAGGCGATGTCACCGTGGACGGTATTTCGGTTGCATGGCGTCCGACGCCGCCTGTGCCGGATGGGCGCGTGGCCCATATTCCCGAACAGCCGATGCTGAACGCCGTGGTGCCGACGCTGGATCTGGCGGCCAACCTGCAGATGCGCGATATCCGCCGGCGGTCGTTCTGGCAGTTCGGCCGACGCGGGCAGGCCGATCTGACCGTCCGGCTGCAGGCCGCCGATGTGCGCCCCCCGGAACCGTCGCGGCTGACCGGCACCCTGTCCGGCGGCAACCTGCAGAAGCTGGTGCTGGGTCGTGAACTGGCCGGGGAGCCGTCGCTGATCGTTGCCTGCTATCCCACCATGGGGCTGGATGTCGCCGCGACCAGAACCGTCTATCGCCAGCTCTTCGCCCATCTGGCGCGCGGTGCGTCGATCATCTGGTTCTCCGAGGAACTGGACGATCTGCTGGAGTATGCGCACCGGATCGCCGTGCTGCGGGACGGGCGCATCGCCGGGATCAGGAACCGCGATCAGGCCGACAGGGCCGGAATCGGGGATCTGATGCTGATGCATGACATGGCCCGGAGCGCCTGATGCCGACCCTTGCCAGACATGAACGGCTTGCCGGTGCGGCGCTTGCCGCGCTGGCCTTCATCATCGTTGCGCTGGGCTTCTTTGCCGTGATCGGCGAGCCGCCCCTCGCGACCCTGCTCTCGATGGCCGAATATGCCGTCGGCGACCGCTATTCCCTGTCCGAGACGCTGGTGAAGATGACGCCGATCCTGTTCTGCGCCCTGGCGGCCATCGTCCCCGCCCGTCTTGGACTGATCTCCGTCGGTGCGGAAGGACAGTTCCATGTCGGCGCCCTGATCGGCACCGGCATGATGCTCTGGACGCAGCCGTTCGATGGCTGGCTGCTGCTGCCGCTGGTGCTGTTGGGGGGCGCGGCGGGCGGTGCACTCTATGGCTGGCTGCCGGGGATTCTGCGGGCGCGCCTGTCGGTCAACGAGACCATCACCACCCTTCTGCTGAACTATGTGGGGGTGCTGATGGTCAGTGCCGCGGTCTACGGGCCGTGGAAGGATCCGGGGAATCTGGGCTGGCCCGCCACCATCGCCTTCCCCGATGCGGCAGTCCTGCCGCAGCTCTTCGGAACACGGGTCCATGCGGGGCTTCTGCTCGGCCTGCTGCTGGCGCTCTGCCTGCACGTGCTCTTCCGTTTCAGCCGCTGGGGCCAGTCGCTGGACATCCTGAAGGGCAATGTCCGGGTGGGACGGATGATGGGGCTGGACTATCGCCGCCATGTCATCATCGTCATGGCGCTGGGCGGGGCACTTGCCGGGCTTGCCGGGATCGGGGAGACCTCGGTCATCCAGGGTCGGCTGCAGCCGGGCATTTCCGTGGGCTATGGCCTGACCGGATTTCTGGTGGCCTGGCTGGCGGGGCACAACGCCCTGCTGGCGATCCCGGTCTCCTTCCTGATCGGCGGCCTGATCGCGGCGGGGGACACCTTGCAGCTTTTCAACAAGATTCCGGCCTCCAGCGCCACCGTGCTGCAGGGTCTGATGTTCGCCACCGCGCTGGCGGTGCCGGGTCTGATTGCCCTCTGGAGGTCGCGTCGTGGATGAGGCAACGCTGATCCTGATCGCGGGATGGGTCGCGGCGATCCTGCGCAGCGCGACGCCGTTGCTGTTCGTCACTCTGGGCGAGACCCTTTCCCAGCGCGTCGGCATCATCAATCTGGGTATCGAGGGGGAGATGCTGGCCGGGGCCTGTTTCGGCTTCGCCGCCGCGGCGACCACCGGTGATCCGCTGCTGGGCCTGATCGCCGGCGGTGCGGCCGGTGTGGTGCTGTCCATGGTCCATGCCGGTCTCTGCATCGGGCTTGGGGCAAACCAGTTCGGCAGCGGGCTGGCCGTCTGGATGATCGGACTCGGCATCACGTCCTTTTACGGCCGCGCCTTCGTCGGCGGCCAGGTGGATGCCAGCGGCAGTCTCGGCGGTTCATGGCTCGGCGACAGCCCGGTACTGGCACAATTGCTGGACAATCTGAGCTGGACCGCGCTCGCCGCTGTCCTGCTTGTCCTGCTGGCGGGCTTTCTGCTCTACCGCACCCGCACGGGTCTGGCCTGGAGGACGGTCGGCGAGGCACCGGAGGCGGCGCGCGCCGCGGGGCTGTCCGTGCCGCGCATCCAGGTCTCCGGGGTCCTGCTGGGCGGGTTCCTTGCCGGTGTCGGCGGGGCGGTGCTTTCCGTCGACTATACGCAGACCTGGGCGCAGGAGATGACCAAGGGCAGGGGGCTCGTGGCCGTGGGGCTGGTGATCGTCGCGCGCTGGAATCCCTATCTCGTACTGCCGACGGTGCTTGTCTTCGGCGGCGCGGAAGCGGCGGTGACCCGGCTCCAGGCGGGCGGTTTCGTCCTTTCCAGCCACGTCCTGGCCAGCCTGCCCTACATCATTGCATTGCTGGTCGTTGTCGGTGCCTATGCCTGGGGGCGGCGCGGTTCGGGTATGCCCGAGGGGCTGAAAGGCGTTTTCGCGGTCCGGGGTTCCTGACCAACCAGGTCTGTGTCTGTCGCAACACTTGAACCCCGGAACACGCTAGGTGAATGCCAGACCGTCGAAATCGCCCTTGTCCCGCCAGCCCTTCAGGTACCTGAAATAGGCGGAGGCCCCGGCCGGATAGCCGACCCGCAGCCGGGATTCCGCTGTCGGTTCCTGGCCTTCGTTGTTGTAATAGCCAGGCGTGCAGTCCGGCGATGCGCCGATCATGCGTCCTGACCCGGTCAGCAGCAGGTCGATCCAGGCCTGTTCGGCCTCTGCCGTCACCTCCACCTCCGACGCGCCGTTTGCCAGCGCATGCTGGACGATGGCGGCAATCGTCCGGCCTGACTCGGTCAGGTTGTGCGGCACGTTGGAGATCAGGTTGGCGCCCTGGGTCGGCTGCACGATGAAGGCATTGGGAAAGCCGTGCACGTGGATGCCGTGCTTGGTCCGCATCCCCTCCGACCAGTGTTCGGACAGCAGCTTGCCGTTCCGTCCCTTCAGGTCGAAACCGGCCCGGCGATGGTACTCGGTCCCGACCTCGAAGCCGGAAGCATAGATGATGCAGTCGACGGGATACTCGGTGCCCGCCACGACGACACCCGTCGCCGTGATCCGTTCCACGCCCTTGCCATCCGTGTCGATCAGATGCGTGCCGGGTTCGTTGAACGCCTGCAGGTAGGCATCGTGAAAGCAGGGCCGCTTGCAGAGCTGCCGGTACCAGGCCTTCAGGTTCTCGGCGGTTTCCGGGTCATTGACGATGGCCTCGGCGCGGGCGCGGATCTCCTCCATCTTCTCGAAGTCGGCATCCTCCCAGGCGGCAAGCATGTTCTGCGGGGTTATCTGGTCCGGGGGGAGTTGCATGATCTTCGTGCGTATGCGCCGTGCCAGATCGGTCCAGCCGTCCTGCACCAGATCCTCGCTGGCCTGGCCGCCGGTCTGATTGTCGGTGAAGTTCTCCAGCCAGCGCTGCTGCCATCCCGGCGTCGCGATCTCCGCGAACCAGTCGGCATCGATGGGGCGGTTGTCGCGGACATCGACGGAGGACGGCGTGCGCTGAAACACGAACAGCTCGGCGCAGGCGCGCGCCAGGTGCGGCACGCACTGAACGGATGTGGCACCGGTGCCGATGATCGCGACGCGCTTGTCCGCCAGCTTCTCCAGCGGCGCGCCGGACGGGTCGCCGCCGGTATAGTCATAGTCCCAGCGGCTGGTATGGAACGAATGCCCCCGGAAGTCCTCGACCCCCGGAATTCCGGGCAGCTTCGGTACATGCAGCGGACCCGTTCCCATGCCGACGAACTGTGCGGTGAAACGGTCGCCGCGATTGGTCTCGATCCGCCAGCGTGTGGCTGCCTCGTCCCATTCCAGTGCCGAGACCTCGGTGTGGAACAGCGCATTGTCGTACAGGCCGTACTGGCGCCCGATGCGCTGGCAGTGGGCCAGGATCTCCGGCGCATGGGCGTATTTCTCGGTCGGCATGTGACCGGTTTCCTCCAGCAGCGGCATGTAGACCATGGAGGCCGTGTCACACTTCGCGCCGGGATAGCGGTTCCAGTACCAGGTGCCGCCGAAGTCGCCACCCTTCTCGATGATCCGGATGTCCCGGACCCCTGCCTCTGTCAGTCGTGCGCCAGTGACCAGCCCGGCGAAGCCGCCGCCGATGAAGGCGAAGGTGACGTGGTCCGTCACCGGCTCCCGCTCGACCCGTGGCGTGTATGGATCATCCAGGTAGTGCGCCAGCTGCCCCTTCAGTTCCAGATACTGGGCATTGCCATCGGGCCGCAGCCGCTTGTCGCGCTCCTGGCGGTATTTCCGGCGCAAGGCCTCCTTGTCGATTGCTGCCTTGCTGCCATCCGCGGCCATGACCTGTTCTCCCTCGAAAAACCTGCGCGGGCACTTTCCGGTGGCAGAGCACTCAATTCAAGCCCCGGACGTCCGATCACGCGCCCGTGCGTCAGACTTTCCTTTCGGTTCAGGGGGGCTAGATCAGTCGGTGGCCGCTTCACGACAGGGGCACCGTTTGCAACAATGCGTGCCTCTCCTGCGGAGTGGGCGGAGAAGAAACCGCGGTTACCCGAATTCAGAATGAAAGATGTCACACGATGAATGATGCAACGTCCTATACGCCGCCGAAGGTCTGGAAGTGGGAACAGGAGAACGGCGGTGCCTTCGCCAATATCAACCGTCCCATCGCCGGGCCGACGCACCAGAAGGAACTTTCGGTCGGCAAGCACCCGCTGCAGCTCTACTCCCTGGCCACGCCGAACGGCGTCAAGGTGACGGTGCTGCTGGAGGAACTGCTGGCCAAGGGCCACACGGGTGCCGAGTACGACGCCTGGCTGGTGAATATCCGTGACGGCGAACAGTTCGGCAGCGGCTTCGTCGCGGCCAACCCGAATTCCAAGATTCCGGCGCTGGTGGATCACAGCACCGCGACCCCGACGCGGGTCTTCGAATCCGGCTCCATCCTGCTGTACCTGGCCGAGAAGTTCGGTGAGTTCCTGCCGAAGGATCCGGCGAAGCGGACCGAGACCCTGAACTGGCTGTTCTGGCAGATGGGCAGCGCACCCTATCTGGGCGGCGGCTTCGGCCACTTCTATGCCTATGCGCCGGTGAAGATCGAATATTGCATCGACCGTTTCGCGATGGAGGTGAAGCGCCAGCTCGACGTGCTCGACCGTCAGCTTGCCGACAACGAGTACATTGCCGGTGACGAGTACACGATTGCCGACATGGCGATCTGGCCCTGGTATGGCGCGGTGATCAACAACGCGGTCTACGAGGCGGCAGAGTTCCTGGATGCCTCGTCCTACAAGAACATGGTGCGCTGGACCAAGCAGATCGGACAGCGTCCGGCCGTGAAGCGGGGCCGCATGGTCAATCGTGCCATGGGCGAGCCTTCCTCGCAGCTGCGCGAGCGCCATGACGCCAGCGACTTCGAGACCAAGACCCAGGACAAGATCGAAGCCGCAGGCTGATCGCGGCTGTCTTCTACCTGCCAGCACGACGAGCCCGGGCCAGACCCGGGTACCCGGCCGAACAACGTCACGATGGGCGACTGGGCCCGCGGATCAGGTCCGCGGGCGTCGTGGTGGGGTGGGGAGTGAGAGATCACTTCGCCACCCCCAACCACGTCGTGCCCGGGCCTGACCCGGGTGCCCAGCCGTGCCGCGTGGCCGATTCCATCATTCGACGGAACGCTCTAGGTGCTGATGACACGGACAGGTTTGCCGTCGATGAAGGCAAGGATGTCTTCCAGCATCTTCTCGTGAAACATCTGCCAGGTATCCTCGGAGACATAGCCCACGTGGGGCGTCAGGATCACGTTGGGTGCCTTCCGGATCGGATCGTCGGCGGGCAGGGGCTCTTGCGCATAGACATCGATACCGGCACCGGACAGGGCACCTGACTCCAGTGCGGCGATCATGGCGGGCACATCGATGATGGGGCCGCGCGAGGTGTTGATCAGGGTCGCGCCCCGTTTCATCCGGCTGATCGCGTCGGCGTCAAGCAGCCCCTCCGTCCGCTCCGACAGCCGGACATGCACCGAGACATGGTCGGAACTGGCCAGCAGTTCGTCGAATGAAACACGTTTCACGCCGACTTCCGCCGCACGGGATTCGGTCAGGTTCGCGCTCCACGCCAGCACGTTCATGCCGAAAGCCTGCGCGTAGCCGGCAACGCGCCCGCCCAGCTTGCCAAGGCCGATGAGGCCGAGCGTGCTGCCCGCCAGGCTGTGCCCGATCTCCTGCGGTTGCCAGCCGCCGCTTGCCAGGGCCGCCATCTGCTGCGGCATCCGGCGGGCCAGCATCAGCAGCAGCGTGAAGGTCAGTTCCGCCGTCGGGTGGCCCGGCCCCTCCGTTCCGCAGACGGTGATGTTGCGGGCGCTTGCGGCGTCCATGTCGATGGCGGCATTCCACATGCCGGTGGTCACGATCAGTTTCAGGCCGGGCAGGCGCTGCATCAGCGCCGCCGTGATCGGCGTGCGTTCCCGCATCACGCACAGGATATCCACATCACCCAGCCGGGCGGCGAGGGCATCCGGATCGGGAATGTTCTCGTTCACCACGATCAGCTCGGCATGCGGCGGCAGGCGGGTCCAGTCGGCGTAGGCGCGGGCGACGTTCTGGTAGTCGTCGAGGATGGCGATCTTCATGCTGGCTGTTCCCCCCTGTCTGGCCGGGTCATGGCAATCATGACCACAAGGGTAACATGCGCGCGCCGCCATTGTGCTGTCAGCCCCGTTCGGTCACTCTCGGCGGAGGTCCAGTCAATCGGGGGAGGAGAGACGATGACCGAGGAGTTGTCCGGTATCAGGCCGGAGGAGGAATACCGCGCGCATCTTGCCGAAGGGCGATTCATGCTGCTGCGCAGCCGGTCCAGCGGGCGCTGCATGTTCTATCCCCGCGTCGCCGAGCCGGTGACGGGAAACACCGATCTTGAATGGGTCGCCGCATCGGGGCGGGGCACGGTCTATTCGACGACAGCCATCGGCCAGCGCCCGCCGACGCCGTCCTACAATGTCGCGCTGATCGACTTGGAGGAAGGCCCGCGCATGATGAGCCGGGTCGAGGGGCTTGCGGCCGAGGACGTGCAGATCGGCATGGCGGTCAAGGCCAGGGTGGCAGACGAGGACGGGACCCCCATCGTCGTCTTCGACCCCGCCTGAACGCTGCATTGACCCCGAGGATCAGATCATGAATGGATTTCCGCGCGGCAAGACCGCAATCACCGGCGCCGCCACCTTCGGCATCGGGCGCAACCCCGGCCTCAGCAGCATGGACATCGCGGTGAATGCCAGCATCCGCGCCCTGCGCGACGCGGGCATCACGCCGGGCGATGTGGATGCCCTTTACATCTGTCTGCCTGACAACTTCCTGTCCGGGCTGACGTTCACGGAGTATCTCGGCATTCAGCCGAAGATCACGGAGAACAACCGGACCGGCGGCTCCGCCTTCCTGACACACCTGCAGTCGGCCTGTCTGGCGCTTGATGCCGGTCTGTGTGACGTGGCGCTGATCGCCTATGGCAGCAACCAGTTGTCGGGTGCGGGAAAGCTGGTGACGCCAAGCGGTGCCGACCCCTACGAAGGCCCCTACAGGCCGCGCCTGCCGGTCAGCGCCTATGCGCTTGCCGCCGCGCGGCACATGCACGAGTACGGCACGACGCCGGAGCAACTGGCCGAAGTCGCCGTCTCCGCCCGGCAATGGGCCAACCTGAACCCCGACGCCCATATGCAGGGGGATCTGACGGTGGACGATGTGCTGCAGGCACGGCGCGTTTCCACGCCTCTGGGGGTGCGGGACTGCTGCCTGGTGACGGATGGGGGCGCGGCAATCGTCGTGACCCGTGCCGACCGCGCGAAGGACCACAAGTCAAAGCCCGCCTATGTGCTCGGCGCTGCGGCGGCGACGTTCCACCACAATATCTCGCAGATGCCCGACCTGACTGTCACTGCCGCCTCCGAAAGCGGGCCACAGGCCTTTGCCCAGGCAGGCGTTGGTCCGAAGGATATCGATGTCGTGGAACTCTACGACGCCTTCACCATCAACCCGGTCCTGTTCATGGAGGATCTGGGGTTCTGCGCGAAGGGCGAGGGCGGGGCCTTCTTCGAGAACGGCCACACTGCCCCCGGCGGCGCTCAGCCCGTGAACACCAATGGCGGCGGCCTGTCCTGCGTGCATCCCGGCATGTACGGCCTGTTCACCCTGGTGGAGGCCGTGCAGCAGATCACCGGAGTCGCCGGTGCCCGTCAGGTAGAGGGTGCGAAACTGGCCCTCGCCCATGGCAGCGGCGGTTACCTGTCCAGCCAGGTGACGGCAATCCTGGGGACGGAAGAGACCCTCTGACCCGAAGGGCGATGGTCTCTCCCTTTCCCGGTTTCAACGTCCCTTGAAGTTCGGGACGCGGCGTTCGGCGGTGGCCTTGATGCCTTCGCCGAAATCCTCCGTGGTGCGCAGCTTGTCCTGAATGGCAAGCTCGTGATCGGTGGCGGCCTTGACCCGTTCGGCCAGTCCCTTGCGCATGGTGGCGCGGGTCTCCAGAACGCCCAGCGGTGAGTTCTCGGCGATCTCGGCAGCCAGTTCCATGGCGGCATCGCGCAGTTTCTCCTGCGGCACCAGCACGTCGACCAGGCCCATCTCTGCCGCTTCCTCGCCCTTGATGCGGCGGGAGGTGTAGAACATCAGGTTCGCCTTCGACGTGCCGATGACTTCCGGCAGGGTCGTGGTCAGGCCGAAGCCGGGATGGAAGCCGAGCCGCGTGAAGTTGGCGGCGAAACGTGCCTCCGGGCAGGCAACGCGGAAATCCGGCATCATGGCCAGACCCAGGCCACCGCCGATGGCCGCGCCCTGGATGGCGCCGATCACCGGCTTCGGCGTGCGGAACAGGCGCACGGCCTCCTGATACAGGTTGCCGCCCTTGCCGATGTTCTTGCTGTCGTCGCCGCTGAAGTCGGCACCGGCACAGAATGACTTGCCCTGCGCGCAGAGCACGATGGCCCGGCAGTCCGCCTCCCGCCCCAGATCCTCGAAACAGTCGGCGATGGCCCCGATCAGTTCGAAGTTGAAGAAATTGTGCGGTGGGCGCTGGATCTCGACCACGGCGACGTGGTTGTCCAGCGTGACGCCCAGTTCCGGATAATTCCCGTATGCAGTCATGTTCTTCCTCCCCAAATTCTGTTGTCGTGCGCCGTCCCTGTCAGGACGCCTTCGAGAATCGATCCCCCTTCAGGCGGATGCCCGCAGCCTCCCGGTCCCAGGTATCCGGCGTCACCGCTTCTTCCCGCAGCATGGCCTTCTGGACCTTGGCCGTCGGCGTCTTCGGCAGTTCATCGACGATGCGGATGTAGCGCGGCACCATGAAGTGCGCCATGCGCGGGCGCAGGAACTCGATCAGATCGACGGGATCGATCTTCTGTCCTTCGACAGGCGCGACGACAACCATCACCTCGTCCTCGCTCATCTCGTTCGGGACGGCAATGGCGGCGACTTCGCGTACCGCCGGATGGGCGCCGACATCAGCCTCCACCTCGAAGGAGGAGATGTTCTCGCCCCGGCGGCGGATCGCGTCCTTCATCCGGTCGACGAAGTAGAAATTGCCTTCTGCATCCATGCGGAAGGCGTCGCCGGTATGGAACCAGCCGTTCCGCCAGGCCTTCGCCGTGGCCTCCGGGTTGTTGTAGTAGCCGGAGTTCATGCCCCAGGGCCGGTCGGTGCGGATCATCATCTCGCCGATCTCGCCCACCGGCACCTCGCAGTCGTTGTCATCGACCAGCCGGACCTCTACGCCATCACGTGCCTTGCCGCAGGTGCCACGAATCTCCGGGTTGGGTTCGGAGAAGATCGGCGTGGAGACCTCGGTCATGTTGAAGATCGTGTAGACCTCCACCCCGAAGCGCTTCGCGAAGGCCTTGATGTCACCGGCCAGCGGCACCATGAACATCACCCGCAACGGGTTGTCGGCATCGTCCGGGGCAGGGGGAATCTTCTCGATGAACTGTGCCATCACCCCCAGCAGGAAGGTCGCCGTGGTCTCCGTTCGCCGGATCACGTCCCAGAAGGAGGCGGTATCGAACCGCTCCACCAGCGTGATGGAGCCACCGCGCACCAGCATGTTGTAGGTGATGCCCGTTCCGCCGATGTGGAACAGCGGCAGGTTCACCAGGTAGCGGTCCTCCCCCGTGATGCAGGGCCAGGATTCCGGCCCCGCATTGGAATAGATGTGCAGGTAGGAACACAGCACTGCCTTCGACGGGCCGGTGGTGCCGGAGGTGAAGATGATCTGATGCGGGTCCCAGGGTTCGATGCTGCGCTCGGGCGCTGCCAGTGTGCCGGACGTCGGCAGCAGGGCCGCGTCATAGGTGGTGCAGTCCAGCCCCTCCACCGTGACCGCATCACCGACGCAGATCAGCCGCTCCAGCTTCGCCGTGTCGACCTCCGACAGGCGCGGAGCCAGGTCCGCGTGCGCCACGATCAGGCGCGCGTCGGAGATATTGACCACATGCGCCAGCAGGTTGCCGCGATAGCTCGTGTTGATGCCGACATAGACCGCGCCGATGTAGTTCAGCGCCAGGAAGATGCGGACATTGGCCGGCGTGTTCGGCAGCCAGACGATCACGTGGTCGCCCTGCTTCACGCCCTGCTGCTGCAGGCCCAGCGCCGTCTGGATCACCAGATCGCGCAGTTCGGCATAGGTCCAGGTGCTGCCGTCGTCCAGCACCGCGAAGACCTTCTCCGGCGCTTCCCGGTTCCAGCGCTCGACCAGATCACGGACCACCACCTGGTCGCGCGACGGAATGCGCGGGTCCGTGGTCTCGGGCGAGGGGGGGAGGGTTTCAACCTTAATGTCTGTCATCAACTCTGCCTCTTGGGTACTGGAATGGATCGCGGCTGGGGAGGCACCATGATCGTGGCGGCAGGCTACCAGCCGCGACGCTTGCTCCGCAATTGCCAGCGGGGCCGCCGTTGCCTGTCATGTCGCGGGCGCAGGCCAGCGCCGGTCAGGAAACGATGGCACCACGCTCGATGACATACTCCCTGTCGGCGACGGCGTGCGTATGGCTCAGCTCCGACTGCGCGATCAGGATGGACCGCTGGCTGGCGCGCAGGGTGCCGATGACCTCCGACAGCCTGTTGGCCAGCGCCGGGGCCACACCCTCGAACGGCTCGTCGAGCAGCAGCAGCCGTGATCCGGCCATCAGCGCGCGCCCGAGGGCGGCAAGTTTCTGCTGTCCGCCGGAGAGCAGCAGGGCCTTCCGGTCCTTCATGTCCGCCAGTTCCGGCATCAGGTCATAGATGAAGTCGAGGCCGGGCTGCTGTTCGATTGCCGGGTTCACCCAGGCGGGCAGCAGCATGTTCTCTTCCACGGTCAACTGCGGCACCAGCCGCCGGTCTTCCGGCATGTAGCCGATGCCAAGGGCGGGACGGCGGTAGGCGGCAAGGCCGGTGATGATGTCGCCGTCGAACCTCAGTTCCCCGCTGCGGGGCCTGGTCATGCCCATGATGGTGCGCATGGTGGTTGTCTTCCCGGCACCGTTGCGGCCGACGAGGCTGACAAGCTGACCAGCACCGATTTCCATCGAAAGGCCACGCAGGATGGGGGTGGACTGGATGTCCACGTCGACGTTGGCGAGCGACAGCATCATGATGTCGCCTCCGCAGGCGCGGTGCCGGTGACATAGCGCTGGACCTGCGGGTCGCCGAGCACTTCGTCGGGCGCATCATCGGCAATGATCCGCCCGTCATAGAACGCCAGCACCCGGTCGGAATAGCGGGTGACGATGTCCATGTCGTGCTCCACGAACAGGGTCGTAACGTTCTCGGCGGCCAGCGCCTCCATCACCAGATCCATGATCGGGAACTTCTCCTCGGCCGCCACGCCGCTGGTGGGTTCGTCCAGCAGCATCACCTTCGGGTGGCCGCACATGGACATGGCGATGTCCAGCAGCTTGCGCACACCTGCGGACAGCTCGGTCATCAGCCGACCGCGATGCTCCTCGATCCGGAACCGTTTCAGGATCTCCATGGCGCGATCCTCGGCCTCGCTCTCGCGTGCCTTGCGGAAGAACGACGGTGGTTTCGGATCGGCGATGGCGAGGGCAACGAGCACGTTCTCCAGAACCGTCAGTTCACTGCAGAGCTGCGGGATCTGGAACGAGCGGCAGATGCCTGCACGGGTCACTTCCCGGGGTCCCAGGCTGGTGATGTCCCGCCCCTGGAACAGGATCGTCCCCTGATCCGGATGCAGATAGCCGGTCACCATGTTGACGAAGGTGGTCTTGCCCGCGCCGTTTGTGCCGATCAGCGACCAGACCGCCCGCTCAGGCACGGAAACGGTGATGTCATGTGCTGCGGTGACGGCACCGAAGCTCTTCATCAGGCCCCTTGTCTCCAGGGCCGGCGCTTCTGTCTTGGCCGAGGTGCTCATGATCCGCCCTCCCGCCTGCGGTGGAACAGGGACCCGAGGCCGTTCGGCAGGGTCAGGATGATGACCAGCAGGAAGACGCCAAGCACCATCTGCCATGTGTTCGGGAAGTAGAGATTGGAGAAGGACCGCACCAGCTCCAGGATGATCGAGGCCACGAAGACTGCCGGGATCGACAGGTAACCCGCCAGGATGGCGACGAAGACGAACTCACCCGACGTGGTCCAGTAGGCATATTCGGGATCGACGTGACCGATGGCGAGGCCGGTGATGACACCACCGATGCCACCGAGCATGGCCGAGATCACGTAGTTGATGGCGTTGGTGCGCCGCACCGATGCGCCGAGATACTCCACCCGCAGCTCGTTGGACCGGACGGCGAGAGAGACCAGCCCGTGCTGGCTGTCGAAGCCGGTTCGCAGAACGGCCCCGATCGCGACCACGATGACGGAGGTATAGAGGTACAGCGACAGCGAGAGCGCGCGGCCCTCCGGCGCGTAGCCCGCGAAGGTCGGCGCGGCGACGTTCAGCCCGTCCGTGCCGCCCAGCGAGTTCATCTTCGACAGGATGCCGTAGAGGATCATCGACAGCGACAGGGACAGCATCGCGAAGAAGATGCCGCGATAGTTGGCCAGCAGCGGCCCGAAGATGCCACCGATCGCCAGGCAGGCGAGCACGGAGATGCCGGTCAGCACGAAGATGTCGGTCAGCCCGGCGAAGTTCGCCATAAGACCGGCGACATAGGCCCCGATGCAGAAGAACAACCCCTGGCCGAAGGACACCAGCCCGGCCCGCATCTGTACCACGATGCCGAGCGACACCAGGGCCTTCGCCAGCCCGATGGTCATCAGGAACAGCGCCCAGTCGGGCAGGGCGAAGCCACCAGCGACCAGCAGTGCGAGCGCCAGCAGTGACGCAACGCGGATGTCGGATAGCGCTTTCATATCTTCCTCGTCTGGGTACGCACGAAGATGCCCTCCGGACGGAAGATCAGAACCACGGCCATCACGAAATAGATGATGAACAGCTCCAGCTCCGGCATCAGGTGGACGGAGGCAGCGCGGGAGATGCCGACCATGACCGCCCCCAGGGCCGCGCCTTCGATGGACCCGAGTCCACCGATGATGATGACGGCGAAGGCGACAATGATGACATTCACGCCGATGCCGGGGGAGACGGAGATCATCGGCGCGGTCAGTGCGCCACCGAAGGCCGCCAGGAAGACACCGGCGCCAAAGGCGAGCAGGAAGACCTTGTCCACGTTGACACCCATGGTCTGGCTCATTTCCCGGTCATGGATGACGGCCAGCATGACCTTGCCGCGCCGCGTCCGGTTCAGGAAGTACCAGACCGCGAACCCGGTGACAGCCGAGACGGCAATGACCAGGAAGTCATAGGCGACGTAGAACAGCGGTCCCGCCTCCACCATGCCCAGCAGGTCATAGGGTTCGTAGACGAACAGGGGATCAACGCCCCAGATCAGCTTGATCGCGTCCTCCAGGATCAGGAAGACGCCGTAGGTGACAAGGACGCCGATGACCTCGTCACGATGATAGAAATGGCGCAGCAGTCCACGCTCCAGCAGCGGCGCGATGACGACCGCGACCAGCAGGGCCGCCAGCGCCATCACGGCGTAGGAGCCGAGCGGAAAGGCGTCGCCTCCGTAGGCGAAATAGATGCCGACAGCGGTCGCGGTGCTGTAGGCGCCGATGGCATAGAGGCTGCCATGGGCAAGGTTGAGGATGCCGAGCACGCCGAAGACAAGCGTCAGGCCCACCGAGACGATGAACAGCCAGGCGCCGTAAATCAGCCCGTCAACCAGAATGACGAGAATGAGGTCCATGTGGTCCGCCCTGAAGACGGCCGGCACCCCGGGGAGTGCCGGCCGGTTCGCATCAGTTCTTTCGGATCAGACGTGCAGGCTCAGTTGCACTTGGCGCCGGGGAAACCGGCCTTGATCCAGTCGACTGCCTTGATGCCATTCGGCGGGTTCACGCATTCGGCGTCATAATATTCGACATCGACCAGGGTCATTTCGCCCGCGGCTTCGTCCCACTTGGTGGTGCCGATGGCGTTCGGCTGGATCGCCTGATGACCGTTGCCCAGCGCCATGGTGATGGTGCCGGACGGGGCTTCCCAGGTCAGGCCCTTCATGGCGGCAGCCATCTGCTCGGCAGTCGGCTTCTTGCCGCCATTGGCCTTCATCGCCTTCTCTACGGCCGCCTTGACGCCCAGCAGACCCTGCCACATGCGGAACGGAGCCTGGACGGGGAAGACGCCATATTCGGCCTTGTAGCGGTCCCAGAGCAGGTCGACCAGTTCACCGCCCTTGGCATGCGCAGCCAGACCGTTCATGCCACGCGCGCCCAGGATGATGCCATCGGGCATCTTCTGGCCAAGCTGCGGGATGACATGGTCACCGGCGGCCAGCGCGATCTGCATCCGCTTGTGAATGCCACGGGCCGAGGCCTGCAGCATGAAGGCCTGAAGGTCACCGCCCCACAGCGACGAATGCAGCAGGTCCGGCTTCTCCCGCATCACGGCGGAAATCTCGGTGCCGTACTGACCGGCGAAGATCTTCGGGAACAGCGATGTGGTGGCCTTCGCGTCCGGCATCAGGACGCCCATGGAGGCAACGAAGTCGGCCCAGCTGTCATGGCCCCAGGCATAGTCCTGGTTGACGCCCGCGAAGGTGCCGACCTTGATGCCACGGGACGTCATGTACTTGGCCAGGGAGATGTTATCCATCGCCGCATGGGCCGCGGTGCGGAAGACGTAGTTGTAGGAGCCTTCCTCGAAGACGCGCGGGGTGCCGCAGTCATAGAGCACCAGGAATGCCTTCAGTTCCTCCGCCACCGGCGGAACGGCGAGGCAGTCGCCGGAACTGACGTAGCCCAGCACGGCGTCGACCTTCTCGCGCTGCACCAGGTTGCGGAATTCCTGCACCTGCTTGGTGGCGCCACCGGCCTCATCGATCTCGATGGCCTCGATCATCATGCCGCCGAAGCCCTTCTGGTCGTAAGGGGCAGGCAGTTCGCCCTTGTTCAGCATGTCGATCATCAGCTTGCCGCCGTTCCATGCGGGCACGCCGAAGCTTTCGGCCGCGCCGCCGGACAGGAACGTCACGACGCCGATCTTGAATGTCTCTGAATGCGATGCCGCCTGTGCGCCTGCCGCAATGCCGAGCTACAGTGCTGCCGCTGCGGTCGCGCTGACGAGGCGCTTGACCGTAGTTCTCATTTTTTCCCTCCCGAGGATGGACGCTTTTTATCCAGCGCCTTGATCGGCACAACAGTAAGTCAATCCGGGGGGCGGTCAACCACCGTCCCCCGGGCCTGTCTCGACAGGTTGTTGTGCGAAGCCCTCAGGAGAGGGATTCAGTCGGCGGCGTCACCCATCTGCTGCAGCGGCATGCGCGGGCTCTGCGGGGTATCGGACGTCATCTCGATCCCCTCGTAGTCGTTTCCGGCAATCTCGGTGATCCGCTGCACGTACTTGGGCGAACCGCCGTTGTAGACGAAGTACCGGACCTTGCCCTCCTCATGTCCCTCGACGTTGGAGTTGTAGCCGGTGAACCAGGACTTTGCCTTCCGCATCAGCATGGTCGAGTACATCTTCTCGACATGCGAGGTCCAGCGGGCCTCTGCCGCTTCCGACGCATTGAAGCGGGTGAAGCCATGCTCGCGCACGTACTTCAGGAACGCCGTGCACCAGTTGACGCCGGTCTCGATCCCGCGCGGATAGTTGGTGGAGGCCGAGCCGCTCTGCGGACCGGCAGGCATCAGCATGTTCGGAAAGCCGTGCACGAACATGCCGAGGAAGGTCGAGGGACTGTCGAACCACTTCTGCCGCAGTGTCTGGCCACCGATGCCGCGGATGTCGATGTGGTCATAGGCACCGGTGATCGCGTCGAAGCCCGTGGCATAGACGATGATGTCGAACTCGAACTCCCGGTCGGACGTGCGGATGCCTTTTTCCGTCACGCGCTCCAGCGGCGTCTCGCTGATGTCCACCAGTTCGACATTGTCGCGGTTGTAGACCTCGAAATAGCGCGTCTCCAGCGGCACCCGCTGGACGCCGAAGCCATGGTCCTTCGGGATCAGTTTCTCGGCGATGACCGGGTCGTTCACGCGCTGGCGGATACGGTCCGCGATATATTCGGACATCTCCGCATTGGCATCCTCATCGGTGAAGATCTCGCGGAAGTTCTGCAGCCAGATGCCGAAGCCGGGTTCATCGTAGAGGCGGTCCCACAGCTCCAGCCGTTCCTCCCGCGTGACCTCCCAGAAGCCGCGCCTGTCGGGCTGATGCTCGAAACCGCCCGGGCTCTTTGCGCAATTGGCAAAGATCTCGTCGTAACGCTTCCGGATGTCGGCCATTTCCTCTTCGGTGATCTCGCTGTTGTTCAGCGGCGCGCTCCAGTTCGGGCGGCGCTGGAACACGGTCAGCGAACCGACCTTGTCGGCGATCTCCGCGATCACCTGGATGGCGGTGGCGCCTGTGCCGATGATCCCGACCCGCTTGCCGTTCAGGTCCACCGGCTCCTGCGGCCAGTAGTAGGTGTGGAACGACTCGCCCTTGAAGTCGTGGATACCCTCCACCCTGGGCATCGTCGGCTGCGACAGCAGGCCAAGGCCCATGATCAGGTAGCGGCAGGTGAGGGTGCGCCCGTCATCAAGGCTCAGCCGCCAGATGTTCTCAGCCTCGTCGTAATGGGCGGCCTCTACCTTGCAGTTGAACTGCATGTACTTGCGCAGGTCGAACTTGTCGGCGACGAAGTTCAGGTAGCGCAGGTTCTCTGGCTGGCCGGAGAACCGCTCCTTCCAGTGCCATTCGTCCAGCAGTTCCCTTGAGAAGGAATAGCCGTAGGTGTAGCTCTCCGAATCAAAGCGCGCACCCGGATAGCGGTTCCAGTACCAGGTGCCGCCCAGATCACCGGCGCTGTCCAGCACGATGGCATCCATGCCCATGTCGGTCAGCGTCTTGATCTGATAGATTCCGCAGACTCCGGCCCCGATGATGATGGCCTCGTGGTCCGGCGCGTTCTGCATTGCCATAGCTGTCGACATGGTGATCCCTCCTGACGGATTTTCTTGCGCCCGAACTCTGATCCGGACGCAGATATTCACTGTTTGGAAAGACCGTACCATACTTTGGCGGATGAGAAAATACCCATCAGTAATGTTAATGAAATCAGTGTATTATGCTGAAATCATGGGAGAATTCGGGTGGCAGTTCACCTGGAGAGCCTGATCCGTGTCCCATCGTGCGCCGCCCGGCAGCAAAGGCTGGCTGCACTTCCCGGCTCCTGACAGGTAGGCTGCAGGGATCAATCCGCGCGAAATCCGTTCGAAGGTTCCGACACCACCATGCTGCTTGTCCAGATCACCGATACCCACATTGTCGCGCCTGGCGCGCTGGTCTACGACCGCTATGATTCCGCTGCCGGGTTGCGGGCAGCCGTTGCGCGGATCAACACGCTCCCCGTCCGGCCGGAACTCGTGCTGGTGACCGGTGATCTGACCCACCACGGGCAGAAGGCGGAGTACGATCATTTCCTGGAGATCATGACCGGTCTGCAGGTGCCATGGCACGCCTTGCCGGGCAATCACGACACCCGTGACCCCTTCCTTGACGCCATGGCCGGGCATCTGGGCGACACCCGCCTTGCGGGTTTCGGCCAGTTCGCCATCGACGCGGGGCCGCTGCGGGTCATCGGGCTGGATACGCTGCACGACGGGCATCATGACGGCACCTTCTGCGCCCAGCGTCTGGCCTGGCTCGAATCCGAACTGAAGGTGACGCAGGGGCGACCCGTCGTTCTGGCCATGCACCACCCGCCCTTCGCCACCGGTGTGCGCTGGATGGACGTGATGAACCTGGACTGGGTCAGCCCGCTGGAGGCGCTGGTGGCCCGCTTTCCGAACGTGCAGGCGGTGCTCTGCGGCCATGTGCACAGGCCCATCACCACGCGCTGGGGCGGCACCGTGGCCCGGATATGTCCCGGCACGTCATATCAGGTGGCACTGGATCTGACCGGACCCGACCCGCATCTCTGCGCCGATCCGGCCGCGATTGGCCTGATCTCCTGGGACGGGCAGCGCGTGATCTCGGACGTCCTGCCGATAGGTGGGGACCCGGAACCGCTGCAACTCATGCAGCCCGACATGATGGCGCGGCTCGCCGCCTACGCCGAAGCCCATCACGGGATCATCCCGAAGGACGTTAATGACCGTGTCCGGGGCCTGTCACCGGGCGGATGATCTGCCGGTTCATGGCGAACTGCTTGTGGATTGCGACTCGAGCCAAAACTGCTGCGGTTAGCTTGGATTGGTTGAGTTTTGATCAATTGAGAATTATAGAAATGAAGAAATTTTTGAATCTAGGTGGCAAATATGACCAATGATTTCAGAAATATCGCTAGCATACTTGCCGATTGGTCGCACCCACACTCAGGTATTGTTATATACTTGTTTGGCAGTAGAGTTCGCGGGGATCACCGTTCTGGCAGCGATGTCGATGTACTTTTTGACTTTGCGAGCCCGAGCGACTCGTCGACTGCTTGGCTGACGGAGATGGAAGCAGAAGACTACGCTTCGTTGAAGATTCAATTGCCTGGGCCGTTGGAACTATTGGAGCGCAGGAGCCAGCTGGACACCCGCAAAATCCTGGCCGATTTTGCGGCGGTCTGATTCACTACCTCCCTGATGGTACGGGAGGATCGGATGCGTCAGCGGGGACTGTTTGGACTATCGGAGCATCTGGAAGCATTGAGCCGGGACGGCGATCCACTGGAGGTGCTTGATGCGACGGTCGATTTCGAGCATTTCCGGCGCTGGCTGGTTGAAGGGTTGGGCTATGGCGATGGTCGCAAAGGCGGTCGCCCGCCATTTGATCCGGTATCGATGTTCAAGGTTCTGATCCTGCAGGCGCAGCACAATCTGAGCGACGCGCGGATGGAGTTCATGATCCGGGACCGTCTGTCCTGGATGCGCTTTCTCGGCTTCGATCTCGGTGCGCCGACGCCGGATGAGAACACCATCCGGCTGTTCCGCAACAAGTTGACAGAGACCGGCACGCTGCAGCGGGTGATGAAGGCGTTTGACTGGCAACTGCACAAGAAGGGCTATATCCCGATGTCAGGCCAGATCGTGGATGCGAGCCTGGTCCCGGCACCGAAGCAGCGCAATACCGACCCCGAGAAGGAGGCGGTGAAGGCTGGCCGCACTGCGTCCGAGATCTGGCCCGACGAACCGAACAGGGCGGCGCAGAAGGATACCGACGCGCGCTGGACGCTGAAGGTGGGCGGCAAGGTCCGCACCCGGCCCGACGGCGTGCCCTTGCCGATGATCGCGTTGCCGGTCTTCGGCTACAAGTCGCACATCAGCATCGACCGGCGGTTCGGCTTCATCCGCGGCCAGGCCGTGACCTCGGCCTCGGCGCCGGATGGCCGACAGTTACAGACCGTGGTCTGCACAGACAACACGTCCGGCGAGGTCTGGGCCGACAGCGCCTACCGCTCGCGGCGCAACGAGAAGTGGCTGGCAAGCCGGATGCTGGTCAGCCGCATCCACCGGCGCAAGCCCGCAGGCAAGCCGATGCCGAAGGCCACGGCCCGCGCCAATGCGAAGAAGTCCTCGATCCGCGCCCGCGTCGAGCATGTCTTCGCCCACCAGAAGAACCGCTACGGCCTGTTCATCCGGACCATCGGGATCAAGCGGGCCGAAGCCAAACTGACCCTGGCCAACCTCGCCTACAACTTCGACCGTCTGATCTTCCATGAACGCAGAGCCGCCACAGGATGAGTCCGTCCAGAACGCCGGTCACCCACCAGCCCGACGCCAGATCAGGCCGTCGGAACCGGAAACCACCGGTTCAGAACATCCGGGTGCAGGCCGTGTCTTCCACTCGGCGAAATCATCGGGTTAATGCGGGTGTCCAGCTAGCTCCAAAGGTAAGGCAAGCTTCCAAGAATTCCGTTCACCGAGACCGCAACGTCATATGTGTTTGGCTACCTTCGGCGCGCGGCTAGCGAGGGCAGCTTCGCTGTATACCTAGTATTGCGGTGGGCATGTGGCTGGGGGACTAGGATTCGAACCTAGATTGACGGAGTCAGAGTCCGCTGTCCTACCATTAGACGATCCCCCAGCAGGTGCCGTCAGGCAGGGCCGCTTCTTACGGCCCCGGAACCACGGTGTCAACTGATGCAGCATGCGTTCTATGGACTTAACATTCCTGCGCTCCGGTTGGTATGTTGGCGGTTGGGTGATCTCATGTTTCACCGCTGCGCGTTCTGCGGCGGAGGAACCCAACAGGCGGGAGTTTACAGGTGTCAGGCGGGGTCTTTGATCGGCGACGGGAGCGGTGTTATGCGGCTGTCGATCTTGGCACCAACAACTGCCGTCTGCTGATCGCGCAGCCGTCAGGCGATTCCTTCCGTGTCGTCGATGCCTATTCGCGCATCGTGCGGCTGGGGGAAGGGGTCGCGGCCAGCGGCCACCTGCACGAAGCCGCGATTGACCGCACTATCGATGCCCTGAAGATCTGTGCCGACAAGATCGCCCGTCGTGGTGTCTGGGACCTGCGCTGCGTCGCCACCGCCGCCTGCCGGGCCGCGGGCAATGCGGAAGGCTTTGTTGATCGCGTGCGCCGGGAGACCGGGCTGCGCATCGACGTCATCGATGCGGAGGAGGAGGCGACGCTGGCGCTTTCGGGCTGCATGTCGCTGCTCAGTGGTCACGAGGGTCCGGCGCTGGTCTTCGATATCGGCGGCGGCAGCACGGAGTTCGCGCTGGCCCAGCCGCATGAGGGGCGGAGCCACCGCCTGTCGCGATTCGCCACCTTTCCTGTCGGCGTCGTCAATTTCGCGGAGGATTTCGGCGGTGACATCGTTGATGACGAGACCTATGCCGCCATGGTCGCCCGGGCGCGGGAGATCTTCTCCGGGTTTGCCAACTCGGTCGCCAGCGACTTCGATCTGAACGCGCTGAAGCTGGTCGGCACCTCCGGCACTGTCACCACACTGGCCGGGGTGTTCCTGAACCTGGTGCGCTATGACCGCGCCGCCGTGGACGGGCTTTCGATCCCGTCCCGCCGGATGACGGAGATTTCCGGTCACCTGCAGCGTCTGTCGCTGACGGAGCGGGCGGAGCATCCCTGTGTCGGGCCGGGACGGGCCGATCTGGTGATCGGTGGCTGCGCCATCCTGCAGGCCATTCTGGACCTCTGGCCCGTACCGGACATCACGGTGGCGGACCGTGGCCTGCGCGAAGGCATCCTGCTGCGCCTGATGCGCGAAGACGCGGCCCTGATGGCCGCCGGAGACTGACGCGATGGCGAAGAGTACCGCAGGTCCGCCGGGGGGCGGACGCGATGTCACCAGGCGCGTGAAGACGGCGCGCGGCCGCAAGCTTTCGTCCACCCGCTGGCTGCAGCGGCAGTTGAATGATCCCTATGTCCAGGCTGCGAAGGCCGAAGGCTATCGCTCCCGTGCCGCCTTCAAGATCATCCAGCTGGATGAGCGTTTCAGCCTGTTCGCGAAGGGCCAGCGCATCGTCGATCTGGGGGCCGCGCCCGGCGGCTGGTCGCAGATCGCGCGCAAGCGCATCGGTGACGGCGGCTCGGTGCTGGCGGTGGACATCCTGGAAATGGAACCCATGAACGGAGTCGAGATGATGCAACTCGACTTCACGGAGGAGGGCGCGGACACCGAGGTCATGAACGCCCTCGGCGGGCAGGCCGACCTGGTGATCTGCGACATGGCGGCCCCGGCCACCGGTCACCGCCCCACCGATCACATCCGCATCGTCGCCATGGCCGAACTGGCCCACGACTTCGCCCGCCAGGTGCTGACACCCGGCGGCGGCTTCGTCGTCAAGCTGCTGCAGGGCGGCGGAGAGAATGATTTCCTGCTGCAGGTGAAACGCGACTTCAAGCAGGTCCGCTTTGCCAAGCCCGACGCCAGCCGCAAGGACTCGGCGGAGAGCTATCTGGTGGCCCAGGGGTTCCGGGGATCGCAGGAGAGCGCGGCCGACGCGACCTAGCCCGGCTCCCCCGAATCCGCTGTGCTGAACCGATAGCGGAAGTCGCAGTATGCCGCGCCCGACATGATGGTCTGCGTGCGCTTGAATTCCACGTCCGGTGCGCCGACCTCCGCAATGTCGAAGTCGATGTCGCAAAGCAGGAAGCGGCCCAGTTCCGGCTCCCCCAGTGCCTTGAAGAATTCGGCATAGGCGCAGCGGGTCACGTTGTATTCGCGCACGGTGTCCGTGTCGGTGAGCATCTCGCGGTGGATGGCGTCGCCGATGCGGGGCCGCATGTCGGCCCAGATGCCGTCCCATTGGGCGCGGGCATCGCCGCCCTTCTCCGCCCCCACGCGCCTGTGCAGATCGCGTGACCATTCGCGGAGCGCATCCTCGATCAGCCGGTCCCCTTCCGCCCGACCCAGCCGTTCGCGGATGGCCCGGACCACGGGCAGCAGGACCCTGGCCTGCAGGCGCACCTCGTCCAGCAGTGACAGTTCGGTATCGTGCGGGTTCTCGACCATTTCCGTGTTCCCCTTGTCCATCACCGCAGCAATCGGCGGAATGCGTGGTTCATTTCGCAGGATGATGGAACCGGGCTGGCACCGCAATCAGGCAGTGGCACGACCTAGAACGTATAGGCCTCCAGATTCAGGTCGCCGACTTCGAACAGCAGGCGGAAGGTCTGGATGAGGGAGTCGTAGCGCGCGGCGGCGGCGCGGGACCGGGCGGCGTTCACTTCACGCTCCGCATCCAGCACGTTGACGACCGAGTCGCGGCCTGCGCCACGCAGGCGTGTGCGGGCGACGAAGAGTTCGGAGGCAATGGCCGCCGCATTCTCTGCCAGTGCCTGACGTTCGCGCAGGGTGACGAGCGTCTGCCAGGCAACCTCCACCCGTTTCGCGACCTCCCGGCTGAGCGAGGCATGGTTCTCCATGGTCTCCGCGATGCGCTGCTTGGTGCGGCTGCTGGCGGCCACGGTGGCGAAGCCGTTGAAGATGTTCCAGTCGGCGCGGACCCCCACGAACAGCTCGCGGCGGTTGCCGGTGATGCCCTCCGCGTCGTTCTCCAGTCCGCCCTCCGCGACCAGGTTCACGTCGGGCATGAAGTCGGCCATGGCGGACTTGTGCTGCTGGCGGGCTTCACCGATGCGTTCGGCGCTCTGTTTCATCGCCGGATTGACCTGGAACGCGCGGTCGATGGCCAGGTCGAGGTCCAGCGGCAGCAGCACGTCCGGTGCCAGTGGCGGTTCCATCGAGCCGATTTCCGGCGCGTGATGGAACACGGCGACATATTCGGCGATGGCGTCACGCAACTGCCCCTCCAGCCGGACGCGCTGTTCCTTCGCGCCCTGAAGCCGGGACTTCGATTGCAGCACATCGACCGAGAGGCCCGAACCGCGCCGCACCCGCTCATCCTCCAGCGCGAGCTGGCGGCGGATGGTGCCTTCGGTCTGGAGCGCGATGTCCACCAGTTCCGTCTGGCGCAGCACGGCAAGATAGGCGGTGGTGGCGCGCAGCATCAGCTGCTGCTCCGCCCGTTCCAGGCCAAAGCCCGCCTGGAATTCCCGATTGATCGCAGCCTTCAGCTGGCCGTCGGTCTCGAAACCGTCGAACAGTTTCTGCGTGACCTCGAACCGACCGATCTCGCGGGTCTGCACGACCGCGTCGCCACCGGCATTGCGTCGCACCGGGCTGTCGACATTCTCATAGCCGTATTCGCCGGTCAGCCGCAGTTGCGGAAACAGTGGGGCACGGGCTTCCCGCACCGCATCGCGGGCCTGGTCGAGCCGTCGTTCCGCCGCGCGTACGTCCGGGTGCGCGCCCATCAGTCCGCGCAGTTCTTCGACCAGCGGTGCCGCCGAGGCGGCCCCCGCAAGCGGGAACAGGACGGAAGCTATGATCAGACCACGAATCAAACCGGCGAATCTTCCGCAGACGGGGGACATCAGACTGTCGAATCAGCCTGATGCGAAGCATCTTAGCAGGTGTATAACAAGCTCGCCTTCGGGTTAAGTCACTCATTCCCATAATTTGTGCGCGGGAGCAGTCTTGCAGGACAGGGGTTCATCTGACGCAGGAAACGACTGGCTTGCCGACCTGCTGGCTCCGGTGCGACGGCGGCTGGGCGAAGTCGTGGCGCTGTCCTTCATCGTCAACATCCTGGCCATCGCGGTGCCGATCTTCGTGCTGCAGGTCTATGACCGGGTCGTGTTTCACGGTGGCCTTTCGACGCTTCAGGGACTGGTGGTTGGTGTTCTGATCGCACTCACCTTCGATTTCTTCCTGCGGCAGGGACGTGGGCGCTTGCTGCGCGCGGCGGCGGTGGAGATCGATGTTTCCCTGGCCCGGTCGCTCTATGGGCGCATCACCGGTGCGCCGCTGGCGATGCTGGAGGGGCGGCCCACCGCCTGGTGGCAGGCGCTGTTCCGGGATGCGGAGACGGTGCGCAACACCTTCTCGGGCCTGTCGGCGGTGCTTGTGGCGGATCTGCCCTTCGCCATCCTCTTCGCGGTGGTGATCTTCGTCGTTGCGGCCCCTGTAGCCTGGGTCTTTCTGGCCGTCTTCCCGATCTTCATTGCCCTTGCCTGGTATTCGGGCCGGGTAGTTCGCGCGGCCAATGACGCGGAACGCCGCGCTGTCTTCGACCGTGACAGCATGATTGCCGAACTGATCGGCGGCCGCACCACGATCAAGGCACTGGCGCTGCAGGGACCGATGCGCGCCGGCTGGGAGCAGCGCCATGCCGGTGCGGTGGAGGAGGGGCTGCGGCGCGGCGCAAGCTCCGATTTCTTCATCCACCTCGGCCTTTCGCTGATGGTGCTGACCACCGTCGCGACCACCACGGTCGGTGCGATCGCGATCCTGAACCAGGATCTTTCGATCGGCGCACTGGTTGCCGCCAACATGCTTGGCGGGCGCATCGTGCAGCCGTTTCAGCAACTGGTCAGCAACTGGCGCACCTATGCCGCCACCCGACAGGCGCTGGCGCGGCTGGGCGACGTGATTGCCACCGCCGAGGAACCGGCCCGTGGCGCGGTCAGTGCCGCACGGGTCCAGGGCACCCTCTGGCTGGATAATGTGACCTTCGGCTACCAGGCGGGACGTCCGCCCGCGATCCGGGAGGCGCGACTGAAGATTTCCACCGGCCTGCATGGTCTGGTGGGGGCCAACGGATCGGGCAAGACCACCCTGCTGAAACTGATGCAGGGGCTCTATCGCCCCGACGCCGGTCGCATCCTGCTGGATGACGCCGACATCAGCCAGTACGGGCGGGAGGATCTGGCCCGCGCCATCGGTTACGTGCCGCAGCACACGTTCCTCTTCGCCGGCACGATCCGGGAGAACATTGCCGTCGCTCAGCCGGAGGCCAGCGACGAGATGATCATCGATGTCGCCCATCTGGCAGGCGTGCATGAGGCGGTGTCGGCCCTGCCCGACGGCTATGGCGCACGGGTGGGGGAGGGCGGCATGGAACTGCCCGGCGGTATCCGCCAGCGCATCGCCATTGCCCGCGCCCTGCTCGGCAATCCGCCTGTGCTGCTGCTGGATGAACCGACGGGCAATCTGGATGGTCAGGCCACCGCGCGGCTGGCCCGCAACCTTCAGGCCCTGGGGGAGGACCGGACGGTGATCGCGGTGACCCACAGCCCGGCCCTGCTGGAGGCCTGTCAGAACATCGTGCTGATGGAGGGCGGGCGGATCACCGCCGCCGGTCCGGCAGCCGACATGCGCGCCCGGCTGACCGCCGGGGCAGGGGGCCGGGCATGAGCGCGCTCGACCAGCTGATCGTGCGTCATCGCCCGGGGTCCGTTGCCTGGATTGCCCGCGCGCTGGCGCTGGTCATCGTGCTGCTGGGGGTCTGGTCCCTGTTCGCGGACCTGGAGGAGGTCGCCGTGGCGCCCGGGACCGTGGTGCCGCAGGGCGATGTGAAGGTCGTTCAGCATCTGGAGGGCGGGATTGTCGATGCCCTGCTGGTGGCGGAGGGACAGCTGGTATCGAAGGGGCAGCCGCTCGTCCGGCTGAAGCTGGGGCTTGCGAGCCAGAATCCAGCGGAGCTGCGGGTCCGGCTGGATGGTCTGGAGCTGAAGCGCGCACGGCTGCTGGCGGAGGCCGGTGGGACGGAACCGGCATTTCCAGATGGGCCCAGCCAGCGCCGGTCGGAAGTGCTGCAGGCGGAGCAGCGTGCCTTCCGGGCGCGGCAGGATGAACTGCGCAGTTCCGAGGCGGTGCTGGATCAGCAGTTGCGCCAGCGTGGCGAGGAAATTCGCGAGTATCGCTCGGCCCGCGATGCCCGCAGCCGGGAACTGGAACTGGGCCAGGAATCGCTGGCAACGCTGCAGGATCTGGCGCGCGACAATCTGGCCTCGCGGCTGGAGGTGAACCAGAAGCAGGCCGACGTGGCCCGGCTGGTCGGAGAGATCGGCAGCCTGGAAGCGGCCATGAGCCGTGCCGCATCGGAACAGCGCGAAGCTGCGGAGCGCAAGGAAGAGGCCGCACGCAGCTACCGGCGCGAGGCGCAGGCCGAACTGGCGGAGGTCGAGGTCCAGATCGCCACGGTGGCCGAACGCCTGTCCGGTGCCGACGAGCAGGAGAGCCGGACGACGATCCGCAGCCCCATCGACGGGGTGGTCGCGGACCTGAAGGTCTCGACCGTGGGCGCGGTCATCCAGTCGGGCCAGCCGATCCTGGAAATCGTGCCGGTGGGCGGCCCGCTGGTGGTGGAGGCCGAACTCAGCCCCACGGATCGCGGCTTTGTCACGGTCGGTCAGCGCGCGACGGTGAAGATCTCGTCCTATGACTTCATCCGCTACGGCAGTCTCGACGGCAAGGTCGTCCGCATCGCGCCGGACAGCAGCCTGGATGAGCAGGGCCGACCCTACTTCAAGGTCGTCGTGCAGACCGACCGGGCCTACCTTGGGAATTCGCCGGAGCAGTTTCCCATCGGCCCCGGCATGCTGGCCACCATCGACGTCCACACCGGATCACGCTCCGTCGCCAGCTTCCTGCTGCAACCCGTCCTGAAACTGCAGCACGAAGCCTTCCGGGAGCGTTAGGACGCCTGTTCCGGCTGATGTACCGGACCCAGAGGGCCGAGGCGGACGCCGGGGCGGAGATTGCGGTAGGCGTTCTTCGCCGGTCGGTCGATGAAGGCGCCGGGGGCTTCCACCACCAGAATATCCTCGGCGATGTCGGTGAAGTCGCCCCGGAAATGCACGGATGACTTCAGGCACAGGATCGGCACCTGATCCGGTTCGATGCCGATGTGGCGGAACATCTCCTTGTCCGCCGCCTGCATCCGGCCCTCGCAGACGACCACCCGGACCCCGCCGATCTCCAGCACGGCCGTCTTGCCCAGTTTCGCATTGTTGCCGCCATAGAAGGGGCCGGTGCAGAGGAACTGACCATCCGACAGGGCGGCGACACGGAACGTCGCCGTGAACGGCGGGTCGCCGCCTTCGAACAGCTTGCCGCCGAGCGACAGCTCGATCTCCGCGCCGAGGCCGGCGGCATGGGCCGCCTTCGCCGCCGCCGGGTCGGTCAGGTGACCCAGCACCGCACCTTCCGCATTGCCCTCCACCAGGGCGCGCAGCAGGCCGGTGGTGTCGGAAGTGCCACCGGCACCGGAATTGTCCTGAATGTCGGCCAGCACGATGGTCCGTGACGCGCTGTTGTGCATGCCGCGCGCCTTTGAGACCGCCTCGGCCGGGCTCAGCATCGGCACCGCGAACTCGCCCTCATGCTCCAGCACCCAGTCGCGCAGCCGGTCGGCGGCAGCGTCCGCCGCCGCCTGATCGTCGGCATAGGCCACCACCGCCGGGCCGCATTCCAGGATGTCAGCGGGGTGGAAACCGGGTGTGTAGCTGATGGTCGAGACCGGGCCGTCCTGCATGGCGGCCACCAGGTCGTAGAGCGACTTCGACGGATCGACCATCGTGCACTGACCGGTCAGCGGCCCCAGGAAGTCCAGCTTCCGGAACGCCTTGGCCTGCTGCGGGCGGGCCTCCGCCAGGATCATGTGCATGTGGTCGGCGGACCGCTTGCCCGTCTCCGCCATGTCGATATGCGGATAGGTACGGTATCCGATCAGCGCGTCCGCATGGCCAACCATCGCCTCCGTGATGTTCACATGCAGATCCAGACTGACGACGACAGGCATCTCGTCGCCGATGCGCTCCCGCAAGCGGCGCAGCAACTCGCCCTCGCCGTCCTGCTGGTGCTGCGCGACCATGGCACCATGCAGGTCCAGGTAGATCGCGACCGCACCCTTCTCAACCTCCGCCACCAGACCATCGACGATCATGGTGGTGATGCGCTCATAGGCGTCTTCGGTGACATACCCGGCGGGGACGGCGGCACACCAGAGCACCGGCGCGATGTCATGGCCCAGCGCCTGCGCCTGCTTGATGAAGCCGCCGGTCGCGATGTTGGCGGGCGGAAACACGCTCAGCATGTCCGCGCCCCGCGTCAGCCCCGGAAAGCCCTCGGCCTGCTCGAAATGCTCATAGGTCGTCAGCACCGGCGCAAAGGTATTTGTCTCATGCATGAAACCGGCAATGGCAATTCGGGCCATGGTGTCTCTCCCCGTTCGAAAAATCAGTCCTGTCCAGGACGATCGCGGCGCATCAGGACCTCAAGATCGTAGTGACGTGCGCCATGCAGGATTGCCACAATGACCACACGCTCACCAGCCTCATCGACGCGATAGAAGACAAGATAGCGTCCCGACACGATCACGCGGTAGCTGTCACCGAACCTTTGGCCCATGAACGGGAACTCGGCGAGCGACAGGCATTTCTCCTGAAGTCGGGTCATCAGGCGCAAGGCGGCCTGACGGTCATCCAGCGCTACATGGTCGCCAATCCGGGCAAGTTCCGCTTCCACGTGAGGCGGAATGACGACTTCAGCCGCCATATCGTGCTGTCAGGCGGCGAAAAACGTCTTCTGCCGGGGCGGTGCCTTCGGCTTCGACAGACGCTTCGCCTTCAGCGATCTTCTGTTCGATCAGGGCGCGGGTGGCGGTTTCGAGAAACGCTTCGCCGAGCGCCTGCTGCCGATCCGCAGGCAGTTGCTCGATGACGGCCAGAGCCTCTGTCAGGCTGCTGTTCATGTTTCTGTCCTTCCGGCGCGCGATACGGGGATACTAACGCAAGATCCTATTTCCTGTAAGGCTGCTTCAGGGCGCGTTCGACCATCTCCAGCCGGTCCTGCCCGTAGAACATGTCGCCATCGACGAAGTAGGTGGGGGAGCCGAAGACGGAGCGGTCGATGGCTTCCTGGGTCCAGCGCTGGTAGATGTCCTGGATCTCCGGCGTCAGGGCGTTGGCGAGCAGGGGGTCCGGGTCCACGCCCACTTCCCGCGCCAGACGGGCCAGCGTCGGCGCGTCATCCAGGTCCGTGTCCTCCGCCCAATGGGACTCCAGCAGACGGTGGGAGAGTTCGTCGATGTTCAGGCCCGCCTCCATCCCCGCGATCAGGAAACAGTTGGACAGGGTGATGTCATTGCCGTGATGGGTCGGCGTGTGGCCGATCACCGGGGCGTTTCGTTCCTCGCTCCAGCGCTGGATCTCGCGTCCGAAGAAATAGGCCTTGTGCCCGTCGGAACGGTTGCCGAAGGGCGACTTGCTGACCTCCGCCACGACCCGGCGCAGATCAATGGGCCGGTGCGCGATGGTGCGGCCTGCCGCCTTCGCGATCTGCTGGAACCGGCGCGATCCCAGATAGGCAAAGGCGGAATAGGCGGCGTAGAAATATTCGATCTCGGCCATGGTTGGGCCTCCCCGGAGAAGTGTCGTCGGATCAGATAGTGCTGCCTGTCGGTTCGACAAAGGACGGCGGTGTGTCGGGGTGCTTCGGGTTGCGCCACATCATGTGCGCGGCCAGATCGGCCGACTCCGTGTCGCCGGGCATGTAGTTGCGCAGTACACCGAGTGGCAGGAAGCCGTTGCGGCGCTGGAAACTGATGACCGGATCGCGCACCTTCCGCGCCACCGCCGCCTCCAGATAGGCTTCCGGCGTCGGAAACCGCTTCTGGTGCCGTGTATAGGCAGGCATGCGACCACCGAAGATGATGCCCTTCAGCTTCAGGCGGGTGGCGAGCCGCTTCCGCGCCACATAGAGGCGCTGTCCGATCCGCTGGCCGCGCTGATCCGGGTCGACGCAGACTTCCATGCCATAGAGCCAGTCGCCGTCCGGATTGTGGTTGCTGGCCATGCCGTTGTTGGTGATCCCGGGCCAGGTATGTTTCGACATCGCGGTCGCTTCATCGGTGATGAAGGTGGCGGCATAGCCGATGATCTGGCCCGCATCCTCCACCACGAACTGGCCCTGCGGGAAGGCTGTCATCGGTCCCAGCACCGTCTCCGCCGGATAGGACAGCTTTGGCGGATAGACCTTGGCAATCAGGTTGGCGATGGCCTGCGCGTCCTCGGGCCGGGCATTGCGTACGGACAGGGGGGGCAGCGTGCTTCGTGTGGTCATCGCGGAACTCTCATCTGATTTCTCATGGGAGTATGCCCCGAACCATGTCCGCCGTCGCGTTCCACGGTGACGCTCTTGATCACGGCGTGCACCGGCTGTCCCTCCGAAAGGCCCAGCCGCGCGAGGGAACGGTGGGTGATGCGCGCAATCAGATGGTCCGAGCCACAGGCGACACGAACGTCCAGATAGGCCCCGTCGTCGCGCCGGATCGCGCTGATCGTTCCGGCGACGATGTTGTTGGCGCTGATATCGGCTGGCGGGGCCGTGGCCAGCATGACGTCGCGCGCCCGCACCCGGATGCGCACCTGCGCACCCTCCGGCCGGTCGATGCGCGGAACCCAGAGGCGGCCACCGGAGATCCCGACCGCGCTGAGATGGTGGTTCGCGTCATGTTCGAGGATCTGCCCCGGCAGCACCGAACCGGCCTCGAAGCGCCCGGTCAGGGGAAACAGGTCGATACGGGACGTGATGGCATAGACCGTGTCACTGGCTGCAACGGTCCCGTGGTCCAGCACCACCATGTGGTCCGCCAGCCGGGTCACCTCATCCAGGGCGTGGCTGACGTAGACCATGGGGATACGGGCCACGTCGCGAAGCTGTTCCAGCATGCTCATGATTTCCTGCCGCCGGGCCTGATCCAGGGCGGCCAGGGGTTCGTCCAGCAGCAGCAGGCGCGGTGCGGCGAGGACCGCACGGCCGAGCGCCACGCGCTGACGCTCACCGCCTGACAGGTTCACCGGCTTGCGCTGCAGCAGATGCCCGATGCCGAGCAGTTCCACGAGCGGATCGAAGCCGATGGCGGCACTCCGTCCGCCGGCCCGGCGGGCGCCGAAGGTCAGGTTGCGGCGCACATCCATGTGGGGGAACAGGCGGCTTTCCTGAAACACGTAACCGATCTGCCGCCGTTCCGCCGGGATACTGGTGCCGTCAGAGGAATCGAAAAGGGTTTCTCCGTCGATCCGGACGTGACCGCTGTCAGGTGTGATCAGCCCCGCCATGGCGGCTATGATGGTGGACTTGCCCGCGCCGGAGGGGCCGAACAGCGCCGTGATGCCGGGTTCGTCCACGCCGAAGCTGGCATTGACACGGAAGTCGCCGAGGTCGTGGCGTATGGCGATATCCAGGCTCATGAGCCGGAAAGGCTCCGCACCCGGCGTGCTGCGGCTTCGGACAGGATCAGTCCGGCGAGCGCCAGGGCGATGGCGAGGCCGGCAAGCCGGGCGGCGGCCGCTTCCCCGCCGGGGGACTGGATGGCGGTATAGATGGCCAGGGGCAGGGTGCGGGTCTCACCGGGAATGTTGGAGACGAAGGTGATGATGGCACCGAACTCCCCCAGGCTGGCGGCGAAGGCGGTGATCGCGCCAGCGATGATCCCCGGCAGGGCCAGCGGCAGGGTGATGGAGAAGAAGCGGTCGAGCGGTCCCGCGCCAAGCGTGCGTGCGGCGGCATCGAGGCCTGGGTCTATCGCCTCCATCGCCAGCCGGATCGCCCGGACCTGAAACGGAAAGCTGATGATCGCTGCCGCCAGCGCCGCACCGGTCCACGAGAAGACAAGGCGTATCCCGAAGGTCTCCAGCAGCCAGCCGCCGACCGGCGCATTGGTGCCAAGGCTGACCAGCAGCAGATAGCCCATGACAACGGGCGGCAGGACCAGCGGCAGGTGGACGAGACCGTCAAGCAGCACCCGTCCCGGAAACCGGGTCCGCGCCAGCAACCATGCGACGGCCACCGCAAAGGGCAGGGCACCCGCCACCGCGACGAGAGCAATGCGCAGACTGAGCAGCAGGGCCTCGATCTCCGCGTCAGTCATTGGGCGTTGCCGGACTGAACCCGGCGTTCAGGAACGCCTGCCGAGCGGCGTCACTCCACAGGAATGCCATGAAGGCACGGGTGTCCGCATTGTCGTGTCCGCTGACGATGCCGAAGGGATATTCGATGCGGTCATGCAGATCCGGCGGCAGGACCTGCAGCAGGATCACCTCCGGCCCCCCCACCTGCACGTCGGTCAGATAGGTCAGACCCAGCGGCGCCTCCCCCCTCGCAACCAGCGCAAGCGCCGCGCGGACATCGGACGCGAAGGCCAGCCGCTGTTGCTGACCGTCCCACAGGTCCATCGCGGCCAGGGCCTGGCGGGCGTAGATCCCGGCCGGGACATGTGCCGGATCGCCGATCACCAGCCGCTCCCCCGGATGCAGCGCGCCGAGCGCCTGTTCCAGCGTCTTTGAGCGACCGAACCGCTGTCGGTTGCCGACCAGCGCCAGACTGTTGCGCACCGGAACGGCCAAGCTGTCGGCAATGATCAGGTCCCGGTCCCGCAGATAGCCCATCCAGGCGGTATTGGCGGACGCATAGATGTCAGCGGGCGCTCCGGCCTCGATCTGCCGGGCAAGTGTCGATGATGCGGCGAAGGAGAAGCGGACCGTGCTGTCGTGCTCTGCCTCGAATGCCGTGCCGATGCGCTGCATCACGTCGCTCAGGCTCGCCGCGGCGAATACGGTGATGCGCTGTCCGGCGGCGGCGGGGATGGCCGCTGCCAGCAGGACGGAAACGAGGATGAAACCGAGCGCGCGCATGATGCGGCCATGTTTGTGGGCCGCCCGGCGGGGTGTCAATGTTCCTCCCTGCCGGTCAGCGCACTAGATTGGCCGGTAGGTGTCTTGAGGGAGGTGGGAAACATGGTCCGGACCGATCTTATGCAGCGACTGGGCATGACCAGTCCGGTGATGCAGGCCCCGCTGGGCGGCGGTGGTGATACGCCTGCGATGACGGCGGCAGTATCCAATGCAGGCGGTATGGGTTTCATCGGCGCGGCCTACATGACGCCGGAGGCCATCGGGACCGCGTCCGACGCGGTGCGGGAGCGCACGAACGGTGCGTTCGGCATCAACCTGTTCGCGCCACAGCGCCCGGCCCCGGAGGTCGATGGACAGCTTGCCCTGTCCAGTGCAGCGCCGTTCTTTGCCGAACTGGGGCTGGATGCCCCCACCGTCCCTCCGGTCGGAGCCGATCCCTTCGAACGTCTGTTGCCTGCGGCGCTGGAGAGTGGCGCCCGCCTGTTCAGCTTCACTTTCGGGACCTTGCCGGAAGCGGCGATGCAGGCGCTGAAGGCCCGGGACATGTTCATCATCGGCACCGCGACAACCGTGGCCGAGGCGGTGGCGCTGGAGGTATCCGGGGTCGACGCCATCACCGCGCAGGGCGGTGAGGCCGGTGGCCATCGCGGCAGCTTCGACACCGACGGGCCGGGCGCGATGGTCGGCACCATGGCGCTGGTGCCGCAGATCGTCGATGCCGTGCGGGTTCCCGTCATTGCCTCCGGCGGCATCATGGACGGGCGCGGCATCGCGGCGGCGCTGATGCTGGGGGCACAGGCGGTGCAGATGGGTACGGCCTTCCTGACCACAGCCGAAGGCGGCGTGCCGGAGGTGCAGAAGCAGGCCATCCTTGACGCAGGTGACAATGATACACGGATCACCCGCGCCTTCTCCGGTCGCCCGGCGCGCGGCATCGCCAACCGCTTCATGCAGACCGTGGACGCAGGGGGGGAGGGGGCGATACTGCCGTTCCCGCTGCAGAATCAGCTGACGCGCCCCATGCGGACCGCCGCGGCCAAGGCGGGTGATCCCGCCTTTCTCTCCCTCTGGGCAGGGCAGGGCACCCGCATGTCGCGGCGTCTTGGCACCGCACAGCTCATGGCCGAACTGGATCGCGAAACCGATGCCGCATTGAAAAGGGCCTCAACCCTGCGCGGCTGAGGCCCTGTCAGTCTCCGGTTTCGAATGTCGGCGTCGGTCGGTCAGGCGCCGAAGTGCTCCAGCTCCCGATCCGCATTCATGCGCTGCTGCAGGGCCGCATTCTTCATGGCCTTCTGCAGCTTCTCGAACGCGCGCACCTCGATCTGGCGGACGCGTTCGCGGCTGACACCATATTCCTGGCTCAGATCCTCCAGCGTCAGCGGATTGTCCTTCAGACGGCGCTCCGTCAGGATGTGCCGCTCCCGTTCGTTCAGGGTCTTCATGGCCCCTTCCAGCATGGCGCGGCGCTGGTCCAGCTCCTCCGAATTGCCCAGGGTCGTCTCCTGGTCCTCGGATTCGTCGGTCAGCCAATCCACCCATTCCTCGTCACCGTCGATGCGCAGCGGCGCATTCAGCGAATGGTCCGGGGCGGCCAGGCGGCGGTTCATGTCCACCACTTCCTTCTCCGACACCTGCAGTCGGGTCGCGATCTTGGTCACCATGTCGGGGTGCAGGTCACCATCCTCGATGGCCTGCAACTGGCCCTTCAGCTTGCGCAGGTTGAAGAACAGTTTCTTCTGCGCTGCCGTCGTACCCATCTTCACCAGCGACCAGGACCGCAGGATGTATTCCTGGATCGAGGCGCGAATCCACCACATGGCATAGGTGGCAAGGCGGAAGCCGCGTTCGGGATCGAAGCGCTTCACCGCCTGCATCATGCCCACGTTGCCTTCGGAAATCAGCTCCTGCACGGGCAGACCATAGCCGCGATAGCCCATCGCGATCTTCGCCACCAGGCGCAGATGCGAGGTCACCATCTTGTGGGCGGCATTCATGTCCTCATGCTCTGTCCAGCGCTTGGCGAGCATGTACTCTTCCTCGGGTTCCAGCATCGGGAACTTGCGGATCTGGTCCAGATACTGGCTGAGGCTTCCCTCCGGACTGATTGCCGGCATCACTGAACGTCCAGCCATCGTACTCTCTCCCTCTCGCAAACGAGTCGACTGAAGCCCGGACTTCCAGCAAATGGTGGAGCCGGACTGCAACAACGTCATTCAGTCAACCGATTGTGGCCGGAATTTGACCCCCGTAAGGCGGGGAAAGTCATTGCTGGCCACCATGTTCATATGGTCACCGGATCGGTCGAATTCAAGTTGTTTACAATGGTTCTACGTTTGCCCGCAGCGACTGGATCAGCGCCTCCATGTCGGCGGGTGGCGGCGCTTCGAAGGTCAGATCCTCGCCCGTGACGGGATGTGCGAAGCCCAGCCGTGTCGCATGCAGGGCCTGCCGGGGAAACCCGGCCACGGCCTCCGCCGCCACATCCGACATCTGAGCCAGCCGCTTGCGCCGCATGCGCCCGTAGGTCGGATCGCCGATCACCGGATGCCCCAGATGGCTCAGGTGGACCCGTATCTGGTGCGTGCGGCCGGTCTCCAGCGTGCAGCGGAGCAGCGATGCAGCCTCCCCGAATGACTCCACCAGCCGGTAGTGGGTGACCGCATGGCGACCGCCGTGCTCCAGCACCTTCATCCGCTTGCGGTCGCGGACGTCACGTCCCATGCGGGCTTCGATGGTGCCGCGGCTTGTCGCGGGTCTTCCCCGGACGACTGCCAGATAGGCCCGGTCGATGTCATGCGCCTCGAACAGGGCTGCCAGTCCGCGATGCGCTATGTCGGTCTTGGCCGCAACCATCACGCCGGATGTATCCTTGTCCAGTCGATGCACGATGCCGGGACGCCGCACGCCACCGATGCCTGACAGGCTGTCGCCGCAATGGCCGATCAGAGCGTTGACCAGCGTGCCGTCCGCATTTCCCGCCGCCGGATGCACCACCATGCCGGCGGGCTTGTCGAGCACGATCAGATGCGCGTCCTCATGCAGGACATGCAGTGGAATGGCTTGTCCCTGCGGCACCGGATCGACGGGCGCGTCCGGTGCGACGGTCAGCGTCTCGCCCGGTTTGACCCGGTAGGACGCGTCCACTATCGTCCGGCCATCCGCCGTGACGCGGCCCTGTTCGATCAGGGCTTTCAGGCGGCTCCGCGACATGTCGGGCAGGGTTGCCGCCAGCAGGCGGTCGATCCGGTCGCCCGCCGCGCCGTCGGTCACGGTGATTGTCTCTTTATCGGGTTGCAGCATGTCAGAGCCGGATCAGCCGAATTTCAGGGTGCTCAAGATTGTCGTCATCGTTCTGGGAATCGCGATTCTGGCGATGACCGGGATCATCATCGTAACCGCGATCAACCGTATGGGCGACAGCGTGGTTGTCGAGGAACCATCCGTTCCGTCGGTCGCTTCCTCGCCCGCGCCGGAAACCATCTCCCTTGCGCCCGACGGCGAGACCTGGACCAGCGTGCTGCTGCCCGGCGCCGAGGCCGAGATCATCGAGAGCGCGGTCGAGAACGGTGTCCTGCGCGTCGTTACCCGCGGTGCCGATGGTACGGTGCGGATCCATCTGATCGATGTACGCACCGGTCGCAGGATCGGCGAGGTGTCAGCGCGGTGACGGACCGGTCCCTGATTCTGCCGATCACCTGCGGGGGCAGGATCATCGCCCACCTGCATGACTGCTTTCCGGAGGAAGGCTGCGGGCTGATCGTCGGGCGCGAAACCGGCGACGGCTGGCTGGTGACGGAGGTTGTGCCCAGTCCCAATCTGGCGGAGGCGAGAGAGCGGACGTTCGAGATCGATCCGGGTCTGCGGCTGCGGACACAGCGCGCCGCGCGGGAACGCGGCGATGCCGTTCTGGGGCACTATCATTCCCACCCCTACGGTGATCCGGTCCCGTCGGAGACGGATACCCGGCGCGCGGCTGATGAGCCGGAATTGATCTGGGTCGTGGTCGGCATGCGCTGGGGCGGTACCCAGGGGCTGGCGGCCTGGCAGCAGGATGCCGGATCAGTGACCATGAAACGTGTGATGGTGGACGTCGTCGAGGGAGCAGGACAGTCATGAATTTCGGATCCGACAACTGGGCGGCTGTTCATCCGGCGGTGCTGGCCGCCATGGCGGCGGCGAACCAGGGTTTCGCACCCGCCTACGGCAATGATCCATGGACCGAGGAACTGACGCGGACCTTCAGCACCCTGTTCGAGCGGGAGGTCGCGGTCTTTCCCGTCGCCACGGGTACGGCGGCGAACAGCCTGTCCCTCAGCCTGCTGACCCCACCGACCGGCGTGGTGTTCTGCCACTCGCATGCCCACGTCTATGAGGACGAGTGCGGCGCCCCCGAGTTCTACACCGGCGGTGCGAAGCTGTTTCCCCTGCCGGGGGAGGAGGGGCGTATCAGCCTGGAGGCCTTGCAGACCGGCCTGAACCGCTTCGTGCCCGGCTTCGAACACCATCAGCAACCGGCATCGCTGAGCCTGACGCAGGCAACCGAGGCAGGCACCCTCTACAGTATCGACCAGATCACGGCGCTGGCGGACCTGGCGCACGCGAACGGCTGCAAGGTTCACATGGACGGCGCGCGCTTCGCCAATGCGCTGGCGACGCTGGATGTTTCACCGGCCGAGATGACCTGGAAGGCAGGCGTCGACATCCTGTCCTTCGGTGCCACCAAGAACGGCTGCATGGCGGCGGAGGCGGTCGTCGTGTTCGATCCCGAAACGGCGGCGGAACTGCACTATCGCCGCATGCGAGGTGGCCACCTCTGGTCGAAGCAGCGGTTCCTCTCAGCCCAGTTGACCGCCTATGTGACCAACGACCTCTGGCTGGACAACGCGCATCACGCCAACCGGCTGGCGCGGAAGCTGGGCAACGGTCTGGCCGCGATGCAGGGCTTTCGGCTGGCCGCACCCGTGCAGATCAACGAGGTCTTCGTCGATCTGCCTGCCGGTGTGGCCGACACGCTCAGGGCGCGGGGCTTCCTTTTTCATGACTGGTCCGCGGCAGGGGCCGGCGGCGTCAGGTTCGTGACGTCATTCATGACCGATGAAGCGGACGTCGACGCCATTCTGGAGGCGGCTGCCGATCAGGCGTGAGCTGGTCTGGTCTAGCACCGGCCCTTCTTCGCCTGACCCGGCGGGCAGAAGGTTCCGTCACCGGACTTCTGGTGGTCGTCGTCCCCGATCGTGACCTTCACACCATCGGTCTCGACGGTCGTCTTCGGCGTGTCGCTCTCGATCGTGGTCTGGCAGGCCGTCAGCAGCAGGCCAAGTGTCGTCAGCATTGCAAGGGTCTTCAGCATTCTTCTTGTTCCTTTCCCAAGTTCACCAGCTAATTGGCTACCGGAGCGGCACACTGAAAGGCCCGGGCACCGATTGCCACCGGATTGTCACTGATCTGCCGCAGGGCGACGAACGGCCCTTTGATCCCCCGCGGACAGAAGCGTGCTTGAAACGCACAGCCCGTCCGCCCAAACTTGACGGATGGAACAGGACACAGACGAGACCGGGGATGGCGACAGCCTGCAGGCGCAATTGCTGATCGCCATGCCATCGATGCAGGATGAGCGCTTTCAGCGCAGCGTCATCTTCATGTGCAGCCATACGGCGGCTGCCGGTGCGATGGGCCTGATGATCAACAAGCAATTGCCGAACCTGCAGTTTGCCGATCTGGCAAAGCAGCTTGATATCGAGGCGGAGAATTCCCCGCCCATCACCATGCATTTCGGTGGACCGGTGGAGACCGGGCGAGGCTTCGTGCTCCACTCCGACGACTATCAGCGCGAAGCAACGATACCGATGGCGGACGGGGTGTCGATGACGGCAACGGTCGACATCCTGCGTGCCATGGCTTCCGGCGCGGGGCCGGGCGACGCGATCCTGGCGCTGGGCTATGCCGGGTGGGCGCCGGGGCAGTTGGAACAGGAGATCCAGCGCAACGACTGGCTGCACTGCGCGGCGGACAGCGACATCATCTTCGGGGTCGCGCTGGATGCGAAATGGGAGGCTGCGGTGCGCCGTATCGGCATCGACCCGGCCATGCTGTCCATGCAGGCGGGCAGGGCATGAGCATGCAGATCAACGCGCGTCCCTTCACCATTGCCGTCGGCGATGAGGTGCTGGAGGACCTGAAGGCACGGCTGGCGCGCACCCGGTTCCCGAACGAGGTGGAGGGGGGCGGCTGGCACTATGGTGCCGACCTGGCCTACATGCGGCAGATGGTGCAGCACTGGCAGACCGGCTACGACTGGCGCAAATGGGAAGCCTTGCTGAACGGATTTCCCAACTATGTCGCCGAAGTCGATGGTTTCAATATTCATTTCATCTGCGAGGAGGGTTCCGGACCCAATCCGACGCCACTTCTGATCACGCATGGATGGCCGGGTTCGGTGTTCGAGTTCCACAAGATCATCGAGCCACTGGCGCACCCCGAACGGTTCGGCGGCGATGTGGCGGACGCCTTCACCGTGATCTGTCCGTCGCTGCCCGGCTATGGCTGGTCCAGCGCCCCGGCTGCCCCGATGCATCCGAAGAAGATCGCGGACCTGTGGGCACGCTTCATGACGGAGGTCTTCGGGCTCGAGACCTTTGCCGCTCAGGGGGGCGACTGGGGGTCCATCATCACCTCCTGGCTTGCCCACCGGCATCCCGAGAGGCTGATCGGCATTCACCTCAACATGGTGCCGCTGAAGCCCTATCTGGGGAAGGGTACGCCAGCGGTCAGCGCCGACGAGAAGGAATGGATCGGCAGGTTCCGCGCCCGGACGGCCCGGGCCATGGGCTATTTCCAGATCCAGGGCACGAAGCCGCAGACCCTGAACTACGGTCTCTCCGATTCCCCCGCTGGTCTGGCCGGCTGGATCACCGAGAAGTTCCAGTATCGGGTGAAGGAGGGGCCGGGAAATCTCAGCCTGTTCGACATGGACGAACTGCTGACCAACATCATGATCTACTGGGTCAACAACGCCCACAACTCCGCAAGCTGGATCTACACCGCCGTGACCCACGAAGGCGGCATGGAACTGGAGGCGCGGGCAGACGGTTCCGCCGACAGGATCGAGGTGCCGACCGGGTTCTGCCTGTTCCCCTATGATCTCGTCCCCGCGCCGCCCGAGAGCTGGCTGCAGCGTGCCTACAATGTACGGAACCTGACGGTGGAGTCCGACGGCGGGCACTTTGCGGCCTGGGAGAAGCCGGAGGAACTGACCCGCGATATCCGCTCCTTCTTCAGGGGGCTGGAATGAGCAGGCCCCCGACCGTAGAGGGACCGGACGATCGGGCGCGCCACTACGAGGACTACACGGTTGGTGAAGTGGTCAATGCGCCCGGTGTGAGCCTGACGGAGAGTGACATCATCGACTTCGCCTTCCGCTACGATCCGCAGGCGTTTCATACCGATGTCGAATTCGCGAAGCAGTCAATTCACGGCGGACTTATCGCCAGTGGCTGGCAGGTCGGCGCCGCATCCTTTCGGATGCTGATACAGAGCGGTTTCTTCGGGCGTGCGTCGATGGGGTCGTCGGGACTCAACAACCTGCGCTGGCCCAATCCGACGCGGCCCGGGGACACGCTCTATGCCCGTGTCACGGTGCTTTCGAAGCGGGAGAGCCGCAGTCGCCCCGAACTGGGACTGGTCGAGATCGAATGCAGTGTCGAGAATCAGCGCGGTGAGGTCTGCTGCACTTGGGACACGGTTCAGATGGTGCTGAAACGGCCGGAAGCCGTGGCCTGATCAGCCTTTCCGCAGCACGAAACGACCGCCGCCCAGCCGTCCGGCCTGCACAAGCCCGACGAAGGTCTCGTAGTCGTCCATGTAGCGTTCATGAACGCCGTCACCCAGGGTCTGCCGGGTGCCCCTGTTCATCGCACGATACCACTCCAGCCGTTCGGTCAGGATCGTCACCCATTGCGGGCTGAGATCGTCGTGACTGACCAGTGACAGGCCAGCCGCCCGGAACTTGGCCTTGTAGTCAGGAACGGTCTGCAGTGTGCGCATTTCGATGCCCGCCTCCAGCGCAGCACGGTCTGTCTCATCCAGCGCCGGACCGGCAATCAGATCGGTGAAACCGAGGCGCCCGCCGGGCTTGAGAATGCGGGCCGCCTCATTGAGCACTGCCTGCTTGTCGGGAATGTGAAGGAAGGCTTCCTGACTCAAGGCAATGTCGAGACTGTTGTCAGCGAAGGGCATGGCCTGTGCGTCGCCCTGGATCGCATCGATCTGCCGATCCATGCCGACCACGGCATTCAGTCTCTGCGCCCCGTGGCAGCGTCCGCCATGGAGGTCAAACGCGAGGAATCGCGCATGCGTGAACTTCTCGGCCAGCAACCGGGACGGGCCGCCAACGCCGGCGCAGATGTCAATGACCCGGTCACCGTCCTGCAGCCCTGCTGCTGCCGCCAGATCGAATACCGCCGCTTCGCCGCCATAGTGATCCTGATCGTGCGGACGCAGGTCGACAGGACGCAGTTGATCCAGATTCCTGCCCTGTTCCTTCAGCGTCAGCAGGATCTGGTCCGCATTGATCGGGTGACGGTCATACAGGGAGGCGGAGGACGCAATGGTCCCATCTTGCTGGTTCATCAGGCTGGACGGTCTCCAAAGGCAAGTGTTCCCGCGTTGTAGGCATCCAGCCTCTCCACGGCCTCGTCCTGAACCATCAGATCCATGAACAGGGTGCGTTCCAGGGCCAGCGCCTCCGGGTCCGCCGGATCGGCGGCTGCACGGGCGATGCGCTTGATGTGTGCGACGGGCAGGGGCGGGTATCCGGCGATCTTGTGCGCCACTTCCATTGCGCGGGCAACGACATCGCCCTCCACCAGTTCATTGACCAGACCCAGTTCCGCCGCCTGCATCGGGCTGAAGGCGTCGCCCAGCAGACAGAGTTCCATCGCCTTCGCCGCGCCGATCATCTTTGCCGTGCGGGCCACGCCACCGGCACCCGGCAGGATGCCCAGCGCGATCTCGATCTGCCCCATGCGGTAGCTGCCTGCCTTCGCATAGCGCAGGTCGCAGGCGAGCGCGAACTCGAGCCCGCCGCCCATGCAGGCCCCGTTGATGGCCGCGATATGCGGCTTCGTGCTGGCGCCGATTCGGTTGAAGATGATGTCGATGTTGCGTTCCGGCAGCATGCGCTCCGGCGAGAACTTCATCTCGCGCTTCTGCATGTGACGCGCCATGCCTGCCAGTTCATTCGTGTCGTAGTGCTTGATGAAGACGTCGGGCTGGCTGCCGGTATAGACGACGGCGCGCACGGAATCGTCACTGTCGAACTCCAGAGTCGCGGCCTCCAGGTCCTCCAGCGTGGCGCTGTTCATGAAGCCCTGCGGCGGATTGTTGAAGCGGACCAGTGCCACCGGCCCGTCCCTTTCGATCAGCAGTTGTTGCAACGGCTCTTCTCCCCTCGCGCGATTCAATCGTCAGTGTGTCATCATTCTTGCGCGATTTGATGCTTCTTTCATCCGTTGCGGACGCAGGGCTGCATCAACAAGGGGCATGGCCAGGGCATGAGCGCGGAAAATTCGACAATCTGGAACGGGCACTGGATGCGCCTGCTGCGGCTTGGATTGTTCCTGGCTGTACCGAGTGCCGCCATGTTTGGTGGCCTGAGCGTGAATTCCGCAATCCAGCCGCTGACGGCGCTGGCTTGCTGGGTGCTGCTGAATCTGACGATGCTGGGCATGCTGCATTACCTGCTGCGGGAGAACGCGGCGCTGAAGGCGTGGCAACGGCGCCCGGCCAACACCCGCGACTATGCCGCCGCGGTCGAACGACTGGGCAGTGATCTGGCGGAGGCGCGGGCGCGCAGCCAGGCTGACGCCGCCGCACTTCGTGCCATTCTGGACGGGATCGAGCGACCCGTTCTGACGTTCGACGTCCGCCGACGCCTGGAATTCATGAACCTGGCGGCAAAATCCCTGTTCGGATCAGGGCTGGAGGGGCGCGATATCGCTGCCGCGCTGCGTCATCCCGATGTCCTGCAGGCCATCGACAGGTCGGTCAGTGACCGGGTCTCCCGCGCTGCGGAGTTCCCGGTGTTCGCGCCGGTCCGGCGCCGGTTCCGGGTATCCATCGATGCCCTGCCGGCACGGTTCGCGGGCGGGCAGGGGTTCGTGGCGGCCGTGGATGATGTGACCGACAGTCGACAGGTGCAGGAAATGCGTTCCGGCTTCGTCGCCGATGTCAGTCATGAACTGCGTACACCGCTGGCCGCCGTGCTGAGCATTGTCGATACGCTGCAGGGCCCGGCGCGCAATGATCCGGTGGCCCAGACCCGGTTCCTCGACATCCTGCGGGAGCAATCCGACCGCATGGCCCGCCTGGTGGATGATCTGCTGGCCCTGAGCCGAATCGAGATGAACGAGCATCAGCCGCCGCGCGACAGGGTCAATCTGGCCGGTGTGCTGGACGAGGTCTGCGAGAGCCTGGACCTGCTGGCCCAGGCGCGGGAGATGCGGCTGGAATGTGCGTTTGCACCCGAACTGCCTGTCGCGGGGGATCGGGACGAACTGGTGCGCCTGTTCCAGAACCTGATCGACAATGGAATCAAGTACGGGGACAGGGGCACACCCGTGCGTGTCACGGCGGCGGTTGAAGACGGATACATACAGGTGGATGTGCGCGATCAGGGGGCCGGAATCGCGCGCGAACAGATACCGCGACTGACGGAACGCTTCTACCGCACCGACCGGGCCCGCAGTCGCGCGGCAGGCGGGACGGGGCTGGGATTGGCAATCGTCAAGCACATCGTTTCAAGGCATCGGGGAGAGCTTTCCATCCGCTCCCAGCAGGGCGAGGGGTCGTGTTTCTCGGTCAGGTTGCCCTGCTGCGAACCGATGCTGGCGACCGCGCCGGAGCAGAGACTCGACCAGGCCTGATTTTATCTCGTGTCATGTATCAGAAAAATTACATAACCAATTAAAAAAGAAAGAAAATATAAGCGTCACATTTGTGAAACATTGCGTGCGTAGAAGCCTCCTTACTTTCCGATCTCCAGGAGGTTCAAGTGATCAAGAAAGTTGTACTCGCGGCGAGCGTCGCGATGGTTTTTGCCGGTGCCGCACATGCGCGGGACCAGATTCAGATCGTCGGTTCATCGACGGTGTTCCCCTTCTCCACGGCGGTGGCTGAGGCATTCGGTCAGAAGACCGGTTTCGCAACGCCGGTTGTCGAATCAACCGGTTCCGGTGGCGGCATGAAGCTGTTCTGCGCCGGTGTCGGCACGGGTCACCCCGACATCACCAATGCCTCGCGTCGCATCAAGTCCTCCGAGGTCGAGCTGTGCGCCAAGAATGGCGTCGCGGACATCACCGAGGTCAAGGTCGGCTATGACGGTATCGTCATCGCCAACGCGATCGAGGCCCCGGCCTATGACCTGAGCCTGCGCGACCTCTATCTGGCGCTGGCCAAGGACATCCCGACCGAGGATGGCAAGTGGATCCCGAACCCGAACAAGACCTGGAAGGATGTGAACGCATCCCTGCCGGCCGTGAAGATCGAGGTTCTGGGCCCCCCGCCGACCTCCGGCACGCGTGACGCCTTCGTCGAGCTCGCCATGGAAGGCGGCTGCAAGACCTTCGGCTGGGTCAAGGACCTGAAGAAGAAGGACAAGAACGCCTACAAGACCGGTTGCCACACGGTTCGTGAGGACGGCGGTTATGTGGACGCGGGCGAGAACGACAACCTGATGGTTCAGAAGCTGACCTCCAACCCGGATGCGCTGGCCATCTTTGGCTTCTCCTTCCTCGACCAGAACGCCGACAAGGTGAAGGGCGCCACGGTTGGCGGTGTCGCGCCGGAGTTCGAGCTGATCGCTGACGGTTCCTACCCTGTCAGCCGTGCGCTGTTCTTCTACGTGAAGCAGGCTCACATCGGTGTCGTTCCGGGCATCGAGGAATATGTGGCCGAGTTCACCAGTGAAGCGGCCTGGGGCAATGAGGGCTACCTGACGGACAAGGGTCTGATCCCGATGTCCGATGCCGAGCGGGCCGAATGGAGCGCGTCGGCGAAGGGCAACGCCAAGCTGTCCATGTAAGCAGGTCACGATGATACGGGACCGGAGCCTCCGTCAGGTTCCGGTCCCAATCTTCGGGTTCTCGTCCTGAGAATTCTGACGCGATCTGCCGCATTTCATACCAGCGTCATCCGCGTTGGTATGATGTTCGGCATGTCAGGTGGCCCGGGCGACTATCCCGTCAATCAGTTTGGACGCGCATGATGATCTACTGGATTGCACTCGCCGCGCTTGCCGCGACCTGGCTCTTTTCCTGGAAGCTTGGTCAGGGGCAGGCCCGGGCCATCATCGCCGGCGGCCAGCGCATGCACTCCCTGCCGGGGCACTACGGCAGCTACAGCGCGCTCTGGGCGGTTGTTCCGGCGCTGATGGTGCTGCTGATCTGGTCGATCTTTCAGCCAATGGTCATCGACGGGATGATCGTCGCCAGTCTGCCGCAGGACAAGCAGGCCCTCGACGACCTCTTCCTCAACGCGCTGGTCAATGACATCCGCAACATGTCCGTCGGCAATGCGGTGCGCGATGCGGACGATCCGGTGGTAATCGAGGCTGCATCGCTGCTTGGCGACTGGCAGATGACATCGAACATCCTGCTCGCTGTCCTGATCGCTGCACTGGTCATTCTCGGGCTGGTGATCAGCCGTCGGCAGATCGCGCCCGAACTGCGCGCCCGCAACCGCGTTGAGCGCTTCGTGATGGTGCTGCTGATCATGTCGTCCACCATTGCAGTGATCACGACGGTCGGAATCGTCATGTCGCTGCTCTACGAGAGCATCGAGTTCTTCCGTCGGGTGCCGTTCTACGAGTTCCTGTTCGGCCTGCACTGGTCGCCGCAGACGGCGCTTCGCGCCGACCAGGTCGGCGGTTCCGGTTCCTTCGGTGCGATCCCGATCTTCATGGGTACGCTGCTGATCAGCACCATCGCGCTGGCCATTGCCGCGCCGATCGGGCTGTTTTCCGCGATCTACATGGCCGAGTTCTCGTCGCCGCGCGCGCGCGCCGTCATCAAGCCGCTGCTGGAGATCCTGGCGGGCGTTCCGACGGTGGTCTATGGCTTCTTTGCCGCCCTGCTGGTTGCGCCGCTGCTGCGCGACTCCGGTGCGGCGCTCGGCATAGGCATTGATTCGGAGAGTGCGCTGGCCGCCGGTCTGGTGATGGGCGTGATGATCATTCCGTTCGTTTCATCGCTCTCCGATGACGTGATCACGGCGGTTCCGAGGTCGCTTCGTGAAGGCTCCTACGGTCTGGGCGCGACGCGTGCCGAAACCATTCGTCAGGTGATTGTCCCGGCGGCACTGCCTGGCATCGTCGGCGCGCTGCTGCTCGCGGCGTCCCGCGCCATCGGTGAGACCATGATCGTCGTCATGGCGGCGGGGCTGACCGCCAACCTGACAGCCAACCCCTTCGAGGCGGTGACCACGGTCACCGTGCAGATCGTCACCCTGCTCACGGGCGATCAGGAGTTCGACAGCGCCAAGACGCTATCTGCCTTTGCGCTCGGTCTTCTGCTGTTCGTCGTCACGCTGGCGCTGAATGTTCTCGCGCTCAGGATCGTGCGGAAATATCGGGAAAAATATGACTGAGACAGCCATGAGCGGAAATCGGGAAGGCCGTGGACGGATGAGCCGCAGCGACACCATGGAAACCGTGCGCAAGGGATTGCGTTCGCGATATGCGGCTGAGCGACGCTTCATCTGGTACGGTCGCGGGGCAATTGCCGTCGCGCTGGGGTTCCTGGTGCTTCTGGTGGGGTCGATCCTGATCAAGGGTGCCTCCGTCGTCACCCAGACACACATCAGGCTGACGGTCGAACTGCCACTGGAGACCTTCTCGAAGAACGGGGTGGTGACGGCGGAATCGATCGGGGCCGCCAATTATGTCGGTCTGGTGAAATCATCCCTGCGCGATCTCTTCCCCGACGTGTCCGGTCGCCGCGACAAGCGCGCGCTCGACAGCCTGATCAGTTCCGGTGCGCCCTATGAGCTGCGGGACCATGTCCTGGCCAATCCCGAACTGGTCGGTCAGAGCATCGATATCTGGCTGTCGGCCAGCGACGACATCGACATGCTCGACAAGGGCTACATCGACCGTGACATCGACTCCACGGGCCGACGCGTCACCGACAAGCAGATCGGATGGTACGACAAGTTGATTGCGGACGGACGTCTGGAACGGCAGTTCAACACGACGTTCTTCACGTCGGGCGACAGCCGTGAACCGGAACAGGCCGGCATCTGGGGTGCCGCGCTCGGGTCGTTCTATACCCTGATGGTGACCCTGTTGCTGGCCTTTCCGCTGGGGGTGACGACGGCGGTCTATCTGGAAGAATTCGCGCCCAAGAACAAGTGGACGGACCTGATCGAGGTCAACATCAACAACCTCGCCGCCGTGCCGTCGATCATCTTTGGCCTGCTGGGGCTCGCGGTGTTCCTGAACATCATCGGTCTGCCACGCTCCGCACCGCTGGCCGGTGGTGTGGTGCTCGCCCTGATGACCTTGCCGACCATCATTATCGCCGGTCGTGCCGCCCTGAAGGCGGTGCCGCCGTCGATCCGGGAGGCGGCGCTGGGCGTCGGTGCCTCCCGCCTCCAGACGGTGACCCACCATGTCCTGCCACTGGCCATGCCGGGCATGCTGACCGGATCGATCATCGGCATGGCGCAGGCCCTGGGCGAGACGGCACCGCTGCTGATGATCGGCATGGTCGCCTTCATCGTTGATCTGCCGGGGGGGCCGCTGGATCCGGCGACCGTCCTGCCGGTGCAGGTCTATATCTGGGCCGACAGCCCGGAACGCGCCTTCGTTGAGCGGACTTCGGCAGGGATCATTGTCCTGCTGCTGTTCCTTGTAGTGATGAACCTGAGTGCAGTGATGCTGCGCAAGCGCTTCGAGCGCCGTTGGTAGGGATTGGGTGAAGAGATGACGATGACAGACACCTTGCCTCAGGACGAGGACCTCCGCACAGCGATCGTCGCCGACGGCGTGAACGTCTACTATGGCGAGAAGCAGGCGCTGTTCGATGTCGATCTGGATATCAAGCAGAACCAGGTCACGGCGCTGATCGGCCCGTCGGGCTGCGGCAAGTCCACATTCCTGCGGTGCATCAATCGCATGAACGACGTGATCGACGGCTGCCGCGTGGAAGGCCGGATCGCGCTGGACGGGGACGATATCTACGACCGCAGTGTCGACGTGGTGCAGTTGCGCGCCCGCATCGGCATGGTGTTCCAGAAGCCCAATCCGTTCCCCAAGTCGATCTTCGACAATGTCTCCTACGGTCCGCGCATCCACGGCATTGCCGAGCGGAAGGCGGATCTGGAGGAGATCGTGCACGACAGCCTGGTGCGCGCCGGACTGTGGAACGAGGTCGCGGATCGGCTGAATGAACCGGGGACGGGGCTTTCCGGCGGTCAGCAGCAGCGGCTGTGCATCGCCCGCGCCATTGCCGTGCGCCCCGACGTGATTCTGATGGACGAGCCCTGTTCGGCGCTTGATCCGATCGCGACGGCGCGGATCGAGGAACTGATCGACGACCTGCGGGAGAACTACACGATCGTCATCGTCACCCATTCGATGCAGCAGGCCGCGCGCGTCTCGCAGCGCACGGCCTTCTTCCATCTGGGCAATCTGGTGGAATTCGGCCCGACGGACCAGATATTCACCTCGCCCAGGGACAAGCGCACCGAATCCTACATCACCGGCCGTATCGGCTGAGGGACGGCAATCTGCTGGAGGCAGGAACCATGGCGACAAACGAAGGCAATTCCGCGCCGCATATCATGTCGGCCTATGAGGACGAGCTGGAACAGCTCAACAATCTGGTGCTGGAGATGGGCGGTCGGATCGAGATCCAGCTCTCCGGCGCGATCCGGGCAATGGTGAAACGCGACAGCGATGCCGCAGAGGACCTGATCGCCCAGGACAGGGAAGTCGACGTGCTGGAGGAGAAGATCAACGATCTGGCGGTCCGCACGCTGGCCCTGCGTCAGCCCATGGCCGGTGACCTGCGTATCATTGTTTCGGTCATCAAGATCGCCGGCGATCTGGAGCGCTTTGGCGACTATGCCAAGAACATCGCGAAGCGCACGCTGGTGGTGAACCAGTCCCCCCCCATCCGTGCCACCAGCTCCATTCCCCGCATGGCGGAACTGGTGCAGCGCATGCTGGACGGCGTGCTGAAGGCCTTCATCAACCGCGATGCGGAGATGGCAAAGTCCATCTGGGTACAGGATGCGGAAGTGGACGAGAGCTACAACAGCCTGTTCCGCGAATTGCTGACCTACATGATGGAAGACCCGCGCAACATCAGCGCGGCTACCCATCTGCTGTTCGTCGCCAAGAATATCGAGCGGATGGGCGATCTGGTGACCAATGTCGCGGAGACGATACACTTCGTTGCCGAGGGCGAACGCATGGACCAGGAGCGTCCGAAGCGCGACATGACAAGCCTTACCGATGTTCCCATGACCGAAGACAATGCGTGAGTTGACCAATGCAGGCCCATGTACTGATAGCCGAGGATGAGCCGGCCCTGCTCGCCACCCTGAGCTATAATCTGGAAGCTGGCGGGTTTCGCGTCACCCAGGTCGATGACGGTGGCGAGGTGATGATGCATCTGGACGAGGAATTGCCCGATCTGGTGATTCTGGACTGGATGATGCCCAACATGTCCGGGCTGCAGGTCTGCAAGGAAATCCGCCACCGCGCCGCCACCCGCAACCTCCCGGTCATCATGCTGACTGCGCGGGGGGAGGAGGATGACCGTATTCGCGGTCTCGATGCCGGGGCCGATGACTACGTCACCAAGCCCTTCTCCACCAACGAGCTGATCGCGCGGGTGAAGGCAGTGCTGCGCCGGTTGCGCCCGATCCTGACGGAGGAGCAGATCGTGCGTGGTGATCTCGCCATGGACCTCACCGCCCATCGTGTCACCCGTGATGGCCAGCCGCTGCACCTCGGCCCGACCGAGTTTCGCATGCTGCGGCATTTCATGGAGCATCCGGGGCGGGTGCTCTCGCGCTCCCAACTGCTGGATGCGGTCTGGGGCAACGAGTCGGAGATCGAGGAACGGACGGTCGATGTCCACATTCGCCGTCTGCGCCAGGCAGTCAATGTGGGCAAGGGCAGCGACGTGATCCGCACCGTGCGCTCTGCGGGCTATGCATTCGAGCCACCTGCGGCCTGATCATCCATCCGGTTGCCGATTCCGTCTCCCGCATGCTCTATTCAGCGGCGGGGAGGAACTGGATACTTGGCTGACGAAACCTATCCGGACTATCGCGATCTGCGGGTGGAACGGCGCGGCACGCGCCTGTTCGTAACCTTCAACCGCCCTGCCGCGCGCAATGCCCTGACCCACCCGATGATGCGGGAGATCGGCGATGCGCTGTCGCGCGCGAAGGCCGATACGTCTGTGCGCGTGGTTGTCCTGCGCGGTGCCGGGGGCAATTTCTCCGCTGGCGGCGACCTGAACGCGATGCAGGACATGCCGCCGCCGCCCGAGGCGGGCGAGAAGGATCCGCTGTTCGCAGAGTACCGCTACTTCGGCGACGTGCTGGCGGCCATGGATGCCCTGCCGAAGCCGGTGGTGGCACTGGTCGAGGGCGGGGCCGCAGGGGGAGGCTTCGGCATGGCCTGCTGCGCCGATGTCGCCATCCTGCTGGCGGACGCCAAGTTCGCGCTGCCGGAACCGCGCGTGGGTTTCATCCCCTCCCAGATCATTCCCTTCATTTCCCGCCGGATCGGGTCCGGTCAGTTGCGCCGGATTGCGGTGCTGGGCCAGCGGATCACCGGGCGGGAAGCCTTTCGCCTCGGCGTCGGCCACTATCTCGTGGAGACGGTGGCGGAAGCGGAGGCGCAGCTTGATGCCGTGCTGGCCGATGTAGATGCCTGTGACCCTGCGGCAGTGGCTGCGGTCAAGGATACGGTCCTGTCGACCGACACCCTGCCTGCGGAAGCGGTCTTCGATCATGCCGCCAACCATCTTGTCCGGTTGCTCAGGCGACCGGAAGCGCCTGCCGGGATGCAGGCATTCCTGAACAAGCGCAAGACACCCTGGGCGGAAGAGGCCCAGCGCCTGAACACAACTGATGCCGGAGACTGAAATGGCCTACGAGACAATCCTCTATGATGTCGAGGACCAGATCCTCACCATCACCCTGAACCGCCCTGATCGCCTGAATGCCTTCACCGAGCAGATGCGGGTGGAGGTCATCGACGCGATGGATCGCGCCGATGCCGACGACAATGTCCGGGCGATCATCTTCACCGGTGCGGGACGCGGATATTGCGCCGGTGCCGACCTGTCGCGCGGTGGCGGCACGTTCAATTACGAGGAGCGCGGCTACAAGCCGGGTGAGGTGGTGCGCGATGGCGGTGGTGTCATGACCCTGCGCATCTATCGCTCCTCCAAGCCGGTCATCGGTGCGATCAACGGCCCGTCGGTGGGTATCGGGTCCACAATGCAGTTGCCGATGGATATCCGCATTGCCTCGGAGAAGGCGCGTTTCGGCTTTGTCTTTGCCCAGCGCGGCGTGGTGCCGGAGGCCTGTTCCAGCTATTTCCTGCCGCGCCTTGTGGGTATCTCGCAGGCGCTGGACTGGGGCTTCTCCGGCCGGGTGTTCGAGGCGGATGAGGCACTTGCGGGTGGCCTGGTGAAGGAAGTGGTGCCGCATGACGACCTGATCCCGCGTGCGCGGAAGATTGCGCGGACCTACATAGACAAGTCGTCCGCCGTTTCCGTGGCGCTGATCCGCCAGATGTTCTGGGGCTGCCTCGCCGCCGACCATCCGATGGAGGCGCACCAGATCGACAGCCGCAACATGGTCTACATGGGTGCCAATGCCGACGCGCAGGAAGGCGTCAGTTCCTTCCTGGAGAAGCGCGCGCCGAAGTTCTCCATGAAGGTCTCCCAGGACATGCCGCCCTGGTACCCGTGGGTGAAGGAACCGGACTTCGCCGATGGCGTCGATGCCGACCCGAGCAGGCTGGACGATGGCCTGAAGAAGGGCTGAGGCTCTTCGCGACCGGGTTTCTTCAGTCCGACGCCAGGCGATGCATCCTGTGCTTCGGCGGGCGGGCGGCTTCGCGCAGGCTGGCCAGATCGGCCTGCTGCTTCTCCGCTGTCGCGCGGGCCTGATCGCCGCCGGCCTGATAGGGCAGGGGCCAGACCGTGCCGTCGAAGCCGGCCTCCGCCGCCGCGCGCAGCGTGAAGTAGGGATCGGCCAGATGCGGGCGGGCCAGGGCCACCAGATCGGCGCGCCCCGAGGCGACGATGGTGTTCACCTGATCCGCCGTGGTGATGTTGCCGACCGCCATGGTGGCGCGGCCAGTGGTCTGGCGCACCGCGTCGGCGAAGGGTGTCTGGAACATGCGGCCATAGACCGGCTTCTGGTCCGGTACGGTCTGGCCGGCGGAGACATCGATCAGGTCGACGCCGTGATCCGCCAGCATCTGCGCGGCGGCCAGCATGTCATCCTCCGTCAGCCCCTCCGGCATCCAGTCGGTCGCCGACAGCCGCACGGACATGGGTTTCGCGTCGGGCCAGACGGCCCGCACGGCATCGAAGACCGCCAGCGGGAAGCGCATGCGGTTCCGGATCGAACCACCGAATTCATCCTGCCGCCGGTTCGTCAGCGGCGAGATGAAGGACGCCAGCAGATAGCCGTGCGCCATGTGCACTTCCAGCATGTCGAAGCCCGCCCGTTCGGCGCGCTCTGCCGCCTGCACGAAGTCGGCGGTCACCCGGTCCATGTCCGCCCTGTCCATTTCCTTCGGGACCTGGCTGTCGGGGAAATAGGGCACGGGGGAGGCGGAGATGATCGGCCAGTTGCCTTCCTGCAGCGGACGGTCGATCTCCTCCCACGCCAGTTGGGTCGAACCCTTGCGTCCCGCATGACCAAGCTGCAGTGCGATCTTCGTCTCGGATTCCGCATGCACGAAGTCGGTGATGCGCTTCCAGGCCGCTTCCTGTGCATCGGTGTAGATCCCGGTGCAGCCGGGGGAGATCCGGGCATCTGCCGAGACGTTGGTCATTTCTGTGAACAGCAGGCCCGCCCCGCCCACGGCACGACTGCCAAGGTGCACCAGGTGCCAGTCGTTCGGCAGGCCGTCGGTCGCCTTGTACTGGCACATGGGGGAGACGACGACACGGTTGCGGATCTGCATGTCGCGCAGCCGGAACGGCACGAACATCGGCGGTGGCGCTGTGCCGTCCGGGACCGGCAGCCCCTTGCTGCGGGCGTCGTCGGCGAACCATCGGGTCACGTCCTGCACCAGATCGGGATCGCGCAGGGCCAGATTGTCGTAGGTGATCTGCTTGGAGCGGGAGAGCATGGAGAAATTGAACTGCTGCGGTGGCAGGCTGAAGTTGCGTGCCACATTCTCGAACCACCCCAGGGAGACATCGGCGGCGTGCTGGGTCTTCTCCACCTCCAGCCTGCGACCGCTGTCATAGGCCTCCAGTGCATCGGGGATGCTGTCGGGGTTGCTCAGGATGCATCGGGCCAGCGCGATGGAATCCTCCATCGCCAGCTTGGTGCCGGAGCCGATGGAGAAATGTGCCGTGTGGGCGGCGTCGCCCAGGATCACGACATTGCGGTGCACCCAGCTCTCGCACTTGATGCCCGGGAACTGGCGCCAGATGGAGCGGTTGGTCAGCAACCGGTGACCCTGAAGCTCTTCCGCGAAGAGTTCCTCCAGATAGCGGGCGGAACCTTCCTCGTCATCCTCCCGCAGGCCGGCATTGGCGAAGGCTTCCGGTGTCGTCTCGATGATCCAGGTCGCGGCCTCGCCCCGGAAGCGATAGGCATGAATCATCCAGTGACCGTGCGCGTTCTCCTTGAAGTGGAAGGTGAAGGCCTTCAGCGGTGCCGTCGAGCCCATCCAGCTGAACCTGTTGCGCTTCAGTTCGATGGTCGGACGGAAGGCGTCTTCCCATTCGCGGCGGACGATGGAGTTGGCTCCGTCGGCACCGACCAGCAAGTCACAATCCCGCAGCTCCTGCAGGTCCGAAATCTCGTTCTGGAACTCGATGTGCACCCCCAGCGATTCCGCGCGCTGCTGCAGGATGTTCAGCAACTCGATCCGGCCGATGCCGCAGAACCCGTGACCGGTGGAGCGGATGACCTGTCCCCGGTAGTGGGTGTCGATCTCCTCCCAGTAGGCGAAGCGCTCGATGATCTGGCTGTAGCTTTCCGGATCCGCCTCCCTGAAATGGGTCAGGGTCTCGTCGGAGAAGACGACGCCGAACCCGAAGGTATCGTCGGCGCGATTGCGCTCATGCACATGAACGTCGATGTCCGCGCGCGCGCGTTTCAGCAGGATTGCCAGATAGAGCCCGGCCGGACCGCCGCCGACCACATTGATTTTCATAGCCTGCCCTCTTCGTCACGGCTCGGGTGAGCGAAGATAGTTTAAGCTTAAAGTAATTTTGATGCCACCGTCTGCGACGCCGTCCGCTGACTCAGCGCAGGGGCGCTTCCTCCCGGGCCGTCGGTTCCGACAGGATCGTCTTCAGTCCGGCGTTCTGTATCTGGGGGCCGCTTTCGGCGATTTCGGTCAGCCAGGCGCGGATCGCCGCGCCATGGGCGGGGGATTCGAACAGCACGGCGGTACCGTTGCCACGGTGGCTGACGATGGTTGCGCGGGCGTTTCGCAGGAACAGTCCGACGCTGACTTCGACCAGGGTACCTGTGGGTACGCCAAGTGCAGGCTCGAAGAACAGTCCGCCGTCAGAGACATCGACGGCGATGCGCGACTCGGCGTCGCCTCCCTCCAGTTCGCGAACCTTGATCGGCAGGTTGACCGTGAAGCGCGCGTGGGCACGGCGCAGTTCGGGCGGCGGGGCGAACAGCATGTGAATCTGGCTGAGCCGACGGCGGACGACCTGGAGTGTGGACATGTTCAGTATCCCGACAGATTGCGGTCACGTTCAGTCCATCATCCATCGTGCTGATGAATCGGAGGTTAACCGGGCAGGATCAACAGATCTGCTGACTGCCGCTCCGGCCTTCTGCCCGCGCCGTCAGCCAGTCCGCCAGCCGACGCCCCTCTTCGACGTCGGAGAATGCCAGGGCGGTCCCTTCCGGACGCTGGTCGGCGATGAGCGCGCTGATCTGCCCGTCGAACTCATCGGTGCTCAGGAATACCTGCTCCCGAACCGAGCCATAGAGGTTCGGCGTGATCAGCATGCCGTTGTGCGAGACATCAACAGCCAGACATTGCCTGTGGGGCTCGTCACGGAACCGGGTTACCGAGACCGGCAGCCGCACCTTGTGGCGCGGACTGCGGCGCCTCTCACGATCCGGTGTCCATGCGTCACCGCCTCGCCGCCAGATCCCTGATTTCCTGCCAAGTGACCACATCATGGGGGTCACTCAGCAATGATGATGCCAACCTGGCTGCCACGGACCGTCTGCGGTTCCCTGAAACGCGGGAACCGCAATGGTGATCACGCCCGCGCTGTCGGCCGGGACGTCACGCGGCCCCACCAGGCAGTCAGGTTCTCAAGCTCTTCCGGGATCTTCAGGGCAACGCCCTTGCCCAGCAGGATGCCACACTGAAGCGTGATATCCGCCACGGTGTAGTCGTCACTGGCGACAAATTCGCGATCCTTCAGGTGACCGTCGAAGATCGCCATGGCGGCCAGGGCATTGGCCCGGCTGGTCTCGCCCCAGCCCTTGTGCTGTTCCAGACGACCGATCCAGAAGTCACTGGTGTGCTGGAAACACATGGCAATGGGTATCAGGACGTTCAGCTCGGCCCGGCGGTTCCACATCTCCACCTGTGCCTTTTCCAGCGGATTGCGCCCGAACATCGGCGGCTCCGGGTTCAGTTCCTCGAAATAGCGGCAGATCGCCATGGATTCGGTCAGGACGGTGCCGTCATCCAGTTCCAGCGCGGGCATCTTCCCGAACGGATTGATCTTCCTGTACTCCGGTTGTTCGTTCTCGCGCTTCATCATGTCCACGGGCTGACTGGGAATATCGATTCCCTTCTCGGCCAGAAAGATGCGCACGCGACGCGGGTTCGATCCCGCAGCCAGGTCATAGAGTTTCATCGTTGTGTCTCCCCGTTTGAAATCCTGTCGTTGCGATGCAGTGGCCTACTGCCCCTCCCGTCGCCAGCAGACCAGCAACAGCAGAAGGAGTGCAAGCAGGACTGCCAGCGGCGGTGCCAGAGGTGTTGTCTTCAGACCGGTCACATCAAAGGCACCATTGCGCAGCAGGCCAAGCCAGTCACTGCCTGCGCCCTGACGGCCCGGCTCCACGCGTCGGATATCGGGCTCCGCGTAGCGCGAAAGCCGGATGATACCGCCATTCGTGGCCTCAACGAAGGGGCGCAGATGACGGTCGGTCGATACCAGATCGGAGAACTCGACCGGATTGAGGTTGCCCAGCACGGCGATGGTGCTGCGGGTGCCGTCCCCGATCCGGTAGAGACCGGCGACGTTCAGGTCGATCCGCCCGAAATCGATCCCGTCGCGCCCGGCGGTCAGTTCCAGCCGGTGCTCCACGCCATCCGGTCCCGTGACCGTGACGGGGGGCTGATCCTCTGCCAGAGACCGTCGGGTCACCTTCAGTGTCGCGCCCTCGACCTCCGCCTGCAGGCTTTCCTCCTCCAGCGCCGGTTCCTTCATCAGCCAGTGGGCCGTGCGCCGCATGACCTCTGCCTGCGGTCCGCCCCCTTCGAGGCCACGCGACCAGAGCCAGCCATGATCCGACATCACCTGCGCCACACGGCCTTCGCCCACACGGTCCAGGATCAGCAGTGGTTTCTGTTCCGGCCCCTGCATCAGGACCTCGGCATTCTCCACCGTGACATCAATGGACCGGAACCAGCGTCCCCAGGGCTGCTGCTGCGGCCCCGGCTCCAGTCCGGCGGTGACGGGATGGCGCCTGCCGGTGTCGGTCAGGGCAGGGCGGAACCCGACCGTCGTGACCTCGCCCGTGGGCTTGCCCGGCAGGATGCTGCGCAACGGCGTGCGGTAGATGCTGGCGGGACCGGCGAAGGTCGGGCCGGCCGCGTTCAGCAGGGCTCCGCCTTCCTGCACGTAGCGGGCGATGTTCTCCAGATAGGTGAAATGCAGGACACCGCGCCGCCAGAACCGGTCGAAGATGATCAGGTCGAAGTCGTAGAGCTTGATCTCGAACAGTTCCCGGATGGGGAAGGCGATCAGCGCCAGTTCGTGGATCGGGGTGGCATCCTGTTTCTGCGGCGGGCGCAGGATGGTGAAATGGACCAGATCGACCGCCGGGTCGGCCTTCAGCAGGTTGCGCCAGGCGCGCTCCCCCGGATAGGGCTCGCCGGAGACCAGCAGCACCCGCAGGCGGTCACGCACGCCATTGACGGTGATGGCCGCACGGTTGTTCTCGTCGGTCAGCTCCGCCGGATCGGCCTCCACCTCGAACTCGATCAGGTTGCGGCCACCGTGGCTGATCGGGACCGCCAGCACCGTCTCGCGCCCGATCGGCACGATCCGGGTTTCCAGTTCAACGCCGTCGCGGCGGATGCGGACCCTGGCAATGCCGCCCTGTGAACCATCCCCCTGGTCATGGACGATCACCGAGGTCTCTGCGGCCTGATCGACGACGGCGAAGGTCGGCGCATTGACGATCTCGATCCGGCGGTCCCGTTCTGCCGGCTCTCCGGTCAGCAGCAGGTGCAGGGGGCCGGGCAGCAGATCAGCCGCAGGACCTTCGGACGCATCGAACTCCGGCAGGTCATGAACCTGTCCGTCACTGATGACGATGACGCCTGCGGTCCTTTCCGCCGCCACACCCTCCAGCCCGCGACGGATCGCGCTGACAAGGTGGGTGCCGTCAGCGGGGCCACCGGAGTCCGGTCCGGCCTCCACCACACGCACCTCCAGCCTGTCCTGGGCATCCAGGTCCGCCAGCACGGCGGCGAGGGCTGTCTCCGTCTGTGCCGTGCGGTCAGCGATGGACTGGCTGGTGCTGCGATCAACGACCACCAGCGCGACGTCATCGTGATAGCGCCGTTCCTCCTCCAGCAGGATCGGGCCGCTCAGGACGCCGAACAGCACCAGCAGCAGCAGCAGCCGCAGCACCGTGCCGCGCGCCTGCCGAAACAGGCCGAACAGCGTGATGACGGTGCCAAGGGCACCAAGCGCAATCAGCAGCGCCACCGGCACCAGCGGTTCGAACGCGATCTGCAGGCCGTCGATCATGACTATTGTCCCAGCCGGTCGAGAATGGCGGGCAGGTGCACCTGGTCGGACTTGTAGTTCCCGGTCAAGGCATACATCACCAGGTTGACGCCGAACCGATAGGCCATCTCGCGCTGTCTGCGCCCGCCGCCCTGAACCGGGGCGACCGGTCGACCGTCACGATCCATGGCCCAGGCGGAGGCCCAGTCGGCCCCGCCGATCAGCAGCGGCGAGACGCCGTCGTTGGCACGTGCGTTCAGTTGCTCCACCCAGACCCGCCCGGTGGGATAGCGACCGGGGAACGACTCGGTCAGATAGAACGACCGGGTCAGGACATGCCCTTCCTTCACAAGCTCCAGGGGTCCGATATCGACGCGGGCCAGCAACTGGCGCAGGCGCGCCGTGCCGGGGCTGACCTGCCCGCGCCGGAGCTGCGGGCCACCGGCATCACGGGTATCGAACAGCACCACGCCGCCGGTGCGCAGGTAATTGTCCAGCCGTCGCACGGCCTTTTCGGAAAGTGCCGGCTGGCTGGCAACCATCGGCCAGTAGACGAGGGGGTAGAAGATCATCTCGTCGTTCTCGATCTCCAGCGCCACCGGAATTTCCGGCTCCACCGAGGTGCGTGCCCGCATGATTTCGCTCAGTCCGAAGATTCCGGCGGCGGACATGCGATCAACCCGCGCGTCGCCGGTCAGTACGTAGGCGAGGCGGGTTTCGAGGGCGGCATCGATGACGCCGGGATCAACATTGGCCTGACTGTCCGTTTGCCTGTTGTCTGACCGGCCGCTGTCCTGTGCATGCAGACTGCCCGGCGTGACGAACCCGGAGGCGAGACCCAGCGCCAGTCCGATGGGCAGGGCGTAGGCGAGGCGGCGCATGTTCAGCATCCCGCGCAGCGCCAGCGCCACCAGCGCGTCCACCAGCAGCAGGATCAGGGCGGCGGTCAGCAGCCATGGGCCGATGTCCAGTTCCGGTCGGGCGCCGACAACCCCGCGTGCGACACCTGACGGCAGCGCCTGAAGTGGCTGGGGTTCCGTCGCGCTGGTTCCGACGTTGAGCGCACGCAGGCTTGGGCGGGTGCCATACAGGCCCGGTGGGCTGGCAGGTCCGACGACGGTTGCGGACAGCGCCGCCTCCTGCACGGCGCGCACACCGACCCGCGGATCGGTGCGTCGTCCCAGTCCGTCAAGGGTGACGGCGGGTTCCAGCATGCGTTCGGCGTTCGCCGTGGATTCGATGCCGATCGACAGCGAACTCAGCCGTCTCAGCATGTCAACGAACAGGCCGGAGAGCGGCAGGTTCGACCAGTCCGTATTGGCGGTCGTATGGACCAGCACAAGCCAGCCGTCCCCGCGCCGTTCGGCGGTGACCAGCGGCGTGCCATCGACCAGACTTGCCCAGGTCTTCTCAGGCAGGTCCAGAGTGGGCTCTGCCAGGACCTGGCGCTGGATCACCACGTCGCGCGGAATGGGCAGGCCGGCGAAGGGACTGTCCTCCGGGAAGGGCGCCATGCGGGCCGGCTCGGCCCAGCTCATGGTGCCTTCCAGGCTGCGACCGCCGCTGCGGAGCCGGACCGGCACCAGTTCGCCTGCGTTCTCCGCCAGTTTCGGTCCCGCGAACCTGACGAGTACGCCACCCCTTTCGATCCAGTCGCTCAGCCGCAACTGGTCGCCGGCAACCAGGCGCCCGAAATCAGGCAGCATCAGGATGGAGAGGGGGGTGTCGAGCAGGTCACTGACGACACCTTCCCTGATTTCCGCGAATGGCAGCAACGCGCGCTTCAGATAATAGAGGTCGGCCAGCAGTGGCTGCGCCTGTTCCTGGGAGGGGTTGCCGCTCAGGCCGACCCGGAAGCGACGAAGGCCGGAATCGATCAGACTGACGGTCGCGGCACTCTGGCGTCCCTCGATCTCCAGCCGCTGGATGGCGTTCATCGCTTCCAGCGGCAGGGTTTCGTCGAAGGACAGGCTGGTTTCACCTGCAGCGAATGTCAGTTCCCGTCGGAACAGGACCCCGCCATCACCACCCGTGGCGCGCAAGGCCAGGGTTTCCGGCTGCTCGGCCAGATCACGTTCGATCACCACTTCCAGCCGGGTGCCGCTGCCGGTGGGGGAGCGGAGCAGCATGACGCTGCGGGTCGCATCGCGTCCGAGGACGGTCAGCGGTCCAAGTCTGCGGGCGACTTCGATCAGTTGCGTATCGGCTTCGGAGGCAATGCCGTCCGAGATCCAGTAGACATTCGCTGACCGCTCCAGACTGACCGTGCCCAGGGCGGCCACGGCTGCGGCGCGATCCGGTGCCCAGGGGCGGGGCTGCAGGCCGCCGATCGTGGCCAGGGCCTCCTCTGCGGTGCCGAGGCGTGCCACGGGACCGGTGCCGTCTTCCGAAGCAGTGGTCCGCAGCAGCAGCACGTTGCGGTCCTGCCTGCGGGCGCGGCGCGCGATGTCCGTCATGCTCGCCACCTGGTCATCCCAGGACTGGGCGGCGGCCCAGCCGTCATCGACGATCAGCACGACCGGGCCCGGTGTCTCGAAGGTGCTGCCGGGGTTCAGGACCGGCTTGGCGAGGGCCAGCACGATCAGTGCCGCGATCAGCAACCGCAACAGCAGCAGCCACCATGGTGTCCGGGCCGGTGTCTCCTCCGTCCGGGCCATGTCGAAGATCAGCCGGGCCGGTGGAAAGGAAACCAGTTCCGGCGCGGGTGGGGTGGCACGCAGCAGCAGCCAGATCACCGGCAGCGCGGCGAGACCCAGCAGCAGCCAGGGGTAGGCGAAGGTGATGGCGGCAAGGGCACTCATCTGCGCGCGTTGCCCGAAATGGCCTGATAGAGCGCCAGCAGTGCGGTCTGCGGAGGCTGATCGGTATGGTGCAGCCCGTGGGTCCAGCCGGCGTTTCGCGCGATCTGGCGCAGCGCCACCTCGCGCTCGTCCACCCGGCGGGCGAAGGTGTCGCGCAGATCCTCCGCGCGACCCACCAGGACATTGCCTTCACCTTCGGGGCCGACAAACCGGACCCTGCCGGAATAGGGCAGGCGGTGTTCGGCAGGATCCATGATCTGCAGCAGATGACCGGCAACACCGGCGGCGGAGAACTGGCGCAGGAAGTCGCGCACATCGTCCAGCGGTGTCAGGAAGTCACCGATCAGCACCACCTGCGCGAAACGCGGCAGGTTGGCGGGCGGCGGCAGGCTGTGGTGGTCCTCCACCAGTCCCCGGCTGATCGCCAGCGCGTAGTCCTCCAGCAGGGCGCGGGAAGAGCCCGGCGGGTGGTCGAGCCCCAGAAACGCGACCCGCTCCCCACCTCTCAGCAGCAGTGATGCCAGCGCCATCAGCAACAGGGTGGCGCGGCGCAGTTTCGTCGTCTGGCCGAGGTGGGAACGGAAATCCATCGAGTCGGAACCGTCGCGCCACAGCCACACCGCCTGCGCCGCCTCCCACTCGTTCTGCCGGACGTAGGTCGGTACGCGTTTCGCGGACTGTCGCCAGTCGATGGAGGTTGCGGGATCGCCCTGCTGGTAGCGGCGGAACTGCCAGAAGCTTTCGCCATCACCGACCCGACGCCGCCCGTGAACGCCCTGGCTGACGGTCTGCGCCACACGCTCCGCCTCCACCATCAGCGGCGGCATGGCGTCGGCCAGCCGGTCCGCGCGGTTGCGCAGCCGGGGATCGAAGCGGCTGGAACCCTGGTTCCCGGTTCTCAATGTCCTGGGGTCAAGCGCCATATGCCTGGATTCAGATCCTGTCGATCAGCCGCTGGATGATGTTCTCCACCGTGATGCCGTCGGCACGGGCCGCGAAGTTGACCGCCATGCGGTGCCTCAGGATCGGCGGGGCCAGCGCCGCCACATCGTCGGCGGAGGGGGCGAAGCGTCCGTCCAGCATGGCCCGCGCCCGAACGGCAAGCATCAGCGCCTGACTGGCGCGCGGGCCAGGTCCCCAGGCGACGTGATTGCGCACGTCATCCAGCTCGGTCTCCTCCGGCCGGCCATTGCGGACCAGCTTCAGGATGCTCTCGACCACGGCCTCGCCCACCGGCAGGCGGCGGACAAGGCGCTGGGCATGCAGCAGTTCGTCAGCGGTCATCACCATCGGCGGTTCCGCCTCATCGGCACCGGTGGTGGCCAGCAGCATCCGCCGCTCCGCCTCCATGTCCGGGTAGGGGACGTTCACCTGCATGAAGAAGCGATCGAGCTGGGCCTCGGGCAGGGGATAGGTGCCTTCCTGTTCCAGGGGGTTCTGCGTGGCCAGGACATGGAACGGACGCGGCAGGTCATGCCGTTCCCCGGCGACCGACACGTGATATTCCTGCATGGCCTGCAGCAGCGCCGACTGGGTACGCGGGCTGGCACGGTTGATCTCGTCAGCCATCAGCAGCTGGCAGAACACCGGCCCCTTGATGAAGCGGAAGCTGCGGCGACCATTGTCGCTTTCCTCCAGCACCTCGGAACCGAGGATGTCCGCAGGCATCACGTCCGGCGTGAACTGCACGCGGCGGCTGTCGAGCGACAGCACCTTGCCCAGCGTGACCACCAGTTTGGTCTTTGCCAGACCGGGTACACCGATCAAGAGGACATGACCGCCGGAAAACAGGGTGATCAGCGTCTCGTCGATCACTGACTGCTGTCCGAAGATGACCTGTCCGACTGACTCGCGGATCTGCCGGGCCTTGGCGCCGAGCGTTTCCACTTCCTGGGCGAAGGCCTCGCCCGCTTCACTGACGTTTTGCATACCGGAGACTATATTGGGCGTTGCGGCAGTGCGAAACGAAATCCCGCGCTGTTGCACAATTCCGTCGAACACAAATGTGCTATCCATGCCGAACAGGGAGAGGAGTTCGCACTTGGCCGAACGTGGTAACGACAAACCCCATCTGGATATCGCCGATCTGGCGGAGCGCATGTCAGCGTCTGCGGGGCGCGGCTATCCGCCCGTGGACCAGTGGCACCCGGAACATGAGGGCGTCATCGACATGCGCATCACGGCTGACGGGACCTGGCTCTATCAGGGGTCCCCGATTCAGCGCGCAGCCATGGTGCGCCTGTTCTCCACCGTCCTGCGGCGTGACGAAGACGGACACCATTACCTGGTCACACCGGCGGAAAAGCAGCGAATCACCGTCGACGTGGCCCCGCTGCACATCGTCGAGATGTTCCGGGAAGGCTCGGGTGAGGGCCAGAAGATTGCTTTCCGCACGCTCACCGACGACATGGTGGTGCTGGACGCCGCGCATCGCCTGCGGGTGGAGGTCGATCCGGAGAGCGGGGAGCCGACCCCCCTGGTGCCGGTGCGGGGCAATCTGCAGGCGATCATCCTGCGGTCGGTCTTCTATGATCTGGTCGATATTGCCGAGGAGCGGGAAGTGGAGGGCGTGACGGTGCAGGGCGTGATGAGTGAAGGGGTCTTTCACATCATCGGTCGCCTGGACGGCACGCCACACCTCGGGCAGCCGGAAGGGGACAAGGGCAAATGAGGCCTGACGATATTCGCGCGCGACTGATGCAGCCTGTCCGGTCCGAATGGGGACATTCCGATTATGATCTGACGCCGGACGCGCGCCCGGACGAGAAGCCGCTGAAGCCTGCCGCGGTGCTGGTGCCGATCATCGACCGTCCGGAAGGACCAACCGTTCTGCTGACCCGACGGACGGCACATCTGTCGTCCCATGCCGGGCAGATCAGCTTCCCCGGTGGCCGCGCCGAGCCGGAAGATCCTTCGCCCGAGGTCACCGCACTGCGGGAGACGGAGGAGGAGGTCGGGATCGATCGGGAGATCATCGACATCGTCGGGCGGCTGGATACCTATCGCACCGTCACCAACTATGCCGTTACACCCGTTGTCGGCATCGTCAGGCCCGGCTTTGCCCCCAGTCCGGACCCCTACGAGGTGGCGGAGGTCTTTGAGACGCCGCTAGCCTTCCTGCTCGACAGCCGCAACCACCAGCGGCACTCCGGGTGGTTCAACGGCACGCCGCGCCGCTGGTGGGCGATGCCGTTCGGCGAATATTACATCTGGGGCGCGACGGCGGGGATGCTGATGAATCTGCATGCCCGGCTTTCCGACCCGAAACCGGAGGACGCATGACCAAGATCATCCTGCTGCGGGTACTGCTGTTTCTCGTGCCCTTTGTTCTCTACTGGCTCTACTGGCGTCTGCTGAAACGCCGGCACGACAAGGGCAAGCCGACCTATCCCGTGGCAGTCCTGGCCATCTGCGGTCTCGTACTGGTCGCGGCCTCCTTCCTCGTCCTGCGGGCGACGGAGGGGGAGGGCACCGATTCCACCTACGTTCCGCCAAGGTACGAGGACGGAAAGATCGTTCCTGCCCAGAATATCCCGAAGGAATAGACCCATGGCGGCAAACGACACGATCTCCATCGCGGTCCTGCCGGGCGATGGCATCGGACCCGAAGTCACGGCGCCTGCGCTGGATGTGCTGCACGCGGTGGCGGGACGCCATGGCTTCGGCGTGGACGCCCGGGAACATGGTGCCGGGGCCGGCCACTACCGCGATCACGGCTCGGCCCTGCCGGAGGAGACCATCCGTGCGGTGGAGAGCGCCGACGCCACGCTGCTGGCCGCCATGGGACTGCCCGACGTGCGCTATGCCGACGGCACCGAGATCGTGCCGCAGATCGACCTGCGGGAGATTTTCGGCCTCTACGGCGGCGTGCGGCCCATCCGCGCCTGGTTGCCGGAGGCGGTGCCGCTGAAGGACCCGCGCGGGGCGGACATCGATTTCGTGCTGGTGCGGGAATCGACGGAAGGACTGTTCGTCGAACGGGGCAAGCGTAACGGGGACGCCGACCATGCCACGGATACCATGCGGATCACGCGGACGGTGTCGGAGAAGCTGTTTCACTTCTCCTTCCAGCTCGCCCGCCAGCGCCGCAGTCACCTTACCCTGATCGACAAGGCCAACGTGCTGGGGTCGATGGCTTTCTTCCGGGAAGTCTTCGACGAGGTCGCGGCCGAATATCCCGATGTCACGACCAGCCGCCTCTATGTCGATGCGACGGCGATGCTGATGGTTCAGCGCCCCTGGGACTTCGACGTCATGGTGACCGAAAACATGTTCGGCGACATCCTTTCGGACCTGGCGGCGGGACTTGTCGGCGGCCTCGGTCTCGCGCCATCGGGCGACATCGGGGACAAGGTGGCGATCTTCCAGCCGAGCCACGGCACTGCGCCCGACATCATGGGCAAGGGGATCGCCAATCCGCTGGCGACGATCCTGTCCGTTTCGCTGATGCTCGACTGGCTGGGACGGCGCCGGGACGATCCGCGCCTGCTGGCCGGTGCGGCGGATATCGAACAGGCGGTGCGCAAGGCCCTTGCTGCCGGTGACGCCACCACGGTCGATCTGGGGGGCAAGGTGCGGACCGGGGATGTGGCAAGGGCCGTGATCGCACGGCTCGGCGACAGGTGACTCAGGTGTTGCGGGTTGCCGGGGTCGGCGCCGGGTACTTCAGCCAGTTTCACTACAATTCATGGCAACGTATTGATCGCGTTGATCTGGTAGGAGTCTGCGATACCGATTTGGCGAAAGCCGAGGCGGTTGCGCCGGATCGCGCCTTTGCCTCCGTTTCGGACATGCTGGCTGCCACCGGGATTGATCTGGTGGATGTCATCACACCCCCCGCTGCCCGTCTGGCAGTGGTGGAGGCGGTGGCTGCAGCAGGCCTGCCGATGATCGTGCAGAAGCCGCTGGCCGACGACCTGATGGCGGCGCAGGAGATTGCCCGTGTCGCCCGTCGGGCCGGTGTCGCGATGCTGGTGCATGAGAATTTCCGGTTTCAGCCCTGGTACCGGGAGGCGCGGCAACTGCTGGACGCCGGCCTGCTGGGACAGCCGCAGGGCATCCAGTTCCGGCTGCGGCCAGGTGACGGGCGCGGCCCTGAGGCCTATCTGGCGCGCCAGCCCTATTTCCAGCAGATGCCCCGGTTCCTGATCCACGAGACCGCGGTGCATTTCATCGACACCTTCCGCTATCTGATGGGCGAGGTCGGATCGGTCATGGCTGATCTGCGCAGGCTCAATCCTGTCATTGCGGGGGAGGATGCGGGGATCGTCCTGTTCCGCTTCCGAGACGGCGCAAGCGGCATCTTCGACGGCAACCGGCTGGCAGAGATGGAGGCGCGGAACCCACGCCTCACCATGGGGGAGATGCTGCTCGACTGTGCCGAAGCGAGCCTGCGACTGGATGGTAACGGCGGCCTGCACCTGAAGCCCCATGGACAGCCGGAACGACCGCACGCCTACGAATGGTCGGACCGGGACTTCGGCGGGGACTGTGTTCATGCCTTCCAGCAACATGCCGTGGCCCATTTCCTGGATGGTGCCAAGGCTGAGACATCGGTTGATAAATATCTCCGAAACGTCCGAATTGTCGAAGCAATCTACGAATCTGCAGCCGAAGGTGAGTGGGTGCAGATCTGATCCTGCGTCAGGTGCGCCGGACCCGTGACAGCCAGTAGATTCCCCCGCCGGCGAGCAGCCCCCAGAAGGCCCCGCTGACGCCTGCGAAGGTCAGGCCCGATGCGGTGACGATGAAGGTCACGATCGCGGCCTGACGGTCCCGTTCCTCCTTCACCGCGCCCATCACCGCGCCGCCGAACGCGCCCAGCAGTGCCAGCCCGGCCACGGCCTCGATCAGGACGGGCGGTGCCGCATTGACCAGCGCCGTCGCTCCACCGGCGAACAGACCGAACAGGATGTAGAACACACCGGCCACGATGGCCGCCCAGTAGCGCCGCGCCGGATCGGGATGCGCATCCTTGCCGGCACAGAGGGCGGCGGTGATGGCCGCCAGATTGACCGCATGGCCACCGAATGGTGCCCCGATCAGGCTGAAGATGCCGGTGGCCGTGAACAGGGGACCGGGCGCGGGGCGATAGTCATTGACGTTCAGCACCGCGATTCCGGGGATGTTCTGCGAGGCCATGGTCACGATGAACAGAGGTACCGCCAGACCCAGCGCCGCGAGCGAGAAATCCGGCATGACGAAGATCGGTTCGGGGACGATGGCCGACATCGGGATCGGTGGCAGCTCGATCACCAGAATCAGCAGGCCGAGCGCGACCGCCACTGCTGCGGGAACCGCAAGCAGGGGCCGGAACCGGGCCACCAGCGCCCAGACGAGAAAGATCGCCAGGCCGCTGACCGGTTCCTCTGCCACCGCCCTGACCGGGGCGAGGCAGAGGCCCAGCAGGACACCGGCGAGCATCGCGTTGGCCAGGGGCGCGGGGATCCGCGCGACCGCATTGCCGAGCGGTCGCCAGAGTCCGGCCAGAATGATCATCAGCGCGGAGATGATGAAGGCGGCGACAGCGGTGGCGAAACCACCCTCCACCGCGGCGGAGGTGGCGAGCAGGGCGGCACCGGGCGTCGACCAGGCGATGCTGATCGGCATGCGGTAGCGCAGGCTGAGCATGATGGCCGAAACACCCATCGCGAACGACAGCGCCATCAGGCCGGAGGCCGCCTGCGTCGGGCTTGCGCCGATGCCGCTGAGGCCTGCCAGCACCACGGCAAACGAACTGGCGCAGCCAACGAAGGCCGACAGCATTCCGGCGCTGGCCGCCTGCAGACTGAATCCACGAAACATCCGCTCAGTCCTTTCCGCCGAGGGCCACGAACTGCCGTCCGAACCAGTACCAGCCCCCCGCGCCATCGGGCAGTGTGCAGTTGAAACGTGACCGGCCCGGCTGCAAGGGCGCCGGAGCCTGGAAAGCGACTCGGTCCCCTTCGATGTCCAGGTCCACGGCACCGGAACCGGTCGAGTGGTAGCAGGTCACGGCACCCGGACGGAGACCGTCGTCCAGCCTGAATGCGAATGTCGGTCGGGAACCGGCCTCAAGCTGCGTCTCCGCCGGTGTGGCGTCGTGGACGGGCAGGGGGCGTGTGCCGACCGCGGTGCGGAACCGTGATATCTCGCCGTAGCGTTCATTCATGGCGAAGCGCGGCAGGTCGAAGCGGTCGCGTCGGCGCCCGACAGCCCCGGAATGCTGCCCGAACGCCGCCCTGAAACCCATGTCGGAGATGACCTTCCGCAAGCGCAGGCTGTATTCCCCGAACGGATAGGCGAAGACGTCCGGCGACTGGCCAAGTTCGGTCTGCAGCCGTTCCATGCCCCGCGCGACATCCGCACGCGCGGCGGCTGGGTCCATGAAGGTGATGTGACCATGACTGGCTGAATGGCCACCAATCTCCATGCCCTCATCGCGGAGCTGCCGGATCTGGTCCCAGGACAGATAGCGGCGCAGTCCCTGATCGACGGGATCGGTGGCGACGAACAGGGTCATGGGCCAGCCGCGTGCCTTCAGGCGGGGCCAGGCTTCGGTCATGACGGACAGGTAGGCATCATCGGCGGTGATCGCGACGGCCTTCTCCGGCAGTGGCTCCCCGTCTGCCAGCGCATCCAGCACCGTTGCCAGCGGCAGCACACTGTAGCCTTCCGCCTCCAGATGCTCCAGATGCGCCTCGAACTGTTCCAGCCGGATATTGGTCAGGGGCACATCGTCTTCGCCGAAGCGGTGGTACATCAGCACGACCGTGTGATCCGCAGCCACAGCCGGGGCTGTGACCAGCAAGACCAGCAATGCAGCCCAGCAATGACGAAGGAACATCGTCGTTGGCATGTTCGTAACCCTTCTTTGCTGTATATGCAGGGGCGGCGGTGGCGCTGAGACACGCCGGGACTATTACCAGTCACACCAGCGCCGGGGAACGCCTGCAGGGAAGGATACTGTCATGTCGCAGATGCTGAACGATGCCGGAATGGATCTGATCTTCCGCAACGCCAGAACGCACAATGCCTGGACCGACAGGCCGGTCAGCGAGGTCACGCTGCGCGCGCTCTACGACCTGATGCGCAATGGACCGACCAGTGCCAATGGCTCCCCCGCGCGGCTGCTGTTCCTGACCTCGGAAGAGGCGAAGCTGCGGCTGAAGCCTGCCCTTTCGGAGGGCAACATGGCCAAGACGCTCGCGGCCCCCGTGACCGTGATCGTTGCCCATGACCTGAAGTTCTACGAGCTGATGCCGAAGCTGTTTCCGCACGAACCGGATGCGAAGAACTGGTTCAAGGTACCGGAGGTGGCGCAGGTGACGGCATTCCGGAACGGATCGCTGCAGGGGGCCTACATGATGATCGCCGCCCGCGCGGTCGGACTGGATTGCGGCCCGATGAGCGGGTTCGACAACGCGATTCTGGACCAGGAATTCTTCCCCGAAGGGCAGGTGAAGTCGAATTTCCTCTGCAATCTCGGCTACGGCGATCCCGAAGGGCTGTTCCCGCGCAGCCCGCGTCTGGAGTTCGAGGAAGCCTGCGAGATCCTTTGAGGCCCCCAAGCTTGATGCACCGACCGTGATCCTCGCCATCGATACAGCCTCCCGCGCCCTGTCCATTGCGCTGGGCGATGGCCGTGGCGTGTCTTATGCCGCGCACCAGATGCGGTCGCGCGGGCAGGCCGAGAACCTGATGCCGATGATCGCGCGCGGTTTTCGCGCCACGGGATGCAGGCCTGATGATCTGACAGGCCTGGCCGTGACCGTCGGGCCGGGGACCTTCACCGGCCTGCGTATCGGCCTTGCTGCGGCGCGGGCGATGCGCGTGGCCCTGAACGTTCCCCTGTTCGGTATGAGTGCGCTGGAGGTCCTGGCGGCCGAAGCGGCCTCGCGGTTTCCGGACCGCCCGGTACTGGCGGCGCTGGATGCCCGCCGCGATCAGGTCTATGCGCAGATGTTTCGTCGCGCGGCACCGCCCTTCGCGGAATGCTGGTCGGCACCCATGGCCATCGCTGCCGGAGACGCGGCGCAGATGGCGGTGCCGGGGACCGTTCTGATCGGCAATGGCGCGGCCCTTGTCGCGGCGCATCTTGGCGGGGAAACCGTGGTGCTCGACGGGGTGGAGCCGGACGCGCGGCATCTTCTCCGCTTGGCGGCGGCGCGGCCGCTGCCAGCATATCCTGTTCCGTCGCCTGGTCCGCTCTACCTTCGCGCGCCGGATGCGAAGCTGCCGACGCGGCGATGAAGCCGGTCACGGAAACCGTGGGTGTCGCGGCGGCAGGGCTGCTGGCCGAGCTGCATGCGCGCAGTGTTTCGCAGCCCTGGGATACCCGGGCCTTCACCGAACTTCTCGGCATGCCGGGGGCCTGTGCGCTGGTCGCCCGGACACGGGAACCTGTTGGCTTCATCCTGCTGCGTCAGGTCGTCGACGAGGCGGAAGTGATCATGATCGCCGTCGAACCGTCCGCGCGCCGTCAGGGGATTGCCCGAATGCTTCTTGCCAATGGCATCAAGTGCTTGCAGGGACTTTCGCAGGTTTTTCTTGAGGTAGCGACGGACAATCAGGCTGCCATAGCGCTCTACACGCATGCGGGCTTTGAAAGGGTGGGAGTCCGGCGCGCCTATTACACCGATGATTCCGGCAACACGACGGACGCGCTTGTCATGCGGTTGATGCCAGCCCTTTCTTGCCGCGAACCGGACTGAGCACTATACATTCCCCAATAGAACAACAGGCGGGGGCCATGGAATCCACACTGGCGCAGAAGTGCATCGAACACGGTATGCGGATGACGGACCAGCGCCGCGTGATCGCGCATGTGCTGTCGACCGCCGAGGACCATCCGGACGTGGAGCAGCTCTACGAGCGGTCCAGCGCCATCGATTCCCGGATCTCCATCGCGACGGTCTATCGCACGGTCCGCATGTTCGAGGAGGCAGGCATCCTGGAACGGCACGACTTCGGTGACGGCCGTGCCCGCTACGAGGAAGCCAACGACGAACACCATGACCATCTGATCGACGTGAACTCGGGGGAAGTGATCGAGTTCACCAACGAGAAGATCGAGGAACTGCAGCGCATCGTTGCACGGGAACTGGGCTACGAACTGGTTGACCACCGGCTCGAACTGTTCGGCACCCGCATCGGCCGCAAGCAGGGATCCAACGACTGATGCGGACCGCCTATATCACGGCGATCATCCTGTTCCTGATCCTCTTCACCCTGGTCATCATGCCGCCGCACCTGCTGGGCATCCTCTTCGGTTGGCGGATTTCCCGCTACATCCCGCAGCTCTGGCATCAGGTGGCCTTCCGCCTTCTTCGGCTGAAGATCCACATCGAGGGAACGCCGGTGCGCGGCGAGGGGGTGCTGTATGTCAGCAACCATGTCTCCTGGGTCGATATCGTCGTCATGGGTGCGACCCTGCCGGCCAGTTTTGTCGCCAAGAGCGAGGTCGGGACCTGGCCGGTGATCAAGTGGCTCGCCAATCTGCAGCGCACGGTCTACGTCAGCCGCGACCGCAAGACCGCTGACAGGGAACGCAAGGCGATGGAGGCCCGGCTGTCCCGTGGTGACAGTCTGATCCTGTTCCCGGAGGGCACGTCGGGCGACGGCCTGCGTATCCAGGAGTTCCGTTCCGCGTTCTTCTCGCTGGCCGACCTGAAGGTGGACGGTCAGCCGGTGAAGGTGCAGCCGATCTCCCTGACCTATACCCAGGTCGACGGATTTCCGGTCACCCGCCGGTCGATGCCGCAGGTGGCCTGGTACGGCGACATGGACCTGGCGCCGCACCTGAAGAACTATCTCTATGGTGGCCCCTATGAGGTCCGCCTGAAGTTCCACGAGCCCGTGACCCTGGAAGCGATCGGCAACCGCAAGAAACTGGCGAGCTATTGCCACGAGAAGGTTGTGGCGGGCAACTCGGAGGCGTTGAGCGCGTCCGCAGCTTGACTTGACCCCAATGCCTGATACATGTCCCGGAAATCAGGTGGCACGGATACCGGGAGCCGGTGTTCCGCCCGCCAGTTCAGCGTGACACAGCAGGCGTGACCCAGAAACTCTTCATCAAGACCTATGGCTGCCAGATGAACGTCTACGACTCCGAGCGTATGGCGGATATCCTGGCGCCGTTGGGATATGCGGAGACCGGCAGTCCCGATGATGCCGACATGGTCATCCTGAATACCTGCCACATCAGGGAAAAGGCGGCGGAGAAGGTCTTTTCCGAACTCGGCCGTATCCGCAAGCTGAAGGATCGGCGCCGCGCCGCAGGGGCCGACATGGTGATCGGCGTCGCCGGCTGTGTGGCGCAGGCCGAAGGCGACGAGATCGTGCGCCGCGCGCCCTTCGTCGATATCGTCTTCGGGCCGCAGAGCTATCAGAACCTGCCGGAGATGGTGGCACGCGCCGCGCGGGCGAACGGCCAGCCCGTGCTGGAAACGGATTTCGAGGTCGAGGACAAGTTCGATCGCCTGGCGGAGACACCGGGCCGGTCCGGACCGACTGCGTTCCTGACCATCCAGGAAGGCTGCGACAAGTTTTGCGCCTTCTGCGTCGTGCCCTATACCCGCGGTGCCGAATATTCCCGCTCCGCGCCCGAGATCATGGTGGAGGCGCGTCGGCTGGTGGCTTCCGGTGCCGTGGAGATCACGCTGCTCGGCCAGAACGTCAACGCCTGGCATGGTGCCGGCCCCGATGGCGGGGCCGACTGGGCGCTGGGGCGGCTGGTGCGGGAACTGGCGGAGATCGATGGCCTGCAGCGCATCCGCTACACCACTTCGCACCCGCTGGAGATGACGGCCGACCTGATCAGCGCCCACGCCGAGGTCCCGGCCCTGATGCCCTATCTGCATCTGCCGGTGCAGGCCGGTTCGGACCGGATCCTGCGGGCGATGAACCGTCGCCACGACCGCGACACCTATTTCCGCATCGTCGACAAGCTGCGTGATGCACGGCCCGATCTGGCCCTGTCCTCCGATTTCATCGTCGGCTTTCCGGGTGAGACCGACCGGGATTTCGCCGATACGCTGAACCTCGTCACGCAGGTGAAATACGCGCAGGCCTATTCTTTCAAGTACAGCCCGCGCCCCGGAACCCCGGCGGCGGCGGAGAGCGTGCAGGTTGCGGAATCAGTGAAGGACGAGCGGTTGCAGTCACTGCAGGCCCTGATCAATGAACAGCAGGCGGCGTTCAACGCCGACATGGCTGGCCGTACGATGCCGGTACTGCTGGAGCGCGACGGACGGCATGCCGGGCAGCTGGTCGGGCGCAGCCCCTATATGCAGGCAGTGCATCTGGATGCGCCCGCGAGCTTGCGCAACCGGATTGCAGACGTCACGATCATCGAAGGGCGAGCCAACAGTCTCTCCGGTCGTCTCGCCCGGAACCCGGATGTCGTAGATGCTGCCTGAAGAGAAGGGCTGACCAAGGCTTTGACCACACCTGACAATGTGCGCACGTCCCAGGGCGGCCTGACGGTCGATTTCGAGGACAATCGCCTGCTTGGTGCCCTGTTCGGCGATCATGACAGCAATCTTGCCCGGATCGAACAGGAACTGGGCGTTTCCCTGACATCGCGCGGCAACCGCATGGTCATCGGCGGCGACACCGCTTCCTGCGAGCGCGCGCGCGGCATTCTGCGCGCCCTGTATCAGCGGGTGGAGCAGGGGGATCCCGTCGGCCAGCGTGAGGTGGATGACGCCATCCGCCTGGGGCATGACAGCGGCGTGGCCAACGGTGTCCTGATCCAGACGCGCAAACGCGCGATCAAGCCACGCTCCCCCAACCAGATCCACTACGCCCGCAATCTGATGGAGAAGGAACTGGTGTTCGGCATCGGCCCCGCCGGTACCGGCAAGACCTATCTCGCGGTGGCGGCGGCGGTCAGCATGATGCTGACCCATCAGGTGGACCGCATCGTGCTCTCGCGACCGGCCGTCGAGGCGGGCGAGCGGCTGGGGTTCCTGCCGGGCGACATGCGCGACAAGGTCGATCCCTATCTGCGTCCGCTCTATGACGCCCTCTATGACATGCTGCCCGCCGAACAGGTGGCGAAGAAGCTGGAGACCGGCGAGATCGAGGTCGCACCGCTTGCCTTCATGCGTGGGCGCACGCTCGCAAACGCCTATGTCATCCTGGATGAGGCGCAGAACACGACCACTGTGCAGATGAAGATGCTGCTGACCCGTCTGGGCGAGAACTCCCGCATGGCGATCACCGGCGATCTCTCGCAGATCGATCTGCCGCGCGGCACCCGCTCCGGACTGCGCGAGGCGCTGGAGGTGCTGGAGGGTGTGGAAGGCATCGCCTTCACCTCCTTCGATGCGCGCGACGTCGTCCGCCATCCGATGGTGACCCGCATCGTGCGCGCCTATGCCAGTCATGAGCAGGCCGAACTGTTCGAGGGACCGGAGAAGGAGTCGTGAGCGCCGCCGCCCCGGTTTCGTCTGTTTCCGACCTGCCCCGGGTCGAGGTCGTGCATGCGGCGGAGGGCTGGCCCGATGACGCTGACGCCGTGGTTCAGCGCGCCGCCCGGGCCGTCCTGTCGGGATTTGCGGATGCAGCATCCTTCGGCGACATCTCGGTCGCCCTGATGGATGATGCGTCCATACAGGTTCTGAACCGCGACTACAGGGGCAAGGACGCCCCGACAAACGTGCTTTCCTTCCCCGTGGAGGAAGATGGCGGCATTCTGCCACCGGGTGAGCGACTTCCGCTGGGCGATATCGCGGTGGCGCTGGAGACCGTGGTGCGGGAAGCGGTCGAGGAAGAAAAGACGCTGGCCGCACATCTGACACACATGGTCGTGCACGGTACCCTGCATCTGCTGGGTTACGATCACGAACTGGACAGCGAGGCCGAGGAAATGGAAACCATGGAACGGGATGTTCTTGCCAGCCTCGGTATCGCCGACCCCTACAGGACATGACAGGACTGACACGCTGATGAGCGATTCATCTTCCAGTATGCAGCCCCGCAACGGCGGGGCCGATGACGAGACCGAACAAGGCGTCAGAAAGGGGTCGTGGCTGGGCGACCTGGTTCGCAACCTGACAGGCAGCAGGCCGGAAGAGAACGGCTGGCGCGAAAGCCTGGAGGAATTGCTGGAAGAGCACGAGATCGGCGACGCCGAACTTGGCCCGGAAGAGCGGCACATGCTCTCCAACATCATTTCCCTGGGCGAGAAGCGTATCGAGGATGTGATGGTCCCGCGGGCCGACATCGTCGCACTGGAAATGGGTTTGCCCCTGCAGGAAGTGGTGGAGAGCTACCTGGCCGCACCGCACTCCCGCCTGCCGATCTATCGGGAGAACCTGGACGACATTGTCGGCATTCTCCACATCAAGGACCTGGTCCAGCTCTGGGGGCAGGAGGGCGATGTCGATCTGGCGCCGATCCTGCGTCAGCCGCTGGTCGTGCCGCCCTCCAAGCCGGTGACCGATCTGTTGGTGGAGATGCGCGCCCAGCGCCGCCATTTCGCCATCGTCGTCGACGAATATGGCGGCGTCGATGGGCTGGTGACGATCGAGGATCTGATCGAGGAAGTGGTCGGCGACATTCGCGACGAGCATGATACGGAGGAGGAGCCGGTCTTCATCGAGCATGAGGACGGGACCATCGAGGTCGATTCCCGCTACGAGCTGGAAGACTTCGAGGCGCGCGTGGATTGCGACCTTCTGACCGATGCGGATGACGAGGAAATCGACACGCTGGGCGGTTTCATCTTCGTGACCCTGGGGCGGGTGCCGAAGCGCGGCGAGGTGGTGCGTCACGACTGCGGGCTGGAGTTCGAGATCGCCGATGCGGACCCGCGGCGGATCAAGTTGCTGCGTGTCCGTCGTTTTTCCCCTTCCGCCACTGACGTGGAGCGGACGGAGAAGGGCGGACTGTGACGCAACTGGCCGGTCGTATGGCCGCGCTTTCCGGCTGGCGACGCCTGTTGCTGGCCTTCCTGCTCGGTGCCCTGATGAGTCTCGGCTTCGCGCCGTTCCACCTTTTCCCTGTCTTCTGGATCGGATTTGGCGGCCTGTTGCTGCTGCTGCGCGGTGTGCATCGCGGGCGGGCCGCATTCGCCCTTGGCTGGTGGTTCGGCTGGGGGCATTTCATCGCCGGCCTCTACTGGATCGCTTCCGCCTTTCTGGTGGAGCCGGACAAGTTCGCCTGGATGGTGCCGTTTCCGGTACTGGGCCTGCCCGCCCTGCTGGCACTCTTCCCGGCGATTGCCGTCTGGCTTGCCTGGCGTCTGAGCGGGCCGGGCACATTCCGCCTCTTTCTTCTGGCGGCAAGCTGGACACTGGCCGAAGTGGCGCGCGGTGAGGTCATGACCGGGTTTCCCTGGAACCTGGCAGGCTATGGCTTCGGTTTCGCCGATGCCGCGATGCAGCCCGCTGCCTGGATCGGCACCGTGGGGCTGAGCTTCCTGGCGGTCCTGGCCGGGGGCGCGCCGTCGCTGGCCCTCGTGGGGCGGGGGCACTGGCGTGCACCCGTTGCGATCGTGCTCGGCACGCTGGTCCTGATCGGAGCAGGGGCGTGGCGGCTTTCGGATGCGACCCCGGACAACGCGGCCGCCGATGCGCCGACGATCCGCATCGTGCAGGCCAATATCGCGCAGCGGGACAAGTGGCGGCCGGATCGGATCGAGACCAATTTTGCCAGGAACCTGGCCATGAGCCTGCCTTCCGCAGCGGAGCGGATGCCTGATCTGGTGATCTGGCCCGAGACGGCCGCGACATTCCGGATCAACGCGGACCTGACCGCGCGGCAACGCATTGCCCAGGTGGCCGATCGCATCAACGGATTGGTGATAACCGGCGCTCCGCGTGCCGAGGTCGGTGCGGACACGGTACGATTCTTCAATTCCGCCGTCGCGATCAACCCTGAGGCGCAGATCATCGACAGTGCCGACAAGCGCCACCTTGTGCCGTTCGGAGAGTATCTGCCGTTTCGGGATCTGCTGTCGCGCGTGGGGTTGGACAAACTGGCGCAGGGGAGAGGTGATTTCTCGCCCGGCGCAGGGGGCAATGACGGACTGCTGCACCTGCCGGGACTGCCGCCTGCGCGGGTCCTGATCTGTTACGAGGTGATCTTCGCGGACGAGGTCGCCACCGGCGATTCGCGACCCGGCTGGCTGCTCTCGTTAACCAACGATGCCTGGTTCGGGACACTTACCGGGCCGGATCAGCATTTTGCCATGGCCCGATTCCGTGCGGTTGAGCAGGGGCTGCCTCTGGTCAGGGCAGCCGGAACGGGAATTTCAGCGATTGTTGATGCTTACGGTCAAGTGCAGAGCAGACTTGATTTAGGGGTATCAGGGGTTCTGACAGGCACCTTACCGGGGCATGCCCAAGAAACCCTGTATGCATCTGTGGGGCGATGGCCGATTATTCTGGGTATCTGCATGCTTCTTGTTGTGTCTTTGATTACCATGATCACGGGTATGCGGCGGGAAACGTGAACTCTGATGTATGTTCTTTTCAGCAATATTGAATAAATTTGGATGTAATTGAAGTCTGGTCAGTTAATGCCGTAGACAAGCTCATGAGATCAACAAGTGTTCGATGCAACCAAGGGTTTAGTTTCCTGTTTCTCGCTTGACGAATTGTCGTGAAATCTTCATAGGGAAGTCGTCGGGGGACGGGTAAGGGCGATGCTGGCTGGAATGGCCGCGCGGCAACTTTGTAGGTAGTGCGAGGACTCAATATTGGCTGAACATCCACATCCGGTCGATGTCTACGTTGGCGGACGAATCAGGCTGTGCCGGACCCTGAAAGGCCTCAGTCAGCAGAAGCTGGCCAATGCGCTGGGACTTACCTTCCAGCAGGTGCAGAAATACGAGCGTGGTGCGAACCGTGTGGGCGCAAGCCGGGTATTCGAACTCAGCGAGATCCTGGACGTGCCGCCGTCCTTCTTCTTCGATGGTGCGCCTGCGACGGGGAAGGGGAGCAGTGTCGCACCTTCCGGACTGGCCGAATCAGAGCCTGCGCCGTTTGACTCGGAGCGTCTGTTCCGCCGCGAGATCCTGGAATTCGTGCGGGCATACGACAAGATTTCCGACCCGGCCGTGCGCAAGCGGCTCTTCGAACTCGTCAAGGCAATTGGCGCGCAGTTCGAGACGGAAGTGTCCAAGGACTGACATGCGACCCTCTGGGTGCAGCGACAATCCGGTCGAGTGTGGCACTTGACCGGATCATTCGTGCTTGTCACAAAGCGTCGCGTTTGAAATTTCAGAGCACTGAAAGCTGACAGGAGGGGCGACTTTGCCGCGGCAGAATTTTCTTTTCACTTCCGAATCCGTTTCGGAAGGTCACCCCGATAAGGTCTGCGACCGGATTTCGGATGCTGTTGTCGACCTGTTTCTGGCTGCCGAGCCGGACGCGCGTGTCGCCTGTGAAACGCTGACGTCGACGAATCTGATCGTCCTTGCCGGCGAGACCCGTGGGCCTTCCTCCATCACCAATGAGCTGATCGAGAAGACCGCGCGCGATGCGGTCAAGGCGATCGGCTACGAGCAGGATGGCTTCCACTGGAAGAATGCCCAGGTCCAGATCCATCTGCATGAGCAGTCGAGCGACATCGCGCAGGGCGTAGATGCAGCAGGCAACAAGGATCTGGGTGCCGGCGACCAGGGGATCATGTTCGGCTATGCGGTGCGCGAGACCGAAGAACTGATGCCCGCACCGATCCATCTCTCGCATCGCATCCTTCAGGACATGGCTGCCGCGCGCCACGATGGCAGCCGTCCGGAGTTCGGCCCCGATGCCAAGAGCCAGGTGACGCTGGAGTATCGTGACGGCAAGCCGGTCCGCGCCACGTCGGTGGTGGTTTCCACGCAGCACATCGACGGTGTGGGCCAGGAAGAAGTGCGGGAACTTGTCCGCCCCTTCGTCGTCGCCGCCCTGCCGGAAGGCTGGATGTGCCCGGAGGACGAGTTCTACGTCAATCCGACCGGCAAGTTCGTGATCGGCGGCCCCGATGGTGATGCCGGTCTGACCGGACGCAAGATCATCGTCGATACCTATGGTGGTGCGGCGCCGCATGGTGGTGGTGCCTTCTCCGGCAAGGACCCGACCAAGGTCGATCGCTCCGCTGCCTATGCCGCGCGGTATCTGGCGAAGAACGTGGTCGGCGCCGGTCTCGCCGACCGATGCGTCATCCAGCTTTCCTATGCCATCGGCGTCTCCAAGCCGCTGTCGGTCTATGTGGACCTTCAGGGCACGGGCCAGGTTGACGAAACGAAGCTGGAGAACGTGCTGCGGGAGGTCATGGACCTCAGCCCTCGCGGGATTCGCCAGCACCTCGACCTGCTGCGTCCGATCTACGAGCGGACGTCGGCCTATGGCCATTTCGGTCGCACAGCCACCGACGACGGCGGTTTCTCCTGGGAAAGGCTGGACCTCGTCGATGCGCTGAAGGGCGCATTTTCCTGAGTTCAGCAATCCGGACGGCGGTCGCGAATGGGCAAGGCGCGGACAGCAGAGGCGCGACCTTACCGGTTCTATGGCCGCCGACAGGGCAAGAAGCGCAGTGATCGCCAGCAGCATCTGCTCGACAGTGTCCTGCCGCGGGTGGGCGTCGAGACGGGCAGCCTGGGGGCTGACGGGCGTGCGGTGTGGCTGGAGATCGGGTTTGGCGGGGCTGAACACCTTCTCGGTCAGGCGCGGGCCAATCCGGATGTGCATCTGATCGGCTGCGAACCCTTTCTGGAAGGTGTCGTCAAGGCGCTGGACGGTATCGAGGGGGAGGGGCTGACGAACGTCAGCGTGCACGCGGAGGATGTGCGTCCGTTGCTCGACGGCATGCCGGAGGCGGTTCTTGACCGGGCCTTCATCCTGTTCCCCGACCCCTGGCCGAAGACCCGCCACCACAAGCGGCGCCTGGTCTCGACAGCGACACTGGACAGTCTGGCGCGGGTGATGCGGGACGGGGCCAGCCTGCGGATCGCGACGGATCACATGGGTTATGCGCGCTGGATACTGTCCCATTGCCTGCGCCACCCGGCGTTCGAGTGGACTGCGGAGCGCGTTGCCGATTGGCGCGAGGTGCCCGCCGATCATGTAACGACGCGCTACCAGTCGAAGCTGCTTGCCGGTTCCGAACCGCTTTTCCTGACGTTTCGCCGACGGGAACGGTCACCGGGCGGAGAAGAAGGTTGATATCCGGGCGTTTGCGGCTATAACGCCTCTCTACACCAGTAATCGCTTACCAGAGCGAACGTCAGGGTGGGCCAGCGGCCCACTTTTTTGTTTGTGTCGAGTGGAGGTTCAATGTCAGGCGGGCCGGGTGATCGGATTTGGACCCTGATCGAGCCATCCATGCTGGATATGGGCTACCGTCTGGTGCGTGTGCGTTACACAGGTGGCAAGCGTCCGACCCTGCAGGTCATGGCGGAGCGGCTGTCTGACGGCGCCATGGAGATTGATGATTGCGAGACGGTCAGCCGGGCGATTTCCGCGCTGCTGGACGTCGAGGACCCGATTGATGGCGCCTACGCGCTGGAGGTTTCCTCGCCCGGCATCGACCGGCCACTGGTACGGCGAGAGGATTTCGAGCGCTACAGCGGTCACGAGATAAAGCTGGAGCTGGCCCGGCCACTGGATGGCCGGAAGCGGTTCCGGGGGCAGCTTCTGGGCATGAACGGTGACAATGTGCAGTTGCGCATGACCGGGGTCCCGGCGGAAGAGGCAGATGTCGAACTGGATTTCGAGGCCATCGGAGAAGCCAAGCTGGTACTGACCGATGCGCTGATCGAAGCAAGCCTGCGTGAAAGCAAGGCCCGGGAAAATGCCCGGAAGAAGTCGAATGGAACGGAGTAGAAGATGGCGGTGACAACAGCCAACAGGCTCGAACTTCTGCAGGTTGCGGATGCAGTCGCGCGGGAGAAGTCCATCGATCACGAGATCGTGCTGGAGGCGCTGGAGGAGGCGATCCAGCGGACGGCGAAGACGACCTATGGTGCCGAGCACATGATCCGGGCCGAGATCGACCGCAAGACGGGCGAGATCAGCATCTGGCGACTGCGCGAGACCGTTGAGGAAGTCGAGGACGCGACGACGCAGATCCCGCTTTCCCGCGCCCAGGAAATGAACCCGGATGCCCGCGTCGGCGACCTGATCTCGGAGCCGCTGCCGCCCATCGATTTTGGCCGCGTCTCCGCGCAGGCCGCGAAACAGATCATCTTCCAGAAGGTGCGGGACGCGGAACGCGACCGCCAGTACGACGAATTCAAGGACCGTGCGGGCGAGATCATTTCCGGCCTGGTCAAGCGGGTGGAGCATGGCAACGTCATGGTCGATCTCGGTCGGGCGGAGGCGATTGTCCGCCGTGATGAGCTGCTGCCGCGCGAGACCTTCCGCCCCGGCGACCGTGTGCGTGCCTACATCTATGACGTGCGTCGCGAGACCCGGGGGCCGCAGATCTTCCTGTCGCGCACCCATCCGCGCTTCATGGCGATGCTGTTCGCGCAGGAAGTGCCGGAAGTCTATGACGGGATCATCGAGATCCGGGCCGTTGCACGGGATCCCGGCAGCCGGGCCAAGATCGCCGTCCTCTCCAACGACTCGTCGATCGATCCGGTGGGTGCCTGTGTCGGCATGCGCGGCAGTCGCGTCCAGGCGGTCGTGAACGAACTGCAAGGCGAGAAGATCGACATCATTCCCTTCACGCCCGATCCGGCGACCTTCATCGTCAGTGCACTTGCCCCTGCCGATGTCATCAAGGTCGTGCTGGACGAGGACAAGAACCGCATCGAAGTGGTTGTCCCCGACGACCAGCTCAGCCTGGCGATCGGCCGGCGCGGGCAGAATGTGCGGCTGGCCTCCCAGCTCTCGGGCTGGGATATCGATATCCTGACCGAGCAGGAGGAATCGGAACGCCGTCAGCAGGAATTCCAGGAACGCAGCAACATGTTCATCGAGGCGCTGGACGTCGACGAGATGATCGCGCAGTTGCTGGTTTCGGAAGGTTTCGATGCGGTCGAGGAAATCGCCTTTGCCCCGCTTGACGAACTGGAGGAGATCGACGGCTTTGACGAGGATGTCGCCGAAGAACTGATCCGTCGCGCAAATGATTATCTCGCCCGCATGGAAGAGGCGCTGGACGAGAAGCGCAAGGAGATCGGTGTCGAGGATGCGGTGGCCGCGATCGAGGGGCTGACCCCGGCGATGCTGGTGAAGCTCGGCGAGGCCGGGATCAAGACACTCGACGATCTGGGCGACCTGGCTTCGGAAGAGCTGGTTTCCGACACCAATGCACCGCTGCGCGACAGCGACCTGTCACTCGACGATGCCAATCGCATCATCATGGCGGCCCGCGCGCACTGGTTTGACGATGAGGAAACTGGCGAAGCAGCCGGTGATGCCGGGGAAGAGACTTCGGTCGTGGAGGAATCAGACGACTAGGACTCCGAAAGGAAGCGAAAGGCAGGTGTCGGAGCGTCGCTGTGTTGTCACAAGGCAATGCCGCGATACATCCAGCATGATCCGGTTCGTGCGCGGCCCCGACGGGGACGCGGTGCCTGACCTGGACGAGAAGCTGCCCGGACGTGGAGCCTGGGTGGTTGCGGATCGGGAAGTGCTGGCGCAGATGCAGAAGCGCAATCCTTTCTCCAGGGCTTTCAAGGTGGAAACCCGACTGGCAGATGACCTGCCGGAAGTCCTGGTTCGGCTGCTGCGGCGCAAGTGTCTTGAACTGATTGGCTTGGCCCGCAGTGCGGGGCAGGTGGTCACTGGGCTGGAGAAGGTCACGGCGCATGCGATGAAGCATCCGGTCGGGGCAATGGTGGTCTCTTCCGATGCGGGACCAGGCGCGGTGGAGAAGGCGACAAGACTGGCCCGTTCGGCCCCTGTGATCGATTGCTTCGACCGGGACGAATTGGGTTTGGCCTTGGGCCTTGATAATATGGTACATGCTGCGATCGCTCCGGGGCGGCTCGCGGCTCGCCTCCTTCGGGAGGTGGAACGACTGTCCGGTGTGCAGTACGGCACCCGGCAAATGCATGACGAAAGACAGGCGATCGATGAGTGAAGCGAAAGAGACGGGCGACAAGAAAACCCTGAGCGTATCGCAAGGCGGGCGACTCGGCCTGAAGTCAGGCGGTGGCGCTGGTGGTGTGCGCCAGAGTGTGTCCGGCGGTCGCGGTAACAAGACGGTTCAGGTCGAGGTCCGGCGGAAGCGCGGCGCGAAGCGCGACGGCGAGGCGGCACCTGCGGCGGATGTGGTTCGGGAAACCCTGAAGAAGAGCCAGGCTGAGCAGCCGAAGCGCGAGCAGCCGAAGCGTGAGGAGCCGAAGCGCTCGGTCGATCAGACCCGCGGTCGCATGGTTCTTCCGCGTCTGACGGACGAGGAAAAGACTGCCCGGCAGCAGGCGCTGGTGAATGCCAAGGCGCGTGAGGCCGAGCGTGCACGCCAGGAAGAGATCGAGGCCAAGCGCCGCGCGCTCGAAGAAGCACGGATGCGGACGGAGCGCGAGGAGCAGGCCAAGGCCGCGGCGGAGGAAGAAGCCCGCAAGCAGGCCGAGGCCGATGCTGCCCGCAAGGCGGAAGAAGAGGCCAAGGCGAAGGCCGAGGCCGATGCAGAGCGCGCCAGGCAGGCGAAGGTCGAGGCCGAGAAACGAGCCGCGGCGCCGGAAGAAGCTGCCGCACCGGGGGCTGCACCCCGTGGTGCCCCGGCTGACGAGGAGGCGGATTCCCGTGGCAAGCCCCGCAAGGGCAAGTCGTCTGCCCCGGCACCGGCGCGTCCGTCGCGCGGCAAGGGTGGTGATCGCCGCCGCAGTGGCAAGCTGACCATCAGCCAGGCGCTGGATGGCTCGGGAGAGCGCCAGAAGTCTCTGGCCGCAACCCGCCGCCGTCGGGAGCGCGAGAAGCGCACTGCAGAGGGGGGGGGCGAGGCCGCAGGCCGCGTCGTCCGCGATGTTGTCGTGCCTGAGGTTCTGACCGTGGCCGAGCTCGCCAACCGCATGGCGGTGCGTGGCAGCGATGTCATCAAGTCGCTGATGAGCATGGGCGTGATGGCGACGATCAACCAGTCGATCGATGCCGACACCGCCGAGCTGATCGTCGAGGAATTCGGCCATCGCATCCGTCGCGTCTCCGACGCCGATGTGGAAGTCGCGATTGCGGCACCTGAGGATGACGATGCCGAGATGGTGCCGCGCCCGGCCGTGGTCACGGTCATGGGTCATGTCGATCACGGCAAGACCTCCGTGCTCGACGCCTTGCGCAAGACCGACGTTGTCAGGGGCGAGGCCGGTGGCATCACCCAGCACATCGGTGCCTATCAGATCACCACGGATGGTGGTCAGAAGGTGACGTTCCTGGATACGCCGGGCCATGCCGCCTTTACCTCCATGCGTGCCCGTGGCGCGAAGGTGACCGATATCGTCGTGCTGGTGGTTTCTGCCGATGACTCGGTGATGCCGCAGACGGTGGAGGCGATCAATCACGCCAAGGCCGCGAACGTTCCGATCATCATTGCGATCAACAAGATCGACAAGCCCGACGCGACGCCGGAGAAGGTGAAGCAGGACCTGCTGCAGCACTCCATCATCGTGGAAGAGATGGGTGGTGAAGACCTGGCGGTGGAGATTTCCGCGCTGAAGGGCACCAACCTGGACAAGCTGGTCGATACGATCCTGCTGCAGGCGGAACTGCTGGAACTGAAGGCCAATCCGAACCGCGCGGCAAACGGTACCGTTGTCGAGGCGCAGCTGGAGCAGGGACGCGGCGCGGTTGCCACTGTCCTGTTGCAGGGCGGCACACTGCGGACCGGCGACATCTTCGTCTGCGGTGCCACCTGGGGCCGCGTGCGTGCGCTGATCGATGATCAGGGCAACCGCATCGACGAGGCTCTGCCTGCGCAGCCGGTCGAGGTTCTGGGCTTCCAGGGCGCGCCGGAGGCCGGCGACGAGTTCACCGTTGTCGAGGATGAGGGTCGTGCCCGTGAAGTGGCCGAGTTCCGTGCCCGTAGGACGCGTGAGCAGCTTGCCACCCAGGCCGGTCGCGGGACGCTGGAACAGATGCTGTCCGCCATCAAGGAAGGCCAGGCGGCGGAAGTTCCGATCCTGATCAAGGGCGACGTGCATGGTTCGGTCGAAGCGATCATCAACTCTGCCGAGAAGCTCTCCACGGATGAGGTGAAGGCGCGCATCCTGCACGCAGGTGTCGGCGGTATCACGGAAACCGACGTGACGCTGGCGAAGTCGGCGGGCGCAGTGATCTTCGGCTTCAATGCCCGCCCCAACAGGCAGGCACGTGAGGCAGCGGAACGTGATGGCGTCGATATCCGCTACTACAATGTCATCTACGAGCTGACAGATGACCTGAAGGCGATGATGAGCGGCAAGCTTGCGCCGGAAGCCAGGGAGATCACCCTGGGTACGGCGGAGGTCCGCGAGGTTTTCAACATTACCAAGGTCGGCAAGATTGCCGGTTGCCTGGTGATCGAGGGTGTCGTGCGCAAGGGGGCCGGCTATCGCCAGCTTCGCGACGGTATCGTGCTGCACGAAGGCAAGATCGCGACGCTGAAGCACTTCAAGGAAGATGTGGCGGAAGTCCGGCAGGGTTCCGAATGCGGCATGTCCTTTGCCAACCATCAGGACATCCAGCAGAAGGACCAGATCGAGGTCTATCATATCGAGGAAATCGCCCGCTCGCTCTGACGCGGTTGATGCGGGAAGGTCTGTTCGGGCCTTCCTGCCCCCTCGGTCAGGACCCTCCGGCGATTGGACAGGTACCAGATGGCCAAGCGAAAGAATGTCGCCGGTGCAGCACCGGGGACGCGTCAGTTGCGTGTCGGTGAACTGATCCGCCACGCATTGTCCGAGATCCTTCAGCGGGACGAGATTCGCGATCCGGATGTGTCCGGGCGGTCGATCACTGTCACCGAGGTCACGGTTTCGCCCGACATGCGCAACGCGACGGCCTATGTGGAGCCGCTCGGCGGCCTTGAAGTGGAGGCCGTACTTGCCGGTCTCAACCGCTCGGCGCCCTATCTGTCGGGACGCATTGCCCGGTCGGTGCACATGAAGTACGCGCCGCGCATTGCCTTCCACCGTGACCGGTCGTTCGACAATGCCAGCCATATCGATGCCGTGATGCGGGCGGCGCGGGCCGACGACGAGCGGCGCCGGAAGGCGCAGGGGAACGGCGACGGCCCGGACGGCGCAGCCAATGGGTCGTAGGCGGCGCGGCGACCCGGTCAGCGGCTGGCTGGTACTCGACAAGCCGGTCGGTCCGACCTCCACGACCGCCGTCAATCGCTGCCGCTGGTTGCTGAATGCACAGAAGGCGGGCCATGCCGGAACGCTCGATCCGCTGGCCAGCGGCATCCTGCCGATCGCGTTCGGCGAGGCGACGAAGTGCATCAACTTCCTGACCGATGCCACCAAGACCTATCGTTTCACGATCCGGTTCGGTACCTCCACGACCACGGATGACGGGGAGGGGGAGGTGCTGGCGGAAAGTGCGTCCCGCCCCGCAGCGGCTGACATCGCGGCGCTGCTTGACCGGTTCACCGGTGATATCCTGCAGGTGCCGCCCGCATTCTCCGCCATCAAGGTCGATGGCCAGCGCGCCTATGACCTGGCCCGTGACGGGCAGCCGCCGGAAATGAAGGCCAGGCCTGTTCAGGTGGAAAGCCTGACCCTGCTGGGCATGCCTGACGATGATCACGCGGAGCTGGAACTGGTCTGCGGCAAGGGCACCTATGTCCGGTCGCTCGCCCGTGACATCGGCTCCCTGCTTGGCATTCCTGCGCACGCCAGCGCCATCCGCCGGACGGCGGTCGGACGCTTTGTTGAATCCGGCTCAATTTCACTGGCAACGTTCGAGGGGCTGTGCCATAAGCGCAGCGGCCTTGAGGCCCTGAGACCTGTCGAGACCGCGCTGGACGACATCCCGGCACTGGCCGTGACAGGTGAGCAGGCTGACCGGATACGACATGGTCAGGCTGTCAGGGTGCTGAATTTCACGTACCGCGATGATGAACTCATTTGCGCCATGCATGATCAACGGCCCGTGGCGCTGGCTCGATATCGGGCCGAATGGGTTGAGCCGGTTCGTGTCTTCAACCTCTGACCGGGTTTCCCCCGGTCGATCCATTGATGGAGGAACATGATGTCGATTACGCCCGAGCGCAAAGCCGAGCTTATCGCCGAGTATGGTCGTGGTGAAGGCGACACCGGATCGCCCGAGGTTCAGGTCGCAATCCTGACCCAGCGCATCCTGACCCTCACGGAGCACTTCAAGGCTCACAAGAAGGACAATCACTCCCGTCGCGGACTGCTGACCATGGTCAGCCAGCGCCGGCGGCTGCTTGATTATCTCAAGAACAAGGACGATGCCCGTTACCGGGAACTCATTTCACGACTCGGCCTGCGCCGGTGATCGTGACCGTCCGACCAATGGCGGTCGGACAAGCGGGACAGGTTCAGGGCGGATCGGGCAGCGGCCCGGTTCGCCTCCTGTCATTTGTGCGGCGGGATGGTCTGCTGCAGGAAGGTTGAGAAGAAGATGTTTGATATACACCGCAAGGAAATCGACTGGGGCGGGCGCAAGCTCGTGCTGGAAACGGGCAAGATCGCCCGGCAGGCGACCGGTGCCGTCATGGCCACATATGGCGAGACGATGGTCCTCTGCACCGTCGTTGGCAGCAAGAGCGCCAAGGAAGGTCAGGACTTCTTTCCCCTGACCGTGAATTACCAGGAAAAGGCCTTTGCCGCAGGCAAGATCCCCGGCGGTTTCTTCAAGCGTGAGGCCCGCCCGTCGGACGCCGAGACGCTGACCTGCCGTCTGATCGACCGGCCGGTCCGCCCGCTGTTCGCGGAAGGTTTCAAGAATGACACGCAGATCATCTGCACGGTGCTGCAGCACGACCTGGAAAACGATCCCGACATCGTTGCCCTGGTTGGTGCCTCCGCCGCGCTGACGATCTCCGGCCTGCCCTTCATGGGTCCGCTGGGTGCCTGCCGGGTCGGCTTTGCCAATGGCGAATATCTGCTCAACCCGACGCTGGAGCAAATGTCCGATTCCAAGCTGGATCTCGTCGTCGCCGGCACGCAGGACGCCGTGATGATGGTGGAATCCGAAGCCGACGAGCTGTCGGAAGAGGAAATGCTGGGTGCGGTGACCTTCGGTCACAAGGCCTTCCAGACGGTGATCGATGGGATCATCGATCTGGCCGAGACCGCGGCGAAGGAGCCGTGGGCCGAGCCGGCACCGCTCTATACCGAGGCTCTGGCCGCTCAGGTTGCCGACATTGCCCGCGCCGATCTGGCCGCCGCCTATGGCATCAAGGACAAGAAAGCTCGTCAGGACGCCGTCTCCGCCGCCAAGGCCAAGGTCATGGAAGCGCTCGGCGATCACGAGGAAGGCGGCATGGCCGTCGCCTCTGCCTTCAAGTCGCTGGAAAAGAACACGGTCCGTCGCTCCATCCTGGATACCGGGCTGCGCATCGACGGTCGCGACACGAAGACCGTCCGGCCCATCGAGTGCGAGATCGGCGTCCTGCCGCGCGCCCATGGTTCGGCCCTGTTCACGCGTGGCGAGACCCAGGCGCTGGTGGTGACCACCCTCGGCACCGGTCAGGACGAGCAGATCATCGACGCGCTGGTGGGCGAGAGCCGTCAGCACTTCATGCTGCACTACAACTTCCCGCCGTACTCGGTTGGCGAGACCAGCTTCCGCATGGGGCCGGGCCGTCGCGAGATCGGTCATGGCAAGCTGGCCTGGCGCGCGCTGCATCCGCTGATGCCTGCCAAGGACGAGTTCCCCTACACGATCCGTATCGTGTCGGAAGTGACCGAGTCCAACGGTTCGTCCTCCATGGCAACGGTCTGCGGGTCGTCGCTGGCGATGATGGATGCCGGTGTGCCGCTGCGCCGTCCGGTTGCCGGTATCGCCATGGGTCTGATCCTGGAAGGCGACGAGTTCGCCGTCCTGTCCGACATCATCGGTGACGAGGATCATCTGGGCGACATGGACTTCAAGGTTGCGGGCACCGAGGCGGGTGTCACGTCGCTGCAGATGGACATCAAGATCGCCGGCATCACCGAGGAGATCATGAAGATCGCCCTGGCGCAGGCACATGAGGGTCGCAACCACATCCTCGGCAGGATGGCCACCGCCATCACGTCGGAGCGTGAGGAACTGCGCGATACCGCCCCGCGGATCACGCTGATCAAGGTCCCGACCGACAAGATCCGCGATGTCATCGGTACCGGCGGCAAGGTGATCCGCGAGATCACGGAGCAGACCGGCTGCAAGATCGACATCGACGACGATGGTTCGATCAAGGTCGCCTCCTCCGACGGTGCCGCTGCCGAGAAGGCCATCAACTGGATCAAGTCGATCACGGCAGAGCCGGAAGTCGGCGCCATCTACAAGGGCAAGGTCGTCAAGACCATGGACTTTGGTGCCTTCATCAACTTCTTCGGCCCGCGCGACGGACTGGTGCACATCTCGGAGCTGCAGGACGGCCGCACCGAGAAGGTGACCGATGTCGCCAACGAGGGTGATGAAGTCTGGGTCAAGCTGCTGGACGTGGATGATCGCGGCAAGGTTCGCCTGTCGATGCGCTACGTCAATCAGGAGACCGGCGAGGAGATCGAGGGCGTCGAGCCCCTGCCGCAGCGGGAACGTAGCGGTGGCGGTGGCCGTGGCGGAGACCGTCCGCGCCGTCGTCGCGACTGATACGACCGGTCACTTTCAGACAGGTCCACGGAAAGGGGCCCCGGCAGATGCCGGGGCCCCTTTTCGTTCCGGCGGCATCCGTTTCACCGGGGCGTTGGAGGAGCTTCAGGAGAAGTTGGCTTCCGCCGTTTCGCGGACCCGCGCCCGTTCGCTGTCCAGCAGCAGGGCGTTCTCCGCCCGCTCCAGGGCCATGCGCGAGTGCCGCAGGGCCTGCTTCCGCATTTCCTGATGCCCAGTGGCGTAGAGGGCTCCCAGGCCGTTCTGCAGTGCGATATGCACGTCCACATGGGGGGCGCCGTCGCGGGCGAGGGGGGTGAAGAGGTCGTCGAACAGGTCGGGCAGCAGCAGGGGCGGCACCCAGATCCTCGGGAAACGCAGTTCCTGCCTGTCCTTGTCCTGCTCTCGCTGGCTCCACAGCAGCAGCAGCCGCACGGCGCGGGCCAGCACGTCCTTGGCGGTGCCGGAATCGTTCACCGCCGGTGACAGCGCGCGGGAGGCGATTTCCGACAGCACCACGAGGCCGAAGCGCGGATCCTGGTCGAAGGACCGGTCGCGACCGATGCGGAAGGCGGGGGCCAGGTCCTGCGGGTCGAAACCGTCCGGAAAACCGCTCAGCCAGGCCACGTCCATTGCCGGATGGATGAACTGTCCCGGCAGCACCGTCACGAAGATCTCGCCGCCGGCGCTCTCCGCATGATCCGACAGCTGGTCGACGGCCAGGTGCTGCAGGTAGCCGATGGTCGGCACGTTGAGAGGCACGGCATCATCGGGGACCGCGGTGCTCTCCTCATCGAGGATCCGCCCGCCCAGCGCCGGATCCTCGACCCGGCCGCAGATGGCGGCGAAGGCCGCATGCTCGACGCGGTCCGTGGTGTCGCTGACCCGACCAAGCCGCGAGAGGTGCTCGATCCAGCGGAACAGGGTCATGACCATCAGCAGGATGACGGCCACGGTCACCGCCAGCACGGCGACCTGCCCGGCATCGCCGTAGAAGCCGGTGTTCAGCGCCACGATGCCCACCAGCGAGAAGACGAAGGTGCCGATGAAGGTCGCAAGGACGTTCTGGGTCGTCGTGTCCTGCATCAGCAGCGCCGTGGCCCTGGGTGTCACGCTGGTGGCCGCCGCCGAATAGGCCGAGACCATCACGCTGAGGGAGAATGTGGTCACCGCCAGCATGCTGGAGGCAAGGATGTGCAGGATGTCCTCCACCGCGCCCGCACCGACCCTGCGCGACAGCTCCGGCGGCACCAGCGGATCCAGATAGGTCGCAACGAGTGCCGTGATCACTGCCAGCAGGCAGAACAGCGCGACGCGTATCCAGAGGGTCCTGGAAAGCTGGAGCATCAGCCATTGCCACTTGGAAATCATCGTCACTGTTCCCGCCATGCTACGCCTGTATGGAATTCAATAGGCAAATGAGGGACTTGTCGAGAGTTCGTCGACTTTTGCTTGACCGTCGAATCGGTTTCTGATTCGATTCGACGATGAAGATCAAATCTCGCATCACCCGATACCTGCCGCTGCTGCTCGGCGCGCTGTGCGTTGGCTATTTCGGTTTCCACGCCACCTGGGGTGACCGGGGGCTGCTGGCGACAGAGAGCCTCCAGGCACGGACGGTGGAGCGCGCGGCGCATCTGGCGATGCTGGAACAGGAACAGGCTGCGTTGCAGCGCCGTGTGCGGCTGATGTCCGGACCGGCGGTCGATGCGGATATTCTCGATGAGCAGGTTCGCCGGGTGCTGGGCTGGACCCTGCCGGAAGACATCGTGATCCTGAAGAAGGACTGAGCCTGTCCGCTCCGGCCGGTGATTTTCGGGTATTAACCGATATTCAGTTAATGATGCAATTGTTCATGCAATCGACTTGTCGTTGTGCGTTACTGTTGCCAGCGAAACGCCAGTCCGCGCCCGGAACCCTGGCACAATCAGGGTCGATGATCGGCGTGGATTTCCAACCCTTGAGGAGGACTCATGGCCAGGACCCCGCAGACCCGCACGACGCGCAGCCGCAGGACGCCTGCAAAATCTGCCGCGAAATCAACCGCTTCGAAGCAGCCCGACGTCAGCAAGGAAGAACTGCTGGAGCTCTATCGGGAGATGCTGCTGATCCGCCGGTTCGAGGAGAAGGCCGGACAGATGTACGGCATGGGTCTGATCGGCGGCTTCTGTCACCTCTACATCGGCCAGGAAGCGGTGGTCGTCGGCATCCAGGCGGCGCTGACCGGCAACGACAAGGTCATCACATCGTACCGCGACCATGGTCACATGCTGGCCTGCGGGATGGAATCCAACGGTGTCATGGCGGAACTGACAGGGCGCGCCGGGGGCTATTCCAAGGGCAAGGGCGGCTCCATGCACATGTTCAGCCGCCAGAAGAATTTCTATGGCGGGCACGGCATTGTCGGCGCCCAGGTGCCACTGGGGACCGGGCTGGCGTTTGCGGAGAAGTACAAGGGCTCGGACGCCCTGAGCGTCGCCTACTTCGGTGACGGCTCCGCCAACCAGGGGCAGGTCTATGAGGCCTTCAACATGGCCGCGCTCTGGAAGCTGCCGGTGATCTACGTGATCGAGAACAACCAGTACGCCATGGGCACTTCGGTTGCCCGGTCGTCGGCGCAGCCCGAACTGGCGAAGCGCGGCGAGAGCTTCGGCATTCCCGGTGTCCAGGTCGACGGCATGGACGTGCTCGCCGTGAAGGCGGCGGCGGAAGAGGCCGTTGCCTATGTCCGCGGCGGCAAGGGACCGATGATCCTGGAAATGAAGACCTATCGCTATCGTGGCCACTCCATGTCGGATCCGGCGAAGTACCGGTCGAAGGAGGAGGTCAACAAGATGCGGGCGGAGCGCGATCCGATCGAACGGGTGCGCCAGATGCTGCTGGAGAAGCTGAACGCGACCGAGGATGAACTGAAAGCCATCGACAGGGATGTGAAGGCCATCGTCAGCGATGCCGCCGAGTTCGCCCAGAACAGCCCGGAGCCGGACGCGTCCGAGCTCTACACTGACGTGCTTGTCGAAGCCTGAGGGAGGGAAGACGGATGCCAGTACCGATTTTGATGCCCGCGCTTTCCCCCACGATGGAGGAAGGCACACTCGCGAAATGGATGGTGAAACCCGGCGACAAGATTGGACCCGGTGACGTGCTCTGCGAGATCGAGACCGACAAGGCGACCATGGAGGTTGAGGCGGTGGACGAAGGCACCATCGGCAAGCTGATTGTCGATGAGGGGGCCGAGGGCGTGAAGGTGAATGCGCCCATCGCCGTGCTGCTGGAAGATGGCGAGGACGAGAGCGCCCTGGACGGCTTCGACGCCGGCGCAGGGGGGCCCGCGCCGAAGGCCGACGCGGCGGAAACGGACAGCGACGATGCGCCTGCCGAGGAGAAGGAAAAGCCGAAGGCAGAACCCAAGGCCCGCGACAACGCACCGGAGAGCGACGCCGATGATTCCGAACCCGACCTGCCGGAGGGGGCGGAGACGGCCAACGTCACCCTGCGCGAGGCCCTTCGCGATGCCATGATGGAAGAGATGGAGCGCGACGAGGTCGTGTTCCTGATGGGTGAGGAAGTGGCCGAGTATCAGGGTGCCTACAAGGTCAGCCAGGGACTGCTGGAGAAGTTCGGTCCCCGGCGTGTCATCGACACCCCGATCACGGAGCACGGCTTTGCCGGGATCGGCGTCGGTGCGGCCTTTGGCGGCCTGAAGCCGATCGTCGAGTTCATGACCTTCAACTTCGCCATGCAGGCGATCGACCACATCATCAATTCGGCGGCCAAGACCCTCTACATGTCCGGCGGCCAGATGGGGTGCCCCATTGTCTTCCGTGGCCCCAACGGCGCGGCGGCGCGGGTGGGCGCGCAGCACAGTCAGGACTATGCCCCCTGGTATGCTTCCGTGCCGGGCCTGAAGGTCGTGGCCCCCTATGACGCGATGAGTGCCAAGGCGCTGCTGAAGGCCGCGATCCGCGACCCCAACCCGGTGATCTTCCTGGAGAACGAGGTTCTCTATGGCCGCACCTGGGATGTGGCAACGGATCCCGAATTCGTGCTGCCCATCGGCAAGGCCAAGGTCGTTCGTCCCGGCAAGGACGTGACCCTGGTCGGTTATTCCATCACTGTCGGCAAGGCGCTGGAGGCGGCGGAGAAGCTGGCGGAGGAAGGGATCGACGCGGAGGTCATCGACCTGCGGTCCCTGCGCCCGCTGGACAGCGCCACCATCGTCCGCTCCGTGCAGAAGACCAATCGCTGCGTGACCGTGGAGGAAGCCTGGCCCACCTGTGGCATTGGTGCCGAACTGTCGGCGCGGATCATGGAGGAAGCCTTCGACTGGCTGGATGCGCCCGTGAAGCGGGTGTCCGGCGTTGATGTGCCGATGCCCTATGCCGCCAATCTGGAGAAGCTGGCACTGCCCCAGTCCGATCACATCGTCGCGGCGGCCAAGGCCGTCTGCTACAGCGAATAGGGGGACGCGACATGCCGATTACCATTACCATGCCGGCGCTTTCCCCCACGATGGAAGAGGGCACGCTGGCGAGCTGGCAGGTGAAGCCGGGTGATACTGTCTCGTCCGGCGACGTGCTCTGCGAGATCGAGACGGACAAGGCCACGATGGAAGTCGAGGCCGTGGAGGAGGGCACCATCGGCAAGCTGCTGGTGGAGGCGGGGACGGAAGGCGTGAAGGTCAACGCCCCCATCGCCGTGCTGCTGGAGGAGGGCGAGGACGAGAGCGCCCTTGACGGTTTCGAGGCAAAGTCGGCCGGGGGTGGCTCCGGCGGAGATGCAGATGCCGGGAAGGCACCCGAGCCTGAGCCCGAAGCCGAGGCTGAGGCCAAGGACGATCCGAAACCCGTGCCGAAGGCCGCCTCAGGTGGCGGTTCCGGCGGTGGCAAGGGCGGGCGCGTCTTTGCCAGCCCGCTGGCCAAGCGCATGGCGTCCCAGGAAGGTCTGGACCTGTCGCAGATCGAAGGAACGGGGCCAAAGGGGCGCGTCGTGAAGCGCGATGTCGAGGCCGCGCTTGAAAGCGGGACCGGCAGGAAGCAGGCGGATGCGCCGAAGGCGGAAGCGGCGTCGGACGCCCCGGCGAAATCGGCCCCATCGGCCCCCGCCGCCGCGAAGGACTATCCTCCGGTCACCGACGATTACGAGGAGATCAAGCTCAACTCCATGCGGAAGACCATCGCGCGCCGGCTCACCGAGTCGAAGCAGACGGTGCCGCATTTCTATCTGACCATCGACATCGAACTGGATGCGCTGCTGGCGCTGCGGAAGGACCTCAACAGCCGCTCCGACGCCTACAAGATCTCCGTCAATGACTTCATCGTCCGGGCCTCGGCCCTGGCGCTGCGCAAGCATCCGGAGATCAATTCCCAGTTCACCGAGAATGCCATCCTGCAGCATCGCAAGGTGGACGTGTCGGTGGCCGTGGCGATAGAGGGCGGGCTGATCACGCCGGTGGTGCGGAACACGGACCAGAAGGGCCTGCAGCAGATCTCTGCCGAGACCAAGGACCTGGCGGGTCGGGCGCGGGACGGCAAGCTGAAGCCCGACGAGTTTGCGGGCGGCACCTTCACCATTTCCAACCTCGGCATGTTCGGCATCGACCAGTTCGTGGCCGTCATCAATCCGCCGCAGGCGGCGATCCTGGCTGTCGGCTCGGGAACCCAGAAGCCGGTGGTGAAGGATGGCGCGCTGGCGGTGGCAACGGTGATGACTGCAACCCTGTCGGCGGATCACCGTGTCTTCGGTGGTGCCGAGGGCGCGGCGTTCCTGGAAACCCTCAAGGGCCTGCTCGAAGACCCGCTCACCATGCTGCTCTGACGGAGGACGAAGATCATGGCGAAGAATTTCGACCTCGTCGTCGTGGGCGGTGGCCCCGGCGGATACGTGGCGGCGATCCGGGCGGCACAGCTCGGCATGAACGCGGCACTTGTGGAGCGGGAACACCTGGGGGGCATCTGCCTCAACTGGGGCTGCATCCCGACCAAGGCACTGCTGCGCTCGGCCGAGGTCTATCACCTGATGAGCCACGCGCAGGATTACGGCTTCCGCATCGACGGCAAGATCGAGATCGACAATGCCGCCATCGTGAAGCGCTCCCGCAAGGTGGCCGGACAGCTTTCCGGCGGCGTGAAGCACCTGCTGAAGAAGAACAAGGTCACGGTCTTCGACGGGCAGGGGGCACTGGCCGGCAAGGGCACCGTCAGTGTCACGAAGGACGGCAAGACGGTGGAGGAGATCAAGGCAAAGCACATCATCCTCGCCACCGGTGCCCGGGCGCGGTCGCTGCCGGGCCTGGAACCCGACGGCAAGCTGGTCTGGACCTATCGTGAAGCCATGGTGCCTGAGGAACTGCCGAAGTCGCTGCTGGTTGTCGGCTCCGGTGCCATCGGCATCGAATTCGCCAGTTTCTACCGCACCCTGGGTGTGGATGTGACGGTGGTCGAGGTCATGGACCGGGTGCTGCCGGTCGAGGATGCGGAGATCTCGGCCTTCGCCGAGAAGGCCTTCACCAAGCAGGGCATGAAGATCATGACCGGCGCGACGGTGGAGAAGCTGGACCGCAAGTCGAATTCCGTTACCGCCTCCATCAAGGGCAAGGATGGCAAGAGCCAGTCCCTGACCGTGGACCGGGTGATCCTGGCTGTCGGCATCGTCGGCAATGTCGAGGACATCGGGTTGGAGAACACGAAGGTGAAGGTCGACCGCACCCATGTGGAGATCGATGCCTACTGCCGGACCGGGGAACCGGGCGTCTATGCCATCGGCGACCTCTGCGGCCCGCCCTGGCTGGCGCACAAGGCGAGTCATGAGGGCGTGATCTGCGTCGAGAAGATTGCCGGTCTGGATGTGCATCCGCTGGATACCAGCAACATTCCCGGCTGTACCTACTGCCAGCCCCAGGTGGCCAGCGTCGGCCTGACCGAGGCTGCGGCGAAGGAGAAGGGCCATGACGTGCGCGTTGGCCGCTTCCCCTTCATGGGTAACGGCAAGGCGATTGCGCTGGGCGAGCCGGAGGGCATGGTGAAGACCGTGTTCGACAAGAAGACCGGCGAGTTGCTGGGCGCGCACATGATCGGCGCGGAGGTCACCGAACTGATCCAGGGCTATGGCATTGCCAAGACGCTGGAAACGACGGAGGCCGAACTGATGCACACCGTCTTCCCGCACCCGACCCTGTCGGAAATGATGCACGAATCCGTCCTTGACGCCTACGGTCGGGCCATCCACTTCTGAAGCACCGACTGAAACACAGCAGGACCGAACAGAGTCATGCCTGACACCACCAAATCGACCGTCCGTCACCCCGAGAAGGCGCACAGGCCGGACAATCCGGTCTGGAAGAAGAAGCCTGCCTGGATCCGGGTGAAGGCGCCGACGTCGCCGGAGTACATGGAAACCCGGCGCATCATGCGCACGCACAAGCTGAACACGGTGTGCGAGGAGGCGGCGTGTCCGAACATCGGCGAGTGCTGGGCCAAGGGTCATGCGACCATGATGATCCTGGGCGACACCTGCACGCGCGCCTGCAGCTTCTGCAACGTCAAGACCGGCAAGCCTGGTGCGCTGGACCCGTTCGAGCCGGAGAATGTGGCACAGTCGGTGGCGAAGCTGGGACTGGCGCACGTCGTCGTGACATCCGTTGACCGGGATGACCTGGCTGATGGCGGGGCGGACCATTTCGCCCGCACCATCACCTGCATCCGCCAGGCCAGCCCGAAGACCACCATCGAGGTGCTGGTACCCGACTTCCAGAAGAAGCCGGGTGCGCTGGAGATGGTGGTGGAGGCGAAGCCGGACGTCTTCAACCACAACATGGAAACCGTGCCGCGGCTCTATGCGTCGGTGCGGCCCGGCGCGCGCTATTTCCACTCCCTGCGCATCCTGGCCGAGGTGAAGGAAATGGATCCGTCGATCTTCACCAAGTCCGGCATCATGGTCGGACTGGGGGAGCAGCGGGAGGAAGTGCTGCAGATCATGGACGACCTGCGCTCGGCGGACGTCGATTTCATGACCATCGGCCAGTACCTGCAGCCGACGGTAAAGCATCACGCGGTGGACCGCTTCGTGACCCCGGAAGAATTCGCGGCCTACGAGCGCAATGCCTATGGCAAGGGGTTCCTGATGGTCTCCGCCACGCCACTGACCCGGTCGTCGTACCATGCCGGTGATGATTTCGAACGGCTTCGTGCCGCGCGGGAAAAGCGCCTCGCCACCGGAACAGCCTGACCCGGGTTCCCTGACATGCCCAAACATTCCGAAACGCGCGTGCTGCCGCACACGCCGGAGCAGATGTACAGCCTTGTCGCGGACATCGGGCGCTATCCCGAGTTCCTGCCCTGGTGCGTTGGCGCGCGCATCGTGCGTCAGTCGGAGCATGAGGTGCTGGCGGACCTGCTGATCGGGTTCAAGGTCTTCCGGGAGCGGTTTCGCTCCAAGGTCGATCTGGATCCGGCGACCCTGACCATCGATGTGGCCTATGTGGAAGGGCCGATGCGATACCTCGAGAACCACTGGCACTTCCGGCCCCACCCGGACGGCTGTGAGATCGACTTCAAGGTGGATTTCGAGTTTCGCTCCCTGCTGCTGCGAAAGGCCATCGAGCCACTGTTTCACGAGGCAGTGCGCCGCATGGTGGCGGCATTCGAGAAGCGGGCGGCAGCACTCTACGGATGATCCATGATGTGGGTTTCATGTACCACTGCCGAAGCTGTAACTCCCTGACATCGAGCTGATTTGAGCACAGTAGTGTGTGAATCAACACACTCTGCCGGAATCATATGGCATCCCCTGCGGATTTCGCTTCACGACCAGCGCGAGACATGAACATGTAAAGAAACAATTAACAGGCTGGCGTTGATGACACCTCGGGTCACCCGGGGTCGCCTACCGACCAGCCGTTCGAGGGGGTGCCGAGAATCTTCTGCCTGGCTCAAAGCGCCGGACGGTCTCTGACGCGTGGTCACCACCACAGCGCACTGGGCGTCTGACATGGCCCTGCCGGAAGATCCCTTTGCAGATGTGACCCTGACAGGAACAGCAGGCAACGATGTTCTGTGGGGTTATGCTGGCAATGATGTCGTTTCCGGCGGCGACGGAGACGATCGTCTGCACGGCGCGCGCGGCAACGACACCATAACAGGCGGCACGGGCAGTGACTTCCTGATTGGCGGCAGCGGCAACGACACTTACCTGATCGGTCGTGATCTGCTGCCAGGCGACCATTCGATCATCATCGAGACACCAAGCCGCGACACGAACGTCATCCTGTTTCAGGACGGGATCGTGCGGGAAGAACTGTCTTTCGACCGTGTCGGCAACGACCTGTTCATCGGCATTGCGGCTGGCGGAACAATTGTCCTGCGCGGGCAGTTCAGTTCGCTGAGCGGCGGTATCGACGGTCTGCATTTCGAGGATGGTTCGATACTGGACCTTCGCGAACCGAATTCACCGCTGCTGAGGCCCACCGAGGACACTCTGTCCGGCAGTGGCGATGACACGCCCGCAGGTGGTGGCTCCGGCGACACGCTCTCGGGCGGCGGCGATGACACGCCCGCAGGTGGCGGCTCTGGCGACACGCTGACGGGCGGCGGCAATGACACGCCAGCGGGTGGTGGCTCCGGCGACACGCTGACGGGCGGTGGCGATGACACGCCCACGGGTGGTGGTTCCGGCGACACGCTGACGGGCGGCGGCAATGACACGCCAGCGGGTGGTGGCTCCGGCGACACGCTCTCGGGCGGCGGCGATGACACGCCAGCAGGCGGCGGTGTCGATGACACACTGACGGGCGACGGCGGGCCGGGGGGCGGCGCAGGCGACCCGTCGGCACCGGTGCTGCGTGGCGACAACGGCCCGGACCGCATGCATGGCGGCATAGGCGACCAGGTGATGCGCGGCAGGGGCGGCGACGACAGGATCTCAGGTGGTGCCGGGGCGGACACGATCATCGGCGGCGATGGCATCGATCGGCTGTTCGGCGATGATGGTGACGATGTCCTGAGTGGCGGTGAAGACCGTGACATCATCTTCGGTGGTCTGGATGATGACGAACTGCGGGGCAACGGCGGACGCGACAACCTGTTCGGGGACGCGGGCGACGATCTGCTCGACGGCGGCGCCAAGCTGGACGTCCTGCATGGCGGCGATGGTGCGGATACGCTGATCGGTGGCGACGGCGACGACAAGCTCTTCGGCGGCGACGGCGACGACGTGCTGATTGCCGACGCTGGCTATGATCGCCTTTCCGGCGGTGCGGGTGATGATCTGTTCGTGCTCCGTATTGAAGACCTTGGTGGACCCATCGACCAGATCACCGAGTGGAATGATGGCGACAGGATCGTCATTCAGGGCGTTCCTGACGCTCTCATCGGGGCAGTCAGCTCCGGCCAGGTGTCGGATTTTCTCGCTGTCCGCCAGGTCGGTGGCGACAGCTTCCTGCAGATCGACCTGGATGGGACTGGCGACGGACACGACCTCGTCAATCTGGTGCGGATCAGGGAGCACACTCTGGACCTCGACGAGGTCAGCTTCGATCCCGCATCAGGCCTGTTCTGAGGCTGAACGAAGGAAGACCAGCCGCCCGCCGGGCGACTGCTCTGCAAAAGATATGGTCCGGGTTGCGCGGTTCTTGACGCCGCTTCGGACTTCAGTGGACTGACGGTCGGCGTCAGACCCGTCCGACGGCCGGGGTCTTGGGGCCGAAGAGCAGCCACAGGATCAGGCCGAGTACCGGCAGCAACAGGATGACCACGATCCATATGACCTTGGCGCCTGTGCCCGCTCCGCTGCCGAAGATCTTCACGATGGCCCAGATATCCGCGATCAGGATGATCAGGCCGAGAATGCCAGTGACTTCCATTTGTTCAGTTCCTCTCGTCGTTCAACTATCGCGAAGTGGGAGGGAACCGTTACTCGGTCGAGTCTTCGACGGCCTCGGCGCTGTCGTTGATGTCCGCACCGATGCCGCGGATCGTGTTGTCACAGGCCGCCAGGCCACCGATCATCACGGCAAGGACACCAATCAGGCTCAGACGTTTCAGGATGTCAGTCATGTTTCTTCTCCTCGGTGATGCGCTGCAGCAGGGTCTTGCCCTGCATCGCAGCCTGTAAACTTCTGCGTGCTTTGGGATCTTCGAGAGTTAATCTCGACGCTTTATCTGATTTTCCCAAATAATTGTCGTTCGATTCCTCCAATATGTCATCTTCTGTCACAAGTGATAGAAGAAGCGGCATGAGAAAATCTCCCTCGTTTTGTGTTGTCGTTAAAATGATGATTGCCGAGAGGAATTCAAATTTTTTCGTATGTGTCGGTTGGTGTGGCGATGTATTGTCAATAACCTGCTCAGGATACATGAACTAGGGCAACTCAATTACTTCCGTTGGTGTAGTGGAATTGGTCATTGGAGTGGTTGGAGTAAGTGGCGTATGTTGATGCTTCAATGGAGGTCCGATGAATGCCCGAGAACATGCCGCCGAAGCGCACCGAGAAACTGCAGCTGATGCTGGACGACCTTGAGATGGAGGCGATCGATGACTGGCGGTTCCGCCATCGCATGCCGTCGCGTGCTGCCGCGATCCGGGAGCTGATCCGTCGCGGCCTCGCTGCGGTTGATCTCGAGGAGCCGACCGCGGACAAGACCTCCACGGAATTTCGCGTCGTTGAACCTGAGTGACCGGTCGCACCCTTTCCGGAGGGTGACCCTGTCAGAAGTTCGAATGGCTTTTCGTCTCTCCGCATTGCTGCAAGACTGAGACAAGCAGGAAAATGGGGAGGAAGACGGATGCCGACAATCGCGGCTGAGAAGCTTGAGGGATTTGTGGCCGAGATCGCCCGTGCGGGCGGGTCCGGCGACGTGGAGGCGGGCAAGATCGGTCACCAGCTTGTCGGTGCCAATCTGCGTGGTCATGACAGCCACGGCATCGGCATGATGCCTGCCTATGTCAACGCATTGCAGTTCGGCAAGCTGAAAGCCAATCAGCATGTCAGCGTCGTCCGGGATGATGGCGCGATCCTGCAACTGGATGGCAATGCCGGTTACGGGCAGGTCATCGGTGAAGAGGCGATGGAGATGGGTATTGCCGTCGCCAAGGCGCAGGGGCTCTGCCTCATGAGCCTGCGCAACAGCCATCACCTTGGTCGCATCGGTGCTTGGGGCGAACAGGCAACCGACGCGGGACTGATCTCGATTCACTGGGTGAACGCCATCACGCGGATGCCGCTGGTTGCACCGCACGGCGGCTCCGACGCCCGCTTCACCACCAATCCCTATTGCACGGCGGTGCCCGCCACACCCGGTCACCCGCGCATGGTGCTGGACATGGCGACGACGAAGGTCGCGATGGGCAAGGTGCGTGTGGCGCATAACAAGGGTGTGGAGATGCCACCTGACTGCCTGATCGACCCCGAGGGCAACCGCACGCTGAACCCGTCTGTCATGTTCGACGAACCGCGCGGCGCGTTGCTGGCGATGGGGGAGCACAAGGGCTATGGCCTGGCGCTGGTCTGCGAAGTGCTGGCCGGAGCGCTTTCGGGCGGTGGTTCCTTCCTGCCGGAGCGCTCCGACGGGCATTCCATCATCAACAACATGCTGACCATCCTGGTCGACCCGGACCGGCTGACAGATCGGAGCGCGCTGATGAGCGAACTCGACGGTTTCATCAGCTACGTGAAGCAGTCGCCCCCCGCACCGGGTGTCGAGGAAGTCATGATCCCGGGCGATCCGGAGCGCAAGTCGATGGCCGAGCGCCTGGCGAACGGCGTGCCCGTCGATGACACGACCTGGGAGGAGATGGTGCAGGCCGCCGTTCAGGTCGGCATGGACGAGGGCAAGGCCCGCGCCTGGGCAGAATAGACAGGACCAACAGAGAAGCATGGGGAGGGCTGGGCATGTTCAGGCTCGGACTGGAAGACAAGGTTGCGATCATCACCGGCGGCAGTGACGGGCTCGGCCGTGCCAGCGCGGCGCTGCTGGCGGCGGAAGGGGCGAAAGTGGTCATCTGTGGCCGCCGCAAGGATCATGTGGAAGCAGTGGCGAAGGAACTCTCGGCGCAAGGCGGCGGCCCGGTGCTTGGCGTACAGGCCGACGTGACCCGGCTGGCTGACTGCGAGACGCTGGTTTCCCGCACGGTCGAGGCCTTTGGTGGCATCGACATCCTGGTCAACAATGCGGGCGCGTCAGCGGCCCACAGGCTTCAGGATCTGGATGACGCGGCCTGGCAGGCGGATTTCGACCTGAAGATCATGGGGGCGGTGCGTATGTGCCGGCTGGCGATTCCGCATATCAGGGCGCGGGGCGCAGGCTCCATCATCAATGCCTCCATCGGCGGCGGCAAGACGCCCCGGGCCGGACAACTGCCGACATCGCTGTCGCGTGCGGCCGGTCTGAACCTGACGAAGTCGCTGTCGGATGAACTGGCCGGCGACAACATCCGCGTCAACGCGATCTGCATCGGCTTGCTGAAGAGTGCCCAGTGGGACCGCCGGGCCACTGCCGAGACGCCTGTCGAGACGCTGTACGAGAACCTGGCGTCGCGCATCCCGCTCGGACGGGTGGGTGAGGCAGAGGAATATGCGGACCTGGTCGCCTTCCTGGCCTCGGAGCGTTCCAGCTACATCACCGGGACCGCGATCAACATCGATGGCGGGATGTGCGCGGCCTTGTAGGTCGATCCGTGACCGGACTGCGGTACCCGTTGTAAGGGGCGAAGGGTCTAGGCGTCGATCACCAGGACGGTGATGAACAGCGAAAGGATGATCAGCAGGCTTGCGCCAATAGCCTGCTTCAGCCTGCGGCGTGACCGGTAGATCTTCGGACCGTCGCCGCCGGAGCGGCTGCGGGAGCGTCGGCGACCGTGATGCTTCGCGGGCGGTTCTGTCAGCAGGGGGGCGATCTCCCGTTGCCTTTCCAGCGGTTTCATCTGTGCGCGCATTTCCGCAACCATGGCTTCAACCTTCTCCGGAGTCGGGTCCAGACCCGGTTCGTTGCGCATGATCAGTTCCGCGGTCGCGCGAAGGTAGTTCTCGCTGGCGTCGGCATTAGGACGGGTGAAGTAGACCGCAGTCCGCTCGCCGCTGGCTTCGTCGATTGCATTCGAATGCGGGATTTCGGCCACCAGCACGGCATCGCCGTGGGTCCGGCGCATCTCCAGTGCGCGTTTCATTTTTGCAGGCGCCCAGTTCTCGGCCATGGTGATCAGGATCATCGATCTGTCGATGCGTGTCTGACCGGCATCGTTCAGCCGCTCGATGGTTGACGTCAGGCGCGCCATGCCGTCCAGGGCGTACTGCTCGGGCGGTACCGGTACAAGGACCGTGTCCGCAGCAATGAGAGCATTGACGGAGAGGATGCCGAGTGACGGGGGACAGTCCAGGAATATCCAGTCGAAGCTGTCTGCCAGAGCGGCGATGACCGGACGCAGCCGGTGCAGGCGGTCGGTCTCCCCGGAAAGTTCCAGCTCCACACCCGCCATTTCGAGAGAGGAGGCCAGGACCGAGAGATTTGGACACGCCGTCGCCTGTGCCCAGCGCGGAGAAACATCGTCGCTGTTGACCAGCGCGTGATAACTGCCCGGCAGTTCCGCTGTTGCTTCGGGTATCCCGAGGGCGGTTGTTGCATTGGCCTGGGAGTCGAGATCGATCAGGAGCACGCGCCGACCGGCCAGCGCCGTCGCGACCGCCAGATGCAGCGCAGTGGTTGTCAGAGGTGGCCCGACAAATCTGGACAGTTGAGTTAGGTGGATTTTCTGCTCCCAATCCGGCAGCGTTGCCGGGACGAAGGAGCGAAGATGACAAGACGACCCAGGCGGAACCACAGCCCTGCCTTCAAAGCGAAAGTCGCATTGGCGGCGCTGAAGGGCGACAGGACGATGAGCGAGCTGGCGACGCAGTTCGACCTGCATCCCAATCAGATCAAGCAGTGGAAGGATCAGCTGCTTGAGGGCGTAACGGGTGTCTTCGATGACACGCCAAAGGCCGCGAAAGAGCCGCAGATCGACGTAAAGTCCCTGCACGCGAAGATTGGCCAGCTGGCGCTGGAAAACGATTTTTTAGAGGGCGCGCTCGACAAGGCCGGTCTGTTGCCGAGCGCAAGGAAATGACGGGCCCGGACCACAGGCTGAGCCTGACACGGCAAGCCCGGCTTCTCGGGATCAGCCGGGGCAGCCTGTATTACGCGCCGCGCCCGACCAGTGCGGCGGACCTCAAGCTTATGCGCAGAATTGACGAGTTGCACATGGACTACCCGTTCGCGGGCAGCCGTATGATGAAAGGGTTGCTGCGGCAGGAAGGCTTCACGGCCGGGCGGCTGCACGTGGCAACCTGCATGAAAACGATGGGCATTGAGGCGCTCTATCGCAGACCGAACACCAGCAAGCCTGCGCCCGGTCACAGGATCTATCCCTACCTGCTGCGCAAGCTGGCCGTGACGCAGCCCAATCAGGTCTGGGCCATGGATATTACCTACATTCCCATGGCCCGAGGGTTCGTCTATCTGGTCGCCGTTCTGGACTGGTTCAGCCGCAAGGTTCTGGCCTGGCGGCTGTCGGTGACGCTGGAAACAGCGCCGTGTCTGGAGGCCTTGAATGATGCCCTGCGCAGATATGGCAAGCCGGAGATCATGAACTCGGACCAAGGATCACAGTTCACGTCCATTGACTTCATCAAGGCGCTGAAGGACGCCGACATCCAGATCAGCATGGATGGCAAGGGCGCTTGGCGCGATAACGTGTTTGTCGAACGGCTCTGGCGCAGCGTCAAATACGAGGAGGTCTATCTGCACGCCTATGAAAGCGTGTCAGCCGCCCGACAGGGCATCGACCGATACCTGGCCTTCTACAACACAAGGAGACCGCATTCATCGCTGGAAGGGCAAACGCCCGATCAGGCATATCACATCAAGTTGCAACCAATCCCGGTGGCGGCATAACCAAGCGGAAAATCCACCTAAGAAACGGCTCGAAACTGTTCAAACGAACCGAACCACCTCTGTCTTGCCGACGCCGCCCTTCTGGTTCGACACCGCAACAGTTATTGCCATGAAGCATTCCCCCGCCTGCTTCCGGGCCAACAATTCGGTCGGCCTGATTATTCATTCCTGCTGCGGGACGAGAGCAAGCTTCCTGCCAGCAGGTACGGGAACCGCGCGAACGCCGACACGTCAGAAGGCTGACGCCACCCGGGCGGTTGGCCGATTATCCTTGAATGACAGGCAATTATATCTTGTCGAGCGCCTGCGCAAGGTCCGCGATGATGTCATCGACCGTCTCGATGCCGATGGACAGTCTTACCACATCAGGTCCCGCACCTGCCGCGATCTGCTGCTCGACCGTCAATTGACGGTGCGTTGTGGATGCGGGGTGCAGAATGAGACTGCGCGTATCACCGATGTTGGCGAGGTGAGAGAGGATGTTCACACCCTCCACCACCTTCACACCGGAATCGAAGCCGCCACGCACACCGAAGGTGAAGACCGCACCCGCACCCTTCGGCAGGTACTTCTGCTGCAGCGCGTGATAGCGATTGCCCTCCAGCCCGGAATGGGAAACCCAGGTCACTGCGGGATGCTGGTCCAGGAAACGCGCGACGGCCAGCGCGTTCGCCGTATGGCGCTCCATCCGCAGCGGCAGGGTTTCCGCGCCGGTCAGGATCATGAAGGCGTTGAACGGCGAAAGTGAGGGGCCAAGGTCGCGCAGGGCCACCGCGCGCCCGTAGGCTGTCAGCGCAAACCGCCCGAAGGTCTCGTAGAAGTTCAGCCCGTGATAGGCGGGGCAGGGGGCCGCGACCGCCGGGAAACGGCCGTCGATCGACCAGTCGAACTCCCCGCTCTCGACGATCACGCCGCCGAGGGAATTGCCATGACCGCCGAGGAACTTGGTCGCCGAATGCACGACGACATCCGCGCCCCACTCGAAAGGCCGACAGCCCCAGGGGGTCGCACAGGTATTGTCCACGATCAGGGGGATGCCTGCCTGCTCCGCAATCCTGGCGAAGGCCTCAATGTCGGCGACGACACCGCCCGGATTGGACAGGCTTTCGATGAAGATGGCCTTGGTCCGTTCGTTTATCGCGGCGCGGAAGCTCTCCGGGTCGTCCGGATCGCAGAAGCTGCAGGACCAGCCCATCTTCTGGAAACTGACGCCGAACTGGGTGATTGACCCGCCGTAGAGTTTGGTCGAGGCAACGAAGTCGTCGCCGGATTCCATCAGGGCGAACATCAGCACCATCTGCGCGGCGTGACCCGAGGCAACGGCCAGCCCGGCGGCGCCCCCTTCCAGCGTCGCGACCCGCTCCTCCAGCACCGAGACGGTGGGATTGGTGAGGCGGGAGTACATGTTGCCGAAGGACTGCAGGTTGAACAGGCTGGCGGCCTGGTCCACGTCCTCGAACACATAGGACGATGTCTGGTAGATCGGCGTGATGCGCGCGCCGGTCACCGGATCCGGGGATGCCCCGGCATGGATGGCCTGGGTTTCAAATCCATATGTTTCACGCGTGCTCATGGGGCGTCATTTCCGTTTCGTCTGTCTGTCCGGTCACGGTGAAGGTAGCCGCATTGAGCCGCATTCTCCAAGGGGATGAAACAATACACCGGCTGTGGATGAATTGCGCCGGGGTCCGGTGGCCGGGCCGCACGGGTGGACCCAGCCGTGGATTGTTCATGTAAACATAACGGGAACATTGCAATTGCCGCCCCACCTCTGGTGACGTATCATGCGCGCCCGATGAAACAGGACGCCTTCCGCAGAAAACGGAGCTGACCGGCATGACGGCCCTCTCACCGATTTCCCAGCAGATCTGGGACATGAAGTACCGCCTGAAGGGCCCCGATGGCGCCGTCGTCGATGCGACGCTGGAGGATACCTGGCGAAGGGTGGCCCGCGCCCTGGCTTCGGTGGAGACGGAGCCGGAGGTCTGGGAGGAGCGGTTCTACGGCGCGCTGGAGGGATTCCGCTTCCTGCCCGCCGGTCGCATCATCGCCGGGGCAGGGACGGCCCGGCGTGTGACCCTGTTCAACTGCTTCGTCATGGGAACCATTCCCGACGACATGGCCGCGATCTTCGAGAATCTGAAGGAAGCGGCCCTGACGATGCAGCAGGGCGGCGGCATCGGCTATGACTTCTCCACGCTGCGGCCCAAGGGGGCACCCGTGAAGGGGGTCGGGGCCGATGCTTCGGGACCGCTGACCTTCATGGATGTCTGGGATGCCATGTGCCGCACCATCATGAGTGCCGGGCACAGGCGCGGCGCGATGATGGCGACCATGCGCTGCGACCATCCGGATATCGAGGCCTTCATCGCCGCGAAGGAGGATGCCGGGCGGCTGCGCATGTTCAACCTGTCGGTCCTGATCACCGATCCGTTCATGGAGGCGGTGAAGACCGACAGCAGCTGGGAACTGACGTTCGAGGGGCGGACCTATGGCAGTGTCCGTGCCCGCGACCTGTGGGACCGCATCATGCGCGCGACCTTTGCCTATGCGGAACCCGGCGTGATCTTCATCGACCGGATCAACAAGCAGAACAACCTGCACTATTGCGAGACCATTTCCGCCACCAACCCCTGCGGAGAGCAGCCCCTGCCGCCCTATGGCGCCTGTCTGCTGGGGTCCGTCAATCTGGCGGCGCTGGTCCGGGAACCGTTCACGGCGGAGGCCGAGCTGGACCTGGACGCGCTTGACGGGATCATCCCGCTGGCCGTGCGGATGATGGACAATGTGACGGACGTGTCGAACTTCCCGCTGGAGGAACAGCGCAGGGAGGCGCAGGCGAAGCGCCGCATCGGACTCGGCGTCACAGGTCTTGCGGATGCCCTGATCATGTGCCGGGCGCGCTATGGCACGGCAGAGGCCGTGGCCCTGACGGAGAAGTGGATGGCGGCCATCCGCCACCGGGCCTATCTGGCATCCGTCGATCTCGCGCGGGAGAAGGGGCCGTTTCCCCTGTTCGACCGCGATGCCTACCTGTCCGGAACCGCTATCCAGGATCTCGAACCCGAGGTCCGGGCGGGAATTGCCGAACATGGCATCCGCAACGCGCTGGTGACCTCCATCGCGCCGACGGGCACGATCTCCCTGTTCGCGGACAATGTGTCGTCGGGGCTGGAACCGGTCTTCAGCTTTTCCTACACCCGTTCGGTGCTGATGCCCGACGGGTCGCGGCGGGAGGAGGAAGTCTCCGACCACGCAGTACGGCGCTGGAAGCACAGCCACGGCAACCAGCCGCTGCCCGACTATTTCGTCGATGCCCAGTCCCTTTCACCCGCCGACCATGTGCGGATGCAGGCGGCGGTGCAGAAGTACGTCGATGCCTCGATCTCCAAGACCATCAACTGCCCGGAAGACATCTCCTTCGAGGATTTCCGGGAAGTCTACATGATGGCCTATGAAACCGGCTGCAAGGGGTGCACTACCTACAGACCGAACGAGATCACGGGGTCGGTGCTGCATGTGAAGAAACCGGAGGCTCAGCCGGCAGCCGACACGGTGGACGTGCAGGCGGAACTGCCGCTCTCCGCCCCGCCTGCCGCAATGGCCGCGAAGCCGAAGGACCCCTACGAGAGCGGCGGCGTCGTCTACATGACGCAGCCGCTGGACCGTCCCGGTGTCCTGCCCGGCCAGACCTACAAGCTGAAATGGCCGGAGAGCGATCACGCCATCTACATCACCCTGAACGACGTCATCCAGGACGGGCGCCGCCGACCCTTCGAGATCTTCATCAATTCCAAGAACGTCGAGCATTTCGCCTGGACTGTGGCCCTGACCCGCATGATCTCGGCCGTGTTCCGGCGGGGCGGCGATGTCAGCTTCATCGTGGAGGAGCTGAAGGCCGTGTTCGATCCACGTGGCGGGGCATGGGTCGGCGGGCGCTATGTCCCCTCGATTCTTGCCGCGATCGGGGAAGTGATCGAGCAGCACATGATCGCCACCGGCTTTCTGGCTGACCCGAAGGCCCGGACTCAGGAGATCGAGGCGCAGAAGGTCGCCGCAGGCTCCGGCAACCGTCCTGCGGGCGTGCTGCGGCAATGTCCGCGGTGCGGAGACGCGGGTCTGGCGAAGCAGGAGGGGTGCGACACCTGCTATTCATGCGGCTATTCGAAGTGCGGTTGATGGCTGCTCTGCGTTCAACGGCAATGCTGGGCCGTTGTGACCTGCACAAGGCGGCGCTACAACAACGCCATTAGTGCGGATGAATCGCCGGACGGATCGGGTGGGGCCAGCAATGTTCAAGAAGATACTGATAGCTAACCGGGGCGAAATCGCCTGCCGCGTCATCAAGAGCGCCCGGAAGATGGGGATCGCCACGGTCGCGGTCTATTCGGAGGCGGATGATGGCGCATTGCACATGCGCATGGCGGATGAGGCCATCTTCATCGGCCCGCCCGCTGCGTCGGAAAGCTATCTGCTTGCGGACCGGATCATCGACGCCTGCAAGCAGACGGGGGCAGAGGCGGTGCATCCGGGCTATGGCTTCCTGTCGGAGAACCAGGGCTTCGCGAAGCGGCTGGAAAAGGAAGGCATCGCCTTCATCGGTCCCGGCATCCGTGCCATTGCCGCCATGGGCGACAAGATCGAATCCAAGAAGCTCGCGATGGGCGCCGGTGTGAACACGGTTCCCGGCCATACGGATGTCATCGACGAGGTCGAGGACGCCGTGAAGATTGCCGCTGACATCGGCTATCCGGTGATGATCAAGGCTTCGGCGGGCGGCGGCGGCAAGGGCATGCGCGTGGCCTGGAACGACGAGGAAGCACGCGATGGCTTCAAGTCCGCCAAGTCGGAGGCCGCGTCGAGCTTTGCCGACGACCGGGTCTTCATCGAGAAGTTCATCGAGGAACCGCGCCACATCGAGATTCAGGTGCTGGCTGACGGGCAGGGGACCTGCCTGTACCTGGGGGAGCGCGAATGCTCCATCCAGCGCCGCCACCAAAAGGTGATCGAGGAAGCGCCGAGCCCGTTCCTGGACGAGGCAACACGCAAGGCGATGGGCGAACAGGCCTGCACCCTGGCCAATGCCGTGGAATATCGCTCCGCCGGGACCGTCGAGTTCATCGTCGACAAGGACCGGAACTTCTATTTCCTGGAGATGAATACCCGCCTGCAGGTGGAGCACCCGGTGACGGAACTGATCACCGGCATCGATCTGGTCGAGTGGATGATCCGCATCGCCAACGGCGAGAAGCTGACGCTGGCGCAGGACGACATCAAGCTGAACGGCTGGGCGGTGGAAAGCCGCATCTATGCCGAAGACCCCTATCGCGGCTTCCTGCCGTCGATCGGTCGGCTTTCGCGTTTCTCGCCGCCGCCGGAGAGCGCCACCGTGCGTGTCGATACCGGTGTGGTCGAGGGGTCGGAGATCACGATGTTCTACGATCCGATGATCGCCAAGCTGTGCAGCTATGGTCCCGACCGGAAGACGGCCATCGACAACATGGTCGGTGCGCTGAACGGGTTCCGGCTGGAGGGCATCAGCCACAACATCAACTTCGTCAATGCCGTCTGCAATCACCCGCGGTTCCGCGAGGGCCGTCTTTCGACCAACTTCATTGCCGAGGAATATCCGGACGGATTCCTGGGCGCGGAGATCGACGAGGTGACCCGGCGCCGACTGGTGGCGGTTGCTGTCGTCGTGCATCTGCGTGACCGGATCCGTGCCACGGGCATTTCCGGCCAGGTGCCGCATTTCCGTCCGCGCATCGGTCAGGACTGGCGTGTGTCTGTGGGCGAACAGGACTTCGGTGTCCGTGCCACTGCGGGCGACCGCGCCACGGACGTGCATGTCGAGGGCGAGCATCTGGTGGTCGAGAGCGATTGGCGCCCCGGCAAGCCGGTCTTCAACGGCATCGTTGGCGGGCAGCGGATGCAGGTCCAGGTCCGCTCCACGGTCGAGGGTTTTGCCCTGACCTTCAACGGTGCGACCGATGATTATTGCGTCCGCACCCCGGCGGCGGCCGAACTGGCGGAACTGATGCCGGTCAAGGAAGCGCCGGACCTCTCGAAGCTGCTGCTCTGCCCCATGCCGGGCATGATCATGCAGATCCACGTGGAAGTGGGCGACGAGGTGAAGACCGGTCAGGCGCTCGCCGTTGTCGAGGCCATGAAGATGGAGAACGTGCTGCGCGCCGAAGCCGACGGTGTGGTGGCGTCCATCAATGCCGGGCCGGGCGACAGCCTGGCCGTGGATGATGTCATTCTGGAGCTTGAATAGCCGCGGGTTCGTCTTCGTCGAACGGCGTCCTTGAGGCTTCGGACAGGATCCAGTCTCGGAAGGCGCTGATGCGCAGGCGCGTCGCGTTCCGCGGCGGGCAGACGAACCAGTAGGACATGGACAGCGGTTGTTCCCCCTGGAAGGGCGTCACCAGCCGTCCCGTCGCCAGGTCATGCGCGGCAAGGGAGCGGCGGGTCAGCACCACGCCCATGCCATCTATCGCAGCCTGAACCGCATGGTCGGCATAGGAGAAATGGGTGCCGCGCCGCCAGTCCACCTTGTCCTCGGCGCCGACCGCCATCAGCCACGCCCGCCAGTCCGGCGTCATCGGATCATAGCGCAGCGAGTCGTCATGGATCAGCGGCAGGCGCGACAGGTCCGACGGCTTCGTGACGCCGCCGACGCTCGCCAGCAAGGTCGGGCTTGCGGCGGGCAGGACCGTGTCATCCAGAATCTTCCAGGCCTTCAGATCCGGGTAGTTGCCGGATCCGAAGCGGATGGCGCAATCGAAGCCGCCCGTGCTGAAATCCGTCATCTCCATGCTCGCCGAAATGCGGACATCCAGTTCCGGATGCGCCCGGTTGAAGCGCTCAAGCCTGGGGATGAGCCATTTCACGGCAAATGACGGCACCGTCGAGACCGAGATCACGTTCTCCCCGTCGTCTTCATCCAGCGTCGACAGGGCATCGACCATCAGGTCGAACGCGCGGGTGAGATCGGGCTGCAGACGCCGCGCCGCATCGGTCGGTTCAACGGCCCGGTTCAGGCGGTGAAACAGTTCCACCCCCAGAAAGTCCTCCAGTGTGCGGATCTGGTGCCCGACCGCCGCAGGCGTGACGGACAGCTCGTCCGCAGCCGCCTTGAAACTCTCGTGCCGGGCCGCAGCCTCGAAGGCGCGGAGGGCGTTCAGCGGGGGCAGTCTGCGTCGCATGTGCGGGTTCCCGATGTTTCAGCTTCTGCCTGATATAGATTTCCTTTCCCGAAAGCCAAGAATTCGTCGTTTGTTGCAGTGCACACTTCGCCCCATCTCTGTCCTATCGAAGACACCGAAGTTCAACGGCTGGACCTGAAAAGGCCAGCCAGTACAAGGAGAGAGACCATGACCGTACAGTCCTATGACCTGACGCATTCTGACAGTGGACTGCTGGCCCGTGCGGCTGCCTGGGTGCAGGATCGCTTCACCGACCTGACCGTCGCACGGCAGAACGCGAAGCGGCTGCGGGAACTGGAAGCCCTGAGCGATGCGACCCTGCACGACATCGGACTGAGTCGGTCCGAGCTGACATCCATCGCCATGCACCGGAGCGACATCACAAGAGCCCGCTGAACCCGCCGGGCGCGCCTGAACCGACCCAACCCCCGTGGCCTGATCCGGCCGCGGGGGTTTCTTCGTGCGGGGTCAACTTATCCTCCCAAAACCCCATGGCCCTGTACTAATGTTGCGGACACGGCCTGATGGACTGAACGGGGGGAGAGAAAGACATGGATCGTTTGCGTTTCGGGGCATTTCTGGCGCCACATCATCCGATCGGCGAGCATCCGATGCTCCAGTTCCGGTCCGATCTGGACCTGGTCAGCCAGCTTGACCGGCTTGGCTATGACGAATTCTGGTGTGGTGAGCACCATTCCACAGGCTGGGAGATCATTGCATCGCCGGAGATGTTCCTGGCAGCCGCCGGTGAGCGTTCGCATCGCATCCGCCTCGGCACGGGTGTCGTTTCCCTGCCGTATCACCATCCCTTCATCGTGGCACAGCGGATGGTGCAGCTTGACCACATGACCGGCGGGCGGGCGATCTTCGGGTCCGGTCCCGGTGCCCTGCCTTCGGATGCGCACACGCTGGGCATCGATCCCATGACCCAGCGTGACCGTCAAGACGAGGCGATCGGTGTCATCCGCCGCCTGCTGCGGGGGGAGGAACGGTTCGACTACAAGTCCGACTGGTTCGAGATGCGCGACGCGAAGCTGCAACTGATGCCGCTGCAGGAAGATCTGCCGTTCGCGGTGGCGTCGATGATCAGCCCGTCCGGCATGACACTGGCGGGCAAGCACGGCACCGGCGTGCTGTCGATCGGTTCCATGTCGTCCGCCGGACTGCAGTCGCTGGCGACGCAATGGAGCTTCGCCGAGGAATCGGCGGCAAAGCACGGCAATACGGTCAACCGCAGGGACTGGCGCATCGTCATGATGTGGCACATCGCCGAAACACGGGAACAGGCGATTGCCGAGGCCAAGGATGGCCTGCTGCGCTGGCACAATGAATATAACGTCGGCACGCTGATGCGCCCCGGTGTGGAGGCATTCAAGACCGCCCATGAGGCGGTTGAAACCACGGCACTGGCCGATGGTGCGACGGCTGTCATCGGCACGCCCGACGATCTGGTGAAGCGTATCCGTGACCTGGTGCAACTGACCGGTGGCATCGGCGCAGTGATCGGCTTCGTCCACGACTGGGCCAGCCGGGCGAACACGTCGAAGAGCTGGGATCTGGTCGCGCGCTACGTCATTCCGGAGGTCAACGGACTGCTGGATGCCTATCGCGACTCCCGCCAGTTCGTGGTCGAGAACCGGGAAACCTTCGAGCAGGCGCAGAAGGCCATCCTGAGCAAGATCATGGACAATCCGCGCGCGGCGGCGGCGCTGAAGGAAGGCGGTGTCAATGCGCCCGTGATTGGCCCGCATGCAGGCCCCGACCTGAACAAGGAAGCCGGATGAGCGAGAAGTACGACCGTCTCGACAGCATTGAGGCGCTGGAGGCGCATTACGGTGCGCCCATGCAGCGTTCCCTGGACAAGGAACTGGGGCATATTTCCGATCTCTATCGCCAGTTCATCGAGCGGTCGCCGTTCGTCGTGCTGGCGACATCGGGACCGGAAGGGCTGGACTGCTCGCCACGCGGCGATCCACCGGGCTTCGTCCGCGTCGTCGACAAGCGGCGGGTGCTGCTGCCGGACCGGCGCGGCAACAACCGGATCGACAGTCTGCGTAACATCGTGCGCGATCCGCAGATCTCGCTCCTGTTCATGATCCCGGGTATCGGGGAGACCCTGCGGATCAACGGCAATGCGGTCCTGCTGACCGACCATGACCTTTGCCAGTCCTTCGCTATTGAGGGCAATGCGCCGCGCAGCGTGATCTCGGTGACGGTCGACCGCATCTACTATCAGTGCCAGAAGGCCCTGCACCGGTCACGTCTCTGGGATCCGGCAGCATTCGCCGCGCGTGACGAAGTGCCCACGGCGGGCGCAATGCTGAAGGCCACCGTCAGCGGTGACTTCGACGCCGAGAGCTATGACAACGACTATCCGGAGCATATGGCCAGGACGATCTACTGACCCTGGGGAGGGATCGAGATGAAACTGCCGGAGCATATCCTGTACGAGGTGGCCGACGGTCGCGCGCGGATCACGCTGAACAGGCCGGAGAAGCGCAATGCCCTCTCGGTCGATCTGCTGCGGGAACTGAACGAGGCACTCTGGGAAGCCGACAATGACAAGGCTGTCCACAGTGTCATCCTGCGCGGTGCGGGACCCTGCTTCTCCGCCGGATATGATCTGACGCCGGGTCTCAACAGCACCCAGACCAGCGGCAGTGGAAACCGGAACTATCGCGATGGCGGGATCTATGCCGACCCGACGATCGACGATGACATCTGGCGGCTGGAGTATGGCCAGCGTCTGCGCATGGCGCTGTTCGACATGCACAAGCCGGTGATTGCGCAGGTGCACGGCCACTGTCTGGCAGGTGGAACGGATGTGGCACTGCTGTGCGACATGGTGATCGCGGCGGATGATGCGGTGATCGGCTTTCCGCCCGCGCGGGACCTGGGCTCCCTGCCGAACCAGATGTGGCTCTACAACTGCGGACCGCAGTGGGCGAAACGCCTGCTTCTCACCGGTGACACGGTGACGGGGGAGGAAGCGGCGCTGATCGGACTGGTGCTGAAGTCGGTACCGGGCGACCTGCTGGAAGCGGAGGTCGAGGGACTGGCCAGTCGCATGGCCGGTATCGACCCTGATCTGCTGGCGGCGAACAAGCGCATCGTCAATCTGGGTATCGAGCTGATGGGGGGGCGGACCCTGCAGCGGCTTTCCGCCGAGAATGACGCACGGGCGCATCTGGCCCCCGGAACGCAGAAATTCCGGCAGGTGGCCAGGTCGGAAGGGCTGAAGGCTGCGCTGCAGACACGGGACCAGAACTTCGGCGACGGTCGCGCGCGGGTGCGCGGGCCGGAAATCCGCGACGAGAAAGGCCATCTCATTCCTGAATGACCGGGTCATGTGGCATGTCGGGTGACATGAGGCTGAGCCCGATTGCCGGGATCCCTGCGCTGCCGGGTCTGCGTCCGGCGCTGGCCGGGCATTGATCGATAGCGTCAGGCCGGTCCTGCAACCCGTGATGTGATCCACTTCGCATCCGGCACGGGTTACGTCGCGTCCCGTGGCCTTGGTCGTTTATTTTTCCCCCGACATGGCGGATAGTGACCGAAGGGGACTTTCACGTATCGAGGGGATACCGATGAGCGACGAACTCAACAAGATGGCGCTGGACTATCACCGCTATCCGACGCCGGGCAAGCTGGCGATCATGCCGACCACGAAACTGGCCAACCAGCGCGACCTCTCGCTGGCGTACAGCCCGGGTGTGGCCGCGGCCTGCTCCCTGATTCACGAGGACCCGCTCGAGGCCGCCAACATGACCGCGCGCGGCAATCTGGTCGCCGTCGTGTCGAACGGGACCGCGGTGCTGGGTCTGGGCAACATCGGCCCGCTGGCGTCCAAGCCGGTGATGGAGGGCAAGGCCGTCCTGTTCAAGAAGTTCGCCGGCATCGACGTCTTCGACATCGAGATCAACCAGATGGGTATCGAGGAGACCGTGGAGGTCGTGGCGGCCCTGGAGCCGACCTTCGGTGGCATCAATCTGGAAGACATCGGCGCACCGGCCTGTTTCGAGATCGAGCGGCTGTGTCGGGAGCGGATGAACATCCCCGTCTTCCATGATGACCAGCACGGTACCGCCATCTGCGTCGGCGCCGCGATCTACAACGCCTGCCGCGTCGTCGGCAAGGACCTGGACAAGATCAAGGTCGTCTGTTCCGGCGCGGGTGCGGCGGCGCAGGCGTGCATGGCACTGATCGTGTCCCTGGGCGTCGCCAAGGAAAACATCACCGTCTGCGACCGTTCCGGACCGATCTACAAGGGCCGCAAGGAAAAGATGGACAAGTACAAGGAGTACTGGGCCGTCGAGACCGAAGCCCGCTCCATCGGTGAGGCGGTGAAGGGCGCCGACGTGTTCGTCGGCGTGTCCGGCCCCGGCACCCTGACCGGCGACATGGTGAAGACCATGGCCAAGACGCCGATCATCATGGCGCTGGCCAACCCGAACCCGGAGATCCTGCCGGAGGAGGCGCGTGCCGCCAGCCCCGACGCGATCATCGCCACCGGCCGTTCGGACTATCCGAACCAGGTCAACAACGTGCTCTGCTTCCCGTTCCTGTTCCGGGGCGCGCTCGACTGCGGTGCCACGACCATCAACGAGGAAATGAAGGTCGCGGCCACCAAGGCCATTGCCGATCTGGCGAAGCAGGAAGTCTCCGACGTGGTGGCCAAGGCCTATGGCGTCGACAGCCTGGAGTTCGGCCCGGACTACATCATCCCGAAGCCGTTCGACCCGCGCCTGATGGTGGAGGTTTCCTCCGCCGTGGCCCAGGCCGCCATGGATTCCGGTGTTGCCGTGCGTCCGATCGAGGACATGGACGCCTATCGCGCCAAGCTGAACGAGCATGTCTACAAGACCGGCTTCGCAATGAAGCCCGTCTTCGACCGCGCCAAGGCGGATCCGAAGAAGATCGCCTATGCCGATGGTGAGCAGGAACGCGTGCTGCGCGCTGCCCAGGTCATCATCGACGATGGTCTTGCCCGTCCGCTGCTGATCGGACGCAAGGAAGTGATCGAACGCCGGATCGGGCGTTTCGGCCTGCGCATGAAGGTCGGTACCGATCTGGATGTCTTCGATCCGGGCGATGACGCCGGTATCGCGACGCTGACCACCGCACTGATGGAACGCATGGGCCGCAAGGGCGTGACGCCGGACGAGGCCCGTTACCTGATCCGGACGAACACCACCGTCATTGCCTCCCTGCTGCTCGACCGTGGCGATGTGGATGGCATGCTGTGTGGTCTGGTGGGGCGCTATGACCGCCACATCAAGTTCGTGCAGGACATCGTGGGTCTGCGTCCGGGCGTTTCCGAGCCGTCGGCAATCGAACTCGTCGTCATGGATCGGGGCACGATGGCGATTGCGGACACCCATGTGACCGACGACCCGACTGCGGAGCAGATTGCCGAAATGGCGATCATGGTTGCTGAAGTCGTGGATCGTTTCGGGATCGAGCCGCATGTGGCGCTGCTGGCGCACTCCAACTTCGGCGACAATGACGATCCGTCGTCAAGGAAGATGCGCAAGGCACTGGAACTGGTGCGCAAGATGGCCCCTGATCTGGAGATCGATGGCGAGATGAAGGGCGACACGGCCCTGAACGAGTCGGTGCGCAAGCGCATCAACCCGAACTCGACCCTGACCCGGAACGCCAGTGTGCTGATCGCGCCGAACATGGATGCAGCCAACATTGCCTTCAACCTGGTCAAGGAGACGACCGAGGGGATGTCCGTTGGCCCGATCCTGATCGGCATGCAGAAGTCAGCGCATGTGGTGACCCCGGCCATCACCACGCGCGGCATCGTCAACATGACCGCTGCGGCGGTGGTTGGCGCGCAGGACCATCAGTCCGGCGCTATCGCGGCGGCGCCCGTCGCCGCTGAGTGATCCGGGCCATAGAGCCTGAGAAGTTGTGAGATTGCCCGCCCGGCGCGCCGTTCGCATTCGGCATCGTCGGGCGGGTCGATCACACCGATCACCCGCCTGATCTGCAAGTCCCCGATCAGCAACCCGACAAAAGTCTCAGCCATCTCGGCCACGGGTGCACCGACCAGGTCCCCCGACTGTTGCAGTCTGGCAATCTGTGCACCGATCAGCGGCACCACGGTTTCGCGTCCTGACGCCGCGATCGTCTGCCCCAGTGTCGCGGTATCATTCACATCCGCCGCCGCCGCCCGATTGAGTGCCACGGCTTTCGGTCCCGTCACCAGTTGCAGCAGCAGCGGCGCCATCTCCGACAGGGCCGCCAGCGGCGGGGCATCCTCCGCCAGTCGCGCCTGCAGGAGGTCACGCACCTCAGCGGCATTGTCTTCGACCAGCGTCCGGAAGAGTCCCTGCTTGTTGCCATACCAGCGATAGAGCGTCTCGTTGGAGGCACCGGCCTGCCGCGCGATGGCGAGCATGGACGTGGCGCGATATCCCTCTGACTGCAGCAACGCGTAGGCCGCGTCGGCAATCTGCCTGTGACGTGCCTGCTGCCGTTCCGCTCTCATGCCTGCGGCCTCCCTGTTTCCCTGATCGCTGATCCGTTCACCGGTCGGAGCATTGATGTTCGACCTCTCCCACAGATTCAGATTGACCGGATCGTATAGATATGTACGGTTCTGTCAAAGGCGTACACATTGATACGGATATGGAGAATTCGAATGCGCGGCCAATCGGTTGTCACACCGCCCGAACGCACGCAGGACCAGTCACCGCAGCGTGCGCGGCTTGTTGCCTGCCATACAATCGGGGGAGGCAAGTCGTGATGAGCACCGGTTTGAGGTTCGGGGTCATTCTTCTCAGCCTGCTTCTGGGGCTGATGGCGGGCTTCTTCTATGCCTTCTCCTTCACGGTCATGCCGGGGCTGGATCTGCTGACAGGCGACGCGGCGATGGACGCCATGCGCGGGATCAATGTCGCGGTACGCAATCCGGTCTTCTTCGCCACCTTCGCGCTGACACCGGTTCTGGGGTTCCTGCTGGCAGGGGCCTGCCTGTTCACCGGACGCCGGTGGCCCGGTGTGCTCCTGCTTGTGTCCTTCGCTTTCTATGCGGCGGGTGTGGTGGCGCTCACCGCCTCCCTGAATGTGCCGATGAACCGGGCGCTGGCGGAGGGATCGCTTTCGGGCATGGCCAACTGGCTGGAGTGGTCGGCCACCTGGACCGGGGCGAATCATCTCCGTACTGCGGCATCCCTGTTTGCGCTGCTGCTGGCGTTGCTTGCCCTGTGTCGTCTGTCTGTCGAGCGGGTTGGGGTTGCGCATCGTCCGGGATGACAAGTCGTTGCGGGTCTCGCACAATGGCGCCACACACATATTTCCGGGGAGGAAAGTTGCGATGCGTGGTCAGGGACCATTGAGTGGAGTGAAGGTCGTCGAGCTGGCGGGTATTGGCCCGGGTCCGATGGGGGCGATGCTGCTGGGCGATCTCGGGGCCGATGTGGTCCGCATCGACCGTCAGACGGCTGCTGATCTCGGCATCGACCGGGGCAGCAACAAATGGGATCTGCTCAATCGTTCCAAGCGTTCGGTGGCCGCCAACCTGAAGGTTGCGGAAGGTGTCGAGACGGTCCTGAAACTCGTCGAGAAGGCCGATATCCTGATCGAGGGTATGCGCCCCGGCGTCACGGAGCGGCTGGGTCTTGGCCCGGATGAATGTTTCAAGCGCAATCCGGCACTGGTCTATGGTCGTGTTACCGGCTGGGGCCAGACCGGCCCGATCGCGCATGCGGCCGGCCATGACATGAACTACATCGCCCTGACCGGTGCGCTGCATGCCATCGGCACGAAGGACAGCGGGCCGGTGCCGCCCCTGAACCTGGTTGGCGACTTCGGCGGCGGTGCGCTCTACCTCGCGTTCGGCTGCCTCGCCGCCTACATCGAGGCGCAGCGGTCCGGCAAGGGTCAGGTCGTCGATGCGGCAATGATTGATGGTGCGTCCAACCTGATGACGGCGATCTACGGCATGAAGGCCGCCGGTCGCTGGAAGCAGGAGCGGGGAACCAACATTCTCGACACCGGCTCGCACTTCTATGACGTCTACGAGACCAGTGACGGCAAGCATGTCTCCATCGGCTCCATCGAGGGCAAGTTCTACGCGGAACTGAAGGAGAAGCTTGGCATGGCGCCCGATGCGATGCCGGAGCAGATGAATCCTGCCAAATGGGACGAATATCGCGCCGAGATCGCTGCGGTCATCGCCACGAAGACCCGCGATGAGTGGTGTGACGTGATGGAAGGCTCCGACGTCTGCTTCGCGCCGGTGCTGGACATGGATGAGGCTCCGGCCCATCCCCACAATGTCGCGCGCGAGACCTTCATCGAAGTCGACGGTGTGACCCAGCCCAACGTCGCGCCGCGTTTCTCCGGCACTCCGGCCGGCAAGCCCACGGTGGCACCCGATCCGGGACATGACACCGACGAGGCGCTGTCCGACTGGGGCTTCGACGCCGACGAGGTTGCGCGTCTGCGTGCCTCCGGCGCGGTCTCCTGAGGGCAGACGGTCCCGTGGGACGCCTTGACGGCAAGGTGGTGTGGATCACCGGTGCAGCCTCCGGGCTCGGGCGGGCGTCAGCGCTCGCCTGCGCCGCGGAGGGGGCAACGGTCCTCGCCACCGACCTCGAAGCACCCGCAGCGGTGGTGACGGAGATCGAGGGGCTGGGCGGTCAGGCGACCGCCATGGCCCAGGATGTCACTGACGAGGCACGCTGGGACGCCATCGCCGACGAGGCGGAGACCCGCTTTGGCGGCTTTCAGGTACTGGTGAACAATGCCGGTGTCGGGGCCAGCCGTGCGCTGGCAGACACGGATCTCGCGTTCTGGCGCAGGATCCAGTCGGTCAATCTGGATGCCGTCTTTCTTGGCACCCGGACCGGCTTTCGCCGCATGGCTCCGGGGGGCTCCATCATCAATATCTCCTCGGTGCTGGGTATCGTCGGCAATACGGGAACATCCGCCTACAGCGCGTCGAAAGGCGGGGTGCGGCTGTTCAGCAAGTCGGCAGCGGTGGAGGCGGCGCAGACCGGCCTGGGCATTCGCGTCAACTCGATCCATCCGGGCTACATCGGCACACCGATGGTCATGGACAATGTTGCCAATCAGGCGGAGCCCGAGAAGGTTGTCGCGATGATCCGGGCGCGCCATCCGGTCGGTCATCTGGGTGAGCCGGAGGATATCGCGAACGCCGTGGTCTATCTCGCCTCCGACGAGACGAAATTCGTCACGGGAACCGAGATCGTCGTCGATGGCGGTTACACCGCCTGGTGACGTCCCGGTCACGGCCTTCGCCGTTGCATTGCCCGTATCCGACGTGAGACCTTGAGGGGATGGGGACTGTCGTTGTGACGTCCCGTGGAGAGGGCCTGCGCCGATGAGCAGCGCCGACGCGTTGTCAGACAGACCGTCAGGGGCCGACGCCCGGGACGGGGAACCATCCGGCGCCGGGGTCCGCAGGGAATTCGACGGGACCAGCGATTCGCCCTCTCTCGACCGCGACCAGCGCATTCGCGCGGAAATGATTGCCGAACTGATCCGGGAATCCGGAGGTCTGCGGATCATTCCCTTCATGGTCGTCGGCATTCTGGTCACGGTATTTCTGGAGCGCGCGGCGATCTGGCCTGCCGCGATCCTGGCGGTCGGCGTACTTGCCATGATGTTTGCCGCGGGGCGGCTGCGTCGTGCGTTCGAGGCGGAACCGGCGAAGACCGGCACGGCGGAGGCCTGGGGCCTGCGCTATACGGCCCTGTCCGCTGCCATCGGCCTGGTCTGGGGGCCATGCCTGGCCAGCTATTTCGATGCGACGTCCTATCCGTACCAGGCCTTTCTGGCACTGCTGGTCTTTGGCTCGCTGGTGGCGGCGGTGGTGCATCGGGCGCTCTATCCGCCGGCCTTCATTGCCTTCGCCGTGCCGACCAGCCTGCCCATTGTGATCATGCTGCTGCTGGACGGCAGCCGGTTGGCACTGGCGACTGCCGGGGTGGGGATCATTACCCTGATCATGCTGTTCGGCTGGCTGCGTGGCCTGAACCGGCGCTATCGAGAGTCCATCGCCCTGCGGTTCGAGAATACGGACCTGATCGAGCGGCTGGAGACGGCCCACCGCAGTGCGGAGGCCGCTCGCCTGCAGGCGGAGGCAGGGGATCGCGCGAAGTCCGAGTTTCTGGCGACGATCAGCCATGAACTGCGCACGCCGATGAACGGGATCATCGGCATGACCAACCTGCTGCAGGGCACCCGCCTGACCACGCAGCAGCGATCCTATGCGGAGATCGTGCGGGAGTCGGCGGACGCACTGTTGAACCTGATCAACGACATCCTTGACCTGACCAAGCTGGAGGCGGGACGGGTCGAACTGGACGACGCCCCGTTCGAGGTGGCGCGCACGGTCGAGAGTGTCGTCGGGCTGATGGCAGCACGGGCGCAGGCAAAGGGGCTGGAGGTCGTGAGCTACATCGGGCCGGACAGCCCCGAGATCATGACTGCCGATGCGGGGCGCTTGCGCCAGATCCTGCTCAATCTGGTCAGCAATGCGATCAAGTTCACCGAAACCGGACATGTCACCCTGGCGGTTGCCCCGGCGCCGGGCCAGAGCGCGGTATTGCGGTTCGAGGTGTCGGATACCGGTATCGGCATCCCGGCGGACGTGCAGCCACGGCTGTTCCGTCCGTTCAGCCAGGGGGGCGGCATTTCGCGGCGGTTCGGTGGCACCGGCCTAGGGCTCGCCATCTCGCGCCGGCTCGTGAATGCCATGGGCGGCGACATCCGCCTTGTCAGCATCGAGGGGCAGGGATCGGTCTTCACGGTGGACCTTCCGGTCCGCAATGGCCGGACCGTGCGACCGTTCAGCGGTCTGGAACGGACGTCGGTTCTCGTCGTGGCTTCGGAGGGGAAGACGCGGGAGGTTGCAGTCCGCTACGCCCGTGACTGGCAGGCACGCGTCCGGGAAACGGCATCGCCTGCCGATGCACTCAACATCCTGCGCGAGTCGGAGAGAGTGGATGCCTGCGTCGTCGACTGGCGGATCCGGGGCGGCGCGGGATCCTTTGCACGCCAGGTCCGTGGCGATGAGACAATTGCCGCTACACGTCTGATCCTCACCGTTCCTGTGGGTGTTGTCGAGGCACAGGCCGAGGATGAGGATGCCCTGTTCGACGCCAGGATCCTGCAACCGTTGCGGCGCGGCATCTACCATCGGGCGCTGGCGGGGGCGCCGCTGGAAAGCGGTGATCAGCCGGGCGTGACCGAGACACCTCCGTCGGAAAGCGGGCATCGGCTGCGGGTGCTGATTGTCGATGATGTGGCGGTGAACCAGAAGCTCGCGTCGTCGATCGTCGAGAGTGCCGGACATGATGCGGTTGCCGCAGGTGGGGGACGGGAGGCACTTCAGGCCCTACGGTCGCTGCCCTACGACCTGGTGCTGATGGATGTGGAAATGCCCGACATGGATGGCCTCGACGCCACCCGCGCCGTGCGAAAGCTGCCCGGTGCCGTCGGCCGTATCCCGATTATTGCCATGACGGCACATCCAGGCGACGAGTATCTGGATCGCTGTGTCCAGGCCGGAATGAACGGCTATCTCGCAAAGCCGCTGGATGCGGAGGAACTGCTGCAGATCCTGCGCAGGTGTGCGGCGGAGGCCGCCGGTGGGGACAGGTCCGAAGATGCTGCACCGGCCCAACCGATACGGGATCGGCTGAACCGCCGGCTCGACCCGGAGACTTCGCGGGCGCTGATGCAGCACTTCGTGCAGGATCTGGAAGGCTGGGCGAGCGAACTGCCCGATCTGGATGCTGCCGCGCAAGGGCAGTTGGCGCATGCGATCAAGGGGGCCGCGCTCAACCTTGGTTTCGACGACCTGGCGGAAGCAGCCGGGTCGCTGGAGAAGGGGCAGGGAGTACCTGACACCGCGCAGTCCTTGGCGTACCTTCAGCAGGTCATGCGGGCAACGCGTGACGCACTGGATGCGGAGCTGAATGCGGAACACCAGACCTGAAGCCGCCTTCGCCCGACTTTCGCTGGTCGGATTGCCTGTCCAGCACCTGCAATGATTGAAGAGGCCGGAATGCCATGCTGTTGAAATGGCCAAACCCTGGACCCGAGAACGCCGGTGACCCGGAAAGTGGCCGCACGCCACTGACCGTGGAGTCGCTGGACCGCATTCGTCGCGGGACTGCGGCACTGCTGCTGGGACTGACCGTACTCTGGCTGGTGCTGGTGGGGGCGTGGTTCATGCAGTCGGCGGGACTGTCCGCCATCAGCCTGATGCTGCCGCATGAGGTGGCGCTGGTCGTGATTGCCGCTTTCGTGCCGCCCGCATTCATCTGGCTGGCCGGGTTCTGGTACTGGCGCAGTGTCGATTCCCGCCACAGCCGCTCCGCCCTGCACGCGGTGCTGAAGGACATGGCCTTTCCGGACCCGGAGGCGGAGGCGCGGCTGAATGCCATGACCCTGTCGCTGCGGCGCCTCAGTCAGGCGCTGGAGAGCGAGACGACCAATGCCCTGACACGTGTCGAGCGGCTGGACGAACGCATCGGCAAGGGCACGGAAGCCCTGTCGGCGGCGGCACGGCACGCAGCGGAACAGTCGGATCACCTGGGTCAGGCAATCATGGACCGGGCGGAAGCGCAAAGGACACTGCTGGGCGACGTGCGCGCGCTGGATTCCGAGATCAGGACCCTTGGCGAACGCCAGGGGCAGGCGCTTGGTCAGGCAGTGGCGGAGGCCGGGCGGCGCACGGCGGAAATCGAGGCGTCGCTGCGTACCCAGCTGGTTGCGGCTGACGATACCGTCGAACAGGTCGCCAAGCGTGCCGGTCAGATCAACACCATGCTGGAACAGCCCATGGCGCGCCTGCGGGAGGAGGCAGACAGCACCGTCCGTCGGGTCTCCGGTGTCAGCCAGGACCTGCGCAGCCGCATGGAGGCCCTGTCACAGGTCATCGCGCGCACCATGGACCAGGCGGATGGCTTGCGGGAGGGCGTGGATGACCAGATCGCGCGTCTGCGTGACGGTCTGGGCAATGTGCAGTCGACCATGACCACCGTGATTGCCGAGAGTCGCCAGCAGCTTGTTGACCTGGAAGAGATCACCGGTCGCAGCGCCGAGAGCGCCGGGCAGAGTGCGGAGGCCATTGCGGCCAGGAATGCCAGTCTCGCCAGGGTGCTGGATGACATCGGCATCGTCACGGCTGAGGCGGAGCAGGCGCTGCAATCGACGGCTGACCGGACCTGGGCTGCGACCCAGCGCTTCGCCACGGAGATCGAGACCCTGGGCGAACGCGGCAGCGCGGTTTCGGACCAGGCCGAGGACATGGCAGGGCGAATCGGTCGTCTGACGGGGGATCTGGCCGAGATCGAACAGCGCCTCGCTGCGAATACGGGGCGCATGGAGGAATCCCGTGATGACCTGGCGGCAAGCGTGGCCGAGATGCAGGGCACGGCGGCGCAGATGATCGACAATGTGGAGGAACGCCTGAAGGCCGCAGCCTCCATGGCTGTCGCATCCTCGGAACGGTCGGAGGAGCGCGTGATCGCGGTTGCCGACCGGCTGCGTGCCTCCATTGCTGAACTTTCGGATTACATCGGCACTGTCGAGAGCCGGGCCATCGCGGTTGCAGGTCGGGGCGACGCGCAGGTCGAGGCACTGGGCGCGCGCGCGGTCGAGCTTTCGGACATCATCTCCTCCATCGATGCCGCCGTGGCGCAGGGGGACACGACGCTGAGCGGTGTCGTCAGCCGCACGGAGAGTGCCCTGGCGGCGGTGCGGCATGGCCTTGGCGATGTTGGCCAGGCCATGGATGACATGGACCAGCGCACCACGCGCAGTGTCGGCCTGCTCGCCGAGCACGGGGAGCAGATCGATGAACTGAGTACCCGCGTGCTTGGTGGCATGGAACGGATGGAGCGGGCATTTGCCCTGCGCTCCGATGCGCTGGAGCGGCTTGGACTGCGTGTCGAGGCGACGGTGGAGAAGGCGGAGACCGACGTTACCGCCCGCACGGAAGCGGCGGCGACCCTGCTGGAGAAGATGGCGGGTGACGCCAGCCTGACCGTCGGACACGCGACGGTGGCCGTACGCGAGCTGCTGGACGAGATGAGCGCGCGCACCGACCGGATCAGCACCAGCGTGGCCAATGCCAACATGGCAACGTCGGAGACCACCAGCCAGGTGGATGAACGCGTGGCGGAGCTGACACTGCTGCTGCGGGATATCGAGCGCACGGTCGCGGATACGGGCGCGCGCGTGAGCGAGGTCGAGGACCGTGCCCGCGGGGCGGTCGAGGGTCTGGAAGCCGGTGTCGGTGCGTTGGGTACAGCTGCGGTCGAACTGGGCGGTCAGGCCGGCAATGCCGCCCTGCATCTGGACAGTATTTCCGATCTGATGGCGGATCGCACGGAGGCACTCGCCACGCTGGTATCCCGTCTTTCCGACGCTGCGGTCGATGCGGACAGCGACGTGCGGGCCAGACTGGAAGGACTTGCGGCCACGCTGGAGGACGCGATGGCCAGTACACGTCTGACGACGACCGCGCTGGCGCAGCAGGCAACGCGGGTTGAAGTGGTGGGCGGTGAGGTCGCCGGTCGCATCGATGTTTCCATCGCCCATGTCGATGAGCGGCTGGCGGAGGCAGCGCAGGCCGCCGATGGTGCGGCCGCGCGGATGGCGGAGAAGACAGCCGAACTGGCCCTGATGGTGGGCGATCTGGGTGCCGCCGCCGGACAGGCGGAAACCTCGATCAGCGATGTCCGGTCCGGTCTGGACAGCGTGCTGGCGGAGATCAACGAGGGCACTGTGCGCATGGTGTCGGAGGTCCGCTCCCTCGGCAGCATGGCGCTGCACACAGGCGACACGCTGAAGGGCAGTGCCGAAGCGGTGTCCGCGCGCAATCAGGCCCTGCTGGACAGCTTCAACGCCGCCATTGGCGCGCTGGCAGACGACGGGCAGCGGATTGGCGATCTGATCCAGTCGCTGAAGGACAGTGTCGGCGCGACCGAGACGACAATCTCGCCTGCGCTGGACCGCATGGCCACCCGCGTCCGGGATGCCAGCGAACTGGCACGGATGATGGCGGAGTCGCTGGAGGCGGGAAGCGGCGCAATGCTGGTGGAGGCGGAGCAGGTGCGTGACCGTCTGGCCGCGCTGACCAGCGACCTGGATGTGCGTGTGAAGGGGCTGGATACCGCGGCGGATGCGGTTACCACGCGCGTCATCGGTGCCGCCGGGGAGATCGAACTGCGTGCAGAATCCCTTGGTGCGCTGGGCGCGCGCATCGGCAACGAGACGCTTGCCCAGGCGGAGGCGCTGGCGACCCATATCAGCACGCTTGCCACGCGCGTCGATGAGAGCGAGAGCCGCATGAGCCAGTCCGGCCAGCGGATCGAGGATGCCAGCGGGCGCAGCACGGCGGCGGCACGGGCTGCAACCGCTGCGATCGGTGAGGCCGTATCGGCGATCGACGCCGGGCTTGGCCGTACCGGTGACATGGAACTCGCCGCCGGGCGTCTGGCCAGCGTGGCGGAGGAATCCCGCAACCGGATCGGTGCCGCGGCTGACGAGAGTCTGGCGCAGTCCCGCGCGCTGGCGCAGGAAAGCGCGCAGCTGACCGACCAGACCCGCAGCCTGGTCGAGGCAGCGGCCGGTGGCGCGGCACGGCTGGCCACGGCCCTGGCCAACGCCCGCCAGGAAACCCAGCGCTTCACCGATGCGGAGAGCCGGGCAAGAGCCGAGGCGGAAGAGGTCGTGGATGCGCTTGGCGCCCGTGTCTCGATGGTGCAGCAGATGTCCATCGACCTGAAGGCAACGGGTACGGATATCGATGCCTTGCTGGCGGCCCGCATCGACGCGCTTTCGCACGCCGGTGACAAGGCCAGACAGGCGGCTGGTGCCGTCTCCGAAGACCTGACGGGTCATCAGCAGCAGCTTGAGCGGATGACGGCGACAGCGCGCGATCACGCCGCTGAGATGGAGCGGGGCATCACCGAGGCCATTGCACGATTGCAGGCCGACTCGGCGGCGCTGGAACAGGGTTTCGGTGCTGCCTTCGGTCGGCTGCAGGACAGTACGGAACAGGCCGAGAAGGGGCTGACCGACGCGCTTGGACGTCTTCAGGATGGAACGACCGCGGTCGAGCAGGGGGCAAGCGCGGCTGCCACACGCTTGCAGGGCGAAGCCACGGCGCTCGGCCGGTCGCTGCGCGAAGCGGGCAGCGCGGGTGAGGGCGCCGCGCAGGTGGTGGCCGATGCGGTGGCAAACTTGCAGGCGGCGCTGGCCACCACACGCGCAGAGTCTGCGGATGTGGATGCGGCAGCGACGGCCTCGACCGCTGCTCTGGAACGGCAGCGCAGGGCCTGCGAAGAGGCGATGGCCGAAGCGCAGAAGGCCCTGGCCGAGGCGGAGCGGACCCTGAGCGCGCAGGTGGGTGCCATGGCCTCCACCTCCAAGGCCGCGACCATGCAGTCCGGGCTGGCCGCGAAGGCGTTCGAGGTTCAGGTCGGTCAGTTGCAGAGGGCATCCAAGGGCGCGGCAAGGGCGGCTGTCGAATTGCGCGACCGGACGGCGGACAATCGCGACAAGCGGTTCCTGCAGTCTGCGGCCTTCGTGGCGGAGGGGCTGAATTCCCTCTCGCTGGACCTGCACCGCCTGCTGGATCGCGATGCAACCGAGTCGGAATGGCGCAAGTTCTATCGCGGCGACCGTGGCTTCTTTGCCCGGCGGCTGGTGGCCCGCAGCGAGGCGAAACAGATCGCGACGCTCTATCGGGACGGTGATGACTTCCGTCGCTTCGTGGACCTGTACCTCAACGAATTCGAGTCGCTGATGCTAAATGTGGAGCGGGCCGACCAGCAGGGCATGTTGAGTGCCGTGTTCCTCAGTGCCGACGTGGGCAAGCTCTATCTGCTGCTTTGCGAGGCGCTGGATCGGGAGCCTGCGGGCAAGCGGATATTGCAACGCGCATCCTGACCGATCAGGCCACTTGATTGCGGCTGCCTCTGTCTGGCATTGAACGCGACGAACAGAGGGGGAGCGCGCCATGAAGGATGGCAACGGAATACTGGCCGAATATGGCGTGACCGTCTTCGAGGTCATGAGTCGTCTGGCCATCGAACATGGCTCTATCAACCTCGGGCAGGGCTTTCCCGACGACAATGGGCCCGACGACGTGCGCGCCGTCGCGGCGGCGGCGCTGGAGGACCAGCCGAATCAGTATCCGCCGATGCTGGGGGTTCCCGATCTGCGGCAGGCTGTGGCCGCGCATGGCAAGCGGTTCTACGGGCTGGATGTCGACTGGCAGACGGAGACCATGGTTACCTCCGGTGCCACGGAGTCGCTCGCGGCCTGCTTCCTGGCCCTGATCGAGCCGGGGGACGAGGTGGTCTGCTTCGAGCCGCTCTACGACTGCTACCTGCCCATGATCCGCCGTGCGGGCGGTATCCCGAAGCTGGTGCGGCTCGACCCGCCGGACTGGACCCTGCCGGAAGACCGGCTGCGCGCCGCCTTCGGGCCGAAGACCAAGTTCATCCTGCTGAACAACCCGCTGAATCCGGCGGCCAAGGCCTTCAGCCGTGCCGAACTGCAGATCATCGCCGATCTGGTGCTGGAGCATGACACCTACGCCGTCTGTGACGAGGTCTATGAGCACATCCTGTTCGACGGCCTGCAGCACACGCCGCTGATCAGCCTGGACGGCATGCGCGACAGGTGCATCAAGATCGGCTCGGCGGGCAAGACCTTCTCCCTGACCGGCTGGAAGGTGGGATACATGACCGCCTGCCCGGCGCTGCTGCAGCGTGTTGCCAAGGCGCACCAGTTCCTCACCTTCACCACCGCGCCGAACCTGCAGCGGGCCGTGGCCTTCGGACTGGCGAAGGATGACAGCTATTTCACCGGCCTGACCGCCGACATGCAGGCGAAGCGCGACCGGATCCGTGACGGCCTCACGGCCATCGGCTTCGAACCGGCGCTCTGCCAGGGCACCTATTTCCTGAACGCCGACATCCGCTCCGTGGGGTTCGAGGGCAGCGACGTGGACTTCTGCCGGGAGATCACCCTGAACGCCGGCGTCACCACCGTCCCCGTCAGCGCCTTCTACGCATCGGAGGGCGCCCGCACCAACTTCGTCCGCTTCTGCCTCTCCAAGCAGGACAGCCTTCTGGACGCCGCCGTGGCGAAGCTGGGGGACTGGGTGGGGAGGGGGTAATTTCGCCGCTAGAGCGTATGGCCTAATTCTTTGACAGCGTTAGCTTACTTTTCTTGCCCCAGCGCATCCGACTCTGGGCCATATTCTAATGTCCAACGTACGAGATACCGCGTATCGCACCCGTTGCAGGCAAATGTCGTGGTTTCATTCGTCTTCAACTTCAGAAATGTGTTGGCATCGAATTGCGCCCTCTGGTCACAATTCTTGCAATCGAGAGTGATGAAATAGGGCTCGAACCTGAAAGCATCGTTATCGAAATGCGTGATATACGAGGCATTGCACTGCTCGTTTTGGCATTCGACAATGGTCTCCTCGTCGAGCAATTCGCTATTGCGAACAATGCTATGGCCGCATTTTTCGCATGAAAAGGTCGCCGTGTAGGAGAAATAGGCGTCAAATTTGGTGCTGGCTATTAATTCGACGTACTCAATTACGTCCTCAAGGAAAGTGCGTAATTTTGGTTCATCGAATTCTTGGGGATGTTGGCCTTTTTTTCTTGGCATCCGGATATGCAGGTAAGATCCCAGCTTTTGCCAATGCCGACCGATTTCGCGGGGCGATACACCAGTAGTTTGACCAACTGTCACGAAATTGTCTTTCGCAGGCGTACCAGGCTCGGAATCCGACGCTACCCTGAGCGTCGAACCCCTAGCCAAGTGCGCATCCACCAGTTCCATTAGGCGTTCCAATGCGCGACGCGGCTGCCAAGCAGCAATTTCGTCTATTGTCACTTTCTCGAGGCGAAGCTGCAGCTTCTGGTATGCAATACGCTCCAAGGCATATCGCAATTCCAGACATGCGTAGAGAAGCCGGTGATGGTCGCCGCTAGCTAGATGCGCCCGGGCACGCTCAATATGAGGGTCGGTGCCAAATACCAATCTTGCCTCACTGGAAACTAGTTCTTCCGCTGCTTCAAAAAAAAGCATGGCGGCAAATGCAGCCAGCTTCGCTTCGTCCTCTGTGTCGTACTGTCTCTTGGCAAAGTAGGGCGCGTCGCTCTCCTTCTCGACAATCCGCGCACTCCAGACTCGCCCCTTCTGGAATACCGTAATATTGAATCCGTCTGTGTTGATATACGGATTGCCGTTTCGCGAAATTCGCCATTTCCGCAACAACCAGTTACGTCGGCGCCGCGAAGCATTCCTGAGGACACGTTCTCGGTTGCGTGCTGCATCATAGTCCTGCTCCATATGGCCAGCGCAAACGCAACCCACGGCTAGCTCATCAGGATACTCTTGATGCGTCATGTAATGGACATAGCGTATGGACTGCACCTCGCACATCTCGCAAGTAGCATTTGGGGCCCCAAGGTCATCGATCCCGTTGCATGCCCAGCCTCGCTGTGGAACACCTGCGAGTGACCACTTTCCGGAACCGCGCGCGATCAGCCCTTCTTCGATATCACCATTCATTTGACACATTTAAAGTCGTTTGTGTGCAATCAACATGTTTTCAATCAGTGCATTTTTTTCATTGAAAATATCTTCATCTTCTCCCGAACATTTTTCATTGCTCGAATTAGCAGAGGGTATTCCTATGATATGGTCGATATGGTCTGTATTAAAGATAAAAATTGAGTAACATGCAATGAATTGCGAAGAATTTTTTTTGTGTGGCGAGAAAGCAATGCAGACCATGGAATTTGACGCTTATCAGGAACAACTCGCCAAGCGAAAGCAGGAGTTGGGGATCGTCATTGACCCCGATGCGTATCGCAATGACGGGTCGCGCCGTACCGCGTCGAAGCGCGCACTCTTGCAAGCCCTTGCAGACAATGCTGTAGCGCAGGGACGGTCGGTTCCCTTCAAGGCGAACTACTGAGAACTGCTCTCACCCGTTCCCGCGCTGTTCGCGCCAGAGGTCGAGCTTTTCCTGGACCGGACGGTCGGAGAAGCTGAAGAGGACGGCGTCGGTTGCCGCGTTCAGGCTGTACCAGGCCCATGACGGCACCACGAAATGGTCGCGGGGGCCGAAGCTGAAGGTCTCGTCGGCGATGGTGACGGTGCCCGTCCCCTCGACGACCGAGAACACCATGGCATCCGTGGCGCGATAGGGGACACCGGCGAAATCCCTCGGCAGCAACTGCATGAAGGTCGCCATGGTCGGGATGGCGTGGTCGCCGTTCACCGGGTTGACGTAGCGCAGCTTCAGACCCTGGGCCGGATCCCATTCCTCTGTCCGGCGCATGGTCTCCAGTGCGTCCCGGGTACGGCTGTAGGGATAGCTGAAGACGGGGGAGGTGTGGGTCGGCGCGGTATAGCCGTCGGGCAGCATGCCCTGGCCATAGCGGGCCAGTGAATCACCCACGGGCCGGGCGATGGGCTGGCGGTCCTGCCCCCATTTCTCCACGAAGCTGGCGTCGAACATGGTGATCATCGGAATGTCGAGCCCATCCAGCCAGACCATGGGTTCGGCGGAATCATTGCCATGGTCGTGCCACGTCCAGCTTGGCGTGATGACGAAATCACCGGGCTGCATCAGGGCCTTCTCGCCATCGACAGCGGTATAGGCACCATTGCCCTCCACCACGAAGCGCAGGGCCGACTGGGTATGGCGGTGGGCGGGCGCGACCTCGCCCGGCAGGATGAGTTGCAGACCGGCGTAGAGGGAGGTGGTGATCTTCGCCTCACCCGGCATGCCGGGATTCTCCAGGATCAGGACACGGCGTTCCGCCTCCTTCGCCGTGATCAGGTCGCCGGAGGCCATGATGTGCGGGCGGATCTCGTCATAGCGCCAGAGGGCAGGGCGGACCCGGCTCTTCGGCTCCTTCGTGATCAGGTCGTGCAGCACCTCCCACAGGGGCGCCATGTTGAGGGGGCGGATCTCGTCATAGAATCCTTCCCGCCGTTGCTGTTGCGCCTGATCCGGCATATTGCTCTCCCCGGGGATGACTGGTCGCGCGGGTTTGGCCCGCACCGATTGTTTCTGCCCTGATCTTCGGCCACAATCCGGCCCTGTTGCAACCTGCTGGCGCACCTGCCGCCCTCGTCTGAACGGAATTTCCCACGTGTCTGTCATAAGCGATATCTCTGCCGGCGTTGGCCTGATGGCCCGCGCGCCTGCCGCCTTCCTCGGGATCTGTGTGGTCGGCGCGCTGGTGGAGACCATGCTGGCCCTTGGCGGCTACCTGATGCTGGGACCCTTCGTGGTGACGGTATTCGGGGCCTACATGCTGATCGTGCTGGCGACAGAAGTCTGTCTCGGCGTGACCGCCTTCCGGGCCATCGACTGGCGGCCGAAGGCGCCGCAACTGCTGTCGACGCTGGTTTCCGGACTGCTGATCTTCGTCATCTTCATGGTGACCCTGCTGCCGTTCTCGCTGGTCTTCCTGATGGTCGCCGCCCCGCCCCTGCCTGCCGAACCGGCACAGTCGGCGGAGGAGATGGAGGCGATGTTCGGCAGTTTTCTGGAGCAGTTGCTGGCCAACCCGACCAGCGTGGCATTCATGGTGGCCGGGACGGTGACCGTTCTGGCATTCGCGGCCTCCCGATTTGCCATGGTGCCGGTGATCTCCATCGCCTGGCAGCTCGACTTCGGCGAAGCCCGAAAGCGCCACGCGGAACGTTTCATGGGCCTGCGCTGGCGCCTGTTCCGGGCCTTTCTGGTTCTGCTTGGCCTGTCGTTCCTGATGAGCTTCGGCGCGGGCAGGGTCATTGGCGGACCGCCGGGCGTGCTGCTGGGGGGGCTCGCCGACTGGATCATCGGCCTAGCCCTGCCGATCTCCGTCGCCGCCGCGGTGCTCTATGACAGCGCCATGAGCCAGCAGGGTGGGGCGACCGGGTCTTCCGGGGAGTGAGCCGGTTCCTTGCCGACCTTTGCGGTGGTCTGTCGATCACACGCGCCGTTCTCGTCGCAGTGGCCGTGTTTGTCCTGTTCGGTACCGGCGTTGACCTGGCCTTTGATTCCCTGACAGGGAGTCTGCTGGCAGAGGGGGCATCTGGCTTTGCCGGGCTTTCGTTGCCCGCCCTGGCATTGATCCTGAGCTGGCTGACGCCGGTCGTCATCGCGTTTCTGCTGACACTCTTCATGATCGAGATCGCCGCTGTCGGGGCGGACCGGCGTTCGGGCAAGGATGTCCGGATGCAACTGGCATTCAAGCCGGATGTGGCCTGGGCATTGCTGGTCTCGGGCTTCTTCAGCCTGCTGATCGTCCTGCTGCTTTCGTGGTTGCTCTCCTCCTTCCTGTCGGTTTTCCTGGCCTCGGCGGCGGTTCGGACTGGCGCTGGAGATGATGCGGACAGCCTGTTCTCCACACTGGTGCTGATCGGCTTTCTTCAGCACCTGCTGTCGCTGATCGCATTGGCCTTCGGAGTCTCCCGCTTTGCGCTGATACCCATAATCGCGCGCCATCATGGTGTCGGTTTCCGCGAGGCATGGAAGCGTCAGACTCATGGGTTCGATCATTACTATGGCAGTGTCCGAAACCGCTTCTTTCGTGTCTTTCTCGCATTGCTGCTTGCTGATGCAGCACTTGCCCTGGCCGTCACGCGGGTGATGGGTGCGGATCTGATCCTGTATCCGGTCTCGGTGCTGTTGATCACCGTGTTGCCCGTTGCTGTCGCGACCCATATGGTCCGCAGCCAGCCTGTGCCGCACAGCGATACCGATGAAGTTGCGGCGACCGATGCCGAAAACCCTGGGGAGGGAGATCCAGAATGAATGTAGCCAATGCCTTTGAAGCGGTGATCAATCACACCGCCGCTGATGTCTCTCACACACCGGAGGAGGCGATCGTTTCCCGCCGCTCTGTGCGCGGGTTCCTGCCTGATCCGGTGCCGATGGAACTGGTGCGGCATATCCTTGAGGTCTCGGCGCGGGCGCCTTCGGGGACGAACATGCAGCCCTGGCAGGGGCATGTGATGGTGGGCGCGAAGCTGAAGGCGCTGTGTGATGCCGTGCGCGATGCCCACTTCAACAGCCCCGAGGGGCACGAGAAGGAGTACAAGTACTACCCCGATGCCTTTTTCGAGCCCTATCTGGGGCGGCGGCGCAAGGTCGGGCTGGACCTCTACAAGCTGGCCGGCGTCGCCAAGGGCGATACGGCGAAGATGCGGGAGCAGTCGGGCCGCAATTACCTGTTCTTCGATGCGCCTGTCGGGATGATGTTCACCATCGACAAGCGGCTGGAGATCGGCAGCTGGCTCGACTACGGCATGTTCCTGCAGAACATCATGACCATCGCCCGGCAATATGGGCTACACACCTGCCCGCAGGCGGCCTGGCCGACCTATCACTCCGTGGTCAAGGAACAGCTCGGCATCCCGGAGGACCAGACCGTGGTCTGCGGTATTGCGCTGGGATACGAGGATACCGGTCTGGTCGAGAACACGCTGCGGACGGAGCGGGAGCCGGTGGACGGCTTCATGACCTTCCACACGGATTGAGGCACCGCGCGCCCATGCTCAGGCGCGGGAGCGGTACCATGGGTTCCCGGGGCCGGTCACGGACGCCCGCCTCTACTTCCGCAGCTGATACTCCCGCGTGGTCTGCTTGAAGAAGACTGTGACTTCCTCCCCCCAGACATAGGGCAGGTCGACCAGTTCGCCCGCTGTCGTACCGGTGGCGGCGAGGCTGAGCGCGTCTTCCAGGATGCGGCGCTGCTGGGCCGCGTCCTCGGGGCGGCCGAAGGCGTTGCCCATGGGGAAGTTCACGAACACCGTGCGCGGTGGCTTCACCTGGGCCGAGAGGTCGCGGCCGGTCGATACCAGCACGGTGGGAATCCCGGCCTCCTCGACAGCGCGGGCGACCAGCCCGGCGGTCTGGTGATCCAGCGGGCAGGCCGGTACCAGGACCAGCAGATCGACGCCATCGGCCTTCAGCTCGGCGATGAGCTCGGCGGCCTTCTCCAGTGTCGCGGTGCGCTTGTAGATGCGGCCCATGAAGCCGCTCCAGAGCCGCGGCGCGACGCGACCGATCACCCCGTCGGCAGCGAGCTCGCGCAGGCGCTGGATCGGGAACTGGCAGTTGATGTCGGCGCTGGCGTCGGTGTGGTCGTAATAGTTGTCGTTGATCTCGAAACCGTCTTCGGGCCAGTCGCTGGCAATCTCGTCCAGCCGGAGATCGTTGCGCGCATCGGGATCGAAGCCCGGCACCCCGCGGCACGACGCGCCCGAAGTCGTCAGCATCGAGACGCAGCAGTCCGACAGCGGCCTAGTCAGCTTCGTGATCGGCGCGTCCTCGTTGATCGTCCACTGATACGGCGGAAAGCCGAGAGATTGGTACTTCTCGTTCAGGCGGTCGACATATTTCACGGGCTCCATCAGTTTCCTCCCCTTTGATGGTGCGGTCCTGCAAGTCCAGGACATCTTCACGGAATGCGTAGCCGGTGCGCGCAGAAACCCGATCGCCTGCGACCGTGGCTCCCTTCCGTTCAGCAAGGAGCCGGTCCGTCAGCAGGATACAGGGCCCGACCGACGGCGCCGTCAGTCGTCCCCGGCAGCAGCCCTCTTTGCGGCTTCCTTCTCCGCCATCTGTGCCTTGAGCTGTTCCGGCGTCAGGCGGACAATGTCCTCGTTCTGATGGCTGTAGATGTCGTAGCCGTCGGTGGTCAGTTCCTCCAGCACGATGCGGCCGGCAAGCACGTCCTGCTTCCAGGCTTCCTGCGCCTCCCGCTCCGCATGGAACTCGGGCATGACCTCCCGCGCGAACAGCTCGTAGCTCCTGCAGATGTCCTCGTGACTGGTCCGGCCCGCCTGTGCCACCAGGATGATCTGGTCGACATGGGCATCCGCGAACATGCGCAACTTCTTGCGCAGGGTGGCGGGGCTGCCGACCAGCGCATTGGCCAGTGCTTCCTTCGCCTTGTCGGTTTCACGCCAGTCCTGGTAGGCGGCCCAGAGGTCGCTCTTGCCCGGCGCATCGACACCCATGCGCCCATAGTAGGACAGGGCGAAGATGAAGAAGGTCCAGCCTGACGCCTTCTCGATGGCTTCCTCATCCGTTTCCGCACAGAAGAAACCGTTGGCGACCGCCACATTGGGGTTGATGGGATAGTCGGTCAGCTTCTGCTGCCGGTGCAGCAGGTTGTTGTAATAGCGATGCACCCAAGCCTGCGCCGCGTCCGCATTGACGAAGCTGAAGCCCAGCGCCCCCATGCCCCATTCACCGGCCTTGCCGATGGTCTGGATGTTGGAACAGGCCACCCACAGCGGCGGATGCGGCTTCTGGATCGGCTTCGGCACCACATTGCGGGCCGGGAACTTGAAGAACTCGCCCTCGAACGACCAGTCGGTCTTCGTGAACATGGGGATGATGGCCTGCACGGCCTCCTCCCACCGGTCACGCTTGGACCGGACCTGAACGCCGAAGGGATGCAACTCCGCCGGGCCCGCGCCTTCGCCCAGACCCAGTTCGACGCGACCGTTGGTCAGCAGGTCCAGGGTCGAGACCTTCTCCGCCACCCGATGCGGCTGGTTCGTGGTGATCTGGACGATGCCGTGGCCGAGGCGAATGTTCTTCGTGCGCTGGCTCGCGGCACCCAGGAACACTTCGGGCGCGGAGGCGTGCGAATATTCCTCGAGGAAATGATGCTCCACGACCCAGGCGTGGTCATAGCCCAGGCTGTCCGCCAACTCGATCTGATCGAGGGATTCATTGATTGTCCGCTGCTCGCTCCTGTCATCCCAGGGGCGCGGAATCTGATGCTCGTAGAAAATGCCGAATTTCATCGCGTTGTCCTCCCACTGCGACGAATGTAACCTCCCGACGCTCTTATGGGGAGGGATTCAATGACCGAATGGCTGAATGGCAGCGATGCAGTGCGCCGGATACCGGCGGGCAGCACAGTCTATGTCCAGGGTGGACCGGGGGAGCCGACGGACCTGGTCGCGGCCATGGCGGCGGACGCGGACTGTGGCAATGGCTGCACCTTCGTGTCGGTCTGCGTGCCGGGGGTGAACCGCACGGACTACAGCCAGTTGCACGGGAATGCCCGTGGCATCGGCTTCTTCGGGACGCCGCAGACGGCTGATTCGCTTCTGAGCGGACGCATGTCCCTGATTCCGAAGCAGTACCACGGCCTCTACCGCTATCTGGAGCAGGATCTGGACGTCGATGTGGCGGTCATCCAGGTCGGGCCAGCGCGCGCCGATGGCAGCTATCCGCATGGTCTGGGCGTGGACAGCCAGCCTGCCGTGCTGGACAAGGCGAAGCTGGTGATCGCGGAGGTCAATCGCGCGATGCCGGTCGGCGGTAGCGCGACGCCGGTTCCCGCCAGCCGGATCGACATTGCGGTGGAGGTGGATCACCCGGCACTGGAGCTGCGGGTGGGCGATGTGACAGAGGATGTCCAGAATGTCGCGGACCATGTCACGTCGCTGATCCATGACGGCGACTGCATCCAGATCGGTATCGGCACCCTGCCGATCGCGGTCCTGCGCGGGCTTGTGACCAAGAACGATCTGGGGGTCCATTCGGGCATGCTGGCCGACGGCATGCCCGAATTGATCGACGGCGGCAACATGAATGGCCGCCGCAAGACCATCGACACCGGCATCATGCTTGGCGGCGTCAGCATGGGCTCGCAGGCACTCTATGACTGGACCGTCGGGCGGCAGGACATTGTCTACAAGCCCATCAGCTATACCCACGACTCGGCGCTGATCGGGCAGATCGACAATTTCGTCTCGATCAATTCGGGACTGGAGATCGACCTGTTCGGCCAGTTGAATGCGGAGACGCTGAAGGGCAGGCAGGTCTCCGGCACCGGTGGATCGGTGGACTTCATGCGCGGTGCCGCACGCAGCCGCGGCGGGCGCTCCATCGTTGCCATGACGGCGACTGCGGCAGGGGGAAAGATCAGCCGCATCGTCCCGACCATCGATCCGGGCAGCGTGGTCACCGGACTGCGCACCGATATCGATCATGTGGTGACGGAACATGGCGTGGCGAACCTGCGGAACCTGCCGGTGCATCATCGCCCCGCCGCACTGATCGAGATCGCGGGACCGGATTTCCGCGACAGCCTGCGGGATGCCTGGCGCGACATGGCAAAGGGCCGCTGGCCGGCCTGATGGATACGGTTCTTTCAGTCGAGGCGGCACGGGCGCATTACGATGCGCTCGGTCAGGGTCAGGACAGGGAGATGCGCTATGCGGAGGCGGCCTTCTCCCGCCTGATCGGCGCCGTGGAGTTTTCTGCTGTCCGATCGGTCGTGGAACTCGGACCGGGGACAGGGATGCTGGCCGCGCGGCTGTTGCGTGATCATCTGGGTCCCGACACGACGTGGCTGGGGCTGGATATCAGCCCCAGGATGCGCGAACTGGCGGAGGAACGGCTTGCCGCTTTCGGGGACCAGGTCCGGCTGGATGATTGTGCGGGTGATGGCCGGCTGGCATTGTCGGACGCTTCAACCGATCTTGTTGTCGCGACCTATGTCCTGGATCTGCTCTCGCCCGCCGCCATCGCCCGGTTCCTGGAGGATGCCTCACGCGTCCTGAAGCCCGGTGGTCAACTGGCCGTCGCCGGTCTGGCACCCGGCACCTTCAGCCACGCCGGACTGACCATGACGGTCTGGACCATGGTGCAGCGCGTGGCGCCGCGCCTGGTCGGCGGCTGCCGGCCCATACAGCTGGAGCGTCGGCTGGATCCGCAGGTCTGGCAGCCCACGCACCGGAGCCGGGTCACCGCCGGGGGCATTCCGTCGTCGGTTCTGGTCGCGCAGCTGTCGGGCACGTGAAGCCCGTGTCCCGATCCGGCTACAGGTCTCGCGCCGCCTCCAGATAGTGGCGCAGCGGCGGATAGAGGCGCAGTTCCAGGGCGGCTGACGCTGTCAGCCAGCGCGCCTCCGCAATCTCGACCGGGTCCAGATGGACGGTCGGTCGTGCCTCCAGGTCCGTCGCATGGATCTCGATCCGTTCCGTGCGCTGTTGCCAGCGATGGGTCTCGGCGTGGACGCAGGTGAAGGCCGTTTCGGGAATGCTGATTCCGGTCTCCTCCAGCAGTTCCCGCGCCGCGCCGCTCCTGAATGTCTCGCCCCGGTCTACGCGGCCGCCGGGCAGGGTATGCCAGCGATTGTAGCTGTTGCGGACCAGCAGAAACTCCTCGCCGACCCTGACAAGCGCCAGTGCCCCGCGCAGCTTCGGTCGGAACAGCACGCTGCCGACCCGGTAAGTGGAATAGAGCCCGCGATACCCCAGTCGGGCGAGCCGGTGCCGGGCATGGACAGTCGGACGGATGATGTCCGCGTCCGGTTTCAGGTCAGATCCTCCAGCGCCTGTTCCATCAGGCGTTGGCAGAGTTCCGGGTCGCCGGTCTCCCGCCCTAGCAGCAGGGCAAGCTTGGCGAGAAACATGGTTTCATGTTCGGGTCCGGCGCGGTCGACGGCATGGGCCAGCGCCTCCCACCAGACTTCCAGGGCTTCGGTGTCCATCGGTGTGCCGGTCATGCCGCTGCCTCCAGCCCCAGGGAACGGAGCAGGGCCCTGCGGATGAACGCCGGGTCAGGCGTGTCCCAGCGGGCCGCGATGTGTCCGTCCGGCCTGACCAGGCAGCCTGCGTCCGGGGTTGCCGCCCCCAGAACAGCACGTGCCCGGCCCTCGGAGTCCACCAGGCAGAAGCCGTCGAACGCCGGGTCGGGTCGGTCCAGCACCGTCACGACATCAACCTCATGCCCGGCGGACGTCTCCGCCAGCAGGGACCGGTGGTTGCCGAACTGGATCAGGGTGGGGCGCAGCTTCACATGGTCCAGCAGGAAGCCCTTGCCGCTCCCATTCCCGTCCCGCCATTCCACCGGGCAGGTGGGCAGGGTTGCCCCGGCGGGTGGTCCGGGCAGGTTCGGGTCGGTCGGGGTGTTGATGATGGAGGCGGGGAAGACAATCGCCGTGGTCTGGCGCGGATTGACCAGGGGCCTGGCGAACTCGTGGCTCACCGCAAGGCTCAGTGCCGCGTCGCGCAACAGGGTGTGACCGCGTGACGGCGGTGTCATGAACAGGGTGCTCTTGCGCGCCTGGCTGATGTTCTCGTGCGCCGCGAAGACCCGTTCCTGGCTGTAGCTGTCCAGCAGTCGGTCGCCGCCGGTGCCCTGGATCACCGCCGCCAGCTTCCAGGCCAGGTTGCCCGCGTCGTCGATGCCTGAATTCAGGCCGCGCACGCCGAATATCGGCACCAGATGGGCGGCGTCACCGGCGAACAGCACCCGACCGTGGCGATAGCTTTCCAGGGTCAGGCAATGGGCCTTGTAGAGGCTCATCCAGACCAGCTCGTAGTCCGGATCCTCCCCGATCATCTCCAGATGGGCGGAGATGCGGCTGCGCACCCGTTCCTCCTTCAGTTCCTCCTCCGCGTCATCCTCGTCCCGCAACTGGTAGTCGACCCGCCAGATGTCCTTCGGCTGCCTGTGCATCAGCACCGTGGCACGCGGGTTGGAGACCGGATCGAACCAGGCCCGCCGCTCCGTCGGATGCTTCGATGCATGACGGATGTCCGCGATCAGGTATCGCCCCTCGTAGGACGTGCCCTTCATCTTCAGCCCCAGTGACTGGCGCACGAAGCTGTGGGCCCCGTCGCAGGCGACCAGCCAGTCCGACGCGAGTTCATAGGTACCTGACGCCGTTTCCACGGTCACCGTCGCCCCGTCCGCATCATGTTTCAGACCGGTCACGGTGCTGGACCAGCGCAGGTCGATATCGGGATGTTGCAGCGCGGCATCGATCAGGAACTGCTCGGCAAAGCACTGCTGGATGTTGATCATTGGCGGATGTTTCTGGTCCGCATCGTCATGCATGGCCAGCGAGAAGACGGTGTGGTCGTGCCAGAAGCTGCTGCCGCCGGTCCAGGCGAGACCCATGTCGAGCGCGGGCTGTGCTGCCCCGAAGCGTTCCCAGATCTCCAGTGAGCGGCGGGAGGTGCAGGTGGCACGACTGCCGAAACTGGCGCTGTCGCGCGGCTCGATCACCGTGCAGGGTACGCCATGACAGGCGAGGCCCAGCGCCAGGGTCAGGCCGATGGGGCCACCGCCAACGATGATGACCGGAACGCGACCGCCCCTGCCGTCCAGCTCGGGGGGCGGTGTGAAGGGGTAGCGCGGAAAGGCGTCATAGATGTCTCGCCCGATCACCATCCCGTTCTCTCCCCCGTTCGGATCAGCCCTTGCGAAAGTGCTTCGACAGCTTCAGGCCCTGTCCCTGATAGTGGCTGCCGATCTCCGCGCCGTACAGGGTTTCGGGTGTCTCGCTCAGCCGTTCGTAGACCAGGCGGCAGACGCGCTGGCCGTGGGCCAGTTCGAAGGGAACCTCGTGGCTGCGGACCTCCAGAACGGCGGGTGTCCCGCCACCGGACGCGGCCCCGTAGCCGAAGCCCGGATCGAAGAAGCCCGCATAGTGAATGCGGAACTCGCCGAACGACGTGTCATAGGCCACCATCTCCGCCGCCGAGTCGGGCGGCACCGCGACCCTTTCCCGGCTGACCAGGATGTAGAACTGGTTCGGGTCCAGGATCAGTGTCCTGTCGGCATTGGCATGTACCGGCTCCCAGAACTCCTCCACCGGGTAATGGTCGATGCGGTTCAGGTCGATCAGCGGGGCATGATGCCGGGCGCGGTATCCGATCAGCCCGTCATGGCTCTCGCCCGAAAGATCGACGGAGACCCAGAGCCCGTCGCGGATGGTCGGTTCGGCGCCGTCCAGGCTCTCCGGGCTCACCAGCGCGCTGCGCTGATGCAGTTCCCGGTGCAGACTGTCGGAGGGGCGTGACTTGCCACGCCAGACGCGCAACTGGTTCAGACGCAGCCCGGCGCTGACCAGCACGGAGAAGGTGCGCGGCGCGATCTCGAGATACAGCGGCCCCTCGTAGCCTGCCGCGACGCTCTCGAAGCTCTCGCAGTAGTCGGTGACCAGGCGGGTGAACACGTCCAGCCGGCCCGTGGAACTCTTCGGGTTGGTCTTGGCCGACAGGTCGCGGGACAGGCGCACCCGTTCCTGCAGCTCGACGATATAGACGCAGCCCCGCTCCAGCACCGTTGGTGTGCCGAGATCGATCTCGTGCATCGTCAGGCGGTCGAGCTTCTGCTTCACGGTGGAGGCCGCGCCGGGCAGGAAACTTGTCCTGACCCGCCAGGCCCGGCGACCGAGCCGCAGGTCCAGGCTGGCGGGCTGGATCAGCTCCTCAGGTACCCCGCCATCGGCGGAGATCCGACCCTCTTCCACCAGCCGCCGCAGGGCCTGACCGGGCAGGATACCGCTCCGTCTTGCGCGTTCCTGTGTGCCGCCGGTGTCTGCCGCTGAATTCTGGCCTGAAGCCATTCCCGCCCCCGATAACCGCTATCCTGCACCGGCGTTGTTGATCGCCCGTGAACCATCGGCTTTTATGGCCCCTGAATCAGGTCCAGAGTCAACCGTGCGCAGCGCCATCAGTCGAGTCCCGACGCCTGCACGACTGACCGCAAGCAGGGACCAGCACCAGGGAGAGACGTTCCATGAGCCGGGAAGCCTACGCCAACAATCTCGACATGAACCTTGCGAACAGCACGGTGCTGTCGCCGCTCAGCCTGATCCGGCGGTCGGCGGCGGTCTATCCCGACAAGCCGGCACTGGTGCACGGTGACGTGACACAGAGCTGGTCGGAGACCTATGCCAACTGTGTCCGGCTGGCTTCGGCGCTGAAGGGCCGGGGCATCGGCGAACTGGATACCGTCGCCATCATGTGCCCGAACACGCCGCCGATGTACGAGGCGCATTTCGGTGTTCCCATGATCGGTGCCGTGCTCAACGCCCTGAACTATCGCCTGACCGCGCCGGAGATCGCCTTCATCCTGGACCATGGCGAGGCGAAGGCGCTGATCACCGACACCGAGTTTGCCCCGATCATCAAGGAGGCACTGCAGATCATCGGTCGCGACATGCTGGTGATCGACATTGCCGATCCGCAGGGGCCGGGCGGTGAGCGTCTGGGCGAGATCGAGTATTACGACTTCCTCGGCGAGGGCGATGCCGAAATGGAATGGTCGATGCCGGAGGATGAGTGGCACAAGATCGCCCTCAACTATACCTCTGGCACGACGGGCAACCCGAAGGGTGTCGTGTTCAGCCATCGCGGGGCCTATCTGAACTCCATCAACAATGCGCTGACCTGGGAGATGCCGACACACACGCGCTACCTCTGGACCCTGCCGATGTTCCATTGCAACGGCTGGTGCTTCCCCTGGACGCTGGCTGCGGTGGCCGGAGTGAGCATCTGTCTGCGCCGGGTGGATTCGGGCACGATCTATGACGCCATCGCCACCCACAACGTCACGCATCTGTGTGGCGCGCCGATCATCATGCAGTTCATCACCGGCGCCAGTGAGGAGCAGAAGAAGCCCTTCGACCAGAAGGTCAACATGATGGTCGCCGCCGCCCCGCCGCCCGCCGCCGTGCTGGCCGAGATGGCGCGTCAGGGCTTCGAGGTGACGCATGTCTATGGCCTGACGGAGAGCTACGGCCCCTGCGTGGTCTGTGCCTGGAAGGACGAGTGGGACGACCTGAGCGCCGACGAGAAGGCGCGGATGAAGGCCCGTCAGGGCGTCACCTCCATCATGCAGGAGGCGCTGATGGTGGCCGACCCGGAAACCATGGAACCGGTGCCGATGGACGGCCAGACCATGGGCGAGGTGATGATGCGCGGCAATGCCATCATGTGCGGCTATCTGAAGAACCCGAAGGCCACCGACGACGCCTTCAAGGGCGGCTGGTTCCATTCCGGCGACCTGGGGGTCTGGCATCCGGATGGCTATATCGAGCTGAAGGACCGGTCGAAGGACATCATCATCTCCGGCGGCGAGAACATCTCCTCCATCGAGGTGGAGGACACGCTGTATCGGCATGAGGCCGTTGCGGCCTGCGGTGTCGTGGCCAAGCCCAGCGAGAAGTGGGGGGAGACGCCTGTCGCCTTCATCGAGCTGAAGCCCGGCAAGTCAGCCACGGCGGAGGAGATGATCGCATTCATCAGGGAGCATCTGGCTGGCTACAAGTGCCCGCGGGAGATCGTCTTCGGCGAAGTGCCGAAGACGTCGACCGGCAAGATCCAGAAGTTCAAGCTACGTGATCTTGCCCGGGCGGGGTGACGAGGCGGTGGCGACAAGGCCGCGTGCCACCTTGCGTTCGCGATAGAAGGTATAGATGCCGCTGCAGACGATGATGGCGGCACCCAGCAGGGTGAGCGGTCGCGGCACATCGCCGAACACGAACATGCCGATCAGCAGCGCCCAGACCAGCATGGTGTAGCGGAAGGGGGAGACGAAACCGATGTCCCCCACCCGCATCGCCATGGTGATGAAGATATAGCCGAAGCTGACGAAGAAGGCCGCGCCACCCAGCCGCAGCAGGTCGTGGGGGGCAACCGGGTTCCAGCCCTGCACCACCGAGGCAATACCCGACATGCCGGTGACGGCGAGCGATGTCACCAGTGTGACGAAGATGTTGGGCACGGCGCGGTCGAGCTGGCGGGTGCTCAGGTCACGCAGGACCACGAAGATGACTGTGGTCAGGGCAACCAGGGAATAGACGTTGAAGCCTTCCGATCCCGGCCGGACGATCAGCAGCACGCCGATGAAACCGGCCGCGATGGCACTGTAGCGCCGCCAGCCCACCGGCTCCTTCAGGAACAGTGCCGCAGCCAGCGTCATGGCCAGCGGCAGGGACTGCAGGATCGCCGAGACATTGGCGATGGGCATGTGGAACAAGGCGGTCAGGAAGCAGATCATCTGCCCCATGTCACCCAGCGTCCGCCAGACCATGATCCGCCGGTCCCGGCCGGCGGGCCGGAAGCGCAACGCGCCCTGCCACCAGGCGATCAGCAGGATCAGCGTCGTGGTACCGACGCCGCGCAGGAAGACCGCCTGAAACAGGTTCAGGTTGGTGGAGACGAGCTTCATCAGCGTGTCGTTCAGCACGAAGGCGGCCATCGCGGCCATCATCAGGCCGGCGCCGCGCAGGTTCTCGGCAAGTGGTGTCATCGGTTTCGAGATCAGTTCCCGTCCATGGCGCCTTCGCGACGGAATGCAGCCCGCACCTGTCTGGCGTGACGCCGTTCCGTGCGCAGCATGATCCAGCCCGAGAGCAGGACGCCGGATGCGACCACGGCGACGATCAGGGTTGCAAGTGCATTGATGTCGGGGCTGACCCCCAGCCGGACCTTGGAGAAGATCAGCATCGGCAGGGTCGTGGCACCGGGGCCCGTGACGAAGCTGGCGATGACCAGGTCATCCAGCGACAGGGTGAAGGCCAGCAGCCAGCCCGACAGCAGGCCGGGCATCAGCATCGGCAGGGTGATGCGGCGCAGCACGGTGAAGGGCCGCGCGCCGAGATCCATCGCTGCCTCCTCCAGCGCCCGGTCGAGACCGGCGACGCGGGAGCGCACCACGACCGCGACATAGGCGGCGGCGAAGGTGATATGGGCGATGATCACAGTCGTCATCCCGCGACCGGCAGGCCAGCCGACGATCTGTTCCATGGCGATGAACAGCATCAGCAGCGACAGGCCGGTGATCACCTCCGGCATCACCAGCGGCGCGGTCAGCATGGTCGAGAAACCGGTGCGTCCGCGAAACCGTCCGAAGCGGGAAAGCGCATAGCCAGCCAGTCCGCCGATCACCACCGCCACGGTGGCGCTGATGGCCGCGATCTGCAGGGACATGGAGGCGGCACCGAGCACCTGCGGATCCCGGAACAGCTCCCCGTACCACTTCACCGACCATCCGCCCCAGACCGCCACCAGCCGCGAGGCGTTGAAGGAATAGACGATCAGCACCAGGATCGGCAGGTAGAGAAACGCGAACCCGGCCCAGAGGCAGAGGGTGAGAAAGCTGCCGCGCCTCATCCCTGTTCCGCCCGTGACTGGGTGCGATCCAGCAGCAGGATAGGCACGATCAGCAGCAGCAGCAGGATGGTGGCGAGTGCGGAGGCCACGGGCCAGTCGCGGTTGTTGAAGAATTCCTGCCACATGATCTTGCCGATCATCAGCGTGTCCGGTCCGCCGAGCAGTTCCGGGATGACGAACTCCCCTGCAGCCGGAATGAAGACCAGCAGGCAGCCCGCAGCCATGCCGGGCAGGGACAGGGGCAGGGTGACCCGCCAGAAGGTCGTCGCGGGGCGCGCGCCGAGGTCTGCCGCTGCCTCCAGCAGACTGCCGTCCAGCCGCTCCAGCGTGGCGTAGAGCGGCAGGATCATGAACGGCAGGTAGGAATAGACAATGCCGAGCTGTACTGCGAACTCCGTGTTCAGCATTCGCATGGGATCATCGATGACCCCCAGCCACATCAGGGCGCTGTTGATCATCCCCTGATCCTGCAACAGCGTGGACCAGGCGTAGACCCGGATCAGGAACGAGGTCCAGAACGGCAGGATCACCAGCAACAGCAGCGGGGTGCGCATGCCCGGCTCCGCCCGCGCAATGGCATAGGCCATGGGATAGCCGATCAGCAGGGTCAGCAGTGTGGAGATCGCGGCGATCCGGAGGGAGCCCAGCAGGGCCTGCAGATACAGCGGGTCGTCCAGGATCAGGGCGAAATTGGCCCAGGTCGCCTGCAGCACCGGCCAGCCGTCCTGCCAGATCAGGAAGTCACTGACCGGGGGGACGGAATAGGCGGCCTCCGACAGGGAGATCTTGATGACGAACAGGAACGGGATGGCGAAGAACAGCAGCAGCCAGGCGGTCGGGATCAGGATGCCGATCAGGCGTCCGCGGCTGGTGCTGAGCGCGGGACTGTCCGCCACCCGATCTGCCGCCGCGTCGGTCATTGATGCAGCACCACCGGTGCCTGGGGATCCCACTCCACTTCCACGGCATCCTCCCAGGTCAGCGGCTCGTCGCGTCGGCGGGTGATGTTGGTGCGGGAGACCTGGACGATGCGCCCGTCTGCCAGTCGCACATGGAAGATCGACAGGTCACCGAGATAGGCGATGTCCTCCACCTTTCCGGCCAGGAAGTTGCTGGCCGGAGCCGCTTCGGCGGGGGCAGGCCCGGCCTTGCGGATGCGCATCTTCTCCGGGCGGATGCCGATGGCGATCTGGCTGCCGGATTCCGCAGCCACCCTGTCCTCCATCACGATGGGACAGGGCAGGGCAGGGCAGTGAACGGCACTGTTCTCCGGATCCGCCTTGCCCTCGAAGACATTGATGGTGCCGATGAACTCTCCGACCATCCGGTTGGCGGGGAACTCGTAGATGTCGCCCGGGGTTCCGACCTGCACGATCCTGCCGGCGTTCATGACCGCGAGCCGGTCGGAGAGTGTCATCGCCTCTTCCTGGTCATGGGTGACCATGATGAAGGTGATGCCGACCTTGACCTGGATATTGGCCAGTTCGAACTGCGTCTTCTCCCGCAGCTTCTTGTCCAGCGCCGCCAGGGGTTCATCCAGCAGCAGCAGCTTGGGACGCTTCACCAGGGCGCGGGCCAGGGCGACGCGCTGGCGCTGGCCACCGGAGAGCTGATGCGGCTTGCGGCGGCCGTATTCGCCGAGTTGCACCATCTCCAGCGCCTCCGCGACCCTGTCGTCGCGTTCCGACTTCACGACATTCTCCTGCTCCAGGCCGAAGGCCACGTTCTGCGCCACGCTCATGTGCGGAAACAGGGCATAGGACTGGAACATCATGTTCACCGGGCGGCGATAGGCGGGGACGTCCGCCATGTCCTGCCCGTCGATCATGATACGGCCACTGGTCGGCGTCTCGAAGCCGCCCAGCATGCGCAGCAGGGTTGTCTTGCCACAACCCGAACCGCCCAGCAGGGAGAAGTACTCCCCACGCCGGATCTCCAGATCGATACCATCAACGGCCAGCGTGCCGCCGAAGTCCTTGGTGACGCCCTGGATGCTGACCAGGGTGTCTGTGCTGTCGGCGGCGGCCAAGTGCCTTTACTCGCCCGTACGGACCTTGGTCCACGACCGGTTGACGGCGCGGGTGAAGCGGGGCGATTTCAGCACTGCGGCGAACAGCTTCTCCTTCACCGCGTCGCTGGGAAAGATGGACGGATTGCTGCGAATCTGCTCATCCACCATGGGAAGTGATTCGGTTACTGCATTGGCATAAAAGACATAGTTGGTCACGCCAGCGATGTTCTTTGGCTCCAGCGCGAAATTGATGAAGGCATGGGCGGCATCCAGATGCGGTGCGCCGGTGGGAATGGCCATCATGTCGAACCAGATGAAGGTGCCTTCACGCGGGATCTTGTATTCGATCTCGACGCCGTTGCCGGACTCGGCGGCACGCGCAGCGGCAATGAAGATGTCGCCCGAGAACCCGGCGGCGACGCAGATCTCACCGTTGGCCAGGTCATTGATGTAGCGGGAAGAATGGAAGTAGCGGTAGTGCTGGCGGATCTTCAGCAGGTGATCCTCCGCCTTCTGGAGCCAGTCCATGTCCTCGGCCGCCTGGTCGCCACCCAGATAGTTGATCACCAGGGGAATGATCTCCTCCGCCGAGTCCACCAGCGTTACGCCGCAGTCGGCCAGCTTGGCCACCGTCTCCGGGTCGAACAGTAGATCGAAGGTATCCAGCGGCACGTCGCCCAGCCGCTCCCGAACCTTCTTCACATTGACACCAATGCCGTTGGTGCCCCACTGCCAGATGGCGCCATATTCCAGGTCGGGATCGACGGTGCGGACCCGGTCCATCAGCACGGGATCGAGGTTGGCGAGGTTGGGGATCTTCGACTTGTCCAGCTTCTGCACCGCGCCCGCCTTGATCAGGCGGCCCAGCGTCGGCATGGCGGTCGGGACGACCAGGTCATAACCGGAACTGCCGGCCAGCAGCTTGGCCTCCAGCACGTCATTGGAATCATAGACGTCGTAGTTCACCTTGGTGCCGGTCGCCGCCGTGAAATCGGCCAGTGTCGTCTCGCCGATGTAGTCGGACCAGTTGTAGAAATTCAGTTCACTCTCGGCCTGAACCGCGGCGGGCAGAAGGGTGGCAGCAGCCACCAGGGAGATCAGGGAACGTCGCACAGCAGGTGGCTCCTCGACAGGACATGAAACATGTCTGCGATTCGTACTCCGGCGCCGGGTTGCTGGCAATGGCTGGCTGCGGCGATCGGCGCGAATCAATGATCAGCGAGGGCGCAGGGCTGTCGGCGCTGCGGGACCGGCGCGCGGCCCCCGCAGCGACAGCCTCACTTCATCTCCGACAGCACCGCCGGATCGCGCACGGCGCCGTGGGCGGCGGAGCGGGTGAGGGCGGCGTAGGCCTGCAGGGCGCGGGAGACCTTGCGGTTGCGACCGACGGCCTGCCAGCCGCCGTCGCCGCGGTTGTTCATGGCGTCGCGACGGGCGGCAAGGGTTTCATCGTCCACCAGCAGTTCGATGCTGCGGGCCGGAATGTCGATACGGATGCGGTCGCCGGTTTCCACCAGCCCGATGGTGCCCTTTTCCGCCGCCTCCGGTGAGGCATGGCCGATGGACAGGCCCGATGTGGCGCCGGAGAAGCGTCCGTCGGTCAGCAGCGCGCAGGTGGTGGCCAGCCCCATCGCCTTCAGCATCGACGTGGGCATCAGCATTTCCTGCATGCCGGGGCCGCCGCGCGGGCCTTCGTAGATGATGACGACGACATCGCCCTCGACCACTTCCCCGCCCATGATCCCGGCGGAGGCGGCGTTCTCCGAATGGAAGACCTTGGCGGGGCCTTCGAACTTCAGGATCGACGGATCGACCCCGGCGGTCTTCACGATGCAGCCGTCCTCGGCCAGGTTGCCGCTCAGCACGGCCAGGCCGCCATCCTGCGAATAGGCATGTTCAACGTCGCGGATGCAGCCAGCCGCCCGGTCGGTGTCGAGGGTCTCGTAATAGCTGTCCTGCCCGAAGGCCTCCAGCATGCGGCGGCGGCCCGGCGCGGCGCGGTAGAAATGGCGGATCACCTCGTCCTTCGTGACACGCACGTCATACAGCGACAGCTTCTCCGCCAGCGTCAGGCCGAGGACATCGGTGGTGGAGGTGTCAAGCAGTCCGCCGCGCGCCATCTCACCCAGGATCGCCATGATGCCGCCCGCGCGGTGCACATCCTCCATGTGATATTCGGGGACGGAAGGGGAGACCTTGCACAGGTTCGGCACCTTGCGCGACAGGCGGTCGATGTCCTCCATGGTGAAGGGGATTTCCCCCTCGAACGCGGCAGCCAGCAGATGCAGCACCGTGTTGGTCGATCCGCCCATGGCGATGTCGAGCGACATGGCGTTCTCGAAAGAGGTCCGGTTGGCGATGGACCGCGGCAGAACCTCCATGTCGTCCAGCTCGTAGTAGCGGCGGGTCAGTTCCACGATCTGGCGACCGGCCTTCTCGAACAGACCGCGCCGCAGGGCGTGGGTGGCGAGAATGCTGCCGTTGCCGGGCAGGCCGAGGCCCAGGGCCTCCACCAGGCAGTTCATCGAATTGGCCGTGAACATGCCGGCGCACGATCCGCAGGTCGGGCAGGCGATATCCTCGATGGCCTGCACATGTTCGTCGGGCAGGTTCGGGTTGTTGCCCGCGACCAGTGCATCCACGGCATCGACGATCTGCTCCCGCCCCGCGATGACGGCCTTGCCGGCTTCCATCGGACCGCCGGACACGAAGATGGTGGGGAGGTTCAGCCGCATGGCGGCCATCAGCATTCCGGGGGTGATCTTGTCGCAATTGGAGATGCAGACCAGCGCGTCGGCGCAATGGGCGTTGACCATGTACTCGATGGAGTCGGCGATGATCTCCCGGCTGGGCAGGCTGTAGAGCATGCCCTCATGCCCCATCGCGATGCCGTCATCGACGGCGATGGTGTTGAATTCCTTCGCCACCGCACCGGCCTTCTGGATCTCTCCCGCCACAAGCTGGCCCAGATCCTTCAGATGCACATGCCCGGGCACGAACTGGGTGAAGGAGTTGGCGATGGCCACGATGGGCTTGGCCATGTCCTGATCCGCGGTACCCGTAGCGCGCCAGAGGGCGCGGGCTGCCGCCTGGCCCTTGCCCTGCGTGGTGCGATGCGAACGATATTCAGGCATGTCTTCCTCCCGGTCTGAACACACCATTTCTACCGAATCTCGGGGCGGGCCACCAGAGACGTAGGAACGGCACGGATCAGCGGGCGAAGGCACGCATGTGAAACCCCGCATGGGCAGGTGTGTAGCGCCAGGCCGTGCCAACCGGGCAGGCCCGCCGTGCGCGACAGCCCTGGGTCATGCAGTCATCGCCCGCTGGCTTCGCCAGATGGTCGCGGCATCCCTCCGCGTCGTAGGCCGTGCCCGTGAAGGCATCGACCGGACAGGCCGACAGGCAGGGACGGTCCCGGCAGCTCTCGCAGGGGGACGTCGCATCAGGCGGGTCCAGCGCCAGCACCCGGTCGAACAGCAGGGCCGCGCGCAGGGCAAACCAGAGGCCGTAGCGCGGATGGATCGCCAGGCCGAGCGGGGAAACGAAGGCCTCGCCCGTCGCCAGCATCCAGGTCACGAACGGCTGCCAGGGCGGACCATCGAAGGGATAGCTGACGGTGGCACCGAACTCCTCCGCGACCGGTTCCATGACCTGCCGGGTCCAGCGGTTGACGGGATCGCTGCGCGGGTCGGCTTCGGGCAGGCCCGGTACATGCGAAACCATCTGTGACCCGGCATTGCCGACCATGACACGGGTCTGCCCGCCCTCGACAATGCCGCCGAGCAGCACAAGGCCATGGGCGCCCAGGCGCGTCTCCAGTCCGATCAGCAGATTGGCCTTGCCGGTCATGGTCCCGGCATCCGCAGGAGTGCTTGTCTCATGTGTCGCCTTCTGCTTCTATCGCGGAAATGAGAACATAAAAGGAACAATGTCATGGTTGCTTCAGGACCGGTACGCGGCAGATGTCTGTGTGGTGCGGTGGCATTCGAGGTCAATGGTCCGATGAGAGAGATCATCGGTTGTCACTGCACCATGTGCCGGCGGCAGACCAGTCACTTTCTGGCCTTCACCGCGGCGTGGGACGATGATCTGAGCCTCACGGGGGAGGAGTCACTGTCCTGGTACCGCTCCAGTGCCGACAGCCAGCGCGGGTTCTGTCGCAAATGCGGATCCATGTTGTTCTTCGCGACCGAAGGCGCGGGCAGGACTTCCATTTCGGCGGGCGCTCTGGACCCCGGTCACGGGCTGGGACTGGCAGCCCACATCTTCACCGACGGCGCCGGTGAATATTACACCCCTGATGATGCAGTCCCCTGTTTCCGCGGCGGCGGTGGCGGTGTTCCCATGCCGCCGAGGCGGCAGGACAGCTAGCGAATTCACGGGAAGCAACCAGTCGCCCCGGCACTGAACCATGCTTGGCACATGGTTTGCCTGTCAGCTCCATCGAAGCGGCCAACATGCATGCCGCTCACAAATGGAGGGGAATGATGAGGCTTTTTGCAAAGGGGGCACGGCGGACAATGGTCTGTGGTGCCATGATCGGCACGATCATGCTTGGCGCGGCGCAGGTGCAGGCGCAGGAAGAAGATGACGAGCGGAGCCAGGACGAGAAGCTGCTCTGGGAAGAGACGCTTGTCGCGGCGAAGGAGGGCAGTTCAACCGCAATGTGTGACCTCGGCGAGCTGATCGTCCGGGGCAAGGAAGCACAGCGTGGGCTGAAGGTCGCTGCCAAGTGGTTCGGCAAGGCCGCCGAGCAGGACGCACTCTGCGGTCTCCTGCGCATGGCGGAGTTCCATCGTCGGGGCAGGGGCGTGGAGGAGAACATTGCCCTCTCCGACGACTTCTACGCCCGGGCGCTGCCGCAGGTGGCCGCACTGGCGCGTGGCGGCGATATCCAGATGCAGATCCAGTTGGCCAAGATGCACCACAAGGCATTTGGTACACCGGAAGATCTGGAACTGGCGGCGCTCTGGTATGGTACCGCGGCCGCTCTGCTGGAGCCTCTGGTCAAGGCCGGCGATATTGATGCGCACAAGAAGCTCGCGAACATCCTCGTCATCGGGGTTGGTGTGGATCGCGATGTTGTCCGGGCCGGGAAGCTCTATGAAGCTGCCGCGACCGCCGGTGACCGCGCCGGCCAGTTCCTCGCCGGTCGGATGTTCTTCACTGGCAAGGCGAACCATCCGGTCGACCACGAACGTGGCTTCTACTGGCTGTTCAGGGCAGCGGAGGCGGATCACCCGCGCTCCCAGGCCTATGTCGGTGCTGCATTTGCACAGGGTCTGGGCGTCGAACCCGATCCGGTCGAGGCCGTGAAATGGCTGCAGCTTGCCATTGATCGTGGTGTCGGCGCCGCGAAGCCCGAACTGAAGGAACTGTCCCAGGACATCACGGAGAAGCAGTTGAAGCAGGGCAAGGAACTGGCTGCCGAGTGGATTCCGATCTTCGATCGTGGTCTCGCGAAGAGCAGCTGACCGCAGGAATTTCCGGAGGCATGGAGTGAAATTTTCCAGCCTCTGGAAATGCTTGTCACATTTTCTTCATGGAATTTATCCAGTCCAGCAGCAGGGTCGTGACCTGTTCCGGCGCTTCCTGCTGTGTCCAGTGACCGATACCTTCCAGCAGCACGGCGTCTGACAGGTTCGGTATCAGCTGCTTCATGGATGCCACCATGTCCTTGCCCGGCAGCATCTTGAGGACCAGGTCGCGCGTGCCGCCGATATAGAGCGCGGGCTGATGGATACGCCTGTCAGGCAGGGCATTCAGCAGCTCGAAATCGCGGTGGTGATTTCGGTACCGGTTCAGCGGCCCGCGGAAGCCTGACCGTTCGAACTCACCAACGAAATAGTCGATGTCGGTCTCCGTCAGCCAGGCCGGAAACGGGTCGGGGTCGGGCAGCCGTTCCAGCAGGGTCGCGCCATGCGGCTTGTCGGTCGGCCATGTGCCGTCCGGGGCATCGCCGGAGATGGCGTAGTAGACCCGCCGCAGGCCACCGCGAATGTCGGCTTCCAGTTCGGCTTCGCCTACGCCCTCATCCTGGAAATAGACCTGATAGAAGAAGCGTCCGTTGGCCGTGAAGACCTGCTTCACGATATCGATGAAGGGCGCAGGGCCGGGGCCGAGATAGGGAACCGAAAGCCCTGAAACGGCGCTGACCCGGTCGGGATGCAGCAGGGCGGTGTTCCATACGATCGGGGCACCCCAGTCATGGCCGATCAGGATGGCGCTGTCGTGGCCCAGCGCCGGGATCAGCCCGGCCACATCGCCGGTCAGGCTCTCCATGTCATAGGCCTCCACCGCGTGCGGCTTGCTGCTGCCGCCATAGCCGCGCACGTCGATTGCCGCCACCTGATAGCCCGCGTCGGCGATGGGTCCCATCTGGTGCCGCCAGGAATACCAGCTTTCCGGCCAGCCATGGACCATGACCACCAGCGGACCTTCTCCGGTGACCGCAACGCGCAGTTCGACGCCGTTGGTGGCGACGGTCCGGAACTGGATACGGTCGAGAATGCTGCTCATGGTTCGTCTCCCCGGCGGTCATGCATGTCTGATCTCCCATGGTGGCACAGGTTCAGGTCATGAGAAGGATTCAATCGCCCTGCAAAGTGCACTATAAGGCGCGGGCACTTCACTTGAGACTCAGTCTGGAATTGATCCCATGCACGATATTCGCTGGATCCGGGAGAACCGGGATGCCTTCGACCAAGCCATGACCGCGCGCGGCCACGCCGCCCGCGCGGCCTCACTCGTGGAGATGTACGAGGCACGGCTGTCCATCCAGAACGAGATGCAGCGGAAGCAGTCGGAGCGCAATGCGACCGCCAAGGCCATTGGCAAGGCCAAGGGCAGCGGTGACGAGGCGGAGGCACAGCGCCTGATGCAGGCAACCGCCGACCTGAAGGCCGACGTGCAGCGGCTGGAGGAAGAGGACCGGGAGCGTGAGGCGGCGTTGACGCTGGAGCTTGCCGGTATTCCCAATGTTCCGGCCGCCGACGTGCCGGTTGGCGCGGATGAGGACGCCAACGAGCTGGTGCGCCAGGTCGGCGAGGTGCCGTCATTCGACTTCGCGCCGAAGGAACACTTCGAACTGGGGGAGGCGCTCGGCCTGATGGATTTCGACCGGGCGGCGGCCATGTCGGGCGCCCGTTTCGTCGTCCTGCGCGGCGCGCTGGCCCGGCTGGAGCGCGCGCTGGGGAACTGGTTCCTGGACGTGCAGACCGGTGAGTTCGGGTTCGAGGAAGTCAATCCGCCCCTGCTGGTGCGGGACGAGGCGGTATTCGGTACCGGCCAGTTGCCGAAGTTCTCGGAAGATCTGTTTCACACCGACAATGGCTTCTGGCTGGTACCCACGTCGGAGGTGCCGCTGACCAACATGGTGCGCGAACAGATCGTCGATGCCGCCAGCCTGCCGATGCGCCTGACGGCGCTGACGCCGTGTTTCCGGTCGGAAGCGGGTTCGGCCGGGCGGGACACGCGGGGCATGATCCGTCAGCACCAGTTCATGAAGGTGGAGATGGTGGTCATCACCGCCGATGACCAGTCGGAGGCGGAACTGGAGCGCATGACGAACTGCGCGGAGACCCTGCTGCAGCGGCTCGGGCTGGCCTATCAGGTCATGAAGCTCAGCAGCGGCGACATGGGGTTCACCGCCACCAAGACCTATGATCTGGAGGTCTGGCTGCCGGGACAGCAGCGCTACCGGGAGATTTCCTCCTGCTCCAACACCCTGGACTTCCAGGCGCGTCGCATGAATGCCCGCTATCGGCCCGAGGGCGAGAAGAAGACCCGCTTCGTCCATACCCTGAACGGATCGGGGCTGGCCGTTGGCCGGGCGATGATTGCCGTGATCGAGAATTACCAGCAGGCTGACGGCTCCATCATCGTGCCGGATGTCCTGCGACCCTACATGGGCGGGCAGACCGTCATCGAAGCCGTGAAGGGCTGAACGACATGCGTATCCTGCTGACGAACGATGACGGCATCGATGCTCCCGGTCTCAAGGCCATGGAGCGGATCGCGCGCGAACTGAGCGACGACGTCTGGATCGTCGCGCCGCAGCAGGAACAGAGCGGGGCGGGCCGCTCGCTCAGCCTGACCAACCCCCTGCGCCTGCACAAACTGGGGGAACAGCGCTTTGCCGTCGGCGGCACGCCCACCGACTGCGTGATGATGGCGGTGCGGCAGGTGCTGGACGGACGGCCCGACCTGATCCTGTCGGGTGTCAATCGGGGTGCCAACATCGCCGAGGATATCACCTATTCCGGCACGGTCGCGGCGGCCATGGAGGGGACGCTGCTGGGCATCCCGTCGATCGCCATGAGCCAGATCGGTTTCGCCGACCAGGTCATCCGCTGGCAGACCGCGGAGCAGCATGCGCCGGGCATCGTGCGCCGCCTGCTGGAGAACGGCTGGCCGAAGGATGTGCTGATCAACATCAACTATCCGGATGTCGAACCGGATGAGGTTAACGGGGTTCATGTGGTGCCTCACGGACGGCGTGACCAGGCTGACGTGACGGTGGACGCGCGCCAGGACGGGCGCAACATTCCCTATTACTGGATCGGGCTGCGCCGACAGAAGGCGATGCCGCCACCGGGCACGGACATCGGCACCATCTGGCGTGGCGGGATCTCGGTGACGCCGATCAGCCTCAACCTGACCGACCGGGATGCGCTTGATCCGCTCGGGCGCGTCTTTCAGGACTGAGGCAGCGCATGACGGATGATGTACGAAAGATCCGGCTGCTGATGCAGTTGCGTCGGGAGGGCATCACCGATTCCCAGGTGCTTGGCGCCATCGAGCGAGTGCCGCGCGAACAGTTCGTCGATGCCAATTTCCGCCATCAGGCCTATGAGAACATGCCGCTGCCGATCAAGCAGGGGCAGACCATCAGTCAGCCCTATGTGGTCGCCTTCATGACGGAGGCGCTGCGCCTGTTTCCGCGCGCCAAGGTGCTGGAGATCGGGACCGGCTCCGGCTACCAGGCGGCGGTGCTGGCAATGCTGTGCCGCCGCATCTACACGGTCGAGCGGCACCGGACACTGTACCGCGACGCCACGGCGCTGTTCAGCAGGCTGGGCATCAACAACATCATCGCCCATCTGGGGGACGGCACCCGCGGCTGGCCCGCTCAGGCTCCCTTTGACCGGATCATCGTCACGGCCGCGGCCTTCGGGGAAGTGCCGGCTGCCCTGGTCGAGCAGCTTTCGACCGGCGGTATCCTGATCGTGCCCGTCGGGCGCAGCGGCGCAGACCAGATGCTGGTGCGCGTGACCCGGCAGGCGGATGGCAGCACGACGCGGGAGAACCTGCTGCCGGTGCGATTCGTGCCGCTGCTGGACGGGGTGCCGAACGAACAGCGCGGGGAGGGCTGACGGCTGGCGCGGCTCAGCCGCATTCCCTTGCCGCCCGTCGCCCGGATTCATACTCTGGCCGCATGTTTCACCCGCGCGCGATCCTCCTGACGCTGGCCTTGCTGCTCGTCGCCTGCGGGCCGCGCGGCACGCCTGCGCCCGTGGAGGACCACAGCGCTTTCACCGGTGGCACGGTGATCGTCCGCCCCGGTGACACGGCCTATGCCATCGCCCGCCGCAGCGGTGTGCCGGTGCGCGACCTGATCCAGGCCAACGGGCTGCGGGCCCCCTATACGCTCGCCATCGGGCAACAGCTTCGGGTGCCGCAGTTGCGGCTGCACCGGGTGCGCCGGGGCGAAAGCCTGACAACGGTTTCCGAACGCTATGGCGTGGGACGGCGGGAGATCGTGCAATTGAACGGACTGGTTTCGCCATTCCGTCTGCACCCCGGACAGATCCTCAGGATTCCGGGTGGCGGGTCGCGGACGGAACCGACCCGCATCACCCGCGTTACAGCGGGCGCGGAGGTCGTGCCGCTACCGCCGCCGAGACCACCGGGACGGGTTGCGCGCGCGGGCGGGACCAGCAGACCCGCTGCGCCAGTCACGGCGCAGAAAGCACCGGCAGCACCTGCGCCCACGCAGGCATCCGCACCGACGCCCGCGCCGACAGTAGCCGCACCTGCGCCCGCCGCCGTCGCAACCACGGCAAGCGGTCTCGTCTGGCCCATCGCCGGAAAGGTGGTTTCCCGCTTCGGTCCGAAGGCCGGGGGGCTGCACAATGACGGGATCAACATCCGCGCCCCGCGCGGCACACCGGTACGTGCGATGACAGGCGGGGAGGTTGTCTATGCCGGCAACGAATTGCGCGGCTTCGGCAACCTGGTCCTGATCCGCCACTCGGGCGGCCTGACCACGGCCTACGCCCATCTGGACCGGATCGATGTGCAGCGCGGTGACCGGATCAGGCGGGGTCAGGCCATAGCCACCGTCGGAAGCACCGGCGGTGTCGATCCCGCGCAGTTGCACTTCGAGATCAGAAAGGGTCGGAAGGCCATTGACCCGGTGAGCAAACTCGGCAGCAGCCCGCCACGCAACCTGGGCTGAGCAAGCCGTGTTTCAGGCCTGCGCACTGCATGCTATGGTTGCGTGATGATCGACTGGGACTCCGGTATCAAGCCCTGGCACCTGGTCGCCGACGCCGGTTTCGGCGCGGCGATGGAGGACTGTGGCTTTCGCAAGGTGGGCCGCAGCATGTGGCGCCGCGACGGCGACCGCATTGCCTGGCGCGTGGCGCTGACAAAGGGATACGCGGGCACGCCGGGTTCATTTCGAGACGGCTACGGAGGCTTCGCGAAGGAAGTCGATGAACTGGTGAAACTCTACAACCCCAAACGCTCTCTGGAGCGCATGGAAGGTACGAGCGTTCCCATGCATCTTGGCAGTGCCCTCTCGGATGACCTGATCAGCGAACTGCGCGAAAAGGAATTCGAGCCCTGGCGGCGGAAGTGGCAAGCCGAACGGATCAACAGGACCGGCCTGTGGGGGATTCTGAAGGATTTCATCAAACCGATCCCGCCGTCACCGGACGTGGATTTCTCCGAGGTCCCGTTTCTGGAAAATGCGGGGCCTTCCAGCCTCGATTGGGCGTTCGTGGTCAGGACGGAAGCGCAGGTCAGCGAGATTGCACAACAGCTGATCCGGATATGGCATCAGGCAGCCATGCCCTGGATCGAGGATCGGCTTGATTTCGAGCACGCCTATCCCAGAACATGGGGCCCGGACAGTCCGGGCACGCGTTACTTCTGTTTCGAGAATCCGGAATTCTACGCGGCTGCAAAGATTGCCGGTGACCAGGCATGGATCAACGAAATGGCCCGCCGGGCCTTCGCACGGGCGCCGAAGAGCATTGACGAGGTCTGGAAGGAATGCCGCAAGAGATATCTCTTTGATCAGCCGCATGTACGTTCCGGTGAGGTCAAGCCCGAGACAATTGTAAGAAACCGGCTGATCGACAAATTTTCGAGTGCGGTGAAGGCCATGGCGATTGCCGAAGCTTTGTCCATCGACATTCCTGAATGCGATGTGGATTTCAGTCTGCTTCCAGTGCCTGTCGAATCCCTTCAATGACATATTCCCTGAGGCGGCGGCCTCGCCGCGATCGACCGCCGCCATCTCCTGACGGATGCGGTCCGACTGCCGCCGTTCGATCTCCTGATCCGGCACCGTTTCATGGGCCGCCTGACCCTCGTCGCGGAAGGCCAAGGCGCGGGGCGGTGATCTCGTTCGACATGCCAGGTGCACTGACCAACGTCGCGCTTTCAGGCAGTTCATTCCGGATCTGGAGACAGTTCTTGGCGTGAACGTGCTGCATGCTATGGTTGAGTGATGATTGACTGGGACCCCGGTATCAAGCCCTGGCACCTCGTCGCAGACGCCGGTTTCGGCGCGGCGATGGAGGACTGCGGCTTTCGCAAGGTGGGCCGCACCATGTGGCGCCGCGACGGCGATCGCATTGCCTGGCGCGTGGCGCTGACAAAGGGATACGCGGGCACGCCGGGCTCGTTCCGGGCCTCCTACGGCGGCTTCGTGAAGGAAATTGACGAACTGGTGAAGCTCTACAACCCGAAACGCTCGCAGGAACGGATGGAGGGCACGAGTGCACCCATGCACACCGGGGGAACGCTGGCGGGTGACCTGATGGAGGAGGAGAGACAAAAGGACTTTGCTCCCTGGGAGAGCAAGTGGGGAAATGAATATAAAAACAGATCAGGCTGGAAGGGGATTTGGAAGGACTTGATGGACCCGGTCCCGAAACCACCCAAAATTGACTATTCAGAGATTCCTTTCCTAGGCAGGGCAGGTGAGTACACGAACGAAATGGCCTTCATCATGAAGAACCAGGACGATATCAAGAAGGTCACGGAACTTCTCATCGATTGCTGGAACCGGATAACCCTGCCCTGGATTCAGGAGCGGCTGGATTTTGACCAACTGTATCCGCGACTCTGGGGTCGGCAGGCCCCGAACAAATCGACCTGGCATCACTATGACGCTGAAGTCTTCGCCGCAGCCAAACTGGCCCGAGACCAATCTTGGATAGACGAAATGGCCAGAATAGCCTTCGCCGAGTCCCGTACGAGCTTTGCAGAAATCTGGGAGAAATGCAGCGCTGATGGTGATTTTGATAGCGAGCGCGTCAGAACAGGTGAAGTTGCGCCAGAGACAATTGTCAGGAACAAATATGAATCAAGATTGATGCCAATTGTGACAGTCATTGCTATGGTGGAGACAATGAATATAGCAATCCCGAAAGAGATTGTTGATCAAATAGAACATCCTTGGATTGTGGGTCCGATGCGATTTTGAGAACGAGCGAGCAGCAACGAATTTGCTGCTCGCTCGCCGCACAATCAGATTTTAGGTGCCATCGTTCTCAAATTCGATCTGGCTCAGTGCGGTAAATACGGCGCCGATGGTAATCGTGGATGCAATATCTGTATCTCCTTTCTTTAGGAGTTGATCTGCGTGTTTGTATTTTTTGTCAAGTTTCTCAAGAAATTTCGTGATCACAGAGGTGGTTCGGTTCGTTTGAACAGTTTCGAGCCGTTTCTTAGGTGGATTTTCCGCTTGGTTATGCCGCCACCGGGATTGGTTGCAACTTGATGTGATATGCCTGATCGGGCGTTTGCCCTTCCAGCGATGAATGCGGTCTCCTTGTGTTGTAGAAGGCCAGGTATCGGTCGATGCCCTGTCGGGCGGCTGACACGCTTTCATAGGCGTGCAGATAGACCTCCTCGTATTTGACGCTGCGCCAGAGCCGTTCGACAAACACGTTATCGCGCCAAGCGCCCTTGCCATCCATGCTGATCTGGATGTCGGCGTCCTTCAGCGCCTTGATGAAGTCAATGGACGTGAACTGTGATCCTTGGTCCGAGTTCATGATCTCCGGCTTGCCATATCTGCGCAGGGCATCATTCAAGGCCTCCAGACACGGCGCTGTTTCCAGCGTCACCGACAGCCGCCAGGCCAGAACCTTGCGGCTGAACCAGTCCAGAACGGCGACCAGATAGACGAACCCTCGGGCCATGGGAATGTAGGTAATATCCATGGCCCAGACCTGATTGGGCTGCGTCACGGCCAGCTTGCGCAGCAGGTAGGGATAGATCCTGTGACCGGGCGCAGGCTTGCTGGTGTTCGGTCTGCGATAGAGCGCCTCAATGCCCATCGTTTTCATGCAGGTTGCCACGTGCAGCCGCCCGGCCGTGAAGCCTTCCTGCCGCAGCAACCCTTTCATCATACGGCTGCCCGCGAACGGGTAGTCCATGTGCAACTCGTCAATTCTGCGCATAAGCTTGAGGTCCGCCGCACTGGTCGGGCGCGGCGCGTAATACAGGCTGCCCCGGCTGATCCCGAGAAGCCGGGCTTGCCGTGTCAGGCTCAGCCTGTGGTCCGGGCCCGTCATTTCCTTGCGCTCGGCAACAGACCGGCCTTGTCGAGCGCGCCCTCTAAAAAATCGTTTTCCAGCGCCAGCTGGCCAATCTTCGCGTGCAGGGACTTTACGTCGATCTGCGGCTCTTTCGCGGCCTTTGGCGTGTCATCGAAGACACCCGTTACGCCCTCAAGCAGCTGATCCTTCCACTGCTTGATCTGATTGGGATGCAGGTCGAACTGCGTCGCCAGCTCGCTCATCGTCCTGTCGCCCTTCAGCGCCGCCAATGCGACTTTCGCTTTGAAGGCAGGGCTGTGGTTCCGCCTGGGTCGTCTTGTCATCTTCGCTCCTTCGTCCCGGCAACGCTGCCGGATTGGGAGCAGAAAATCCACCTAACTCAACTGTCCAGATTTGTCGGGCCACCTCTATCTTCGCTCCTTCGTCCCGGCAACGCTGCCGGATTGGGAGCAGAAAATCCACCTAACTCAACTGTCCAGATTTGTCGGGCCACCTCTAACCACATAAATCACGACTCTCAAGCCATTCATGTTGTCTTGCTAACATGGCCGCCGAAGGAGCGCTTTGTTCCCCCCAAAGGATACCCATAATTCGATCGAAAGCGCGCAGCTCGTCATCGCCACATACAGTGGCTTCAGCTTCAGTTAACACACCTGTGCAATCAAAACTTGCCGCCTGAGCTGAAAATGAAGCGGCAAATGTGACAAAAGTTACAATGCTACCTACGCCAAGAGTATTTCCCCAATTCAGCGCTGCATACTTTTCCAGGCATTTATCCCCGCATATCGCATGGACCATGCGAGAATATGTTCCAGCGCCCTCTAGTCCTTAGAGAAGAACATGTCCGCACCGCCGCTCGGATCGAACATCAAACCAAGCAGCATAGCGCCACAAGTCTCTTCATCATTAGCCAAGGTCCGAATTTTTATAATTTCAAGCTCGCTTAGCTGGTCGAGTTCTCTCGGGCTTAGGTCGTTCTTGGGTGATCCAGAAAAACGACTCTTCAAGTAGGATGAAGTAAACTCTCCCAACCGCCCAAAATCAGCACATGCTATTGCTATGTTGTACTTTACCAATACATCTCTCACATATTCCTCCCTAGACACAGTAGGAGGTGGGGGGATCATCCTGTTTGCCTTTTCGCTAAAGGCAGCAGCGAACCTACCTTCAAAATCTCTATGATAGAAAAAACCCTGTAAATAATGTTGTGTTTTCTTGACGCCTGTTAAATTTCCCATCAATTCTTCTATGGATACTTGAACAACCCACTCCTCTCCTTCGAAGTAAATCTTATCATCATGAAGATCTATGAGTTTTACCGGCATCTCCTCTATCCTCGAAAATTTTGTTAACTTGGTGATCCCAATGCTCGGTTGAAAGCGCTCCATTTTAGAGATTTCACCTGAAACAAGAACGCGATCACCAGGAAAAAGGCTCCGATCTTTGAGCGCTGGAAAAGTGACACGAACTCTTATTGCCTCCTCAGGCCTACCAGAGGCCCTATCTTCCTGATGGATCCACTGAAAATAGCATGCATCGTAGTAATAATCGCCTTCCGCCCAAATGCACTCAAAATCGTCGAAGGTGATTTTTGGAAATTTCATGTATAAGATGCCGCCAGTGCAATCCTCATTGAGTGCGCCCGGCAATGTTGTTGGGCCAAGGGTTATTCGCCTTCCGTTATAATCGCACTGGAAGTTATCCGGGTATTTTCGAAAGGCTTCACGCCCCTCACGCAGGAGTTCTGAGTCGACATCGCTGCGGTAGGTGTTAATATAACGCTCCACCACATCAAAAGCTGATGCGTACTCATACCACTTATTCCACATCACTTTATCAAAGTGATTTTCATTGGTGTTCGTTAACCAGAAACCCCAATCTGTGGTTTTGATTTCACTCTGGCCAAGATTTCGATCTACTGCGCCTACTTCGCTTTGTCCCGTGAATTGCACAGAAGGAGCCTTGGAGCGCGGTTCAAAATCGATTGAGACATCGCAATAATCATCCATCTTCAGGACGCTAGCCGTAAAGCCCATTAGTGAAAACGCAAGTTCGCGCTCCTCGCCGACTTCATTTGTTGCAACCACGACTGCGTTGCTCCCAGCGCGCATGTCAGAAAAAATCTCTGGACGTCTTTCGTCCAATGAAACCGCTATGTTGTCAGAGACACTTAAGTCATATTTTTTATCGTCGATAAACAGTGTTGCGCTTTGCAGCGCATCAGTTCCGGAAAAAATCAGGTAGTTAATTTGTGAGTTTTCTTTGTCGGTATACACCATCAACGTCGACCTGCCAGATGCAGTAGCCGCAACGCAAACATGACTTGAGTCGAAGTGAAACTCCCAATCTCCCTTGCCAAATACCTTCTCCAGTGTCTGGGCACTTGTGGAGTTTGAAATGAGTACGAAGGCAGTAAGAATACAAAGCGTTTTGATAAAGGTCATCCGATGTTCCCCAAGTGGCATGCTGCCTGACGTGAAAGTTGCCGAATTTTGCCTGCTGGACAAGCATTTTCCGTCCTGAGCGGCGCCTGCTGCCGGGCCGGCTGCTGAAACAGAGCGGATCAGACCACGAAGTCGCCGTGTTCTGGCTCGACGGTGATGTTTTTCAGCGCAGCGGGCAGACCTGTCGAGCCGGTTTCGTTCGGTTTCGGCTTGGATAGCTGTCATGTGCATAGCGGTGGCGCTCGAAGGCGGCGGATCGCGGCGAGGATGGCGCGGACCATCGGGCCGGTGATGGCCACCTCGGCCAGTTGGAAGGTGATGGCGCGGGCGTGACGGACGACACGCGCCCCGATCTTGATCAGCTTCAGTTGCAGGCTGGTCAATGACCAGTCCGCCATGGCCTCAGGCAGCTCGATGCAGCGCAGGAAGGTCGCTAGATTGTAGGCTAGGGCGTGCAGTTGCAGCCGCACCTCGTTGTCGCGGAACTTCCGGCATGACAGTCGCGTCCAGCGAAAGGCGTGTTTGCCTTCCTTGATGTGCTGCTCGGCGGTGCCGCGCTGGTTGTAGAACCGCACCACCCAGTCTGGGTCCATCGGCAGGTTGGTGACGATGAAGCCGACACGCGGGAACAGCTCGCCCGGATGCCATTCGATCTTGGCGATCACCCGGCGCGGCTTGTCCCAGGATGACGCCTGATACTCGAAGTCTTCGTAGAAGCGCTTCACCTTGGTCTGCGATGGTCGTCCCACGGGCCGTGTGAACCGATGCGCGATCTTCTCGCGCAGAACAGCGTTGGCAGGCAACCGGATGGCGTAGAAGTACTTCGCTTCTTCCAGCCGCTGATAGATCGCGGGGATTGCGTATGCGGCATCGGCCCGAAAGAAGCGGCCGCCAAGGTCGCGCCCGGCGTAGCGGGCGATCACCGGATCGAGGACATCCCGCCAGCCATCCGCACTGTGGACGTTGCCGTTGCGCAGGGCGCAGCGTTCCAGCATGCCGAACTGGTTGAACAGAAAGTTGGGGTGGTAGCAGGTGCAGTCGAAATGCCCGTTCCAGGCAGCGCCTTCCTGATCGCCATGGGTGGGGCTGACCGAGCTGTCCATATCCAACACGATATACTTCAGCCCGTTGCGGTCGTGAAACCGGTCGATCCATTGGCCGTTCAGGTCGGCCAGCGCTTCCCGGTTCTCGGCCAGTGCCAGCGTCTCTGTCTCAAACCGCCCCATCTGCGAGGCCGACGCCGCTTGCGCCTCCACGGCCCTGCCGCCAACGACCTGACGCATCACAGGATCGAGGGCTAGGCGATCGGCGTCGTTCACGTCCTCGTATCCGGCCAGTCGTCCGAACACCGATTGCCGGAACAACCCGTCAAGCCGGTGGAGCGTGTTTTTGCCGCGTCGGGTGTCGCACAATGCTGTTGCCGCCAGAACGGACAGCCCGAGCGCGTCATCCAGCTCGCGCATCACCAGCAGACCACCGTCCGAACTGATCTGCGCACCACGGAACTCCAGCCGCACACGGCGGTCGAAATCGACCCGATCTGCCCGCTGCGAGCCCGCACCCTCTGGGTGATCCATCAAACACGCCCCTCGCCGCAATCAACACTATGATTTATATAAGCAATGTCGAGTTCAGGACAGCGAAATCACCAAGTTACCTGGGGAATGCGGGATGATCGGGGCATGAGTCTCACCGAGGGGGTTCCAGGAAATGACCTTGTCCAGCACCGGCCCGACATCCCGGACCTATTTCTCCCAGCGCCTGCGGCTGCATTATGTCGACTGGGGCAATCCGGAGGCGCCGCCGCTGCTGCTTGTCCATGGCGGCCGGGATCACTGCCGCAACTGGGACTGGGTGGCCGAGCGTTTCCGCGATGACTGGCATGTCATCGCGCCGGACCTGCGTGGTCATGGCGACAGCCAGTGGTCGGCGGACGGCAATTATCCCATGAGCAGCTATGTCTATGACCTGGCCCAGCTCATCCACCAGCAGGAACTGGCGCCGGTGACCATCGTGGCGCACTCCCTGGGCGGCAACATCGCGCTGCGCTACACGGGCATCTACCCGGAAAGCGTCCGCCGGCTTGTCGCTATCGAAGGGCTGGGTCCGTCACCGAAGATCCTGCAGGAGCGGGGGGAGACACCATTCGCCGACCGCATGCGCGACTGGGTCGATGAACAGCGCAAGCTGTCAGGCCGGATGCCCCGGCGCTATGCCTCCATCGAGGATGCGTTCCGCCGGATGCAGGAGGAGAACAAGCACCTCTCGCCCGAGCAGGCGCGTCACCTGACCGTGCAGGGTGTCATCCAGAACGAGGACGGCACCTATTGCTGGAAGTTCGACAACTACGTGCGCACCTGGCCGCCCTATGACATGCCGGGTCGCGCCATCCAGGAGCTCTGGTCCATGATCACCTGCCCGACACTGCTGGTCTACGGCTCCGAGAGCTGGGCCTCGAACCCGGAAGAGGATGGCCGCCTGAAGCATTTCAACACGGCGGAAGTCGTTTCCTTCGAGGGGGCTGGCCACTGGGTACAGCATGACCGCCTGGACGGCTTCTGCGACAGGGTACGGGACTTCATCTCGCTCTAGACTCTGTTGACCGGGGTCGGCAGCCACAGTCTTGCGGGACGGGCCACCCCTTGCGGGTCCGCATGTTCTTCCTCAGGATACCTGTGTTCTGGGGAGGACAAGACATGCCTGACGATAGTGGAACAGCAAGCGGGCCGCTGGACGGCATCCGTGTTCTGGACCTGACGCGCTACGTGTCGGGGCCGCATGCAACGCAGATGATGGGCGATTCCGGCGCTGATGTGGTCAAGATCGAGGGCTTTGCCGGCGACGGCATGCGCATGGCCGATACAAAGCTGGGCAAGCCTGACAGCCTGCTCTTCATGACCATCAGCCGGGCCAAGCGCAGTCTGGCCATCGACCTTCGCAACGAGGAGGGCCAGGCCGTTCTGCGCGATCTGCTGCGGGAGGCCGATATCCTGGTCGAGAACTTCCGGCCCGGTGTCCTGGAGAAGATGGGCTTCGGCTGGGACGTGCTGCAGGAAATCAATCCGCGCCTGATCCTGGTCCGGATCTCGGGGTTCGGCCAGGATGGCCCCTGGGCGGAGCGCGCGTCCTATGACCCGGTCATCCAGGCGATCAGCGGAATCCAGTCGCTCACCGGCTCGGCGGATGGACCGCCAACCGTGTGCGGCACCGTCATCACCGACTATCTGGCCGGACTGCATGCCGTCATTGGCGCGGTATCGGCGCTTCAGGGGCGACAGCGGACGGGCAGGGGACAATGGGTCGATGTCTCCATGCTGGATGCCGCGACCAGTCTGCTGCTGTCGGCCATTCCGGAGTATCTGATGCAGGGCGTCACGCGGACGCGTCGCGGCAACAAGAACCCCGTCTCGGTCCCTTCCCACTGTTTCGAGTGCGGCGATGGGCGTCACGTCCACATCACGGCATGGACGGACAGCGAGTTCGCGAAACTGGCACAGGCGATGGAGATGCCGGGACTGACCACCGATCCGCGCTTTGCCGACATGGAAAGCCGGATTGCCAACGATACCGCGATCGAGACCATCATTGCCGACTGGATGAAGTGTTTCGATGCGGCCGAGGTCGAACGCCGCCTGATGGTGGTCAACCTGCCTGCAGCGCGCGTGGCCACGCTGGACGAGGTCGCGGTCAATCCGCAACTGCAGCACCGGGGACATTTCGTGGAGGTAGAGCATCCGCTGCAGGGTCGTGTCCCGGTCGCGGGACCGGCCATCCGCTACTCGGACAGTCCGCCAGCTGGGACACCTCGCATCCCGATGCTTGGCGAGCATTCCGAGGAGGTCCTGCGGGAGTGGCTGAACTACGATCCGGAAAGGATCCGGGCGCTGACTGCGGCGGATGTCATCCGTGGAACCGTGGCCGCCGAACCGGAAGCTTGAGAAAGGCGGAGCCCTTTCCAGGGATTTGATCCGGCGTGGCAGCATCTGGGGGAGCGTTGCGACGCCGTCGGCGGCTTCACTACCGGCCACGGTCTGCACTTCGACGGCGGGTATGCTGTGTGATTGTGGACGAATGGTCAGAAATGGGAGCGGTCACGATCGACGGTGGCTGGACTGCGCAGTAGCGGGTCATCAGGCACACCCCGCGACCTATCTTTGCCGCTCCGCACCGGTTCCCCGGACGGACGGTATGAAGGACCGCCTGCAGCAGAGAATGTCGGTTGAATCCTGACGGTTTGAATTTGTCAGAAATCCGGAGGACTGGTACTTAAGGTGAGGTGGCAATTCAGTTTTCCTGTATCCGATCAACGCCCCGTCTGGACGTCTCATGAAAATCACCAGCCTCGACCATATCGTCCTCAACGCCACGGATGTCGATGCGATCATCGACTTCTACAGCAGTGTGCTGGGCATGGAGCCGCGTGAGGAAGCGCCGGGGAAATGGTCACTGCATTTCGGCAGCAACAAGATCAGCCTGAACGACGCGAACAATGCCCCGCCGATTGCCAGGGGCAGCGTGCCGGGCAGCGGGAACTACTGCATTCTGACCGATGTGCCGATGGACGAGATCGTGGCCCATCTCGGGGCGCACGACGTCGCCATCGAAGCGGGACCGGGGGAGCGGATCGGGGCGACAGGCCCCATCATGTCGGTCTACTTTCGCGACCCGGACAACAATCTGATCGAGCTCAGCAACCTCATCTGACGGCCAGTGAAGGCTCCGGCAGGGGCGGGTTCGGCCGTTCGCAGGGCAGGAATGTCCCGTATCCGGGGGACTGGAGCGTCTCTCCTTCCTGACTGACAACCTGTCCGCGCACGAGCGTCGTGACCGGCCAGCCGGTGACCTCGATCCCCTCATAAGGAGTATAGTCGACGGCGTGATGCAGATCGGCGTTGGCGATCGTGACCTTCCGCTCCGGATCCCAGATCGCGATGTCCGCATCCGATCCGATGGCGATGCTGCCTTTGCGTGGACTCAGTCCATAGATCTGCGCCGGTTGCGTGGCCGTGACCCGCACGAAGGTCGGCAGATCGATCCGGCCCTCCGAAATGCCGTTGAACAGCAGGGGCAGCCGCGTTTCCAGGCCCGGCACGCCGTTCGGGACATAGCGGAAGGACGCGTCGGTGCCATGCAGCATCTTTCCGGCCGGATCCTCGAACCGGAACGGTGCGTGGTCCGATGAGAATACCTGGAAGGTGCCGTTCCGAAGGCCCGACCAGATGACTTCCTGATTGGCCTTGTCGCGCGGCGGCGGGCTGCACAGGCATTTCGCCCCCTCGAAGCCGGGCTTCGCCAGATCGTCTTCAGTCAGATAGAGATACTGCGGACAGGTTTCCGCATAGACCCGCAGGCCGCGACCCTGTGCCGTGTGAATCTGCTGCACGGCCTCCCGGCCCGAAACATGGACGATCAGCACCGGCACATCGACGATCTCCGACAGGCTGATGGCACGATGCGTGGCTTCCCGTTCCACCGGCATGGGGCGGGAGACCGCGTGGTAGATCGGCGTGGTCAGTCCCGCCTGTTCCAGCCGATCAGTCAGCCAGCTGATGACGTCACTGTTTTCCGCATGGACCATGACCATGGCCCCCTCCCGCCGCGAAAGGGCCAGCACCTCCAGGATCTGCCGGTCATTCAGCTTCAGGTCGTCATAGGTCATGTAGATCTTGAAGGACGTGTATCCACGCGCGATCAGGCTCGGGAGTTCCTGTCCGATCACGTGCGCGGTCGGGTCGGTGACGATCAGGTGGAAGGCATAGTCGACCACTGCCTTGCCATCCGCGCGTTCGTGATAGTCCTTGACGGCCTCGGTCAGCGATCCGCCCTTCATCTGCAGTGCAAACGGCAGGATCGTTGTCGTGCCGCCAGCCGCGGCGGAACGGCTGCCGCTCTCGAACCCGTCGGCGCAGATGCTGCCGTCACCGGATGGCTGGTCAAGATGACAGTGCGCGTCGATGCCACCGGGCAGCACAAGCCTGCCTGTCGCGTCGATCTCTCGCGTGCCGGATCCCAGATTCGACCCGAGGGCCGTGATGATGCCGTCCGTGACGCCGACATCGGCGCGGAAACTTTCCGAAGCAGTGCCGACGGTACCGCCGCGTATCACGAGATCGAAGTCAGCCATGGTCCGCTCCCTCAAAGATCGCCGAGATCGGTGAACAGTCGGCCCCAGCCCTCGATATGACGGGGCGGTACGCCGGCGGCGCGCAACGCGCCCCACACGGCAGTCGAAATGCTGTCATAGATCGGGATGCCGATTTCCGGCTCCATTTCCTCCGCCAGCGCGGCCCCGGCCAGGTTGGTGCAGAGGATGACAATTCCGTCGGGCTTGGCCTGCGCGACATCCCGGATCATCTCCCGCAACTGGTCCGGGGTTGTCAGGGCGAAGTCGAAATTGACCTTCACACCGAGATGACGCTCGGCGACGCAGTCGTAGCCTTCCGATCTGAAGTTCTCGATGATTCCGGTCTGGACGTCGTCGATGTAGGGGGTGACCAGACCAAAGGTCCGTACCCCTGCCAGCTTGAAGATCTCCGAAAGCGCCAGCACCGAGGACGAGGCCTTGATTCCCGTACGCGCCTCGATTGCCTCACACAGGGCGACGTCCTTGTCGAAGCCCAGCCATCCGGCTGACGTGCCATTCCAGCAGAGGGCATCGCAATGTGCGTCTGCCAGCAGGTCTGCGGCGGTCAGCATCGGCTCCAGATCGAACTGCGCAAGCGCCTGGTCGCTGAGTGATATCTCGGTGACCCTGAAGCGTCCGAAGTGCGCGGTTGCCTCGGGCATTCCGGCCAGCATGGCGCTGGTCACCGGTTCCAGTATCGTGTTGGAGGATGGCGTCAGCATCCCCAGGCGCAGCGGGTTTGTCATCTGTCAGTCTCCATGATCATTCGGCGGCTGCATCGAGCGCGGCCAGCACTTTCTCCGGGGTGAAGGGCAGGCTGGTCAGGCGCACGCCGGTCGCATCCTCGATGGCGTTCGCGACGGCGGCCGAGACGCCCAGCATTCCGGCCTCGCCGACGCCCTTGGCCCCCATCGGACCCGGACCCATACCCTGTTCCAGAATGAAGGACTGATAACGGTCGGGCAGGTCGCTGGCACGGGCCACGCGATAGTCCAGTGGCGTGGGGACGGCCAGCTCGTCTTCCTCGTTGTAGGTGATCTCCTCGAACAGCGTCTGGGCAAGGGCCACCAGGGTGCCGCCCTCATCCTGTCCGCGGACACCGCCGGGGTGCAGCGTGTGTCCCGCATCCACACCCGTCACCAGATCGTTGATGTGGATCTCTCCGGTCTCCCGGTCGACGCTGAGCGACACACCGACCCAGTGGGGCATCCAGTAGAGATGCTTTGCGCCGAAGGGGGCATCGGCTTCCTTGGGATACTGGACGAACCCGTCTGCACTCAGTTCGAAGCCGAAACGGCCGAACTTCTTCCGGACTAGCTCCTTCAGATCGAGCGACAGGCCCTTGCCCGTTACCTTCCACTCGCGCAGATCCAGATCCGCGGCCGCACAGTCCAGTTCGCCCGCCGCCAGTTCCAGTATCTCGCCCCTCAGCTTCTGCGCGGCGCGCCAGACCGCGTTGCCGGTCAGCGTTGTCGCACAGCTTGCGTGGGTGCCCTGGTCGAACGGCGTCACATCCGTGTCGATAGCGGCGTAACGGACCCATTCGCGAGGCACCTTCAGAACGTCGGCAACCAGCCCGCTGATGACGGTGGTTGCGCCCTGACCGATCTCGATCGCGCCACAGAGCACCAGTACACGGCCGTCGGTTGTCACCTTCACCGTGGCCTTGCCAAGGCGTCCGAAACTTCCCCCGTCCTTCAGTCCGATGGCGAAGCCCTTGCCGTGCGCCCAGGGTCCGTCGGTCGGCACATCGACATGCCGGAGATCACTGACAACACGGTCGAGACCCTCCGCGAAATCGGCATCGACCTTGCTGTCGCCGTCCTTGAAGGGCTCGCCCGGCGGGATCAGATTGAGCCGCCGGAAGGCAATCGGATCCATCCCGATCCGTCGGGCGATCATGTCGATCTGGCTCTCTGAGGCGTAACTGGCCTGGGTGCCACCCATTCCCCGATAGGAACCGGCCGGTATCGTCGTGGTCCGGATCACGCGCGAATGGGCGTGGTAGGCCTGCCAGCGGTAGGGGCCGGACGACCGGTAGGCCGCGCGTGCGCAGACCTGTGCGCTGGCATCGGCATAGGCACCGCCGTTCAGGTCGATCTCCGTGCGTCTGGAAAGCAGTTTGCCCTGCGCGTCGACAGAGGTCGTCAGCACCAGATCGCCATCGTGCTGGCTGAGGGTCAGCATCGACTCGTCCAGGGTCATCAGCAGGCGCACCGGCGCATTGGCCAGCATCGTCAGCAACACGGCCAGCGGTTCGTGCTTGCAGTAGCTCTTGCCGCCGAACCCGCCGCCGACATAGGCGGTGCGCACGCGGAAATGGCCTTCCGGCAGACCGAACAGTTCCGAAAGGTCCTGGCGCAGGACGAAGGGGTCCTGATTGCACGACCAGAGCTCGATGCGGTCGGTCAGCTGCTGGGCAACGCAGATCCAGGGCTCCATGTAGAAATGCCCGATCCGCGAGAAGTGGAAGCGGTCGGTGAAGACATGGGCCGCACCTGCCTCGACGGCGTCGATGTCGCCATCCTCGAAGTCATAGGAGAACAGCACGTTCTTGGCGGGTTCGTTCGCCGTCCGCGTATCCCGTCCGAGCTTCATCGGGACGTTGGGATGCTTCTGGTCGAACAGCTCGGGCGCAGCGTCCGATCGTGCCTCATGAATGTCCATGACGGGCGGCAGTAGCTGATACGAGACATGGATCAGTTCCATCGCACGGAAGGCCGTGGTCTCGTCGACGGCAACGACTGCGGCAACGACATCCCCCTCGAACCGCACGCGGTCGGTGCAGATGACGGGCTGATCGTGGACCCAGTTGCCGTAAGTGGTCTGTTTCAGCAGGCCCAGGTCACGGCCCGTCGCTACCAGGCGCACGCCTTCGACGGCCTCTGCCCTGGACGTGTCGATGGCGATGATCCGTGCGTGCGCATGCGGGCTGCGCAGCAATCGGGCTTCGAGCATGCCGGGCAGGGTGATGTCCCCTGCAAATGGTCCTTCGCCGCTTACCTTGTCACGTGCATCCTGACGGGCAGTGTCGCTCAGCTTGAGGTTCTGGCGGAGTGTATCGGGCATCAGTCCGCAGCCTCCGCCGTGGTTGTCTGTGCTTGTGCCTGGCGTTGCGCGGCCACCATCTCGATGGCTTCGATGATGGTCTGATAGCCGGTGCAACGGCAGACGTTGGCGTCCAGCCAGTCGCGGATGGTCTGGCGGTCGGGTGACGGATGCTCCGCCAGCAGGGCCGTCGCCGACACCACCATGCCGGGTGTGCAATAGCCGCACTGGAAGGCGGAACACGCGATGAAGGCCTGTTGCACGTCGGTCAGCCCGGTGGCGTTCCCGGACAGGCCCTTCACGGTGGTCACCTCCCGGTCCGCGACCAGAAAGGCAGGTGTCAGACAGGATGTTGTCGGGATGCCGTCCACCAGCACGGTGCAGACGCCGCAGACACCCTGATCGCAACTGACGCGGACGTCGATCTCACCCAACTGCTCGCGCAGCAGGTCGGCCAGCATGACCTGCGGCTCGACGGCGGCGGTACGCCCGACACCATTCAGCCGGAACTTCAGGGCGATCAGATCACTCATGCGGCGCTCGCCTTTCTGGATGTTGCAGTGCCCACAAGCAGTCGCGACAGCACCACGGGGACGGCGCGCCGACGCCAGACGCCCGAGATATTGACGCGTTCCCGCATGATCGGCAGACCGTTGCACCAGTCTTCCGCAACGCGGCGCGCTAGTGCCGGTGACAGCGGCAGGTCAGCACCCGCCGGCAGGTCAAGCCGTGCCACCCGGGGCAGGTCGTGCGCGCCCGCCACCGCCGCGTGCCAGGCACCGTCGCCATTGTGTCCGACAGTGACCAGGAACCCGGGCAGGTGACTGCGGTCATGCTTCAGGACCCGCGCACCGGCAGGGATGCGCACTTCGGTCAGCAATGCGCCGAAGGCAGCCGGCTTGGTGGAACTCGAAAGCCAGGCGGCCGGCAGTTCGATGGGTCCGTCGACGGTTGCGAAGACGACCGTCGCGCCGGTCGCCATCAGTACCGGCAGAATGTCGTAGTGCGCCTTGCGGGCCATCAGATTGCCGCCGACCGTGCCCTGATGGCGAATGCGGACATTGGCGATCGGTGCCCAGGCCGCCGCGACGTCGGGCAGGGCGTCAAGCACCAGGCCGTTCCGTCCCAGTTCGTTCAGACGGACACCCGAGCCGATGCTGATGTATCCCTCGCCGACCGTGATCGTGCGAAGCTCCGCAATGTCGCGCAGCAGAACGATATCGGTCCATTCGACACCGGTCTTCATGCCATTCAGGAGGTCGATGCCTCCGCCCATGAAGGCGGAGTTGGGCAACGCGGCACGCGCGGTCACCGCTTCGTCTATGGTTCCGGGCCTGTGCAGCCGGAAGGGCGCGATGCGCTTCCGGCTTCTGGGGACGGGATCAATCATCGGGGTGTCGTCCTTGGCTCAGAGATAGATCGCCATAAGCTGATGGGCGGCATCGCAATTGACCATGCGGACGGTCTTGCTGCGGATCGCCAGACCGTCGGCGGTTTCCGTCAGGCGATACAGGTAGCGTCCGCCATAGACCGTCTGTTCCTCGACGCGGTACTCCAGCATCAGGAAGCAGGCGCTTGCCTCGATGTCGCCGTCCGTATCAGGCGACGGCCCGACCATCACGTTGGTGACCAGATGCGTCGTCCGGGACGGCGGTGTCTGGGCGTGGACCTCCGGGTGGCGCAGACGGCGCACACGCATCTTCATCATCGTCCTGTCGTCGTACATGATGGAGGCGCGCGTATCGGGATCGGTCTGATCGTCGGCTGTCGGCACCCAGTAGACGCCGTCGTCGGTGAACAGGTCCATCCAGTCTTCCCAGCGCTTCTCGTCCAGCATGCGTGCCTCGGCGTAGAGGAACTGTTCGATCACGTCGCGGGCGGGCAGGTCGGCTGCTTGGGTCTTGGCCAGTGTGGCGGTCATCGTCATCCCTCTCAGGCGCTCATGTATTTCAGCCAGACGTCGTTGTACTGCTGCCGCAGCACGAACTCGCTGGATCCCGGCGCGCCAAGCCCGCCGTAGTTGTTCGGGGTTTCGGCACCCATGTGACGCGCGAACATCACCCAGTCCGAGCCCTGTGCATGCAGACCCTCCTGCGCGCGTTCGAACACCGCGACGTCGTCGGTCTGGATCATCGAGGCCGGGGAGTGCGTCGCCGCGACCGAACGGACCGCGTATCGGTTCCATGCGTCCGGCGCGCCCTTGAACAGGATCGGATAGATGCGGACTTCGGTCCGGTTCACATCGATGGGCATCACCATGCGGAAATGCTGCCCCATCGCCTGGAACGTCAGGTTGGGATAGATCATCGAATTGAAGCGGTCGTAGGTCAGTATCTCGCGCGTGCGTTCCTCACCATGCCGCTCGACCAGCATCGCCTTCAGTTCCTTGAACGCCATGCCGTCCGGATCGGGAACCTGGGGCACGGCACCCTGGTAGCCGTGACCGTTGGCGAAGCCGTGGACACCCATGGGATCGAAATCGACCGGGCTCCTGGTGCCGGGCTTGTAGAAGCTGGGGCCGCCGCCATGCCTGGAGAACTGGCGTCCGTCCTCATCCAGTGTCGAATGATGGGCGAACGGGGCGTGATACAGATCGACGCCATTGTCCATCTGCAGCTTCCAGTTGGCGCGCACGATGTATCGGTTGCACCCGGCCTGGGCCAGGATCTCGCCGTCCGGTGCGCGATCACACAGGTCGTCGATGCTGCCCTTGATCGGGCCAAGATGATCGTCCAGCGACATTCCGTCGGGACTGAGAGACACGAAGATGAACCCGCGATAGCTGTCCACCCGTGGCGGGCGGCCGAGATCAAGCGACGGGTCCTTCATGAATTCGTCGCTGTAGCCGTCCTTGTAGGGGATACCTGCCAGTTTGCCGTTCGCGCGGTAGTTCCAGCCATGATAGGGGCAGCGGAAACCGGGGCTGTTGCCTTCCGCGGTGGCGCACAGCTTCACCCCGCGATGGCCGCAGCGGTTGAACATCACATGGACCTCGCCATTGCGGTCCCGGGTGATCAGAAGCGGCTGTCGGCCGATGCGGGTGGTGATGTAGTCGTTGGGATCTGGCACCTGGCTCTCGTGCGCCACGAAGACCCACATGCGCCCGAAGATGCGATCCATCTCCATCTCGAAGATGTCCGGATCCACGTACAGCCGCCTGTGAACCCGGTCTGGTTTGACCATGGTCTGCAGATCGTCATGGGCATACATCGGCATTGTTCTCCCCGGGATACGGTTCAGGATTCGGACTTGGTGGGGCGCATCGCGCCGATGAGCGCGTCTCGCCAGATGAAGATGCTGAGCAGCGCGCCGAGCACGAGCAGGCCGAGGCCCAGCATGCGCAGGTCGGTGGATGGCACGATCAGCAGGACGCCCGCTGCGCCGAACAGGCCGCGTTCGATCAGGTTCAGCCGGGCGAACATCCAGCCCTGGACCCCCGATGCGATCAGCATGGCGCCGGCAAAGGAGGCGATCACCGCCCAGATGTTGAAGATTTCCCCTTCACCCAGCAGCAGACTGGGCGAACCGACGATCAGGAACGGCATCAGATAGGCGATCAGGCCCATCTTCATGGCCGTGAATGCAGTGGCCCAGATATTGGCGCCCGCGATCTGTGCGGCGGCAAATACAGCCAGGCAGACCGGCGGTGTGATGTGGGACAGCAGGGCGGCATAGAAGACGAACATGTGCGCGGACAGCCGGTCGATGCCGATCTCGATCAGTGCAGGCACCCCGATGACGGAGACCAGCATGAAGGCGGCGACCGTGTTCATGCCCATGCCGAGTATGAGGCAGGCCATGACGATGCAGATCAGCACCAGTGCATACTGACCACCTGCCAGGGCGATGATCGCGCTGCTCGCGTTCAGGGCGAGCCCCGTCATCGTGAAGGTGCCGATGATCAGGCCGACGGCGGCGCAGGTGGCCAGGATCATCAGCGAGTTCCGTGCGCCGAGGATCAGCGCCGAAACGATCTCCTTCGGACCCAGTCGCGTCTCGGCGCGTATCCAGCTTACCGCCACGATCAGACAGACGGCGAAGAAGGCCGCACGCAGTGGTGAAACGCCGGCGGTCAGCAGCGCAATCAGCGCGATCATCGGGATCATCAGGTGGCCCCGGCGCTTCAGGACCGGAACCAGTTTCGGCTTCTCGTCCAGGGGCATGCCCTTCATGCCTGTCTTCACCGCTTCGAGATGGATGAACCAGAGCAGGCTGGAGAAGAACAGCGCGGCGGGCAGAATGCTTGCCACGACAATGGTTGGATAGGACACACCGGCGTAGGCGGCGACAATGAATGCAGCCGCACCCAGCACGGGCGGCATCAGTTGTCCGCCATTGGATGCCAGGGCCTCGATCGCGCCCGCAGTGGCGCGCCGATACCCCAGTCGGGCCATCATCGGGATCGTGAACTGCCCTGTCGTATAGACATTCGCGACCGAAGAGCCGGTGACCGATCCGACCATCGCGGAGGCCAGTACGCCGACCTTGCCCGGACCGCCGCGCGTGTGCCCGGCAATGGCGGATACGAACTCGACGAAGAAATCGGCTGCACCGGCACGCTCCATGAACGCGCCGAAGATGATGAAGACGACGATGTAGGTTGCCGCGACGCCAAGGGCCGTGCCCCAGATGCCATCCACGGTGAGATACATGAAGTCGGTGATCTGAATGATCGAGAAGCCGCGGTGGGAGATCATGCCGTCGGGCAGGAACTCACCGAGATAGGCATAGGCCAGCGCCACGAGCGTACCGATCACCAGCACCCAGCCTGTCAGCCGCCGCGTCGCCTCCAGCACCAGCGCGATACCAACGAACGACAGGATGAGCTCCAGCGTCGTCGGGGCAAAGGCCGCTGTCAGTGGCCAGCGATTGGCCAGATAGTCGGGGGAGAACGCGATGTAGCCGAATGCCGGCACGCACAGCAGGGCAAGCAGCCAGTCGTACCAGGGGATCGAGCGTGGCGTATCCCCCTCGGCTGTGGCCATGCCGCCTGCCGGGATGACGAGGAAGACCAGCGCCAGACCGACCATCAGGGGGAAGGCGCGCTGGGTGAAGGGATAGTAGGTGCCGTCAAAGGCCGTGAAGAGATGGAAGCCGGCAAGCACCACCCCGAGGGTGGCGACCAGCAGACGGCAGAGCCCGCCCCAGCCCGTTTCCATGAGGGCAGATGTCTCGCGACGGATCATGTCGGTCACGCGGTCTGCCATGGAAGCCTGGGTTGGAGCGGTCATCTTCTGCCAATCTGCTGGATGGAGCTGCGGGAAGCCGGATCAGTCGATGAAACCCATTTCCTTGTAGTAGCGCTCGGCACCCGGATGCAGCGGGACCGCGCCCACGTTCTTCCAGGCCACGTTCGGCTCGTAGAACATGTGCTGCGGGTGCACGGCGTGGAACTTGTCCTTGTTCTCGGCGAGTGCCTTGGTCATGGCATAGACCAGATCATCGGACATGGCGGTGCGCACTCCGAAACCCACCACGGTGACCGGGGTCCAGTAGGCTTCATTGGTGCCGTTGTTGCCGTCATAGATGCCGGCAGGGACTTCCATCACGCTCTGGCCGAACTTGTCGGCGACGGTCTGGGCCACGGCCTTGCTGATCGGCACCAGCGTGAAGGGCTGCTTCGCGCCGATCTTGATGTACTGGTGATGCGGGTAGTAGGAGCCGCCGGTGAACCACATGTCCGCCTGGCCATCCATCACCATCTGCACGCCGTCGGAATGCGAGGTGAAGATGATCTTGCCGCCAAAGGACTCGACCTTTTCCCGGGTCAGCCCATAGGCGTCGAGAATGGCCAGCGCCTGGGCCGTGGCGAGCTGCGTCCGCTCGAACATGGCGATCCGCACAGGGATCTCGTCCTTCAGGATCTGCTCGAAGGACGTCACGCCGCTCTCGACCGTGGCTACCGCCTGCGCTGCGCTGGGGCCGCGCACGGCGGCCAGCATGCGGAAGTCGTATTTCGTGCCGCCGGGGCCTTCGCCGCGATAGGCCATGGTGGCCAGAGCATTCTCCAGCACGGCCACATCGGCGAGGCTGGAACCGGGCTGAAGCCGTTCGACGTTGGCCCAGCCGCCACCCGGAATGACGGTCGTGTTGGCGTCGGGAATGTCGGACTTGATGTATTCGGCAAAGGCAGCGGCGGCCTTGAAGTAGCCACCACCGGGAGAACCGGCGGTAATGGTGATCTTCTCGGCCAGGGCCGAAGACCCGGCCATACCGACCGATGTGGCAATCAGAATGGCAGCCAGTGCACGGTTCTGTCGAAGCAGCTTCTTGAGCATCTCGGGTTACCTCACCTGTTTGGCGAAGCCATGGACCGGGCGACAAGTCTTCGGGATGCGGGCCGATCAGGCTCCTCGATGCCTGAAAGTGTTCAGGTCATGCCGCAGTGCAGCAAATCCAAATTCTGAATGGCCGCATTCGCCCTATCTATAGGCTGCCTCAATGGGAGGGGCCTGGGCCGGGCCGGATCGCAGTGTCCGGGCGGCGCGCGCACAGGGTCCGGAATTCAGGCAGGCACCGGCTGGGGCTGACTTCGGGCAAGCGCCTCGCGCGCAGCCAGATCCGTGAAGCACTTGATGATCCGGTTGGAGGCACGCTCGGCCAGGCAGACGACATCGACGGTCGCATCGCACTCCAGATCCCGGATCGGCAGCACGTCGATCGAGTCGGTGGGAATGTGGCCCTCCTCGAAGATGACGCCGATCCCGAGATTGCGCTGAACCGCGGCAACGATACCTTCACGGCTGCCGATCTGTGCCGACCATTTCAGATGCAGCCCGTCGCGGCGGGCGGCATGCTCCAGGCAGGCGCGCACCGCCGAACCGCTTTCGCGGCAGATCAGGGGTTCCTGTGCCAGTTCTGCCAGCGTGACCGAATGGCGACCTGTCCAGCCGTGCTGCTTCGGCAGCAGAACCACCAGCCGCCGCTTCCGGAACTTGAGACACTGATAGGTGTCCTCGTAGTTCATGCCCGACATGATCGCGACATCGATCTCATGCGACAGGAGGTGGTCCTTCAGGCTGTTCGAGTTGGAGAACATGATGCTGACATCGATGCCGGGATAGCTCTCCCGCATGGCCGCGGTCAGGTCGATGGCGTCGTAGGGACCATAGGTGCCGATGGTGATGCGACCGTTACGGAGCGCACGCGCGCCTGAAAGGAACTCCCGGCATTCGCGCTGCATGTTTTGCCATTCGTCGACCATCAGGAAGAGAGTGTTGCCTGTCTCGGTCAGTCTGGCGCCGGATGCCGACCGAAGAAACAGCTCCACGCCATAGGTCTTCTCAAGCTCGCGAACCTGCGTGGTGATTGTCGGCTGGCTGACGTTGAGGTCGCGCGCCGCGCCCGTGAAGCTGCCTGCCTTGCCTACTGCGTGGAATGCCCTTGCCTGTGTTGGTGTCATAGCCTCACCCTATTGGGAATATAGAGTATTCGGATTTGCGTAGCGTTGCGTTCGGGCGAATTCTGCGTTCGCCACAGGCCTGTCACTCCAGACCATGTCATGACGCGCAAGACCTGTGCCTAACCGAAGCGAGCGATGCAACGGCAGCACAAGAGACTGTAACAAAAAGGAAATCCGGTATTTGCCCCGAGTGGTCTGGAACTGCACCAGCGTGTTGCTGCCTTGGGTTTGTGCAATGACTGTCGAATTCTTGTGCGTGCCTGAAAAACAGTCAGTTCTGCGAGTATGCATCAACGCACCTCAAGTCGAGGAGAGATCAGAATGTCGACGCCACTGAGCCGGGAACAGGTTGAGCACTATGAAACCGAAGGATTCGTGACCGTCCCAGGACTGTTTACCAAGGATGAGATCGAACTGATTCTCGAGGCCGCCCTGGCCGATGAAAAACTGACCCAGGCGGCCTATTCCCGCACGGACCGGGAGGGCAACGAGACCCGCATGACGGTATGGGACGAGATGGGTGACGATATCTACAGTATCGCCATGCGCAGCCGTCGCGTCGCCGACGCGGTCGAGCAGCTGATCGGGGAGCCGATCTGCCATTACAATTCCAAGCTCAATGCCAAGGAACCGAAGGTCGGCGGCAGCTGGGAGTGGCATCAGGACTATGGCTATGCCTATGGCTATGGCGTGCTGGCACCCAGGATGGCGACCTGTTTCATCTCCCTTGATCCCTCCACGCGGGAAAACGGCTGCATCGAGATGATGGCGGGCTCGCATCGTCTGGGGCGTATCGATCATGCCTTTGTCGGCAAGCAGTACTGTGCGGACCAGGATCGGGTAGCCGTCGCCGAGGAGAAACTGCCGGTCATCCCCTGCGAGCTTGATGCCGGCGATGCCGTGTTCTTCCATTGCAATACGCTGCATCGTTCCAGCGCCAACCGCTCGGAACGTCGGCGCTGGGCGCTGATCACGGTCTTCAATGCGCTGTCCAATCTGCCCTTCAAGGAGGGGCCGCATTCCGGCCTGCACCCGGTAGACAAGGTCGATGACGATGTGCTGCGCACCTGTCGGGGGCGGGTCAGCGCGGCGGGGAAGGTGTTTCAGGGCCAGGCCTACAATCCGGCCGCCTGAGGACACGAAGAGACGCATTTCTCATCCAGCAGTCAGATCCGCAAATCACAGGAGGCGGGGCCCCGGCGTCCCGCCTCCTTCCCTTTCTGCGCCACTCCACGACGTGGCCGGGCGCATAGCTCGTCTCTATGCCCCGATATGAAAAATGAATTTGTGCAGTGCGGCATGGCAACGGAGCATTTGAGGCAAGGAAAGCCCCGCCGAAGGGCTGACCGACCCAGCTTCAGGAGGCTCCACGTTGACCCTATCCGCCACCAGCGAACCGGCTCCGGCCGCAGCTCATGCGGGCGCAGGCAAGCTTCCGAGGGTCACGCCGATCGATGCCCCGCTCGGCTGTGTCGTCGACCAGATCGACCTCTCGCAGATGCCTTCCGCCGAAGCGGCAGGCGTGATCCGTGAAGCCTTCCTTGAGCACAGGCTGATCGTCTTTCCGCAGCAGAAACTGCACGAGGCGGCGCTGGTACAGGTCAGTCACCTGTTTGGCGAACCCGTCGTGCATCATGTTGGCGAGTACCTTGATGCGGACTTTCCGCAGATCATGCGGCTGTCCAACAATACGGTGGACGGCAAGCCGCTTGGTGCGCCCAACAATGGCATCTACTGGCATTCCGATCAGATATTCCGTGAACAGCCGATGCTGGCAACGCTGCTCTACGGTGTCGAGACGCCTGCCAGGACCGGGGGCGATACGCTCTTCTCCGACATGTATGCGGCCTTCGAGGCGCTGTCCGAGGAGATGCAGGCGCGACTGCTGCCTTTGAAGGCGGTTCACAGCTTTGTCGCCAGCTACGAGCGCAATTACATACGTGCACGGAAACTGAGTGCTCAGGAGAAGGCCGACAATCCGGACGTCACTCATCCGGTGGTCCGGACCCATCCTGAAACCGGTCGCAAGTCGCTGTTCGTCGATCCGGACTCCGTGACCCGCATTCTCGGGGTCAGTGATGAGGAGAGCGCCGAACTGCTCACCTTCCTGTTCGCCCATATCGAGGACGCGCGTTTCGTCTACAGGCACGCCTGGCAGCAGGGGGACCTGGCGGTCTGGGACAATCGCTGCCTGATGCATTGCGCGACGAGCTACGACGACTCCAGCGAGATCCGCCTGATGTTCCGGACCCAGACGCAGGGGGACCGGCCGTTCTGATGGGGTATGAGCATGCACCTTCGTCGGATTTTCGGTTTGGTGGCGCGCCGCGCCGCCTTGAAGACGAACGCTTCCTGCGCGGCAGGGGCGCCTACCTCGAAGATCTGGATCATACCGGAGCGCTTGTTGCACTGGTGATCCGGTCCGATTGCCCGCATGGCAGGATCACCCGGTTCGATGTTTCAGCCGCATGCGAACTTGACGGAGTCGCCGCGATCCTCACCGGCAAGGACGCGCTGGCCGATGATCTCGGAACGATCCCGCCCAACAATGTTCCGACTTTGAAGGGTGTGCCGCTGGCCGTCGATGGGCCGGATGTCCGCATCCTGCCGCACGAGACCGTTCGATATGTCGGGGAGCCGATCGGCCTGATCGTCGCCGAGGACCTTGCGACGGCCCAGGCCGCCCTGGACCTGATCGACGTCGAGTATGACGCCCTGCCGTTCGCGCTCTCTCCGATGGATGAGGCTGCCGAGCCCGGTTACAGCCTGCACCATGGCGACACGGCCGAGACCGATGCCGCGTTCGAGAAGGCCGCGCACAGGGTCACCATCCGTCTGGTCAATCAGCGGGTTGCGGCTGCCCCCATGGAGACACGCAGCGCGATCGCTTTCCCCGTGTCGGGCAGATACGCCGTCACAACGGGCACGCAGGCGCCGCATCTGACGCGCGACGTGCTGGCACGCGACATGTTCGGAATTCCGCCCGATGAACTCCGGGTCATCACCCCGGATACGGGTGGCGGGTTCGGAACCAAGGCGCCGATCTACCGGGAGCAGGCCCTGGTGCTCTGGGCTGCACGACGTCTGAATGCACCGGTGAAATGGGTCGCCAGCCGCAACGAGAGCTTCCAGTCGGATGCCGCCGGTCGCGACATGATCTGGAACCTGGAACTGGCGCTGGATCAGGAGGGCCGGTTCCTGGGACTGCGGGCCAACGTGAAGGCCAACCTGGGTGCCTATCAGTCCCTGTTCGGTGCTGTGCCGGCCAATGTCGGTCTGGCCGCACTCGGCGGGGTCTACACGATCCCCACCGTCGATATCCGCTCGGCTGGCTACTTCACGCATACGACGCCGGTGGATGCCTACCGCGGTGCCGGCCGTCCCGAGGCGATCTATGCGCTGGAATGTCTGATCGGCAAGGCGGCAAGGCAGATCGGGCTTTCGGGTTTCGAACTCAGGCGCCGCAACCTGATCCCGACGAGCGCGATCCCGTTCCGGACGGTGATGGGCGCGACCTATGACTCAGGTGATTTCGACGCGGTGCTGTCGGCTGCGGAACAGGTCTCGGGATTTGACGGGTTCCCGTCACGGAAGTCGGAAAGCGAAGCAAGGGGCCTGCTGCGCGGGTTTGGCGCCGCAGCCTATGTCGAGCGCGCCGCTGGCGGTGCGGAGGAAGGCGCGCGTATCGAACTGGATGATTCCGGTGGCGCTGACGTGATGGTCGGCAGCATGACAGCGGGACAGGGCCATGCCACCGCACATGTGCAGCTGGTATCGCAGCGCCTGGCGCTTGATCCTTCCAGGATCAGGTTTCATCAGGGCGATACCGATCAGGTCTCCCGGGGTGTCGGGACGTTCGGGTCGCGGTCGCTGGCGGTGGGCGGTTCGGCACTGCACCGGGCGGTCGATACGCTGGTCGAGAAGCTGACCCCGGTCGCGGCAGCAGTGCTGGAGTGCGCGGAAGCGGACATCGCATTCGGGAAGGGCGCTTTCACCATCAGTGGAACGGATCGCAGCGTCGCGATCACGGAACTGGCGCGGCTGGCCCATGCGGACCGCCTGCCTGGGGGGATCGCGTGTGATCCGTCCTCCGATGGCGCTTTCCAGCCGGTAGAGCCGACCTATCCGAACGGCATGCATACCGCCGAGGTCGAGATCGATCCCGAAACGGGCACCGTCCGTCTGGCCGGATATGCGGCAGTCGATGACTTCGGCAACGAGATCAATCCGATGCTGGTCGATGGCCAGGTGCATGGCGGTGTGGGGCAGGGGGCCGGGCAGGCGCTGATGGAACAGGTCATCCACGACCCTGACAGCGGGCAGCTCATGACGGGCACGTTCCTTGACTACACCATGCCGCGCGCTGCCGATTTTCCCGAGATGGTGCTGTCCAGGTCGCCGACGCCCTGCCTGAACAACCCGCTGGGCCTGAAGGGCTGCGGCGAGGCTGGTGCCATCTGTGCGCCGCCGGCCATCATGATCGCGATCATGGACGCGCTGGCACCGCTGGGTGTCACCCACATCGACATGCCCGCAACACCATACGCAGTCTGGCGCGCCATTCAGGCCGCCGGGAAGGACGCTGCATGATCCGGCTGACGCAGACCACCATGGATGAGGACATCGTCCCCGTCATCGATTTCGCCCCCTTCCGCGAAGGCGGTGAGATTGCGCGGCGGCGCACTGCCGACGAGATCGACCGCGCCTGCCGGTCGATCGGTTTTCTGGTGATTGGCGGCCACGGAATTCCGCAGGAACTGATTGACCGGGCATTTGCCATATCGCGCACGTTCTTCGCCCAGAGCACCGACACGAAGATGCAGGCCGCGCCGCCCGACAAGACGATTCCCAGAGGGTATCAGGCATTTGCCTCCAAGCGGCTGGCGGCCACGCTGGGGATCGACACCCCGCCGGACCTGCGGGAGCAGTTCTTCATGGGCCCGCCCGAGGACCACAGTGATCTGGTGGCGGCCTATCCGGATGCCGAAAGGTTCTACGCGACCAATATCTGGCCGGAAGCGCCGGATGGCTTTCGCGAGACGATGACAGAGCTCTACCGGGCCTTCGAACGGCTGGGCAGCGACCTCATGACCGCCTTCGCACTGGGCTTGGGCCTGCCGGAAGACTATTTCGCCAGTCGGATCGACCGGCATTTCAGCACCGGGACGACAAATCTCTATCCGGCACTTCAGACAGCCCCCGAGGAGGGACAGCTCCGCACCGGAATGCACACCGATTTCGGCAGTCTGACCCTGCTCCTGCGGTCGGAAACGGTCGGCGGTCTGCAGGTCCAGGGCGACGATGGCGACTGGTATGATGTGCCGGACATACCGGGGACGCTGGTCGTCAATATCGGCGACATGATGGCCCGCTGGACCAACGACCAGTGGCGTTCGACGCTGCATCGCGTGGCCAATCCACCCACTGTCGATGGCACGCAGCCGGACCGTCAGTCCATGGCCTACTTCCTGCACCCCAACTACGACAGCATGGTCGAGGCATTGCCCGGCTGTGTCACCGCAAGTCACCCCGCTGCCTATCCGCCGATCATGGCTGGCGAACATATGCGCGAGAAACTGGTGAAGCGTGTTGTCTGAAGCCCGCAACATGACACCGGATGCCGCGACCGCGCCGCTGGGCCTGACGACGCAACTGTCGGAATGGTGCGCGCAAAGCCGCGCCGAGGACCTGCCGCACGAGGTGCTGGCGGATACCAAGCTGCGGCTGCTGGACACCCTGGGCCTGATCCTGGGAGCGGCGGACACGCCCATCGGTCGCGCCGTGCGTACTGCAGCGCTGGAGATGGGGAGCGGCTCGGACGCGTTCTCCCTCGGAACCGGCGACTGTCTGCCCGCAGGGCTGGCGGCACTGATCGACGGCACGCTGGCCCATGCCGCCGATTTCGATGACACGCACGACCTTTCCGTTGTTCACCCCAGTGCGGCCATCGTGCCCATGGCGCTGGCGTTGGGGCAGGCGCGGAAACTGACGGGGCTGGAGGTCCTGCACGCAATCGCGATCGGCAACGAGATCAACTGCCGGATCGGATCCGGTGCGCCGGGCGGCTTTCACCGGCACGGGTTTCACCCGACCAGTGTGGTCGGCACGCTTGCGGTTGCGATCACGGCCACGGTCCTGACCGGCGGCACGGCCGCTCAGGCCGTTCATGCGGCAGGCATCGCGGGCAGCCAGGCCGCGGGACTGATGGAAGCCTTCGCCGACGGCACATGGTCCAAGACGCTGCACCCGGGCTGGGCCTGCCATGCCGGCATGGCCGCAGCAAGCCTGGCGAAGGCCGGTTTCACGGGTCCTGCATCCATCCTGGAAGGCCGTTTCGGTCTCTACCGCTCGCACGTCCAGGACGCGGATTACCCGTTCGATCTGGACACGGTGACTGACGGACTGGGCACGCGCTGGACGATGCTGGACTGTTCGTTCAAGCCGTATCCCTGTGCCCATGCGATCCATCCGTTCGTCGATGCGGCACTGGCGATCCATGGCAAGATCGAAGGCGGCACAGCCGATGTCACGGCAATCCGGGCGCTGGTCGGGACGACATACCAGCCCCTGATCTGCGAACCCATGGATGCCAAGCGCGTTCCGCTGACACCGACCCACGCGCGCGCCAGCCTGCCATACGCGGTCTCCGTCGCGCTGCATCGTGGTGCGCTTGGGCCGGATGACTACTCGGAAGAGGTGATCGGCGACCGGACTGTCCTGTCACTGGCGGAGCGCTTCACCTACGCGACCGACACCGTCAAGGCACCTGCCGGGTTCCGGGGGGTGCTGGAGGTCACGATGTCTGACGGGGTCGTGCATCGCCATGTCGAGCCGGTCAATCGCGGCAGCCGGACCAATCCGATGCCGTCGTCGGAAATGATCGGCAAGTTCCGGCTTGGCGCGGCGCGCCATGACCGGGGCAGACAGAACGCCATCATCGAGGCGATCGATCATCTGGAAGACGCGGCTTCGATCAATGGGCTGGTGCGCGCATGCCTGTAGAACTGGATCGCGATCTCGTCGGCTACGGCCCGACCCCACCGGACCCCAGATGGCCCGGCGGTGCGCGTCTGGCACTCAATTTCGTCCTGAACTACGAGGAAGGCTCGGAACCCAGCCACCTGGACGGGGACGGCGTGTCCGACTCGGGTCTGACCGAGCTTGGTACCGCCGCCTCCGGTGTGTCCGGTCGCGACCTCGCGGCGGAATCCATGTTCGAATATGGCGCCCGCGTCGGCGTCTGGCGGCTGCTCAGGCTCTTCCGCGAACGGGGCTTGCCGTTGACCGTCTTCGCCTGTGCGCGGGCGATGGAACGCAATCCGGCGGTGGTCGATGCCATCGTGGACGGGGGCTATGACATCTGCGCGCACGGATTGCGCTGGATCAAGCACACCGACCTGGATGAGGCGGAAGAGCGCCACCAGATCGCCGAGGCCTACACGATCATCGAGCGGCTCACGGGCACGGCACCCGGCGGCTGGTACTGCCGCTACTCACCGGGACTGAACACCCGGCGGCTGATCGTCGAACATGGTGGCTTCACCTATGACAGTGATTCCTATGCGGACGAACTGCCGTTCTGGAAGCAGGTTCAGGGGGCATCCCATCTGGTGGTTCCCTATTCGCTGACCACGAACGATACCAAGTTCGTCCGCGGCGGCATGTCCATCGGCGAACAGTTCACGACATTCCTGCGCGACAGTGTGGAGATGCTGGTGGAGGAGGGGGCAACCCATCCGAAGATGATGTCCGTCGGACTGCACGCCCGCGTCATCGGCCATCCTGCACGGGCGCGGGCTCTGGCATCGTTCCTCGACGAGATGGCGGCGCGCGATGACTTGTGGATCACCCGCCGGATCGACATCGCCCGGCACTGGATGACGGAATATCCCGCACCCTCCCGCAGTGGAGGTGACAGATGAGACTGGTCGCCTTCCTGCCCGACATGCAGCCGGAACTGACATCCGCCTTCGCCGGTGCATCGGACATCGACCTTGTCCTGGCGGGTGACGAGGGCACCTTTGCGCGGCAGTTGCCCGGCGCGACAGCCGCCGCGCTCTACAGCGGGTCCTACAATGACCGTCTGGCCGAATGCTTCGACCGGTCACGGGACCTGGCCTGGGTGCAGGCGGGATCGACCGGCTATGACCGGTTGCTTCACTTCGGCATTCCGGATGGTGTCCGGATCTCCACGGCAGGCGCGCTCTGGGCCGGGACGGTTGCCGAACATGCGCTGGCACTGATCCTGGGTCTGCTGCGTCGGCTGCCACTGGCGGAAGCACAGAAGGCCGAGGGCCATTGGGACCGGGAGAGGATCCGCGAATCCGTGACGGTCCTGGAGGGGACCCGGGTTGCGATCATCGGAATGGGCGCCATCGGGCAGGCCATCGCCACCCGGATCGCAGCGTTCGGCGCGGACATCATTGCCGTTGTCCGCGACCCTGAGACCGTCGCACCCGGGGTGCGCCAGCAGGCCCGCGTGGTCACCGACATGGCGGGACTTCTCGGCCAGCTTGACGATGTGGACATCGTGGTGCCTGCGGTACCGCTGAATGCCGCAACCGAGCGGCTGATCGATGCCGCCTTCCTCGACCGGATGAGGCCGACGGCCTTGCTGGTCAACATCTCCCGGGGCGGCGTCGTTGACGAGAAAGCCCTGATCGATGCGCTCTCGCAGAAGCGGCTCGGCGGGGCCGGACTGGATGTCTTCGAGGTCGAGCCATTGCCCTCCGACAGCCCGCTCTGGTCCTTCGACAATGTCATCCTGACGCCGCATGTCGGCGGCTTCGGTGATCCCCGCCGGCTGGCCACGCTCGCGGAGCTGATCCTCGAGAACGCGAAACGCTTCAGCACTGGTGCGCCCCTGCTGAACGAGATCGAACGACCTTCCCCCGAGCGCAAGCCTGAACTGCTGACGGAGACACGCGCGTGACCGTTCGCTGGGATCTGCTTCTGATTCCTTCCTTCCTGTTCACCTTCATCCTTTTGTCCGTCTCCCAGACACTGTTTCTGGAAGGCAGCTTCTACAAGGATCTGGGGCTGGGCAGGACGGGCGATACCCTCGACCTCGTGAACTACGTCCGGGTTTTCACCGACGGCTTCTATCTCACGACCCTCTGGATCACGGTCAAGGTCTCGGCGCTCGCCACCATCTGCACGCTGGTGTTCAGCTTCCCGGTTGCCTACGTGATCGCCCGGATGCGCTCGAGCTGGGGCATGATCCTGCTGTCGGGCATCGTCGTGTCGACCTTCATCACCATCGTGATCAAGGTCTTCGGGATCATCATCATCTTCTCGGCGGACGGCTGGCTGAACCAGTTCCTGATGTCGACCGGGATCACGACCGAACCCTATTCGATCATCGGCACCCAGGAAGGTGTCGTCATCGGGCTGATGTACTTCACGCTGGGGTTCGGTGTGCTGACGCTCTACAGCGTCGTGCAGACGATCCCGACATCGCTGGAGGAGGCTGCCGAGATCCATGGGGCGAGCCGCCCCCGGATGTTCCGTCGCGTGATCCTGCCGCTGGCGATGCCGGGGCTGGTCGCGGGCGGGCTGATGGTCTTCAACATGTGCATGGGGGCCTTCACATCGGCCGCGCTGCTGGGCGGGGGCAAGGTCTTCACGCTGCCGGTCCTGATCCAGCGCACGATCATGATGGAAGTGAAATATTCGATGGCCGGGACGCTCGCCGCCGTACTGCTGGTCGCGGTCATCCTGATCAACGTGCTGTCGATCATTCTGATACGCCGGATGCACTTCGCACGCGGGGTGCTGGCATGAGCGCCCGTGAGGATGGTCTGATCGCCGCAGACGCGGTGCGCGCGACACCGGACACACGTGCGGTGGCCGCCGGAAAGGCAATGCGCTGGCGCAGCCGCCAGGCCGTCAATTTCTGGCTCAAGTGGGTCATGGTGGTGCTGGCCTATGTCTTCCTGCATGCGCCGCTGATCGTGGTCATCGGTGCCTCCTTCAATGGCGGTGGCGAGTATGCGGCGATCGAGTTCCCGCCCGCATCGCCATCGATCGAATGGTATTTCGAGATCCCGATGCAGCAGTTCGAGGCTCTGGGACTGAGCTTTGCCCTGGCCAGCCTTGCATCACTCTCTGCCGTCATCATCGGCGTGCCGGCAGCCCTGGGCCTTGTACGCTCCAACCTGCCCGGCAAGACGCTGATCGGGGTCGTCTTCCGGTCGCCGCTGCAGATCCCCGCCGTGGTCAGCGGCATCGCCTTCCTGCAGATGTACTATCTGGTCGGCGACGCCACCGGCTTCTTCGCGCAGGGCAGCTTCATCGGTCTGGCCATCGGCCACATCTTCATTGCCATCCCCTATGTCGTCGGCACGGTCGTGGCTGTGCTGCAGCGGTTCGATCACCGTCTGGAAGAGGCCGCCCTGAGCCTTGGCGCCAGCCCCTGGCGTACCTTCAGGCGGGTCACGCTGCCCGTCATCATGCCCGGTGTCTACGCGGGCGCGCTCTACGCCTTCATGGTGTCGTTCGGCGACGTTCCGCTGTCCATCTTCCTTACCGCACCAGGCTACGTGACCTATCCGGTCGAGCTGTTCTCGGCGCTGGAGAACGACTTCGATCCGTCGATCCTGGCCTCCGGCACGCTCGTCATCCTGTTCTGCCTGGTCGTGATGATCGTGGTGCAGCGGGTCGTCGGACTGGACGCACTTCTGAAGATCGGCGGCACAGGAAAGGGACGATAGATCCCCGTGCCGAAATTGGGAGGCCCCTTCCCGAAAGGGATAGCAACAGAGGAGACCAAGTGGTGAGACACGGAATTGCAAGGACACTGACGGTGCTTTCGGCGCTGACAGCTTCAATCGCTCTCAGTCCCATGGCCATGGCGGATGGCAAGTTCGATGGGGTCACGCTGCGCATCGCGACATGGGGTGGCTCCAACAAGGCCGCGATCGAGCAATCGATCGTCCCGAAGTTCGAGGCGCTGGGCGGCAAGATCGAATTTGTCACCGGCAGTCCGCAGGCGAACTTCGCCAAGCTGATTGCAGCGCGCGGACGCGCCCCGTTCGACGTGATGGAGATCCTGGACGCGCAGCTTCCCGACTTCGCCCAGACCGACTATCTGGCGAAGATCGACCTCTCGAAGGTGCCGAACACCAAGTACCTGGAATCCTGGTCGTACAACGAGATGGGCATGGCGTCCTGGCTGACGCAGGAAACCATCTGCTACAACACCGAGAAGTACGCCGAACTGGGTCTGCCTGCGCCGACAACCTATCGCGATCTGGTGACCCCGGAACTGAAGGGCCGGATCTCGATCCCCGACATCACCTCCGGCGGTGGCCTTGCCAACTTCGCGGCAATCAGTATCGCGGCGGGTGGTGACCTGAAGAACGTCAAGCCCGGCATCGACCTGATCCAGGACATGAACGTGCTGAAGTTCTGGTCGCGCGGCGGTGAGACCGTGACCCAGTTCCAGACCGGCGACATCTATGCCGCCGTGGTTCACGCAGGCTGGTGCGTGCGTGCCAAGAATGCCGGCAGTCCCGTGCAGACCGTTCATCCGGTCATCAAGGACGACATTGTCGGGGTGCAGAAGTACGGCCGCCTCGGGATCATGAAGTCATCCAAGAACTACGATGCGGCGCTCTGGTACGTGAACGAGTTCGTTGGCATCGACAATCAGTTCACCCTTGCCACGCAGACGGGCGTCTTCCCGACCAACAAGGAAGTTGTCGCGAAGCTGGGTTCCGATCCCGTGCTCAAGCAGATGCTTGAACTCGATCCCGCGAAGCTCGGGAAGCAGCTCCGCATCGACTACTCGCAGGTCAACATCAGTGACTGGGTCGATCAGTGGACCCGGGCCATCGTGACGAACTGACTGCCCGCGCTGCGGTGCCGGTCCCGGTGCCGCAGCGCCCCTGTCCCCACCGGATAAGAAGGAACCAGACAATGAGCATGAAATCGATGACACGGCTGACGACGGGACTGGCGGTTGCCGGTATCGTGAGCGCACTGGCGCTGCCCGCCGCGGCGGACGGCAAGTTCGACGGTGTGACACTGCGGGTCGCCACCTTTGGCGGATCGTGGAAGGAAAGCCTCGACGCGACCATCACCCCGAAGTTCGAGGCCCTGGGCGGCAAGATCGAATATGTGACCGGCAGCCCGCAGGCAAACCTCGCGAAACTGATCGCCGGGCGCGGACGGGCGCCGTTCGACGTGATGGAGATCCTGGACGCGCAGGTCCCTGACTTCGCGGCAACGGACTTCCTTGCCAAGATCGACCTGTCGAAGGTCCCCAACACCAAGTACCTGGCCGACTTCCAGTACAACGACATGATGGTCGCGTCCTGGAATACGCAGGAAACCATCTGTTACGACAAGGACAAGTTCGCGGAGCTTGGTGTCGCGCGGCCGACCACCTATTCGGATCTGGCGATCCCCGCGCTGGAAGGCCGTATCTCCATCCCGGACATCACGTCGGGCGGCGGTCTGGCCAACTTTGGCGGCTTCGCCTATGCGGCGGGTGGTGACGAGGTCAATGTCGAACCCGGCATCGAACTCATCAAGAGCCTGAAGGCGCTGAAGTTCTGGTCGCGCGGCGGCGAGACCATCACGCAGTTCGGCAGCGGCGACATCTATGCCGCCGTGGTCCATGCCGGCTGGTGCGTGCGCGCCAAGAATGCCGGTTATCCGGTGACCAGCGTGCATCCCGTGATCAACGACAAGATCAAGGGTGTTGCCAAGGAAGGCTGGCTCGGCGTCATGAAGTCCAGTGAGCACAAGGAAGCCGCTGTCTGGTTCATCAACGAGTATGTCGGCAGCGACTTCCAGTACCGGGCGGCCACCAAGAACGGCGTCATGCCGGTCAACCAGGAAGTGATCGCCAGGCTTGGCGAAGATCCGGTGCTGTCCGAGATGCTGGAACTCGATCCTGCAATGATCGCGAAGGCCCTGCGCGTCGATTACTCCAAGGTCGATACCAGCGACTGGATCGACCAGTGGAATCGGATGGTGTCCACCCAGTAGGGCGCACCATCACGATCAGACTCCTCACCCTCTCGAACATCAGGAGCAGTACTGCAGATGTCCAAGGTTACTTTCCGCAAGGCCGTAAAGCGCTATGGCAACTTCACGGCGCTGCAGCCTCTGGATCTTGATATTCGGGAGGGTGAGTTCCTGACGCTTCTCGGCCCGTCCGGATGTGGCAAGACCACCACCCTCCGACTGGTGGCCGGCTTCATCCAACCGACAGAAGGGTCTGTCTATATCGGCGACGAGGACGTGACGGGGAAACCGCCGCAGAAGCGCGGCATCGGCATGGTCTTTCAGGACTATGCCCTGTTCCCGCACATGACGATCGAAGAAAACATCGGTTTTGCCCTGAAGGAACGCGGTGCGTCAGCGGGCGAGATCAAGACACGGGTCTGGGACCTGCTGCAGCTGGTCGAGTTGCCAGGGGTGAAGGACCGCTATCCGACGGAACTGAGCGGCGGCCAGCAGCAGCGGGTCGCTGTCGCCCGCGCGGTGGCACATACGCCACGGGTGCTGCTGATGGACGAGCCGCTGGGCGCGCTGGACCTGAAGTTGCGGGAATCGATGCAGATCGAGCTGCGCAATATCCAGAAGAGCCTCGGTATCACGACAATCTACGTCACGCATGACCAGATCGAAGCCATGAACATGTCCGACCGCATCGCGGTCATGAACGAGGGCGTGCTGGAACAGATCGGGTCGGCGGAGGAACTCTACGACACGCCGAAGACCAAGTTCGTTGCGGACTTCATCGGCCAGATCAACCTGTTGCCCGTAACCGGCGCGGAGCAGCGTTCCGATCATGCGGTTGCAGGCTTCAATGGCAGCGAGATCAAGGTGGTCATGCCTGCGGAGCGGCGGGTGCCCACGGGTTCGGCGGTACTTGGTGTCCGCCCCGAGCAACTGACGATCGTGCCCAAGGAAACCGCCGTCAACGGTGCCAACCGGCTGGATGGTCAGATCATGTCGACCCGGTTCGTCGGCAACGTCATCAAGATCGAGGTGGGCATCGGCATGGCGCAGACATTCGTCGTGGACATGCACCCGAGCGCTGTCGCCGGACTGACGGCCGGCGCCGAGGTGGGCGTTGTCTGGCAACCGGAAAGCGGCTTTCTGCTGGAGGACTGACAGAATGCAAGCAAGCACGAAAGACTCCGGGCAGGACGCCCGGTTCACCGCCGCGGAATGGCGGCAGCGCCAGCACCTCGCGCTGGCCCACCGCATGATCCAGCGATCCGGTTTCGATGACCTGACCTACAACCACCTGTCAGTGCGGATTCCGGATCGGCCCGACCATTTCCTGATCAAGCGCGAAGACGAGATGTTCGAGCAGGTGACCGCCTCCAGCCTGCTGAGTTCCGGTTTTCATGGTGATGACCCGAGCTCTCCCGCAGGGCGGGTCAGCCCGGGCGGACTGGTCATTCACGGTGGTATCCTGGATGCGCGTCCCGACGTGAATGCGGTGTTTCACACGCACAGTCCGGCCAACATGGCCATCGGCGCGCAGAAATGCGGTCTGCTGCCTCTGTCGCAGCATGCGCTGATCTTTCACGACAAGCTGAGCTACCACGACTTTCACGGGTTCGAGTTCGAGCCGGAGATGCGGCGCCTGCTGGTGCGTGACCTGGCCGGGAACGACGTGATGATCCTGCGCAATCATGGTGTGCTCGTCACCGGCCGCACGGTCGCGGAGGCATTCTTCCGGCATCACTATCTCGAAATGGCCTGCCGGGCGCAGGTCGCGGCCATGAGCGTCGGCGGTATCGAGCACCTTGTCTGGCCCGACGAGAAGACCGTCGCACATGCCGCCGGCCAGATGGCTGCGCGCGGCCCCGTCGATGAGAATGGACGCGACTGGACCGCTCTGACGAAGCTCGCGAAGGATGTCTGCCCGGACTATGCGGTCTGAAGATGGACCGGCGGCCGTCGCAGATGGAAGGATGTGACGCTCTGGAACCGCATGGCGGTGGCCAGCAGCAGGCTCTCCGAGAACGGACGTCCGATCAGCTGGAACGCCAGCGGCATGCCGTTCGGGCCGAAGCCCGCGGGCACGCTCAGTGCGGGCAATCCGAGATAATTGGCGTAGCGGGTATGTCGCGCGGAGGCGGTGAAGGCGGCCTCGATCGAACGGGGATCGCGGTCCCCGGCATCCGCCTCCGGCGCCTCATCGGGATAGACCGGCGCCAGGATGACATCGGCGCTGGCGAAGGCCGCCGACACGAAACGCTCAAGCATCGGCTGACGCAGGGAAAGCGCCTCGATGTAGCGTGTCGCCGGGATCAGAAGCCCTTCGCGAATGACGCTGCGCGCCTCGATCCCGATGGTTTCCGGGGCTTCGCGCAGACGTCTGCCGTGCATTGTCGCGGCCTCGCATTTGACGAGTATCTGCTGCAGGTCGTTGCAGGCAGCCACATGCTGCAACTCTACCGGAAACGGCGCGAAGCCGAGGTCCGCGAACACCGCCACCGCTTCCGTGAGTGCCTGGCGCGTCCAGTCCGCGATGCCTTCGTCCGCGTCGGACAGCGCAACGCCGACCCGGACGCCGTCCAGCGTCTGTGGCAAGGGCGCGACAGCGGGCGCGCCGAGCGTGGTCGGGTCCGCCGGGTCAGGTCCGGCGATCACCTGGAACACCGTGGCGCAATCTTCTGCGGAGCGGGCCACGGGGCCAAGACAGTCCATGGACCAGCTTCTGGCGAGCGCACCGCTGCGGCTGATCCGTCCATAGGTCGGCTTCAGGCCCGTGACGCTGCACATGGCAGCGGGCAGGCGGGTCGATCCTCCCGCGTCGGACCCGATGGAGAAAGGCACCAGCCCGGCGGCGACCGCAGCGGCGGATCCGCCGGACGAACCGCCGGTGATGCGGCGCGTGTCCCAGGGGTTGGTGCAGCGCCCGAAGTGCGCGTTGGCCCCGGTTCCGCCGGCTGCGAATTCATCCATGTTGAGCGCCCCCAGCGGGACCGCGCCCGCCGCGAGCAGGCGGTCCGCGATGGTCGATTGCGGTCCCCCGGATTCCTGCGACGGAATCGCGCCGCCGGTCGGTCGCCGCTCCGCCGTGACCAGCACATCCTTCCAGGCCATGGGAATGCCGTGCAGGGGACCGCGCGTGCGTCCCGCGCCACGCTCACGGTCGGCATTTCCGGCGGCTGTCAGGGCGCTCTCCGCAGCGACATGAATGAAGCAGTTGAGGTTGACCGCAGTCCCGGCGATGCCGGCAAGCCGCTCCTCGGCAAGCGCCACGCTTGTGGCCTCACCCCGGACCATCTTCTCGGAGAGCTGTGCAACCTCGCCCATCACGAGCCGTCCGATGCCTGGCGCAGCGCGGCGCCGAAGGCAAACGGGTCGCAGATGAAGGGTTCCGCGTCCGCAAAGTCGCGCGTCACCTCATTCAACCGAAGGGCTGTCCGTTCGACACCGGTCAGTTCTCCGGGCGTGATGGTTACTCCCTGCATGTCTGCCGCCAGCCAGTTCGCACCTGCCGACGGCTCTCTGCCAGCCTCATCCCGCATTGGACCACCTCCGGTTCAGACGATCATGGTGCACTGCACCATGGCACAAGACCACAGGAAAATCGCATGACTTCGATACCCGAACTGCCAACCGGCGCTTTCAAGGGCTATGAACGCAACAACCTGCAATCGCTGGCGCCTGATGACGAGCTTACGAAGGTCGGCCCCGGCGAGCCGTGTGGCGAATACCTGCGCCGCTACTGGCATCCGATCGCCATGGCGTCGATGGTCGGTGAACTGCCGCTGCGTATCCGGCGGCTGGGCGAGGACCTGGTCCTGTTCCGTGGCAAGACCGGCGAATATGGCCTGCTGCACCTGCTCTGCAGTCACCGCAATGCCTCGCTGGAGTATGGCATCGTGACGGATCGGGGGCTGCGCTGCTGCTACCATGGCTGGCTGTTCGGGACCGACGGAACGATCCTGGAAACCCCCGGCGAACCGGCCACCAGCAAGATTGCGGGGCGGACGTGCCACGGCGCCTATCCGGTCGTCGAGTTCAAGGGCATGATCTTCGCCTACATGGGACCGCCCGAGCTGATGCCCGCGTTCCCCTACTTCGACACCATGGATCTGCCGGATGACGAGATGGTGCCCTATCTGGTGCCATCACCCGCGAACTGGGTGCAGATGTTCGAGAACGGCATCGATCCCTATCATGTGTCCTTCCTGCATTCGCTGATGAACCGGGTGCAGTTCCAGGCCAATCTGGTGAACCTGCCGACCGTCGACTATCACGAGCGGGCGGCGGGCAACGGCATCTTCTATACCTCCACGCGTCGGGTGGAGGATTTCCTCTGGTTCCGCATTCACGACCACATGCTGCCGAACTTCTCCCAGAACGGGGGGATGCATGTCGATGGCGACAAGTCGACCTACTTCGTGCGGACGGGGCTGACCCGGTGGGTGGTGCCTGTGGATGACGAGAACTCCATCACCATCGCCTGGCGACATTTCAACGAGGAGACCGATCCTCACGGGCGGGGACGGAAGGATCTCTGCGGCTATAACAGCGTCGACTTCTATGGCCAGACCGACCAGCGGTCGTACGAGGAGATGCAGCGCGACCCCGGCGACTACGAGGCCTGGTCGAGCCAGGGCCCGCGCACGGTGCACAAGCGTGAGCGGCTGGGTGCCACCGACCGGGGTGTCAGCCTCTACCGCCGTCGGCTCAGGAACGCGATCAAGAACCACGGCAAGGGTGAGGATCCGATGCTGCCGACCGACAGGGTCACATCGCCGATACCGACCTATGGCGGCGATACGGTGCTGCGGGTCAGGCGTTCGAACAGTGAGGACAGCCAGACCATCTCTGATATGGCAAAGCGGGTGGCCGACATCTACCGCAGCGGCGATGACATGATCGGCGCGGAACGGCGGGAACACATCCGCAAGGGCCTCAGAAGCTATGAGGCCGACCTGCAATGACCGTCTCATCTGTTCCCAACAACAGCCGCATGGGTGAGGCAAGGCCGGACGTCGATCACGATGGCCCCTTTCGCACGCAGCTTGATCCGCTGCTATCGGACTTCGAGGAGGGAAAAATCGACGGTGCCGGTTTCCAGCGAGGCGTGATTGCCGCGCTGGAACGCGATGACGTTCAGCAGACGGTCGCCGCTGCCGCCGATCAGGCGCGGAGCAAGGGCGCGGATGTCACGATCTGGCGCAAGGACTTCGGCGGACGCGATATCACCATCAGCATCATCCACCTGCAGCCTGGTGAGGTGCATCCGCCGCATCACCATCACAATGTGACTTCGGTGCAGGTGATACTGGAGGGACGGATCTCGGGCCGTGAGTATGAGCGTGTGCGCCGGATCGACGGCAATCATGTTCTGTTGAAACCATTGTCGAGCGGCCAACTGCCCGTCGGCAGCCGTCTTCTGGCCCACGAATGGGCGCGCAATGCCCACTGGTTCTCTGCAGGCAAGGACGCTCCCGCCCTGATCTTCAACTGCAATGCACGAGGGTTCGAGAAATCGACGTTCGATCCTGCTGACGGGCGACCGCTGGGTCGCAGGCTGCTTCATCCCTCCCGAATGGTCTCGGACGAGGGCGTCATCGCGAGGGAGATCGATGTCGTGGAAGCCTATGAAACCTTCGGCAAGGCCGACCTGCAGGACTGGCACACGACCTGAACGGAGGCGGTCCCGTCGCGGGGCCGGACTGCGGGGGAAGGGGGGTATCCGCAAAACCCCGCCGAACCGGTCACATGCATCCAGCGCCCTGTTCGCAGGGGAAGTTGCTGATCCCGGGCACAAGCCGCCGGATTGACTGCCCGGCATCAGCCACGCCGCTGCGCATACCCATCGAAGATTCCAGCCACACAACGAATAGGGTTCGGCACCTTGGTCCACGGGAGATGGCCCTGGTGCCGCCCGCCCTCATCCAGGTCGTGCCAGCTCCAGCGCCGCGCCTTCCAGACCGCGGATCAGTTCGACAAGCTGGTCGGGAACCGGTACCGGCCTGTGGGTCGACTGGTTCGTGTTGACCCAGATGTTCTCGCCTGTGGCGCGGGGCTGGCCCTCGCCCTTGCCGAAGATGCCGAGTTCGAAGATCAGCGACGAACTGCCGATGCGGGGCACGCGGACGCCGACCTCGATTTCCTCGTCGAAGCGGATCGGAGCCTTGTATTCCACGATCGACTTGACGAGGTGGAAATCGTCGCCGGTCTCTTTGACCTCAGCTTCGTAGTCATAGCCCAGGTGGCGCAGATACTCGGTAATCGCGGTGTCGTAGTAGGTTAGATAATGGGCGTTGAAGACGATGCCCTGACCGTCGATCTCGGCGTAGCGGACGCGGAACGGATGGGCGAACCAGAAGGAACTGCGCTGACTCACTTGCGGCCTCCTGCGGCGGTCTCGCCGGGCAGTTCGAAGGGCTGCGGATCGATGAAGCGGCGCAGCACGTTCGTGGTGATCCGGGACACATTGTTGTCCCAGTTCTCATGGCTCAGGCTTCCCGCCCAGCTGATCGACCCGGTGGAGAACACCGCACCGCCGTTGGGACATTCGAAGAAGGTGAGGTCGGCGCGCACCTTGGGGTCGTCGAACCATGGAATGATCGACAGGAACTCCTCCTTGGTGCGCAGCATCAGCTCTCCATGATCCTCGGAAGTCGCGACCACCAGGGCGTGACGCGGCGAGCCGAGGTGGACGTCGTGGCGATCGATCTCCTCACCTGCCGCGCCGCCGCCTATCGTACCGAAATCGCCGATGATCTCCTCAGTGACACCTTCCATGATGAAGGCGGCGCGCGGATCGTCGGCCTCCGGACGGCGGCGGTAATAGCTGCTCCGGTCGAAACCCTGGGCGGCAAAGCCGACGCCCACCAGCCGGTTCGGTGGCCTTCCCTGCCGTCGCCACAGGCCGCCATACTCGCCGTTGAAGGCGTGATAGTACTCACCGGGTTCGGCGATCCAGGCGCGGGTCCCGTCCTCGGCGCGACGCACCTCCAGCACGCCCGGCAGATCGTCACGGAAGGCGACGCGCCAGTAGAAGCCGTTGCCGCCCATGTACATCAGCCGCCCACCCTGGCCGGTGAAGGTCTCCAGCGCGTCCAGCATTGCGGTCGAGTGATACTCAGGATGCGAGCCTGTGATCACGCAGCGGTAGGGCGCAAGCAGAGCCGAACCATGCTGGTGCAGATCCTCGTCGGTGACGATGTCGAAGGGCTCGCCGATATGGTCGAGCCAGGCGAGGATGTTGCAGTCGGCCGGCATTCCCCAGGGGCAGTTGTCAGCGGGCTTCATATTGGTCACCGGCCTGAGTCTGGACGAGTACTGAATGCCGGAGCGGTCGCTGTGGAGATCGTAGGTCGAACTGCCCAGTTCCGGATGGGCGCTCAGGAAAGCGTCATTGACGCACGTCGGTCGCCCGTCACCGAACAGCGGGTTGGCCTTCAGGCGCTGCTTGCAGTTTGCGTAGGCAAGATAGGATGCCGTCGGCATCAGGAACACTGCCGGTGCTGTCGCCTTGCCGAGCGGCGGGCGGACAACGAAGGGAATGCGGTCAACATCGGCACCGTGGCGCAGACGAACCGCATAGAGCCCGCTGGGCAGTTCCGCCGGGATGGTGAAGGTGAAATCCTGCTCCCAGCCCGCATCGTAGAGGTCGTCGTCGTGAAAGTGCACGGCGCCATAGTGCTCCGGCTTCTCCCGCCAGTCATGGGCTTCACCTGTCCAGTTGAAGCCGGTTGACGCCCGCGCCGGCAGGTTGACCAGCCTGCCATGCCGCCCCGCCGGGCCGAGGTCGGTGACATGGTCCGTGACAATGTCGCAGCCGAAATCCCAGCAGCCGATCAGGTCGCCGCCCAGTGATTCGTCAGGCCCGGCGGCCATCAACTGCTCCACACCCGCCTGGTCGAGGGCGCGTGCAGCGATGCGTGGCCGGTCGATCTTTCCGTTGTAGTGATCCGTGGGACCCTCGGCGCCGGTGCTGGCGGCGAACATGATCGGGGCATGGCCCGGGTCCGGTCGGAGTCCCTGTTCCAGCGTCGCGTGCACCTCGGCAGCGCCAGTGGCCACGCTCTGGCCCGGCGACAGGACGTCGGGCTGCTGGCTCAGGCAGATCTCACCGGTCTCCGCGTCGTAGCTGGCGGAAACGCGATACCACTGGCGCTGGACCAGGGGCGATCCGGTGGAAGCGATTGCAGTACCGCCCTTGCCGTCGCCGATTTCCAGCGCCAGCGCGCCGTCGGCGTCGAGCAGCAGGCGGAACCCGGCCCGGCGGTCCGTGTCCCAGCAGCCGATGATCGTCTGCGTCCGGCCACCGGGCAGCGTTGGCCAGATCCAGGCTGCAACGGTCAGGGCACCAAGCGCGCCGATGCGGTCGCCGTCCCCGATCACACCACAGGAGCCGGGCCGGAGCGGCTGATGCCGGCCAGGATAGCGACCGGCGAAATCCGCCGGGACCACATCCTCGATCACCCCCACGCTCTCGTCGCTGAAATCGTCGCCGGCACGCACCCTTACCAGTTCGGCCTCGTAGTCGCCGGGTGCGTAGGTCGAGACCATGAAACCGACAGTCTCGCCCGGCGTTGCCGAGAATGGATTGCAGTAACCGGTGATCGTCTTCTCGCGCATTCCCTGCCTCCCCGAATGCGATTTCTCCCCGGTCAGGATACCGGCGGGTATTGGCAGCGCAAATCAGATGTGGGCGCGGCAGGCTTTCGGGATGCGCAATGCTTGCCGCGATTTCAGCGGCTCACCGATGAAAAGCCGCGTCGGGGAACCCCGAGCGGGTTTCAGGGAAGCGATGGGCGTTCTGGAAAGCGCACGTGTTCCAGGCGGACGCAGGCTGCCGGTGTTCCTCACCCGGCGTACCGCTTCAGCAACTGTCGGGCGAGTGATGACATGTGGACCTGGTCGGGCCCGTCACCCACGCGGATGTAGCGCGCCCAGGTCCAGGCCTTGGGCAGGAAAGTATCCTCCGTGAAGCCCTTGGCGCCGTGCACCTGCATGGCACGATCTATGACCTTGGTCGCCATCTTCGGCACAACGATCTTGGCGGCGGCAATCAGGTCGCGGGCAGCCTTGTTGCCCTCGCGGTCCATCTTGTCGGCTGCCTTGAGCGTCAGCAGTCGCGCCTGCTCGATCTCACAGAAAGACCGTGCGATATCCTCACGCAACGAACCGTGTTCGGAAAGCTTCATGCCGAAGGCTGTCCGGCTTTCGGCGCGCCTGCACATCAGTTCCAGCGCGCGCTGCGCAGAACCGATGAAGCGCATGCAGTGATGGATGCGACCCGGTCCCAGACGGCCCTGCGCGATCTCGAAGCCCCGGCCTTCACCCAGAAGCATGTTCGAGACAGGCACGCGGACATTCTCGAACACAATCTCAGGATGACCGCCAGGCGCGCCGGAATAGCCGAAGGTGGTGGGGTTACGCTCCTGACGCAGGCCGGGCGTGTCCCTCGGTACCAGAACCATCGACTGCTGTCGGTGGCGGTCCGGGTGATCCGGATCGGTCTTCCCCATGACGATCACCAGCTTGCAGCGCTCATTGGCAAATCCCGACGAGAACCATTTTCGGCCGTTGATGACGTAGTCATCGCCGTCACGGGTGATCCGGCATTCGATATTGGTCGCGTCCGAGGAAGCGACTGCAGGCTCGGTCATGGAGAAGCAGGAGCGGATTTCGCCAGCCAGCAGCGGCTCCAGCCATGCACGCTTCTGGTCATCGTCGGCGTAGCGGGCAAGCGTCTCCATGTTGCCCGAATCCGGGGCCGAGCAATTGAAGACCTCGGAAGCCCATTCGACGCGACCCATGATCTCGGCAAGCGGCGCATATTCCAGGTTGGTCAGCCCGGCACCGTAACGCGCGTCAGGCATGAACAGGTTCCAGAGTCCGGCCTCCTTGGCACGTTCCTTCAGATCGTCCAGCACAGGCGGCGTGGTCCATCCGCCTGCCTCGGCCACGTGACGGTCGTATTCATGCTCCAGCGGATAGACATGCTCGTCCATGAAGGCGCTGACCCGCGCACTCAATTGCATCACCTTCTCGGGAAACTCGAAGTTCATCGGCTGACCTCTCGGTTTTCGGGTCGTTTCAGCGCCGAGGGCCGCACGACCTCCATCTTCAGTTCCACGGTGCGCAGCACCGCCGCAAACGCGGCGTCCCAGCGATCATCCAGATCGCCAGCGCGCAGCGCCCGGCAGAGCGCATCGATTTCGTCTTCGTCCTCTCCGGCGCCCGTCAGGCCCCGCAGCGCCACACGTTCTTCGTCACCAAGGTCCGGCCGGTCACGGATCTCCCGCTCGGCGATGCCGAGCAAGTGGATCGCGACCCGCAGATCGAACCGATGTTCCTCACTCAGCGTCCCGGCAAGACCCTCCAGGTATTCCCGCACCGTACTGACCAGATCATGAGCGGCTGGCTGATCCTGGTTCATTCTGGAGCCCTCCCGCTCAGTGCCTGCATCAGTTCGTGCTCGACCATGGCGACATTGCGACCGCAGGCGGCCCAGACCATGGAGCGACGGCCCTCGTGAACGTGGCCGAAGCCCTGCATGACGTTCAGGATGGCCCAGCGGACCATGCCGAAGATCTCCCAGTAGCGGACTTCGTCGTCGTCGACCTTCCGTCCGCTCGCGGCCTCGTAGGCCGCATAGAGGTCCTTGCGCGCGCCGAAGCCACCGACAGGCCGGGCCAGATTGCCGAACCGCCAGGACGGAACGCAGAGCCAGCCGAGATCCTCCAAGGGGCGACCGTGATGGCTGCATTCCCAGTCGAGGATGGCAACGATTCCTGTCTCGTTGACGATGAAGTTTCCGTTCCGGAAATCGCCGTGCAGTGACACCGTCTCGCCGCCGATCGGGCGGTTCAGCTCCAGCCAGCGCAGACCGAGTTCCAGCGCCGGATGCGGCTCCCGGTAGAGGTCCAGCCGTTCGCGCTGCGCCGCCAGCGGGTCAGCAGTATCGGGTACATCGGCCAGGAAGCCGGTGGCCCCGAGGCCGAAATCGTGGATTGCCGCAAGCAGCTCACCGCAGCGCGCCGCCAGTCCCGGGCGGATTGCGTCAAATTGCGGATCACTGTTGATCCGTCGTGGCAGGGTCTCACCCTCGACGAACCCCATGACGAACCCTCGGCCGAGGTCATCCGCGGAATCCAGTTCGAAGACAGGTTCCGGTACCGGCAGGCCACGTGCGTGCGCCAGCTCCAGCAGCTGGTACTGCTTGTGCGACGGCAGGAACGGATTTCCCACCCCCTCGTAGGTCTCACGGCGAAGCACCAGCCGTCGGGCCACACCGTTGGTTTCGGTCACCTCGAAGATGGCGGTATGATTGATGCCGCCCATGCTTGGTTCGCCAACAGGCACGACGTCGGCGCGCGTGCCGAAGCGTCGGCGCGAGGCTCTGGCCAGCCGTTCGACGAACGCCGGTTCGTCAAGCGCCTTCGATGCGGTCATGCGTCTCCCTCCCCGGATGCGCCATACCGTGTGTCCCAGTGTGGAACGGTGTCGGGATGAACGCTATAGCAGCTTGCCGCAACCGGCGTCTAACAGCGCCTCAGTGTACGGGCGGGGCAGGGTAGGGTCAGCGCAGATCTGATGTGGTCGCGGTCTGACGTGCGAAACTCGGCGTACCGGAGAGGGGTCGCAAGGCGAAGCGTCGAACCGGCCATCTTTCGCGCCGTCGCCAGCATGGACTATTGTCGGGCACAGGCGCCTGCCGATATGCGGCGCGCGCGGACATGATCGAGAGGATGACCAGATGACCCAGCCACTTCGCATCGATATCGTGTCCGACGTGATGTGTCCCTGGTGCATCATCGGCTACCGCCAGCTGGCGGAGGCGCTGGACGCCACGGGCACCGCGCACGACATCCACTGGCACCCGTTCGAACTGAACCCCGACATGCCCCCGGAAGGGCAGAACGTCCGGGAGCACATTGCCGAGAAATATGGCTCGACACCGGAACAGTCCGACAAGAGCCGCAAGCAGATGACCGCCATCGGCGCGGATCTCGGCTTCGACTTCCGCTACACCGACGACATGCGGATGCACAACACGTTCAATGCCCACCAGTTGCTGCACTGGGCGGACACCCAGGGTCGCAAGCACGACCTCAAGCTGGCACTGTTCACCGCCCATTTCACCGATGGCCGCGATCTCTCCGACGACGCCGTGCTGGCCGACGTGGCGAGCGAGACCGGTCTCGACCGGGCCGAGGCCCTGGCGGTTCTGGCCGACCAGCGCTTCGCGACGGACGTCCGCCAGATCGAGAACTTCTGGCTCCAGCAAGGCATCCGCGGCGTCCCCGCCGTCGTCCTCGACCGCAAGCATCTGGTGACGGGCGCGCAGGGGGTCGAGAACTACACCAGCATCCTGGGGCAGCTTGCGAAGGGAGCGGGGTGATTCACCTCGATGCTGCCAACTGTCGAGCTCGAAACGCGGCGGAAGAAGAGCCGCGCGGTGTCAGGACCACTCCGGGGCTGTTCAGCGGTTCGGATACGGCTTCCGGTGCCGCTCGCGATAGGTGATGTAGAGCCCCGAAGCGACCACGACTGCTGAACCAATCCAGGTCCAGAGGTCGGGAATTTCAGTGAAGATCAGGTAGCCGAAGAGCCCGGAAACGACGAGCTGAATGTAGGTGATGGGCGCCACCACCGACGCGAGGCTGTACTGGAAGGCCTTGACCACGAAGTACTGTCCGAAGCCACCGAGCACACCGATCAGGAAGTACAGGAGCCAGTGCCAGACCGAGATGGGCCAGACTCCGGGCTCGACCAGGAAGAAGAGACCGGCGGCGACGGCGCCGACCATTGCCGTGTAGGTGATGGTCGTTTCAGGTGTGTCATCCGCGGCGATCTTCCGCGTAAGTATCTGGTAGACAGAGAACATGATCATGTTGGCCACGACGAGAAGCATCGCCCAGTGATAGCCCGCGCCACCCGGCTGGATGATGATCAGTGCCCCCACGAAGCCGACCGCGACGGCCGCCCAACGCCTCGGGCCGACCTTCTCTCCGAGGAAAGGCACGGAGAGTGCGGTAACGACGATGGGCGTCGTGAAGACGATCGCCATGGCCACCGCAAGTTCGAGGTAGCGCAGCGCGTAGACGAAGAATGCCGTCGAGATGAACAGCAGCAGCGAGCGCACGAGCTGGATGCCCGTTCGCTTGCTGCGCAACAGGACGATGCCGTGGAACGGCATGAAGGCGACGATCATGACCAGGAGATGCCCGGCATAGCGGGCCCAGACGATCTGGCCGCTGGGGTAGAAGTCGTTGAGGTACTTAACGCCGGCATTCATCGCCGGCAGCGTCAGGCTCGCCATGAGCATGAACGCAATTCCCAGCAGATTCTCGCGCGGCGTCGGTTCTGCCCGAAAATGATGGGTCGGCTGGCCCGCCCCGCTGGATCGCGGCGTGCTCATGATTCAGGCGACAGGAATACGTCGGCAGGTTCGTCCATCGTCGCGGCCCTCCTCTCCCATCGATAGCGCGCGTGGTGGCTGCCTGGCCATGCTGAATGCGCAGGGCTCCCGAACATTGTTCCGTCACCGTTTCGACCGGACGTGTCGCGTTCGAACGGAAACCGGTCTGCACTGGCGGATGGCGGCCGATTGTCCGTCAGGGAGTGGTTCCGTCCTCGCTCTTCGCGTCGGACTGCTCTGTCGCCCAGGCACCCGCTGACTCCACGGCAACAGGCGAGGCGGTAGGCAGCACACCCAGATAGCTCTCGGTGTCCGCCACCGGAACCGGCGGGCGTCTCGTCATGCGGAAGAGCGCGTAAAGGGCGATGGACCCGAAGGTTGTGCCGAGGACGAGCCAGAAAGCGGAGGGCCCGATCTGTTGCATCGCCCAGCCGGTGATCAATGGTCCCAGAATGGCACCAACACCGAAGGTCAGTATGAGACCTCCGGATGCGGATGGCATGTCTTCGGCCGACAGGAAATCGTTGGTATATGCCAGGAACAGCGCATAGAGCGGCGTTGTCACACCACCCGCAAAGAAGGCAGCGGCCATCAGAAGCCAGAGGTTTCCTCCAACGACCCAACTCAGCATGCAGGTTGCGGCACCGAGGGCGGCTGCACCAAAGATCAGCTTGCGGCGATCCATTCGATCAGAAAGCCAGCCAATAGGATACTGAAGCAGCAGCGCCCCGCCGAACAGCATCGCAACGAAAAGCGAGATCTGTGATGCGGTCAGTCCGATCTTCGTGCCGAAGACCGGGCCCATGCCCGATTGGGTGGCATAGACGCTGCCAAGCAGGAATATCCCGACGGTACCGAGCGGCGAACGCGCGAACAGCTTGCGCAATGACATGGGACGGGCAACCTCGGTCACCGGTGCCGGACTGACGGACAGCAGTATTGGTGCAAATGAGATCGAGACAAGGATCGACGCGACGATGAAGAGCCCGGCGGTTCCCGCATCTCCAAGGGTCAGCAACCCCTGTGCTCCGATGATGCCCAGCGTCTGTGCAATCATGTAGGCCGACAGCACTTTTCCGCGGTTCTCGTTGGTCGCCGCGTCGTTCAGCCAGCTCTCTGCCGCGACATATATGCCTGACATGCAGAACCCGACAAGCAACCGCAGCAGCACCCAGGCCCATGGTTCGGCCAACAGCGTGAACGCGATCAGTCCGGCGGACATGAAGCTGCCCAGCGCGGCGAAGACGCGCACATGGCCAACCCGCCGGATCAGCGATGGCGTCAGCTGTGCGCCCAGCAGAAAGCCGAGAAAGTACCCGGACGTGACAATCGCCAGTTCCGGCGAGGTGAACCCCTCTATCCCGCCCCGCAGACCGATGAGCGTGAAGTGCATGCCGTTGCCGAGCATGATCAGCACGATACCCAGAAGGAGAGCCCAGACGCCGCTCAGGACCGTGAACATGAAACGACCTTTTGCCCGTTGAGGTTCGTCTTCGGTATCCGGAGCGTTGCATCAGCCAGGGACCGATGCAACGTCAACAGTGTCAACGGTCTGAATGATGCGGGCATTGCCGGAGCAGATCTGATGTGGTCGCGTCAGGCTGCCAGGGGGCGGCAGCGCCCTTTCACAGGCACTGCAACCTTTATATGCTCCAGAGGGATTGCGGATAAGGGGGGCATCGCGATGGGCTGGATGATCGAAGGCGAACTTGTGGTGAACTGCAACTGCGCGGTCTTCTGTCCCTGCGTCATCTCTCTCGGTCAGCATCCCCCAACGGAAGGCTACTGCCAGGCCTGGTTCGGCCTGAACATCGACAAGGGTCATTTCGGGAAGACCGATCTTTCGGGCCTGAAGGTGGGACTGCTGCTCGACATTCCAGGCCTGATGTCACGCGGGAACTACACGCTGGCCGGCTATATCGACGAGCAGGCCGACGACGACGCATTCGAAGCGCTGACACAGCTCTTCACGGGCCAGGCAGGCGGTCCACTGGTTGTCTTCGATGTGCTGGTCAGCACAAATCTGGGCTTTGAGCGGGCGCCGATCACCTATGTCGCCGATGGCGCCGCACGGCATATTCAGGTCGGGCAGCACATATGGGGCGATGTCGAGCCCATTGCCGGCAACGATTTGGACCGGCCCGTCACCATCACGAACTCCGAGTACTGGCCCGGCCCGGAGATCACCGTGGCCCAGGCGAAACGCGGGCGCGTGCGAGCCTTCGGCAGGATCTGGAACTTCGACGACCGCAGCGCCGAAATCATGCCGGTCTCCTGGCAAGGCTAGCCGAAGGGCCGCATAGATGAATCAACCCGGTCCGGAACCATCGCGGGACGCTGGCTCGGTCCGTATGCGGACTGGCGAGCGAATCTACCTGCTTAGTGCCATCGCGCTGATCTCTCTGCTTTGCTGGGCCTATCTGCTGGCGGGGGCGGGCATGCAGATGGGCATGCGTGCCGACTGGGATGCTGCCTATGCCGGACTGATGTTCATGATGTGGTGGCTCATGATGGTGGCAATGATGCTGCCTTCCGCCGCGCCCATGATCATGATGTTCGCGAAGATCAGTCGGCGGCCTGAACACGGCGCGTTGCCAGCCCTGCCGGTCGTGCTCTTCACGCTCGCCTATGCCGTGGCATGGGCGGTCTTCAGTGTCGTGGCGGTTGCCCTGCAATGGGGCCTGGAGGCCAGCGGCCTGATCTCGCCCATGCTGAAGAGCACGAGCGGTGTGCTGAGCGGTGCGATCCTCGTTGCTGCCGGGCTCTACCAGCTTACGCCGCTGAAGCACATGTGCCTGCGCCACTGCCGCTCGCCGCTGCAGTTCGTGCTGGGCCGTTGGCGAAACGGTCTGGGCGGTGCCTGGCGCATGGGGCTCGAGCATGGCGCCTACTGCGTCGGCTGCTGCTGGTTTCTGATGGCCCTGCTGTTCGTCGGCGGCGTGATGAACATCTACTGGATTGCCGGGCTGACACTGCTTGTGCTGGTGGAGAAGACGATCCCGGTCGGGCGCTGGTTCGGCCAGGCGCTGGGTCTGGGCCTGACGGCCTGGGGCGTGTGGCTGCTGGCCGGCTTCTGAAGCCAGATGCCCGAGTGGACCGGCAGGATTGCAGGATCCCCCGGACCTCCAGCCCACAGCCAGGCTGGCGTGACGCAGCCTTGGAAAATCCGATCCACCGGTCGCCCGAGGTCATGTCGGCACGCAGTGGGGCCGTGGGTTCGCGGGAGAAGGGATGGTGGCGTCCGCAGTCTCCGCCGAACCGGTCTCTTGCATCAATTTCCCTGATACGGTGCCAAATACAGGGAATTTTTCAAATTTACAGGGAACCGACCTTGTGGGAACGCGATTTTCACACGTATTATCAGCACATTGGGTGAAAAATTCCCTGCAAACCAGAACAGGGAATTTTATGAACCGAACAGGGAATTCTGAACGCGAATCAAGGAATCTGGTCAGGCATCAGGGATTTGGGTCGAATGTCGATTTCGGCAAGACAACATGGATGCCCTTGTGTTGGTTTACCAACTGGGTGACGCGCATATCCGCCGCAATCGAACAGAGAGTGTAGGCGTCTTCCCTGGTCAGATTTGATCGGGATGTGATCAGACGGATCATGGCGCGCAGTGCCTGTTTCGCCGCGGCATCAAGAACCACGTCGATACCAAAGGTGATGAATAAATCCGCTGTTTCCGCCCATGGCATCCACGGCCCGGGCATGTCGCTTGCTGCGCCAGCGAGGACCTCGAAGGAGAACACGCCAGCCATGCAGGTCTCGATGGCGGTCAGACAGACCTCGCCGTCACCCTGATTGGCGTGGCCGTCGCCGCAGGAGAATAGCCCTCCGGGTTGGAAAACGGGCAGATGCAGCGTGGCACCCGATCCCAGCAGTTTGCAGTCGATGTTGCCACCGAAAGCACGCGGGACAATGGACGACTGGACGCCCCAGTGATCGGGCGGTGCGACGCCCATGACGCCGAAAAAGGGATTGAGCGGCAATGTCACGCCCCAGGGCAGCGCCGCCGTGCGCGCGACTCCATCGATCGGAATGTGCAGGAAGCGCGTGCTGTCGAAGTCTTCGGGCAATACGCCCGAGAGCGGTCGGATCAGGTTCCAGCCCCAGTCGCTCAGCAACTCGATCTCGTGCACATGAACCGACAGGACGTCGCCAGGTGATGCTCCGTTGATGCCGACAGGGCCCGTCAGAATATGTCCTGGCTCCATCCGACGCGTGACTTTCGCGATCACTTCCCGATGGGCCGGCAGCGTGGTCATCGGAGCCGGGGGGAGCATCGTCTCACCGCCGGAGACCGTCTCAATGCGCACGTTATCGCCCGGTTCGATCCAGGTGACAGCGGGCCGCGCCGGATCGAAATAGCCCCAGTGCGTCGTTTCCGGATCGGCCGGAATGGTCAGGTCATTCTTCATGGGTCACTCCCCGATCGTTCCGCGCCACGTCGACTTGAATCGTGGTGGCAATCATCGAACAATAATCCCTTGTTGTCAGAGCAAATGAGCTCGACCGCTGCCGCCCCCTGTAGTATCCGAGGGCAGCCTGCGAGCTGCCGGAGTTGTTCGACAACCGGCAGCTGGATGCGGTTCAATCAACCTCCAGCCGATAGTCATCAATCACCTCCTGCGCGACGATACCCGCGTGCAGGGCGAGCAGGACGAGGCGGGCGTCCGGACCGGTTCCGGCGCCAATTGCTGCCATGATGCGGTCCTCCGCCCCTGCAGCAGCTAATGCACCGTTGTCTTCGGTGAAGATCTGCTGGCCGTGCATCAGATATCCGAGCAGTGCGGCAGCATGTGCGCAGGCCGTTTCGTCGGCACCGCCCTGTCGAGGCCTCGACTCGAGCTGGCGGATGGTGGCGATTTTCACCGCACCCGGCACCAGACGGGGATGAACGCCGACAGCACGCAATGCACGATCAAGCCGTTGAACGGGTCGCGAAGCGCCAAAGAGTTCCAGTATTCCCAGCATCAATCCCACTCTACCGCATTCTTGGAGCTTCAGCTTTTCCGGACTTGCCTCAGAACTCCTGCCCGTTTCGATAAGCTTCGCGCACTATGCTGCGCGACCGCCCGCCCAAAATGTCATGATGGCTCCAACGGCGCTTCATTGGCTGCATTCTGTGTGATTCACGGTCGGGCCGTCATGGATCTTTGGAAAGGTATGCTCAGATGACTATATATGAACTCCGCACCTACACCCTTTATACCGGCAAGATGGTGGAAGCCGTCGACCTTTACAGAAACATCGGCTGGCCGGTGCTGGAGAAATACCAGGACAAGCTGGTCGGGTATTTCACAGGGGATGTGGGTGCAATGAACAAGCTGACTCATATCTGGAAGTTCGATGACGACGCTGACCGCAGAAAATTCTGGAGTACTCTGTTCGGTGATGAAGCGTTCATGCAGTTCGCGCAGAAATTCCGGCCACTCGTCCAAAGTCAGGAGAACCAGCTGATGCTTGCAGCTCCCTGGGGGCCACACCCTTGATTGCGTAGAGTTGGAGACAGGTCCGGGATCCGAAGCTATCGACCTGCTCAGATCGAAAATATCCCGGAAGGTCGGGCAACGCTTCGGGAAGCGGGCACGGTGAATCCAACAGTGGCGGAGCAAAGCAAGAGCCGGAAAACTCCGATCTCAGACGATCCAGTTTTCGGGGGGCAGAGCACAACGCCGGTAAGCGCCAGACTCAAACAATCCAGTTTCCAGGGTCGGAGACAGGCGTTATCGTTGACCATGAGCAGTCTTATGTAAACTCGCCCATGATGGCGTATTCAATCGTAATGGACGAACTACGTGAGCAGTTTATTTACCCCTTTCACCCTGAAGGACGTCACGCTGCGAAATCGCATCGCAATGTCGCCAATGACGATGTACCGGTCGGTCGATGGTCGGATGACAGACTTCCACGTCATGCTCATGGGGTCGCGCGCGGCCGGCGGCTTCGGCCTGGTTTTTCCAGAGCAGATAGCAATTACACCTGACGGACGGACAAGCACAAGCTGCGCAGGTATCTACGATGACGCGCAGTTGGAAGGCTTGAGCCGGATTGCTGGAATCATCAAGGAGATGGGAGCTGTCCCGGCTATTCAACTCGGCCACACTGGCCGCAGGGGCAGTGAGAACAAGCCTTGGGAAGGCAAGATTCAGCTTCCGTCCGACGACCCGGATGGCTGGCAGGTTCGCGGGCCCTCAGCCATTCCTTATGGTGGTAGATATACATACCCCGTTCACGAACTCGGCTTGGACGAGATCAAGGGTATTTGTGAGGCTTACGCTGACGCAGCCCGTCGTGCACTCGATTGCGGGTTTGAGTGGCTCGAGATGCATTTCGCACACGGGTATCTAGGTGCCAGCTTCTTTTCGCCACTTGCCAATCAGCGCACAGATCAGTACGGCGGAAACCTGGAGAACAGGCTCCGTTTCCATCGCGAGGCAATGGACTCCGTGCGTGCGGTCTGGCCCGAAAGGCTTCCGCTCACAGTTAGGCTTGGGTCCGACGATTTCAACGAGGACGGTATACAGTTCGATGACGCAATCTGGGCGATTTCGGCGCTCAAGGAGCATGGGCTGGACTTCGCGGATATCAGCCTGGGAATGAATACCGATGCGATGCGAGATGTTCCGTTCGACGATGTTGGTTTCATGGTGGAACGGGCTGCACGCGTGCGCCGAGAGTTAGATATCCCAGTCGGCGTGAGCTGGAATCTTGGTATACCAAGTGAGGCCAACCGAGTGATCGCCCAGGGACTGATTGATGTTGTGTTCCTTGGTCGCCCGGCGTTGGCAAACCCGCACTGGCCTTTCTGGGCGGCCAGGGAGTTGGGACATGAAGATCCTCTCGCACTCATGCCTGAGGACTGGTCGTGGTGGCTTCGCCGCCGACCGAAACCCGAGGGCACGCTTGGCTGGCCGCCTGTCTCTGGAGACGCGCGCTGAAAGACATTCTGAATTTCATGCAGGTCCCTATGGCCGACAACATGTTGCGCCGGGAGGCGCTGTCATGTGTAGACGACCCCTTCGGGAGCCCATTCGGACCTGCCTAAGATTTGGTCTGCCAGAGACGTCAGTCTGCGCCTCTGGCATTGCCAGAGCAAACATTGAACGAACTAGTTCTGCATGGGAACGGTCTCATCCCAACGGAAGCCAACACCACCACCTTGCCAGACCCCTTCGCCGAGTGGGCTGGGCCCGTAGATGTCGAGTTGGAGTGGCAGTCCATTGTCGGGACCGAAGTTCCGAGCGGCTCGGACAGTGCTCCGGTGCAGGATCCTCAACCCCTGTTGTTCAGCTGGCAGATGGGCGTCGGGAGAAGCGCGGTGCGCGACCGCGAGGTTATCGACGAAGACGCAATCCCTCTCTTCATATTCAAAGGAGATTGCGTATCCGTTGTCCAGGCCGGCATCCAGAATGTCCTTGTACTGGTTGCAAAGCTGCTTCAGTTCGGCGGCATCCAGCAGGCGGAAACCCCCATCTGTGGCAGATTTCTCGATGACCGCTCCTGTCATCCCCAGATGCAGCCAGATCGATCTGCGTCCGGATATGGGGTGTACATGAACCACCGGGTGCACGACGCCTGATGCGGAATTCACCGAGGAGAGGCGATTCCAGAATTCCCTGGTCTCCTTCGGCAGGGCGTCATGTGCGGCACCCTGATGGACGAAACAGGTACCCCCTCCGTTCTCGGCTGGACGGATGATGTGGTAGCCCGCATGGGAAAAGGTGTCCGGGACGAAACTGCCATCATTGTGCCACTGGGGACCCACACCCGGAATCCCGTGACGTTCGTCGTTCGAAAGGCGGAAGATATGGCGATTTCCACCCGGAGTCGCCGGATGAACGCCGTGGGTGCTGTGCAATTGCCTGCCGCCCCACCAACAGCTGGCACGGAGGAAGTCATCGACTTCCAGCTGCTTTTCGTTCTTGAAGACAATGAACCCACGGTGAGCCATCTCGTGTTCAAGTGCTTCGATGAGTTTGCCTGGCGGCATCACTCTGGTTGCCAGGTCAATGCCCTGCACCTGAGCACCTAGCGGCTCGAGTGGAACGATCTTTCCGCCGAATTGCTCGATTATTGCGACGCGACATGGATCAAGCGGCTGAACATTCTGAGAATGTGTATTCAATTCTGACCTCCATTCCTCGACTTACACTTAAGAATAACTGAATCTCATGAAAGGCATTTTTTGAGAAATTCTGTTGCGGGCGACGTAGGCCATCGGGATGCTTAACCCTCTTGGCTATTTCAATAGCTCGCCGGCGGTGATCCGCACCGTGGTCCTGCTCTGCGTGCGGTTCCCGCTGTCGCTGCGCCAGGTCGAAGACCTGCTGCACGAAAGAGGCATCGACATCAGCCATGAGACCGTCCGGTTCTGGTGGAACCGCTTCGGACCCATCTTCGCCGCCGAGCTTCGCAACAAGCAACGGATGACGGCTAACCAACATGTCCAGTGGCGCTGGCACCTGGACGAGGTCTTCGTCCAAGTCAACGGCGAGCGACGCTATCTCTGGCGGGCCGTGGATCACGACGGAGAAGTGCTGGAAGTCTACGTCACGAAGACGCGTGATCGCAGGGCTGTCCTGGATTTCCTGTGGCGGGCACTGAAACGTTTCGGCTCACCACGCACCATCGTCACCGACCGACTGCGTTCCTGCCGCGCGGCGCTTTCGGACCTCGGCATCGCTGGCCGCCAGGACCCGGCGAGATGGTTGAACAACCGGGCGGAAAATTCCCATCAGCCGATCCGACGACGAGAGCGATCCGTGCAACGTTTCCGAAGCGGTGCCACGCTCCAGAAATTCGTTTCCATTCACGCTGCCATCCATAATCACTTCCAACCTCGATCGGCATCTCACCCGTCGGACCGACTTGAGGCAGCGCCGCGATGCGGCGCTTGCTGAATGGCGACAGTTTGCGATCTGAACTCACCCAGATACAGCCCTGCCGCGCCGGGGTCAGATTGCTCTGACAAAGCCGGGAATATTTATCGGGTTTCAGGGAAGCAGCGGCCGCTTTGCAGGGTAGTACTGGACCTGTTTGGGGCAGGGGACATGGCTGAACGGTTACCCTGCCGGCGGACGACTGCTTCCGCCATGCGGTTGCCGTCAACGGCACCCTCGTGATCAGAGCTGAAAAGCTCCAAATTCATGAGGTCGGGTTCCCACGGGATAAGGACACATGCGAATTCAGGCAGCAATAAACCACTTACCGTCCAATTCTCGCCCGTTTTCCGCAAGATCCTTTTCAGACACAACGTGGATGATCCTGGACACGTGATTGACGGAGACAACCTGGAACATGTCAGGAAAGACTCAGCGCCAATGAAGAGGCCCCTATGGCTTTGGCTGGTTTATGGCTGTGCGCTTGCCGCCAGCGGTGTTTCTGTATGGGCTCTGCTCATCCAGTTTGCGATTGTGCCGCCACCCTACGGTTTGATCCCACCATTGAACCTTTCCGAGCCTGATGGCTTGTTCGTTGATTGGCAGTTAGCCGCAATCAGCCAGGATCCGGCTCTATGCGAGCGCGTGGTGATCTCTTCGCCTTTGGTATCGGCGGAAAGGGTTAGTGCGATGCCGGAACGAGAGGGGTGCGGATGGGCAAATGCTATCCGTCTGAATGCAGTGGACAACATTGAGGTGAACGCCTCACCGATTGATTGTGGGACCGCTGCCGCTATGGCCCTTTGGTTGACCAAGGTAGTTGCGCCCGCTGCGAGGGAGACGCTTTCGACGACTGTACGCAAGATCACTCACTTCGGAACCTATGCGTGCCGCAACATAGCCGGAACGCCCTGGAGAAGCGTTCATGCCAAAGCTGCGGCCATCGATGTTTCAGCCTTTGCAACAAGCGATGGTTCAAACCTGAGCGTACGCAGACATTGGAAGGGGAAGGATGACAGGGCAAGATTCCTTCATTCGATTGCTGATGGCACATGTCGATATTTCAGGTCTGCGCTAACTCCAGCTTATAACGCCGCGCATCATGATCATTTTCACCTGGATCGAGGGTGGGGCATCACATGCAGATGAGGGGCTTGAGTGTTGGTGACGTGTGAGGGGCTCCCCAGCTTTCCACCAGCATTGTTGTGCCGCCGGAAGTCGGATCGTCTGGTACTGGGATTTTGCGCCGGGTTTTCCTGCCCTGGCTTTGCAAGAGATGGAACTGGCAGTGGCCGGCTCGAATGGAGCCCATGTGGCGGCCTCATCAGGCAAAAGAGCTGATGAGGCCGCCACGCGGGAAAGTCCGACGCCCTGTCACGCAACTCGCGGACACATCTGGCCTGGATGGCGTTCGTCTGCATCGGGATGAACTGGCACTACACTGGATCCTAGACCCGGGTTACGCGCGGGGGCGCTGCGCCGGGCCGATGTGGCGAACCTGATCGTCTGGCTCCTGCCCGCCACGAAGGATCGTTTCCCTGATCGACTTCAGGCGTCGCAGTTTCTCTGCTCCGCGAAGTGCTGCCGTACTGTCGTCGTAATAGTCAAACCAAGGGAGACCAGCCCTGTCATATGCCCTGACACCCGGCGGCCGGGTCCGGGGAGGTTCACCGGTAATCGCTTCCCAAAGAAGCGCATCCGCCATCGCAACGAAACAGCGCTGACCATGGCGTTGGTCCCACGCATCAAGGCCATATTCGTCGTCGTAGATCTCCTGGCGCATGCGGCCGCCAGGAGCCATTCCCATATCAGCAGCGCTGCTCACGCTTCTCGCGCAGAACATCATTTCCGAATGTTCGGACAGTGATTGCCCGAACCTTTCCTGCTTCTTCCGCATCTCCTCGTAACGTTCGGCTTTCATTGGGTAGACCATCACCTGCAGACCACCGGTTTCGGCGGCCCCGGTGATCTGCTCTTCCGCCGTTGCGCCTTCCCCAAGATGAGCCGCTACGAACTGACGTACGGTTCCTTCCTCGACACAGAAGCCGTCGAGCCAGGGCTGACGGGGCAGGACAACATAGTCCTGTGGATCCCTGTTCAGGGAGGGTGCCCACGGCTCGCCGGTTACCGCGTTGATCTTTCCCGCAGCAACTTTCACGGCGAACGGATAGTCGTGGCTGGAGAAATCGATCCACATGGCTTCCGCTTGATGGATGGGAAGAAACACCCCACCGCGCTCACGCCAGTTCGGGGGCAGCCGGTCCGCGAAGTCATCAACATGGCGGAGCGGGAAGGAGCCGAGGCCTGGCGGAAGAGAATGATCCTGATCATCATCGGGGAGGCGCAGCGTTCGCTGGAAATCGATCTCGCATACCGCGTCCTCGTGAACGTCGGGGAAACGGAAGAAAAGGCGGTTTCGATCAAGATTCATCATCGGCTCTGTCTCCTACCATCTGCCGTCCCGGACCTCGCGGACGACGCTGAGGATCGCGTGGTCGGGAGCGGATTTCAGCTCCCGCAGCAGCCGTGCGAAAAGCATCGGCCGCTTGCGGATGATCTCCTGCAGTTCCCCTGACACCTTTCCTGCCAGCGCAAGCATGACGTCGGTGTCCTCGCCCAGTTCTTGGGCAAGCCGGACCGTCGTGGCTTCCCCCGGAGGGGGCACCTCTCCCCGCTCGACCTTCGAGAGATAGGCCGGTTCAATCCCGACCCGTCCCGCTACCTGGCGCAACGAGTAGCCCCGATCCCCTTTTCGGAGCTCTTCGCGCCGTTCCCGGACATACTGACCAAAGTGCGTCATGTGTCATATATAGTACACGAAATGCACGTGACAAGATGAGCATTTGATCAGTTCGCCTTCGAGTCCCGGTTCATGAGCGAGCACTGCTCGGGCTGCGATTGTTTGCGACCCGGGGGCTTTGCGCCATCAAGGCTTTTGACCCCCATGCTTCTCGAACCGCTCCAGCGTCTCCAGCAGGTCCGGCGCCAGGTACCCCAGCGCGACCCGGGAGATTTCCTCAGGCACACCGAACCTCGCTTCCGCGATCCCACCGGCGATGCATGCGACCGTGTCCGTATCGCCACCAAGTGACACGGCCAGCCGGACGGTCTGCTCGTAGCCATCGGCCAGGCACGCGCAGGCAATTGCCGCCGGGACGGAACTCTCGGTGCTGACACCTGGCGGGGGCTTGTCACGAAGTTCGTCAATCGAACCGGCCAGGCTGTATCCGTAACGGGATGCGATCTCGGATCGAAGGGTGTCGGATCCTGCCCCCTCGAGTGCGCGCCAGATCCCGAACACGACCGCAGTTGCCCCATTCATGGCTGATGGATGGTCATGACTGACGGCTGCAGACCGGGACGCCAGGTCGAGGGCGTTTTCCAGGTTGCTGGCCAGGTAAGGCAGCGAACTCACTCTCATGGCTCCGCCGTTCCCGAAGCTCCCGTAGGGGCCGCCTTTCGAAGAGGCCCAGTTCCGGAACATCTTTCCATAGCGTCGCCGGGGATGGCGCTGCACGTAGGTGCGCAGATGCCCGGCAAAGTCCTGATCGGTCATGGCTGCATCGGCCACGGCGATAGTGCAGACGGTATCATCCGTGAACCTGCACCCCTCGGGGAACAGCGTGAAGTCACCGGGCTGTGGTCGGGAGCCCTCGTGAAGGGAACCAATGATATCGCCCGCTATCGCACCAAGCATGGAGCATCTCCCTTGGGATCAAGTGTGTCTTCCCGCCTGCCATCATGGCAGGCCGGGTAACCACGCACTCTGGATTGTAGAGCGCGCCTACGCGTATCCTGTGCGGCCTTGCGTCAATCCCTCGACGCACCGGACAGGTTCCCGGGGGGACGGTGACCAGGATCGAAAGATGTTCCGGGACCGACAGTCGCCCCGAACAGCCGCGCTGCATTGGCCTGCAACCGCTTGGTGAGCGCCAGCCTCTCCAGCCAGGCATCGGGGATGCCGGACATGCCATGGAGCGCGCCTGCCAGCTGTCCGGTCACTGCCGCCACGGTGTCGGCGTCCTCGCCGAGGTTGGCCGCGAGCAGGACCGCATCACGGAAACTTCCGGTCCGCGCCACGCACCAGATCGCGGCTTCGAGGGTATGAATGACATAACCGCTGGAGCGGATGTCCTTGCGGGCCTTGCCCCTCCATGAGCCACCGAGGACCTCGGCCACGGCAGGCGCGCCATCAAACTCCCGGTCTGCCAGGACCTGCTCACGGGACATGCCCGAGATGGCGTCACCAAGCATGTCGGAGAACCCGACGCATGCATCAACCGCTTCCGGCGCCGCGTGGGTCGTGCGCGACTGCAGGGCTGCCGCCTCGCGCCTCTGGTCAGCATCGTGCCAGTAGCGGACAGCAACAGGTGCCAGGCGCATCAGGGAGCCGTTGCCTGCACTCTTCGGGTCATCACTCCCCGCAAGCGGGTTGTTCCGCTCCAGGAAGCGGCTGAGCGCCCGTGTCGTGGTGATGCCGATATCGAAGCACCTGCCGTTGCACGAATAGGTTCCTTCATCCCGCCATGAGACGAAGCGGTTCATCAGATCGTGAGGATCCAGCTTGCCACAGTCCTCGAGACTGAACGCGAGGGCCAGTGCCATTGCCGTGTCGTCGGTCCACTCACCGGGCTTCAGCCTGAACGGGCCGCCCCCGACCATGTCCTCCAGCAGGGGCTGGCTGTCCCGTGCGCTGAACTCCAGGGTCGTGCCGATGGCGTCGCCCACCGCGAGGCCCAGGAAGGCCCCCATGGCGCGGTCACGGGTTGCCTCCAGGGTCCTCGCCGGTTCGACAGGGCTCACCGGACGTGTGGCCAGGACATGGCGCTCCTGTTCACTTGTCTCGATGGCTCCCGGGCGCACCTGCCGTACCTGCCTGATGGCAACCCGTGGATCCGCGCCCATCTCCACCAGAAGCCGCGCCGACACCAGCCCCGCGCGACCGAGACCGCCCTTGCAGTGCACGAGGATATCGAACCCCGCGGCCAGCATGCCGCGCAACTGCCCGGAGGCATTGGTCCACCGCTCTTCCCATTCACGGTCAGGGACCGATACATCCCGGATCGGCAGGTGGAACCAGGTCATGTGCCTAGCACGGACCTTCGTGCCGAGGTCCGTCACCTGCAGGTTCCTCATCTCGTGCTCCTGGATCAGCGAGACAACCGCCACGGCGCCCCATTCGGCAATGCAGTCCAGGTCGGTGTCGAGATCACGGTCCCATGCACCACTCATGGCCCAGCTGTCCTTCTTGCCGGGGCAGAAGGTGATGCCGATACGTCCCGAGCCTTCACCGGTCTGCACTTCCGCGATCTGCAGCGGGTGGCTCTGGCTGGTCCTGCTGTTGGTCTTCATTGGCCTGCTTGCCTCTTCCTGTCTCCGGGCGGGGATACCAGCGATGTCGAACTCTCGGCCCACTGGAAGAACGCCCGTATATGTGTAATATATACACAAACTAGCGATGGAGAGTATGTGTTGTCAACACACAAAGAGAAGCCTCAACCCGGAAAGCCACCGACCAAGCTGGCCGTGGCCACCGATATCGCGGTGTTCACGCTGATGGACGACGAGCTGAAACTTCTCTGCATCAGGCGTGGTCCCGGCGCCTTCGAAGGCTACTGGGCACTTCCCGGTGGCTTCCTCGAGCCGCACGAGACACTGGATGAATGCGCGGCCCGCGAACTGGTGGAGGAGGCTGGTGTCGACAATGCCTTCCTGCAGCAGTTCGGTGTCTACAGCGCACCGGACCGCGATCCCCGGGGGCGGGTGGTATCGATCGCCTATCTGGCCCTGGTGCGAGCAGATGACAAGCGGTTGCGCGCCGGGACGGATGCGACTGATGCAGCCTGGTTTGCGCTCACCGATCTGCCGCGACTGGCTTTCGATCACCCGGCAATCATCGACGATGCCTGCACCGCACTTCGACACCTGTCTGACACCGGAGACATCGCGCTCAACCTCATGCCCGAGAGCTTCACCATGACGGAACTGCGGGTGGCCCACGAGAAGATCATCGGCGGGGAATGCGACAGGCGGAACTTCAGCAAGCGGATCCTCGAACTCGATGTCGTGGAGCCGACCGGCGAGAAGCGAACAGGGCCGCATCGACCGGCCGCGACCTATCGGCGGAAGAAGCGGCGAACGGAACTCTCTTGATAGCTGCAGATCCGGACGCCCAGGTCAGGAGCGGATCACATGGAACAGATCCTGGAGACCACTCCGTCATGGGAGGCGACAGGAAGGTCGATCATCGCGATCGTCTATCTGTTGGGTGTCGTGTTCGTTTACAGCCTCGCCCGGGCAAGCGGGCGTGTGGGGTTCTTCTGGCTGTCGTGGTCGGGATACGACGATAGGAAGAGCCGTGCGTGGCATGGGGCAACTCGACAGACAGCTATCGCCATCGGGTCCTGCGGCAGTGCTGAGGTTCAAGAGCTACAACCCCCATCTTGGCACTCGACCCACCTTGTCTGGATAAATCTGTGATCGGGGACCTGGATACGGTTGGCGCTTCGGGAGGAGACAGACTTGTCGCGATTGATCATGTGCACCTTGCTTGCAGCCCTCATCTGGGTGCCCGTCTCGGCGCAGGAGGCGCCTCGCACGTTCCAGGCGGCCAAGAGGTACCTGGCAGACCTTCACGAGAGCATCGGCCACCTGCAGACGATCTATTGCGGATGCCCCTATGAACGGACCACGGCTTCAGGCGGCAACGTTGATCGTGAGAGCTGTGGCCTGACGGCCAGGAAGAACGATACACGCAGTGACCGTGTCGAGTGGGAGCATGTGGTCCCCGCGAGCTGGTTCGGCCAGACCCGTGCCTGCTGGATTCTGAAGGACGAGGTCTACCCCGAGTGTGACGGCCGGTCGGGCAGAGATTGTTGCCAGCGTGTGAACCCCGCATTCACGCTGGCGCACAATGACCCGAACAATCTCTTTCCCTCATCAGGTGAGGTGAACGGGGATCGATCCAACTATCCCTATGGTGAGGTCCCTGGAGAAGAACGTGTCTATGGGGCCTGCGACTTCGAGATGGGCAAGGCATCAGTTGGCAAGATCGCTGAGCCGCCGGATGGAGCGGCCCGCGGTACGCTGGCGCGTGCGATGCTCTATATGTCGTCGACTTACGGCGCCGACTTACGCCTGCCGCTATCCATCGTCTGGCAATGGCATATTGCCCACCCTGCGACTGCCTGGGAGATCGAGCGTGCTCGCCGCATCGCCGCAGACACAGGATTGCGGAACCGTTGGATCCTGGGAGACGAATGATGGTCGTTTGAGCTGATGACCCATGTTCAGGGAAGCGACGAGCCGCCGAGGGAACCGCTGAGCCTCTTGCGAGGCAGTACATAGGATTTGATGAGGTACATACGATGAGCATTCCGCAGTTCCTGCCCGGTGTACCGGTTGATCGGGTCATTGCCAGGCTGGCGAAAGCTGGCGGTAAGGAGCTTGAGTCAGGCAAGTTCTCCAGTGCAGAGAGTTCAGCGGCACTTGCGGTCAACTGTTTCGGCTGGTTCATCGAATGCCCGGAACGATTGCCGTTATTCCCCGTTCTGACGCATTCCGGCACGCCTGAGATGGTCGATGTTGAGTTCTGTGCGAGGTTTCCGTGGCGAGGGGGAAGGCATCCCTGGCTCGATGTTGTCGTCCAGACGCCAACGACCCTCATCGGCATCGAGAGCAAGCGCTTCGAGCCATTCAGGGATACAAAGTCGGTCAAGCTTTCTGACGCCTATGACCGGCCTGTCTGGGTCAACAACATGCGGCGCTTCGAGGCAATGCGGGACGGCTTGCGTTCTGGTGCGGAGCAGTTCGTTCATCTGGATGCAGCGCAACTAGTGAAGCATGCGTTTGGGCTGGTGACCGAAGGCGGTCGCCGGGGCAGGGCACCAGTGCTTCTCTACCTCTTTGCCGAACCTGCAAAGCGCGGCGACAAGCCAATCGCGCCGGAGAAACTGCAGTTGCATCGCGACGAGATTGTCCGGTTCGGGGATGCGGTTGCCGGCGACGATGTCCGGTTCCTGGGCTGTAGCTACAGAGAATGGCTCGTTGAATGGGACCAACTTGATGCCGACGTCGCAGGCCACGCCGGGGCAGTTCTCGCGGCATTTGAGCCTTGAGGCAGAGCCATCATGGCGGCATTGTCAGAGCAAATTCGGAGTCGATCCAGCTGTCTTCCTGTAAGTTGGGCGCATGCGAAATCCTTTCCGCTATTTCAATAACTCGCCGGCGGTGATCCGCACTGCGGTCCTGATCTACATCCGGTTCTTGCTGTCGCTGCGCCAGGCCGAAGACCTGCTGCACGAAAGGGGCATCGACATCAGCCACGAGACCGTTCGGTTCTGGCGGAACCGCTTCGGGTCGGTGTTCGCAGCCCAACTTTGAGAACGGCAGCGGAGAACGGCTCGCCAGCACACCCAGTGGCGTCGGCACATGGACGAGGTCTTAGTCCGGGTCAACGGCGAGCGACACTATCTCTGGCGTGCCGTCGATCAGGAAAGTGAGGTACTGGAAGTCTACGTCACGAAGACGCGGGATTGCAGGGGTGCGCTGGATTTCCTGCAGCGCACGTTGAGATGCTTCGGCTAACCCCGCACAATCGAGACAGACTGCCTTCGCACCTACCGCGCGGCGCTTTCGGACCTCGGCATCGCTGGCCACCATGAAACGGCGATATGGTTGAACAACCGGGCGGAAAATTCCCGCCAACCATTCCGGCGATGAGAGCGGGCCATGCAATGTTTCCGGAGCGGTGCCACGCTCCAGAAATTAGTCTCCATCCACGCTGGCATCCATAATCACTTCAACCTCGATCGCCATCTCACCCGTCGGACCGACTTCAGGCAGCGCCGGATGCGACGCTCCCAGAATGGCGATAGTTGGCAATCTGACCTCCCCAGGTATGGCTCTGCTGCGCCGGGGTCAGGTAGCTCTGACAATGCCTACAGGGCTTCGGATCCGATGGGTTCTGGATCTCAGGTCACGATGAATGATGGTAGTTTGAGTAGATGTCCTACCGGTTGTTCGAGCCGCCCAGAAAATGCTGAGACTCTTTGATCATCGCGTCGGTCGTCTTGGAATTTTCCAGCTCACCCGCAATTTCCAGTTTTCGGTAGTAAGTTTGCTTTGCTGCAGCGCCTTTCTAGCGCGCAGGTGGAACAAAGCGGGTGTCGTGATTTGCAGATAGCGCTTGCCAAGTCCAGCGCTGCCCAGTTCACCTTGGCTGGATCGTCGTGCCGAACGAGCCAGTGGGCTGCTTCCTGTAGCCAAGGATCGTGGCGGATATCCGCGAGCCGCCGTGGTCGGATGTAGCGCTCCAGGACACGGGCCATGTTGACGTCCAGCAGCGGCCGCGGTTTCCCGTGCTGGAACATCAATATGGCATTCTTGACGTATTGGCCGACGGCGGGAATTCGGTCGAGTTCCAACTCCGATTCTGGAAACAAGCCCCCGCGATCAGCAGCATAGATTGCCAACCCCTTTATGGAGCGCGCGCGTCTTTTCCAAAGACCGATGGGCTTAAACTGGTACTCCAGCTCGGAAATGGATGCATCAGCGATGTCTTGCCAACACTTGAAGCGACCAAAGAATGGCCCGTAGACACGCGCGACAGTCTCTGCCCGCGTTCTCTGTAAGAGGACCTCGACGCAGATCCTTTCAAAGTTGTCAGCACTCTCTCTGCGCCAAGGAAAATCGCGACCATTAGCGTCGTACCATTCTAGGAGTCGGGGGCGCAGGCGCGATATTCTTTGCTTTTCGCCTCGAGTGAGAGGATCACGCGAGGACATGTGTCTCTGAAGGCGGGAACAGGGCGTTGAAGTCTGACGCGTGCATCTTGAAGAGGTAGCCATGGTCGCGCACACGCTTGGGTCCCTTTTGGGACATTAAGTAGTCGACGGAGATCACCCCACCCTCGATGAGAGCGTCAAAGTTCCGAATCCTCGGCTGTCGGGTATGTTCCACTTGCAAGAGAGGTGGCCCGACAAATCTGGACAGTTGAGTTAGGTGGATTTTCTGCTCCCAATCCGGCAGCGTTGCCGGGACGAAGGAGCGAAGATGACAAGACGACCCAGGCGGAACCACAGCCCTGCCTTCAAAGCGAAAGTCGCATTGGCGGCGCTGAAGGGCGACAGGACGATGAGCGAGCTGGCGACGCAGTTCGACCTGCATCCCAATCAGATCAAGCAGTGGAAGGATCAGCTGCTTGAGGGCGTAACGGGTGTCTTCGATGACACGCCAAAGGCCGCGAAAGAGCCGCAGATCGACGTAAAGTCCCTGCACGCGAAGATTGGCCAGCTGGCGCTGGAAAACGATTTTTTAGAGGGCGCGCTCGACAAGGCCGGTCTGTTGCCGAGCGCAAGGAAATGACGGGCCCGGACCACAGGCTGAGCCTGACACGGCAAGCCCGGCTTCTCGGGATCAGCCGGGGCAGCCTGTATTACGCGCCGCGCCCGACCAGTGCGGCGGACCTCAAGCTTATGCGCAGAATTGACGAGTTGCACATGGACTACCCGTTCGCGGGCAGCCGTATGATGAAAGGGTTGCTGCGGCAGGAAGGCTTCACGGCCGGGCGGCTGCACGTGGCAACCTGCATGAAAACGATGGGCATTGAGGCGCTCTATCGCAGACCGAACACCAGCAAGCCTGCGCCCGGTCACAGGATCTATCCCTACCTGCTGCGCAAGCTGGCCGTGACGCAGCCCAATCAGGTCTGGGCCATGGATATTACCTACATTCCCATGGCCCGAGGGTTCGTCTATCTGGTCGCCGTTCTGGACTGGTTCAGCCGCAAGGTTCTGGCCTGGCGGCTGTCGGTGACGCTGGAAACAGCGCCGTGTCTGGAGGCCTTGAATGATGCCCTGCGCAGATATGGCAAGCCGGAGATCATGAACTCGGACCAAGGATCACAGTTCACGTCCATTGACTTCATCAAGGCGCTGAAGGACGCCGACATCCAGATCAGCATGGATGGCAAGGGCGCTTGGCGCGATAACGTGTTTGTCGAACGGCTCTGGCGCAGCGTCAAATACGAGGAGGTCTATCTGCACGCCTATGAAAGCGTGTCAGCCGCCCGACAGGGCATCGACCGATACCTGGCCTTCTACAACACAAGGAGACCGCATTCATCGCTGGAAGGGCAAACGCCCGATCAGGCATATCACATCAAGTTGCAACCAATCCCGGTGGCGGCATAACCAAGCGGAAAATCCACCTAAGAAACGGCTCGAAACTGTTCAAACGAACCGAACCACCTCTTATCGACGGCAATTCCACTCCGTCTCCCATTTGTGGGCCGCGTGGCGACTTCGAGAAGGCCGGTTCGCCGCCGACGCGTTGAGCGGAAACAGCCTTGCGATCGATTTCCGGCGGTTCGTCTGCGAGGCCGAACGTATTCGGCTCTGGGGCCAGGGCTTTCGCCCCGAACGCGCCAAGTCGGAGCCACTATTTGACGGTGAGATGTGGACCGCGCCCGAGGAATGGCTGGCGCCCCTACCCTATCCGCAGTGGCCGGGCGAGGACTGGGTTCCACCGATCGAGGCAACGCCCGAACAACTCCAGGGACTTCGCCCAGCCGGCCGCCCCAGAAAGCAGTAGCGACACCCGAGCCCTGTAAACCTGTCCGGAGTGAACCGGACCAATATTCTCTTCTGTGCCTGATCCCTAGCCTCCTCTTTCCCCCCGAAGATGGAGGAAAGAGATGACGATCAGGGGTATGAAACGACGCAGACCGGGCACCGTGAAACACGGAGACCGCACGTCGCAAAGTCTGATCCGCGACCTCGAGGTCATCGAGGTCGAAGTTGAGCGGATCAAGCCGAACCCGCGCAATCCAAAGACGCATGCGGCGAAACAGATCGGGCAGATCGTGGCGAGCATTTGCGAGTTCGGGTTCTGCAACCCGATCCTGGCAGATGAGCAGGATCGGATCATCGCCGGCCACGGACGCCTGGAGGCGGCCAGGCTGCTGGGAATGGCCACTGTCCCGCTCATCCGGCTCGCCGGGCTGACAGCAGCGCAGAAGACCGCGCTTGCCCTGGCCGACAACAGGATCGCCGAGAACGCAGGCTGGGACAGTGAACTCCTCGCCCTGGAAATCGAGAGCCTGGTCGATACGGACGTGGAGTTGACGGTCACGGGCTTCGAGATGGGCGAGATCGACCTTCTGCTCCAGGAAGGTGATGACGGGCCTGTCCTCGACGGAGACGACGATATCCCGGAAGGCGGGCCGGATTCAGTGATCGTCACCCGCCCCGGAGACCTGTGGCTGATCGGCGGTCGTCACCGCCTGCTCTGCGGCGATGCCCGTGAACCGGGTGCATATGAACAGCTGCTTGATGGCAAACAGGCTGCCCTGTGCTTCACCGATCCGCCCTACAACGTTGCGATCGGCGGGCACGTCTCGGGCCTCGGTCGTCATCGCCACCACGAGTTTGCCATGGCGAGCGGCGAAATGTCGGAAGCCGGGTTCGTGGCCTTCCTCAAGACCACCCTCGGCAACTGCGCCCGGGTCAGCGCCGACGGCGCCATCCACTTCGTCTGCATGGACTGGCGGCATATCCATGCTCTGCTGAGCGTGGGCCGGGACGTCTACAGCGAGCTCAAGAATCTCTGCGTCTGGAACAAGACCAATGGCGGCATGGGCGCGCTCTACCGTTCCAAGTACGAGCTGGTCGCAGTCTTCAAGGTCGGCACCGCGGCGCATATCAACAATGTCGCGCTCGGCGCCCTGGGTCGCTACCGCACCAATGTCTGGGATCACGCCGGTGCCAACAGCTTTGGTGCCGGCCGCGACGCCGCGCTTGCCATGCATCCCACGGTCAAGCCCGTCGGACTGGTCGCCGACGCCATCCTGGATTGTTCGAACAGGGGTGATCTCGTGCTCGATCCGTTTGCCGGTGCCGGCACGACACTGGTGGCCGCCGAGCGCACGGGTCGGCGCGGCGCCGCGATGGAACTCGACGCGACCTATGTCGACGTGGCTCTCCGACGGTGCCGGAACGCCTTCGGCGCAGAAGTCACGCACGCGGAGAGCGGGCGGTCCTTCGATGCACTGGCGGAGGAACGGCTGGCCGAGCAGGCAGAGGAGGAAGGCAAATGAGCGACAAGGACGATGACGACAACGTCGGCTACGGCCGCCCGCCGAAAGGCTCGCGCTTCAAGCCTGGCCAGTCCGGCAACCCGAAAGGTCGGCCGAAGGGCCAGCGCAACTTCCGGACGGACGTCCAGGAGATTCTGAATGCGGCCGTCCGGGTGAAGGAGAGGGGGGAAGCCCGAACGCTCACATCCCAGCAGGCGGCGCTGTACCGGCTGCGCGAGAAGGCGCTGAACGGCGATACCCGTTCGCTGAACCGCCTGCTCGATCTTGCTGCGCAATTCAACGGCCAAGCGCTGGTCCATGACAGTGAGGCCGAGCTCCCTGACGACGACCAGGCAATCCTCGAACAGTACCTGAGCTCAGGTCGGTCGCAGGCGAGAGGCAATGCCAGGACCGAGGAAGACAAAGACGGCCGAATTGGTCCGGACGAGGAGAGTGAAAATGAATGAGCGCCATGTCCTGGAGGCCTTGCTCCGAAAGGACCTGAACGCCTTCGTCCACAAGTGCTTCAACACCGTCTCGCCCGGGACGCCGTTCATGGCGAACTGGCACATCGAGGCCATCACGTATGAGCTCGGGCGATGCTTCGAACTGGACGGTGGCCGGTTGGTCATCACCCAGCCGCCCCGGTCGCTGAAGTCGATCTGTTCGTCGGTCGCCTTCGTCGCCTGGGCGCTGGGCCACAATCCGGCGCTGCGGTTCATCTGTGTCAGCTACAGCAACGAGTTGTCGGAAGAGCTCGCGCGACAGTTCCGGCTGGTGGTCGAAAGCGGCTGGTACGTGCGCCTGTTCCCGGCCATGAAACACGCGCGGGCGACCGCAACGGATTACGTGACGCCGAAGGGCGGTGGGCGCCTCGCCACGTCGGTCGGCGGCACTCTGACCGGCCGCGGCGCTGATATCATCATCATCGACGATCCGATGAAGGCAAACGATGCGCAGTCGGAGGTCGCGCGTCGCAAGGTCAACAGCTGGTACGCCGAAACCCTCTCCACACGCCTCAACGACAAGCGCAAGGGATCGATCATCCTGGTGATGCAGAGGCTCCACGAGGATGACCTCGCGGGCTACGTGCTCGAAGGTGGTGGCTGGCGCCATCTGGACCTGCCGGCCATCGCCATCGAGGATCAGCAGATCCCGATCGGGCCAGCGCCGGATGATATCAAGTACAGGGGCGAGGGCGACCTCCTCCACCCCGAGCGGGAGCCCGAGGAAGCCCTGGAGCGCCTGCGCGTTGAACTCGGCAGCCTTGCCTTCTCGGCCCAGTATCAGCAGCGCCCGGTTCCCCTGGAGGGCAACCTCGTGCGCCGCCACTGGTTCCGTTGGTATCAGCAAACGCCCGGGTCGGGCGAACTCCGGCGCATCGTCCAGAGCTGGGATATCGCGGGCACGACCGGCGAGCGGCGCGACTACTCGGTCTGCACGACCTGGCAGGTCGATGGCCGCAACTGCTACCTCCTCGACGCCTGGCGGGGCCGGCTCGAGTACCCCGACCTTCGGCGCAAGGTGATCGCTCTCAGGGGACAGCACGCCGCGCAGACCATCCTGATCGAGAAGGCGGGCCTGGGCCTCAACCTGGTTCAGGATCTCCAGCGCGAGAGGCCGGACGATTTGCCCCGCCCCATCGGTATCGACCCCCGGGGCGACAAGGCCGACCGCATGGCAGCGGCATCTGCCCGCATCGAAGCCGGCGAAGTGCTGCTGCCCGAAGAAGCGCCCTGGCTGGATACGTTCCTCAACGAACTCCTGGCCTTCCCGAACGGCCGCCACGACGACCAGGTCGACAGTGTCTCGCAGTTCCTCAACTGGGAGCGGAAACGACAGGACGATATACCCCTGAACGCAATAGTAGAGACGATCCCGAACCCGATAAACAGCCTGTTGGGTCATCACCGCTGGTAAACCGGGCCATCAGCCCGAACGACCAGCGGGACGGGACAGCACTGCCATCACGGCAGGGGGAACGAGCAGGAGTCAGCCGACGGCTTGCACATTGCATTGGACTTCGGTGGCGGGGGAAGCATGCATGCTGTCGGGACTGGCGACGCGAACATGCGCGCCCTGCCGGTCCCCCGCCCGGCCTCCGCATCGCGGTCCGGGCTTCACGTGGTGACAGCGCCGGCATCGGGCCGGCGTGGCACGAAGACCACGGAGACAGACCATGCCGAAACTCAACGCAAGACAGATCGCGGTTCTCGACAACGCCGCGCGCCGTAGCGACGGCCAGCTTCTGCAACTGCCGGACGGCATGCAGTTGAAGGGCGGAGGGCTGGCGGCCATGCTCCGCGCCCTGGAGCGCCGTGGCCTGGCCGAGCGCTCGGCAGACGATGCCTGGATGATCACCAAGACCGGCCGCGCGGCAGTTGCCGGGCAGGGCAGGGCTGAGGTCGACGAGAGCAAGGGCGAGAAGAAAGCACTGCGGACCGCAAAGCCGGAACCGGGCGAGGTCGATACCGGTTCGACGCCGCTGTTCCGCCCGGGCACGCGGCAGGCGCAACTGCTCGACCTGCTGCGGCGGAGTGAGGGCGCCGACATCGACGAGATGGTGCAGTTCACCGGCTGGCAGCCGCACAGCGTGCGGGCGGTGCTGACGGGCTTCCGCAAGCGCGGGATCGAGGTGAGCCGTACGAAGGAAGGCAACGGTGTCAGCGTCTACCGCGCCACGCTGCCCGCCAGCGTCGGTGGGATGGCTGCCTGACGGCGCCCTGACGATGCGAAGTCAGAACACCATCCGCGCGGGCAGTGACGGCGACGTCGCCGCCCGCGATGCCATCGACACCCGCGTCCGGGCCAAGTCCCGCGATGAGCTTGCCGTGCCGTGGCAGCGACGCTGGCGTCGTCCGCCACCGAAGGGGATCAGCCGCCGGCTGCTGGAATGCAACGCGGCATGGCTGCTGCAGGCCGAAGCAAAGGGCGGGCTCGCCGCGGCCACCCGGCGTCGCCTCGACGCGCTTGGGCGCGCGCGCCGGAGCAGCAGCGATAGTGCAGTGGAAGGCCAAGGACACCCCGGCAAGGTCGATGGCACGACGCCGCGGCGCAAGCTGTGTCCCGGCAGTCGGCTGGTCCGACAGTGGCAGGGCCGCAGCCACGTGGTGGAAGTCATCGAAGGCGGGTTCACCTACGAAGGGCGGTCATACACCTCGCTCACGGCCATCGCCCGGGAGATCACCGGCGCGCGCTGGTCCGGCCCCCGCTTCTTCGGTCTGAATGCCCCCGCACCGGAAAGGAAAGCGACCAGGAACGGAGGGGCGCAACGGTCAGACCAGAAGGGAGGTCCTTCCACCAGGATGCACGAGGGCGACCATGATGACTGAGCGCGGACGGCGAGGGGGCAACGGATCAATCAACCACCGCAGTGCCACTGGCGGGTTATCGCATGGCGTCGGTCGCCGCCGGTCAGTCCGTTGCGCTATCTACACCCGGAAGTCCACCGAGGAGGGACTGGAGCAGGCCTTCAATTCTCTCGATGCCCAACGCGAGGCCTGCGCCGCCTATATCCGCAGCCAGCAGCACGAAGGCTGGACGGAACTGCCCACCCGATACGACGACGGCGGCTTCTCCGGTGGCTCGATGGATCGTCCTGCCCTGGCATCGCTGCTGGATGATCTCCGGGCGGGCCGCATCGACACGGTCGTCGTCTACAAGGTCGACCGATTGACCCGGTCGCTTGCCGACTTCGCGAAGATCGTCGAGCTGTTCGAGGAGCAGGGTGTCTCCTTCGTCTCGGTGACCCAGCAGTTCAACACCACCACCTCCATGGGACGCCTGACGCTGAACGTGCTGCTCTCCTTCGCCCAGTTCGAGCGCGAGGTTACCGCGGAGCGCATCCGCGACAAGATCGCGGCCTCGAAGAAGAAAGGCATGTGGATGGGTGGCGCGGTGCCGATCGGCTACCGGGTCGAGGACCGCAGGCTGGTGATCGACCCGGACGCGGCGGCAACCGTCCGGCGCATCTTCGGACTCTACCTGAACCTCGGGTCGGTCAGGGACGTGAAGGACGCATGTGACAGGCAAGGCATCGTTACTGCGACCCGAACCAGCCGCACCGGCCGCACAACCGGCGGCACGAGCTTCAGCCGCGGCCATCTCTACTGGCTGCTCAGGAACCCGATCTACATCGGACGCATGAAGCATCATGGCCAGACATTTGATGGCCAGCACGAACCGATCATCGATGACGCGATTTGGGGCGCGGTCCAGGAGATGCTCGACGGTCGGTCGAATCACCGACAGGTGCCGGTCAACGTCCCGTCATCATCTCACCTTCTGAAAGGCCGACTGTTCGACGATGCCGGGGAGCCGCTCTATGCCACCCAGGCCAGCAAGCAGGGCCAGCGGTACTTCTACTACACGTCAAAGCATCTCGTTGTGCGCAAGGCGGACAGCAGCCGCGGCTGGCGATTGCCCGCCCCGGAACTGGACCAGCTGATCATCGGTCAACTGGTAGTCATGCTGCGTGACCCGCTCAGGGTGATGGACCTGCAGGCGCATTGTCAGGACGACAGCAACGCAGTGACACGAACAATTGATGCGGCCAGCCGTGCAGCGGATATCCTGGCCAGCGCGGACGGCATTGAGCGCCGGTGCATGCTGGATGCCCTTCTCGAACGGGTCGAGCTGCGGGAGAGCGGCATCTCTCTCGGCCTTCGACCGTCCGCCATCAATGGCGGGTCTGACCCTGGTGGCCCGGGGACCGGACTCTCGGGCGATGGCGATTGGACCGAAACCGTGGTCGTCGAGCTGTCGGTTCAACTGTCGCGTCGCGCCAATGGCAGCCGCATCGTCCTGGGCGGCGGCGATCAGGCAACCAACGGACCCGATCCGAAGCTCGTTCAACTGGTCGCGGACGCGCATCGCTGGAACAGGATGCTGGCCGAGGGGACCGTCGCATCGCTCCGCGAACTGTCTGACCGGGAACAACTCGACCGAAGCGACATCGGGCGGATACTGAACCTCGCGTACCTGGCGCCGGACATTGTCGAGGCGATTCTGGATGGTCGGCAGCCCGTCGGGCTGACGGTCCGGAAACTCAGGCGGATGAGCGAACTGCCGCTCGATTGGGAAGCGCAACGCAGGATGCTTGGCTTCGAAGCCTGAGAAATCATCATTGATCAGCATATGATGGTGGGGACCCTGAAAAGGGCCCGAAGAGACACTGGCCGCGTTCGGCCGGAATTCGTCTCTGCTTCAGCCTCTCAAGAGAACGTCATGGGTGCCTGGACCCCCGCAAAGCCGCGGATTGCGCGGGGTTCTGCCGAAACGCAGCGGGGATTCGGGTTCGCGGGAGAATGGATGGTGGGCGATACTGGATTCGAACCAGTGACCCCAGCGATGTGAACACTGTGCTCTACCAACTGAGCTAATCGCCCCCACCATTGCGGCACCGGAAAGGTCAGGGACCGTTGGTGCCGCGGAGCGCGCTTGTCCTAGGGCCGCTGCCGGCCGCTGTCAAGCGATCTTGGGCGTTGACCCATGGCGCGGATGGCAGTCAGCTTGACAGACCAAGCGCGCGCGATAGAACGGCGCCATTCAAGGGTATCAGTCGCATCTGACGGTGTGGCAGGGAGGAACAGATGGCACGGGCTCTGGTTTTTCCGGGACAGGGGTCCCAGGCGGTCGGCATGGGCGTGGCCCTGGCGGAGGCATCCGCTGCCGCGCGGGAGGTCTTCGAGGAAGTGGATGACGCCATTTCGCAACCACTCTTTCGCCTGATGAAGGAGGGGCCGGAGGGTGATCTGGTGCTGACGGAGAACGCACAGCCTGCGCTGATGGCGGTTTCCATGGCCGTCATGCGGGTGATGGAACGCGAAGGCGGTTTTGACCTGGCCAGGAGCGCCCGCTTTGTGGCCGGTCATTCCCTCGGCGAATATTCCGCTCTTGCCGCTGCCGGATCGATCGGCCTTTCCGATACGGCGCGTCTGCTGAAACTGCGCGGTCAGGCCATGCAGCGCGCGGTCCCGGTGGGGCAGGGTGCGATGGCCGCGCTGCTGGGCCTCAGCCTGGAGGATGCGGCGGCGGTGGCCGAGGCCGCGGCGCAGGGTGAAGTCTGCCGTGCCGCAAACGACAATGCCGAGGGCCAGGTGGTGGTCTCCGGTTCATCCGCCGCGATTGACCGTGCGGTGGAGATCGCGAGGGAGAAGGGCGCGAAGAAGGCCATGCGGCTGCAGGTCTCCGCCCCGTTCCACTGTCCGCTGATGCAGCCCGCCGCCGACGAGATGGCCGAGGCGCTGGGCAACGTGACGATTTCAGCGCCGAAGGTACCGCTGATCGCGAATGTCACGGCATCGGCGGTTGATGATCCCGAGCGTATCCGTGCCCTGCTGGTGCAGCAGGTGACATCCATGGTGCGCTGGCGCGAATCAGTGCTCTACATGCGTGACAATGGTATCGGGGAACTGGCGGAGATCGGTTCCGGCAAGGTGCTGGCGACAATGACCCGGCGCATTGACCGTTCCGTGTCGGCCAGGGCGGTCAACACGCCGGATGATATCGAGGCGTTCCTGGGCACGCTTTGAGCGGTTGATAAGGTTCAGGTCTCCCCGGAGGCTGCCGGAACCGGACCAGAGGGAGAGAGACGATGTTCGATCTGACTGGCAAGACAGCACTGGTGACCGGCGCGTCCGGGGGAATCGGCAGGGCCATCGCGGAATGTCTGCATGCGGCGGGCGCGACCGTCGGGCTGCATGGCACGCGTCAGGCGGTGCTGGAGGAAGTACAGGCCGCGCTGGGGGACCGGGCGCATGTGCTGGTGGCGAATCTGGGGGAGGCCGGGCAGCCGGCTGAGCTTGCCAAGGCGGCCGAGGCGGCGATGGGCAGTGTCGATATCCTGGTCAACAATGCGGGAATCACCCGCGACAACCTCGCCATGCGCCTGAAGGAAGAGGACTGGGACGCGGTGATCAACGTCAATCTCAGCGCCGGATTCCAGCTCGCAAAGGCCCTGATGCGCGGGATGATGAAGCGGCGCCATGGCCGGATCATCTCCATCACCTCCATTGTCGGGACGACCGGCAATGGCGGTCAGACGAATTATGCCGCGGCGAAGGCAGGCACGGTTGGCTGGACCAAGTCTCTGGCGCAGGAGGTGGCGAGCCGCGGAATCACGGTCAATTGCCTCGCGCCCGGGTTCATCGAGACGGCCATGACGGATGCGCTTGGCGATGACCAGAAAGCAGCGTTGTTGCAGTCCATTCCTGCCGGTCGTATGGGCGTCGGGGATGACATTGCCGCCGGGGTGGTTTATCTGGCCTCTGACGAGGCGGCGTATGTGACCGGTCAGACCCTGCACATCAATGGCGGGATGGCCATGATCTGAACGCTGAAAGTGGCGGATTTCGGGTGGTTCCGTTCGCTTTCCCTGCCATATAAAGTGTGTTAAGAGCCGCCCGTTTCGCCCTGGTCCTGTCGACCGGGACGCCAATTGAAGATCATCGAGGCCGTGTTCCGGGGCAGGTGTCCCGGCATGTGGTCAACATCACTGAGTGAGATTTCAGGGACAAAGGAAACTGGACATGAGCGATACAGCAGACCGCGTGAAGAAGATCGTCGTGGAGCATCTCGGCGTTGAGGAAGACAAGGTGAAGGACAACGCGCATTTCATCGACGATCTGGGCGCGGACAGCCTGGACACGGTTGAGCTGGTCATGGCCTTCGAGGAAGAATTCGGTATCGAGATCCCCGATGACGCCGCTGAGAAGATCCAGACGGTGAAGGACGCCATCGACTACATCTCAGCCAACGCCTGATCGCTCAGTTCGGCCAGGAAAGCATATGATGCGTCGTGTAGTCGTGACCGGACTGGGGGCAGTGACGCCCCTGGCGACCGGAGCCGAGGAGACGTGGGCCCGATTGCTGAAGAGCGAATCGAGCGCCGCCACCATCCGAAAGTTCGAGACAGCGGATCTCGCCACGAACTACGCGTGCGAGATCAAGCCCAAGTCGGAGGAGTTTCCGGACGGTTTCAACCCTGACGAATGGGTGGAGCCGAAGGATCAGCGCCGCGTTGATGGCTTCATCGTCTATGGTCTCGCTGCCGCCAAGCAGGCACTGGCGGATTCCGGGTATGTCGCCGAAACGGAGGAGCAGCAGTTTCGCTCCGGCGTTCTCGTCGGCTCCGGGATCGGCGGTCTGCAGGGTATCGAGGAGGGAGCCAGGATCCTGGCGGAGAAGGGACCGCGACGCCTGTCGCCGTTCTTCATCCCCGGACGCCTGATCAACCTGCTTTCCGGCCACATCTCGATCGAGAACCAGTTCAAGGGCCCCAACCACGCTGTGGTCACGGCCTGTTCGACGGGTGCCCATGCCATCGGCGATGCCGCACGCATCATTGCCCTGGACGATGCGGATGTCATGGTCGCCGGTGGCGCCGAAGCGGCCCTCAGCCGTCTCGGTATTGCCGGATTCGCGGCGGCCAAGGCGCTTTCCAGCAACTTCAAGGACAACCCGGAAGCCGCCAGCCGCCCCTGGGACCAGGGACGGGACGGCTTCGTCATGGGCGAAGGCGCTGGAATCGTGGTGCTGGAGGAACTGGAGCACGCACGGGCCCGCGGCGCGAAGATCTATGGCGAGGTCATCGGCTACGGCATGTCCGGCGATGCCTATCACATCACCGCGCCGTCGGAAGATGGCTCCGGGGCCTATCGCTGCATGGCTGCGGCGCTGAAGCGGGCCGGTATCAACAGTGACGAGATCGACTACATCAACGCCCATGGCACCTCGACGCCGCGTGGTGACGAGATCGAACTGAAGGCGATCCGGCGGTTGCTGGGGGAGGACGCGTCCGGTGTGACCATGTCCTCGACCAAGTCGTCCATCGGTCACCTGCTGGGGGCTGCGGGCAGTGTGGAGGCAATCTTCTGCCTGATGGCGATGCGCGATGGTGTGGCACCGCCGACGCTGAACCTGGAAAACCCGGACGAGTCATCTGTCGGCATGGACCTTTCGCCGTTGCAGCCGACGGAGCGCAGGATCGATGTCGCCCTGTCGAATTCGTTCGGTTTCGGCGGCACCAATGCAAGTCTGATCTTCCGTCGGCTGGATTGATCCGCCATGCGGTCGGCGTTGCGGCTGCTGCTGCTCGTCGTCGTTCTGGGGGCCGGAACCGCTGCACTCTTTGCATGGAACTGGTGGCAGGGTGCTGACGCGCCCGGTCCGCTGACGCAATCGCGGACCGTCGTGATTGAACGCGGCACGGGCCCCCGCGCAATCGCCGATACGCTGGTGCTGAACGGTGTCATTGAGGACCGGTTGCTGTTTCTCGCCGTCCTCAGGGTGCGTGACCAGGGGACACGGCTGAAAGCGGGCGAGTTCGGCTTTGAAGCCGGTCAGAGCATGAATGCCGTCATCGAGCAGATCGTTGCCGGACGCACGGTGGTCCGACGGCTGACACTGCCGGAGGGGCTGACCTCCGTCGAGGTCGCGGAACTTCTCAACGGAATCGAGGGCATGACCGGCAAGGCCCATGTGGCGCCGGAAGGCTCGATGCTGCCGGAGACCTATCATTTCCAGCTCGGTGATCCGCGACAGCAGATCATTCGGCGATCCCGGATCGCGATGCGTGATGCGCTGCAGGAGCTCTGGCCACAGCGGCAGAAGGACCTGCCGCTCGAAACACCGGAGGAGGCCGTGATCCTTGCCTCGATCGTGGAAAAGGAGACAGGCGTTGCGTCGGAGCGCGCGCGCGTGGCTGCCGTCTTCATCAACAGGCTGCGCAAGGGCATGCGGCTGCAGTCGGACCCGACGGTGATCTACGCGGTCACCGGGGGCAAGACGACGCTGGATCGGCCGATCTCCCGCGCCGACCTGAACCTCGAATCGCCTTACAACACATACAGGAACGGTGGTCTGCCGCCGGGACCGATTGCCAACCCCGGTCGGGCATCGATCGAAGCTGTACTTAACCCTGCTGATACCAATGACCTATACTTTGTCGCAGACGGTACAGGTGGCCACGCGTTTTCCCGCACCCTCAAGGAGCACAACCGCAATGTCCGGCGCTGGCGAGAGCTCAGGCGACAGAACGACTGACGGCGGTATTGCTGATGCCGTGTCCGAACCTGCGGTTCGGGCCGGAGAGGAATCGCTGCTCAGGGCGCTGGACATGGTGGGCGAGGGCGCTGCCCTGTTCGATGCCGAGGACAGGCTGACGGCATTCAACCAGACCTACAGGAACATGTGGGACGAGTTGTCGACACGTATCCATGTCGGCTGCACATACGCGGAACTGCTTGGCATGGCCTGGGATGGTGGCGTGGTGCCACTGGAAGTGCGGCTGGGCCGGGACGCGTGGATCGAATATGCCCTTGGCCAGCATCTGACATTCGACACCCCCTTTGATCGCCTGGCCCAGGACGGTCGCTGGGTGCGGTTCATGAACCAGGCGTTTGGCGACGGCATTCTGTCCATTGTTTCCGATGTGACAGCCGAGAAGAACGCCGCGCTGCAGGCCGAACAGCAGGAGAAGGCACTCAGGGATTTCGCTGCCGCGACGGCAGACTGGGTCTGGCAGCAGGATGCGGATCTCCGCTTCGTGACACCGGATGCCAGCGCGGGCATCGGTATCGGGAGCTATGTCGCCAGCTTTCTCGGCAAGACCCGATGGGATGCGCTGGGCATCGATCCGGACGAGGATCCCAAGTGGCACGCGCATCGGGAAACCATGTGGCGGCATCAGGCGTTCCGGGATTTCCGTTATAGTTTCCTCGATCATGCCGGGGAAAAGCGGCATGTGCGGATCAGCGGCGTTCCGATGTTCGACAGGGATGGCGGATTTGTCGGCTATCGCGGCACGGGCCTCGACGAGACGGCAATGATACGGGCCGACGAGCGGGCGCGGGCGGCCGAGCGGTACCTGAAGCTGGCGATCGAGAATACCGAGCAGGGCTACGCCATGTTCGATGAGAAGAACGAGCTGTCGATGTGGAATGCCTCGCTGGAGCAAATTCTGAAGGACAGTGGGATCCGCCTGGAGCACGGACTGTCACTGGACAGGCTGATCGCAGTCTACCGTTCCCCCGTGAACACGACCCCGGTGAACAATGTCCGGGAGGCGATGCGGACGCGCATTGATCCGACAGTGGATACCTCGGCGAGCTCCTTTCAGCAGAAGATTGGTGAACGCTGGTTCCAGATTCGGGAGCAGAGCACGCCGGAAGGGGCGATGCTGATTATCTTGACGGACATTACGGGACAGCGGGCGCGCGAGGAGGAATTGCGCCATTCCCGCGATCATCTGGAGGAGCGGGTGCGGGCACGCACAGCCTCCCTGGCACTGGCCAAGGCCGAACTGGAAGAGGTGATCGAGAAGCGGGTGCTGGCTGAACGCCGTCTGAAGCAGAGCGAGCACCAGTTGCGACAGCTCGTCGAAGGATCGATCCAGGGCATCATCATTCACCGCGATCATCGCATCCTGTTCGCCAATCCCGCGTTCGTGGAGCTGTTCCGTTTGCCCTCCATGGAGGCAACACTCGCCCTGGAGGATATCAGTACCCTGATTGCCCCGGACGACAGGGAGCGGATCATGGCGATTGCCGATTCGCGCGTCAGGGGCGGCGAGCACCCGAACCGGTTCGAGATCAGGTTCATGCGTGCCGACGGTTCGGTCTTCTGGGGCGAGCAGTTCGTTTCCGTCACCGACTGGGAGGGAGAGCCTGCGCTGCAGGTCGCGATCATCGATATTGATGAGCGGATGCGGGCGGAGGATGAATATCGCAACATCTTCGAGCATGCGACCGAAGGCATCTATCGCTCCACCCCGGATGGCAGGCAGCTGCGCGCCAATCCGGCACTGGTTGCCCTGAACGGCTATGACAACGAGCCCGAGATGCTGGCGGCTGTCCGCGATATTTCTGCCGAATGGTACGTGGAACCGGGGCGTCGTGACGAGTTCATCGAACTGATGGAGCGCGACGGGCGGGTGACGGATTTTGTCTCCGAGGTCTATCGCCATCGCAATCGGGAACGCATCTGGATTTCGGAGAACGCGTTCGTGGTGCGGGATGCGCATGGTGAGACGCTTTACTATCAGGGCACCGTCCGTGACATCACCAGCCGGTTGCGGGTACAGCGGGAACTGATCGCCGCCAAGGAGGAGGCCGAACGGGCCAATCAGGCGAAATCGCAGTTCCTCGCCAAGATGAGCCATGAGCTTCGGACACCGCTGAATGCGATCATCGGCTTCTCCGAGATATTCAAGACGCAGATCTTCGGGCCGCTCGGCAGTGATCGCTACCTGGGGTATGCGGATGACATCCTTTCCAGCGGTCGCCATCTGCTTGACCTGATCAATGACCTGCTGGACCTCGCCAAGGTCGAGGCCGGTGCGGTCGTGCTGCAGGAAGTCCCGATCGCCCTGGCAAGCATCGTGGCGGAAGTGGTGGAACTGATGCAGCCGATCTCGAACAAGTCAGAGATCGCCATCGATGTCCGGGAAATGGAAGCCCTGCCGGTGATGAATGTCGATCCACGCCTGGTGAAACAGATGCTGGTGAATCTGGTTTCCAACGGTCTGAAGTTCAATCAGGCGGGCGGCAGCGTGACCATTGAGGGCAATCGGAAGCCGGGTCACATCGGGATCACCGTGCATGACGACGGCATAGGTATTGCCAAGAAGGATCTGGAAACCGTGCTGAGGCCATTTGGTCAGATCGCGAACCAGATGGTGGCGGAGGAAAAGGGGACCGGCCTGGGCCTTCCCATCGTCAACTCCCTGGTGGAGCTGCACGGCGGATCACTTGAGGTCGTCAGCGAGAAGGGCAGGGGAACGTCCGTCAGCCTGTGGTTCCCGGCCGAGCGGATCGTCGACCAGGGCACCCTGCCGCTTGCGGAGCTGCATGGCGCAGGAAAGACTGCCTGAATACCGACCTGCGATTCGAAGGAAACCGACATGGCCATCACCAGCATGACCGGCTTCGCCCGCCGTGAAGGCGTTGCCGATTCCTGGAAGTGGGTGTGGGAAGCGCGCTCGGTCAACGGCAAGGGGCTGGATGTGCGCTACAGGCTGCCCTCTGGCTTCGACACGCCCGACTCCGACCTGAAGCGCAGGGCGCAGGCGCTGCTGTCCCGCGGCAATGTCAGCATTTCCCTGCATGTTGATCATGACAGGCCCACGGAAGGCAGTCTGACGATCAATCGCGACTGGCTGCAGTCATTGCATCAGGAAGCCGTCAGGCTTTCCGGTGACGCGCCGGTGGATATCGCAGGGTTGCTCGCCGTCCGCGGGGTTGTCGAGGTGGCGGAACAGCAGCCTGACGAGGACGAACTGGCGCAGCGCGACAAGGCAATCCTGGCGGATCATGACGGGGTGCTGGCCGACCTCGTGAAGGCGCGGCAGGATGAAGGCGCCAGGTTGCAGGCCATCATCGCCGGACTGGTTGACGAGATCGAGGCGCAGGTCGCGGAGGCCGCAACCGCAGAGGCGGCCCGCCCCGAACAGCGAGCTGTCCGGTTGCGCGCTGTCCTGCAGGAACTGCTGGATATGGATCCCCCCGCAACCGAGGAACGGCTGGCGCAGGAACTGGCTTTGCAGGCGACCCGTAGTGATATCCGGGAGGAACTGGACAGGCTCTCGGCCCATATCGCGCAGGCGCGTGACCTGCTGGTCTCAGGGGAGCCTGTCGGTCGACGGCTGGACTTCCTGTCCCAGGAATTCAATCGTGAGGCCAATACCCTTTGCTCCAAGTCGGGCGACGTGACCCTGACACGGGTGGGCATGGCCATGAAGGCCACGATCGATCGCCTGCGGGAGCAGGTCCAGAACGTCGAGTGAGTGAGGAGAGACGGATGCCCGCAGGCATGTCACGCAAGGGACTGATGTTCGTGATTTCCTCGCCCTCCGGTGCAGGCAAGACGACCATTGCGCGGCAATTGCTGGAGCAGGAGCCGGAACTGTCGATGTCCGTCTCCATGACCACCCGCCCGCAACGCATGGGGGAAGAAGAGGGGCGCGACTATTTCTTTGTCGATCAGGCCAGCTTTGATGCAACCGTCAGCGCGGGTGGCCTGCTGGAACATGCAACGGTCTTCGGCAACAGCTACGGCACCCCGGTTGCACCTGTCGATGCGGCACTGGCTGCGGGCAAGGACGTGCTGTTCGACGTGGACTGGCAGGGTGCACAGCAGATGCGCCAGCGGCGGAAGTCCGACATTGTCTCCGTCTTCATCCTGCCGCCGAGTGCGGAAGAACTGGAACGGCGACTGACCACGCGTGGCCGTGATCCGGATGATGTGGTCCGTCAGCGCATGGCCAAGGCCGCAACCGAGATGAGCCACTACGCCGAGTATGACTATGTGGTGGTGAATGATGATGTCAGCCGCTGCCTGGGTGACGTACGTGCGATCCTGCATGCGGAGCGGGTGCGCAGCGACCGTCTGCCTGACCTCGCCGATTTCGTCGAGGGACTGAGCGGTGGCTATCCGCCCGCGACCTGAAGGTTCCGGGCCAGCGCGGCAAATTCCTCGATCGAAAGAGTCTCTGCCCGTCTGGTCGGATCGATGTCCGCACTGTCCAGCAGGGCACCCGTGTCTCCGCCCAGCGCCTTCAGGCTCTGGCGCAGCATCTTGCGGCGCTGGTTGAAGGCGGCGGCGACCACCCGTGACAGGGTGGCCATGTCGGCGTCGGCGCGCGGCTTCGGAAGGGGCAGAAGGTTGACCACTGCGGACGCGACCTTCGGCGGCGGCGTGAAGGCGCGGGCGGGCAGGTCCATGACGATGTGGCAGTCGGCGGCCCAGCCGCACATGACAGCGAGCCTGCCGTAGGCCTTGTCCCCGGGGCGGGCCACGATGCGCTCCGCCACTTCCCGCTGGAACATCAGGGTCAGGCCGGCGAAATGTTCAAGGTGCTCCAGCCAGCCGAACAGCAGCGGCGTGCCGACATTGTAGGGCAGGTTCGCGACCACGCGGGCGCCGGGTGCCAGTTGGGCGGTGGCATCGAAGTCGAGGGCGTCGCCTTCGATGATCTCCAGCCGACCGTCGCTGACGGCGCGGATCTCCTCCAGCGCCGCCAGGCAGCGCCGGTCCTTCTCCACGGCGACAACCCGGCGGGCACCGGCCGCCAGCAGACCCCGGGTCAGGCCGCCGGGACCGGGGCCAACCTCCAGAACGTCACAGTCGGTCAGGTCGCCGGCTTCCCGCGCGATACGGCCCGTCAGGTTGAGGTCGAGCAGGAAATGCTGCCCGAGGCCCTTGCGTGCTTCCAGTCCGTGCGTGCGGATCACGTCACGCAGGGGCGGCAGGTCATGCAGGCCGGTCATGGCGCGGCACGCCGATCCGCGATCTCGCCAGCCAGCCGGATGGCCTGGATCAGGCTGTCGGCGCGGGCAATGCCCTTGCCTGCGATGTCGAAGGCCGTGCCGTGGTCGGGGGATGTGCGCACGATGGGCAGCCCCAGGGTGACGTTCACGCCGAGGTCGAAATCCAATGTCTTGACCGGCACCAGTGCCTGATCGTGATACATGCAGATCGCCGCGTCATAGCGGGCGCGGGCGCTGGCATGGAACATGGTGTCTGCGGGCAGGGGGCCGACGACGTCATGGCCTTCCTGGCGCAACTGGTCGACGGCAGGGCGGATGATGGAGTCATCTTCCTGCCCAAGCGCCCCGCCTTCGCCTGCGTGCGGGTTCAGTCCTGCGAAGGCGACCCGGGGCGGCCGGCAGCCGAAGTCCTGTTCCAGGGCATTCAGAACGATGCGACCGACTGCGACCAGCCCGTCCGTGGAGAGTGCGGCGGGCACCGCAGACAGCGGCAGATGAATGGTCGCCGGCACGACGCGCAGACTCGGCCCGGCAATCATCATCACGGGCAGGTCCGCGCCCGACAGCTCGGCGATGAACTCGGTATGCCCCGGATGCCGGAACCCGGCTTCATAGAGCAGGGCCTTGTTGATCGGGTTGGTGACGATGCCGGATGCCTCGCCTGACATGCAGGCGGCGACGGCACGCTCGATACTCTCGACCACCAGTGGCGCATCCCTGCGGTCGGGACTGCCCGCACTGGCATTGACCGTGCCGGAGAGCGGAAGGACGGGCAGGGCGGAATCGAACCGAGCTGCGGCCTCCGCCGGACTGCCGATCTCGACAATCGGCACGTCACTGACCGCGCGCAGGAACCCGGGATCGCCGACCAGGGCAAAGGCCGGCAGGTTCTCCAGCCTGCGGGCCCGCCATGCCGCCACGGTGATCTCGCCGCAGACCCCTGCGGGTTCACCCATGGACAGCAGCAGGGGGCGCGAAGCCATGTCAGCGCAGATCGATGATGGCGTCACGCCGCAGGTCACGCAGCGCACTGCGTGCCCGCTGGTTCAGCTTGGCCAGGATCAGGTTGTTACGGACCTGATTGCGGTCCGGCGCGGCATCAACGGGCTGGGAACGATTGCAGATCACCAGTACATGAAACCCGGCCGCTGTCCGCAGGGGTTCGCTGCTGTCCCCGACACTGAGCTTTGCGATGGCCTTGCCGAATTCGTCCGGCAGGTCCCCGATCTTCAGTGTGCCCAACTGGGCGGACTGGGCATTCTCGATCGTCTCGGCGACCTGATCGATACCTGCGCAACTGCGAATGCGGCTGCGGGCGGCCTCCGCGTCGGCCTGCGCGGCCGTTACTGCGGTCTCACTGGCCGCGCGGCCCAGCGGGATCAGCAATTGCGCCAGTTCGACCTCGATCGAATCCACGGCTTCCTCACCCAGGATGCGACGTCCATCGACCGAGACGATCACGAACCCGAGCGGTGTCCTTATCGGATCGGATACCTGGCCGACGGACAGGTTGGCCAGGGCGGCGGCGATTTCCTCACTCAGCTGGGCCGGGCGTACCCATCCGACCGTGCCGCCATCTTCCGCATCCGCACCGACGGAAAACTGGCGGGCCAGAGCGGCGAAGTCGGCCCCGGAACGGATCTGCCTGACCAGCCGTTCGGCCGCCGCGCGGGCCTCCGGCTCATCCTGTGGCCGGTCGACACCCAGGATGATCTCCCGGATATTGAAGACGGCCTGTCCACGACTGGCTTCCTGCTGGCGGATCGCCTCGTCGATTTCCTCATCCGAGACATCGACCGTGCGCAGCAGTCGTGCACTGACATACTGCTCCCAGGCGATACTCGCCAGGTACTGGCGGCGCAGGGTGGAAAGGTCGACGCCCGCACCCTGCAGCCGACTGGTGAGGCCGGTCACGCTCAGATTGTTGCGCTCGGCGAGGCGGGCAATCTCTTCGTCGATCTGCTCGTTCGTGACCTCGACGCCGATCTTGCGCGCGGCCTGCATCTGCAGGCTTTCGTCAGTCAGGTTGCGCAGCACCTGTGATCGGATGCGGCGCCGGGTGTCCTGTGTTCGGGGCAGATTGGCGCTGACCACCACCAGATCAATGCGTTCCTCCAGATCAAAGGCGGAGATCACTTCGTCATTCACCACTGCGGCAATGCCGAACACCTGCTGGGCCCGTCCCGCGTCAGGATGGCCGGTCAGGATCAGCAGCCCGGTGAGGGCGATCAGGAAAGCGCGCATGTCTGCTCCACAAAGCGTTCCGTGTGTAAGACATGCTCTACCGGATTGCCGGACGCATTCCAACCGGCTCCGCAACGCCGATGAATGAACGTCATGTTTCCGATGCTTCCCTGGGGGAGTCGGATCCGGGAAGACTAGGCAAGCGGCCTGTCCTCCACGACATTCGGCAGCTCCTTGCGCAGGAACGCAGCCATTGCCTCCACCTGGGGCGGCACGCCCTGTCGGGAGGGCATGAGCAGGCTCAGTTCCGGAAGGCCGGCGGTCCAGTCCGGCAGCAGCCGACAGAGCTGCCCTGCGGCAACCTCCGCGCGGCAGACATAGTGTGGCAGGGCCACGATGCCGAGCCCTCCGGCCGCCGCCTGCTTCAGGGTCGCCATGTCGTCGCTGCGCAGGCGCACCTGGCAGGGAACGGATGCGGCTTTGCCTCCGGTGTCCTGCAGTGACCAGGAATCATTGTCAGGACGCCAGCCCAGGACCAGGGCCGCGCGGTCCTCCAGGTCCCGTGGCGTCTCGGGGGTTCCATGGCTTTCCAGATAGTCTGGTGAGGCAAAGAGATGCCATGGCACCACCGCCAGCCGACGCTGGATCAGTCGGGAATCCGGCAGCAGCCCGACATGGCCCCGAATGGCAAGATCGACCCCGTCCCCGATCAGGTCGGTGAACGCGTTGGTTACCTGCTGACGCACCACGACCCTCGGGTTCTCGGCGAGGTAGCGGGGCAGGATGCTGCTGACGGCGAATTGCGCCACGCCGACCGAACAGGACAGGGTGACCGGACCCTCGAGGATGTCGTGCCTGCGCCGGACTGCCGCCTCTGCGGTGGCCATGCAGTCCAGTGCAGCGCTGGCGTGCTGAAGATAGGCCTTTCCCGCTTCGGTCAGGGAAAGCTGTCGCGAATTCCGGTGCAGCAGCCGCGTATCCAGTGTTTCCTCCAGTTGCCTGACATGGCGGCTGAGTCGTGACTTGGGAATGCCGAGTGCCCGGGAGGCGGCGGAGAATCCCTGCTTCTCGATGACTTTCACGAAATAAAAGGCGTGATTGAGGTTCATGCGCGGCGGTCCATCTGGTGTCACAGGCGTTCTATTTTTGGAACGAAATGTCCTGATTTCAACGGATTTCTCTCTAACTGTCCCGACATTAGGTTCGTTTCCATCCAATAGGAGGCAAGCATGACCATTCAGCACAAGGCCCACTCACCCCGGTGCAACAGGGCGATTACCGCGATCCAGCAGGGGGAGGCCATGTCCCGTGGCACTGGATTCGAGGCTCTCAGCTTCACTCACCGCCAGCTCGACGGGCTGATGGACCCGCTGATCATGGTCGATCACTTCACGATGACCGAGCCGACTTTCGGCCCCCATGCCCATGCCGGTCTCTCGGCGGTCAGCGTCCTGTTCGAAGACAGTACCGGAACCTTCCGCAACAGGGACTCGCTGGGCAACGATATCGGGCTTGGCCCCGGCGACCTCTACTGGCTCAAGGCAGCGCGGGGTGCCGTACATGACGAAGCCCCGACACCGGGGTCAGCGACCCACGGCCTGCAGATCTTCGTCAATCTGCCCGATGCCGACAGGAAGCAGGCCCCGGCCTCACTGCATGTGCCTGCCGGACAGATACCGGTGCTGGAGGACCCGGGTTACCGGGTGCGGGTGATCACCGGTGAGAGCAACGGCGTGACCGGTGCTGCACCGCCAGCGCTGCCGCTTGCCATCCTGGACATCACTCTGCAGCAGGGAGGGCGTTTCGCGCACACCGTCGCCCCCGACAATGCCGCCTGGATTCACGCCATCCGCGGGGAGGTGATGGTTGATCTCGACGGCGAAACGCACCTGATCAGCGGCCAACAGGCTCTTGCCGTCCGCAATGCCCGTGTCATTGGCCTGTCGAGCGTGGCCGGGGGACAGGCGGTACTGCTCAGCGGCATGCCGCTGCGTGAGCCATTCATCCAGAAGGGACCGTTTGCCATGCGCAATGCAGAGGAACTGGCGGCAGTCGTCGCCGCGCATCAGGCCGGCGAACTGGGCGCCATCGGCTGAGTGCAGGTTCCAGCGGATTTCCGAGGGCCCGTGATGAGGCCGCTTCCGGCGCGGCGTCAGTTCAGGCCGAGCAACTGGACCCGGACGAACACGGACGTTGACGCCTCGATATCCCTGTCACTGGTGAAGTCACGCACGGCACCGATCTGGAAGTCGAAGCATTCGTCGAGGTACTGCAGACCGATCTCGGCACGCAGGGAACCGCCGGAGCGGGTCAGGTCGTGGCGGTAGGCGCCGAACATCTTCCAGGAGTCAGCCACGGCGGCCGATGCCTCCATGTTCAGTTCCTCCACATTGCCGATGGCGACGCCGCCGCCGATTGCGGCCTGTGAAACATAACCGAGCTTCAGGCGATAGCGTTCGTCGCCTGCCTCGATCTGATGCTCATGGCGTTCCACGGTCGGTCCGTCCGCATCAAAGCGGAACCGCAGCGAATAATTGACCAGATCCGACGGTGCGATGCTCAGGCGTCCGACGAAGTCGGAGAAGCGGTCCTCCAGACCCGTGCCGACATTGGCGGAGCTTGTCTGGTTGAGGCGGATCGACTGCCCGATGATCAGGTCCGTCCGCCCGCCGCCCTCTCCGTGCAGGCCGAGCCGCAGGCCATAGTTCACCCTGCTGCCGCTTTCGATCCGGTCGAAGCCGACAAAGCGATTGCGTTCGAAAAGATTGGCTTCGGAGAACTCGAAGCTCTGCGAGTCCTCGTTCGGAATGGCATCGGGATTGCCGCCGCCCGGGGAGGCGATGACCTGCACCACCGGCTCGACGGTCTGCATCAGGCGGCCTTCCTGTTTCACCATCGGCAACCGCCACATCAGGCTGGCCATGGGCCAGATCCGACCGGTGACCTCGTCGTCGTTCACCGCCGTGATGTCGGTACTCTGGGCCTCCGAGATCATGTAGCCGTCACCGCGAAGGTGCAGGCCGAATGTCATCAGATCACCGAACTGGCCAATGTGATCGGCGGCCCAGTCACCCTCCAGCGACAGCCTGCGCGTATCACGTCCGCTGGTACGTTGCAGGGCGACGGCGCTGAGTGTGCCGTCCAGCCGCCCGCCGACGGATGGCTCCGTACTCGTGGAATAACTCGCCAGTGGCAGCACGAAGGGGGTGTCCCCGTCCTTGTCGTTCTGCCGCAGGCTCTGGAAGGCGAAGAACTCGACCGACGCGGCATGACGGCCACGAATGCCCCGGAGATAGAGGTCGGAGGTCAGCACGTCGGCAGAACTTATATCGTAGCGTTGCAGATAGGTATCGTCGCTGGCCCGGTTCAGGTCGAAACCGGATTCGAAACCCCGGCCGACGTCGAACCGGCCTGCGGACTGGATATGGCCGCGAAATTCCTCCGCACCGGTCTTGCGGTTGCCGATGTCGACCTCGTCCACATAGGTGATGGAGCCAGTGGTATCGAATGTGCCGTTGTCGAAACGCTTGCGGTATTCACCGCCAAAGACCGCACCTTCCTTGGTGGTGATGCGTGGACTGAAGGTGAGGTCACTGGTGTCATCCAGCACCACATAGAGGGGCAGGGTCAGCTGGCCGCCCAGTTCCGTCGATGATCCGATGATCGGGGTCAGGATGCCGCTCTTGCGGTCGATGGTCGGGTCGGGGTGGTAGAAGTACGGCGTATAGAAGACCGGTACGCCGAACATCTCGAACATGGCGTCCTCGTACTCGACGATCTCCGTCGCTACGTCACGGGTTACCTTGCCGGACTTGATCTGCCAGATCGGTGGCCGGTCGGGATGTTCGGCACAGGACTCGCAGCGGGTGAACACGGCGCGTTCCAGCACGGTACGGTCCTCGCCCTCACGCCTGGCCACGCGGGCCGAGAGGCGGCTGCGGTCGGCGCGCTGGACCCGGATCTCGCGAATGATGCCCTGCTTGAAGCCGTCAGACAGCTCGACGTACTCGGCGAAGGCGACATCGCCGCTCGGCTCCCGCAGCATGACGTTCCCGGTTGCGGTGACAATGTCGTCGCGCTCGTTGTAGGTGACGACGTCGGCGAACAGGATCCGTTCACCTTGGGTGATCTCGACATTGCCGCGCGCCGTGACGATGCCCAGATCGCGTTCGTAGATCATCTCGTCGGCTTCAAGCTCGGTCGGCAATGCCGGGTCGTCCGACTGCGCATGCACCGCGCCCGGTATCAACAGGGCGATGGTCAGCAGCAACAGGGCCAGCAGCCCCGCGATTTCGGCGCGACGTGCCCTCATCCGTCTTCCAGATGGAACATGGCCGCGACCGCTGACATGGTCGTGACAGCAGCGGGCGTCCAGGCGGCGAGAATGATGGGCAGCTTGCCCGCGGAGCCGAATGCTTCCACCAGATCGGTGATGAAGAAGACGCTGAAGCCGGCCATGGCACCGGAGAAGAAGACCCAGCCGGTGCCGCCCTTGCGGCGGCTGAGGCGGATGCAGAAGGTAGCTGCCAGCAGCACCATGGCCGACAGCAGCAGCGGCAGCGCCAGCAGGGAGTTCCAGTACAGGCGATGCGACAGCGCATTGAACCCGGAATGTTCCAGCAAGCCGATGAAGCTCGGCAGTTCCCAGAACGACAGGGTTTCCGGCGCGGCAAGGCTGTCCACGATCTGGGCGAACGTGAGGGTCGTCGGGATGCTGGTCCGTGGCAGCAACTGGCGCGGACCGTTCGGCGAGGTGATGCGCGCGTTCTCCAGCAGCCAGGCACCCTCGACCAGTCTCGCGCGCTCCGCGTCCGTTCGGCTGTCGAACGTGTCGTTCAGGCCATAGGTGAAGATCGTCACGTCGTTCAGGATTTCCCCGTCACCCGAGACACTGTTCGCATGGATCACCTGATGCCCCGTCCTGTTGACTTCACGCAACCAGAGCCCCGTGCGTACCGACACGCTGATCAGGCTGCTCTCGCCCTTGAAGTACCGGTTGCTCAGCTGGTCATATCGCCCGCTCAGCGCCGCGCCGACAGGATTGACCACGGTCACCAGGATCGCGCCGGCGATTGCTGAGACCAGCAGCAGAGGCGTCAGGATCTGCCATATCGAGACTCCTGCCGCCCTGGCCACGACAAGCTCGCTGGAATTCGCCAGACGGGTAAGCGCCAGCATGGCGCCGAACAGGAAAACGAAGGGCCAGAGCTTCTGGATCGTGGCAGGCAGCTTCATCAGGGAAAGCTGCATGACGGCGAATATCGTGACATCCGGACGGTCACCTGCCTTGCGCAGGTGTTCGATGACCTCGACCGTGAACATGACCACCACCAGCAGGCCAAGCACGATACCGGCGCCGATCAGGAATTGCCGGCCGATGTAGACGCCCAGCGTCTGAAGCATTCTCAATCCCCTCCCGCGGTTCGGGCGGAGGAGAAATCAGGAGGCGGCGGCGCGGTCGCTGCAGCGCCGCCACCTGCACCGGGCCTGATCATGTAGAGACTGACCCCGATGCCGCTGGCGATCAGGAGGTAGAGCAGCACGAGAGCGAACGGTGAACTGCCGCCGGCCTGTACCAGGGCCAGTGCGGCGCCCTGGACCAGTCCCGCAGCGATGCAGGCAACAAGGATGCGCCGTCCCTGTCCGCGGCGGTCGAATTCGCCCGACAGGATCGCGGCGATGGCGATCAGGCTGAAGGTGAGCGCCAGCAGCGGCAGGGCGACCCGCTTGTGCGCCTCCGCCTGCTGCCGCCAGTAGGCATCGCCCGTCAGCCCGGCGCCGGTTTCCAGCAGGGTAAGGATGCTCAGTTCCTCCAGCTTCTTGGGCCGGACGGGTACGGAACTGCCGAACATGTTCACTTCCAGCGTATAGCTGTCGAAGAACAGCAGGCTGACGTCGCCGCTGTTGGTGTCCCGTTCCTGGCGGTTGCCGCTGAGCAGCAGGATCTTCGGGCCATCGTCGCTGCGGATGATGGTGCCCTTTTCCGCCATCATCGTGACGGTCTTGTTCTTGTCCCGGTCGTCCTGGATCAGCAACCCGCGCAGTTCACCCCCTGGATGACGTTCGCGGACGTATACCGTCAGCTTGCTCTGCAGCGGTGTGAACTGCTGTTCGCGCAGCACCAGCGTCGAATAGATGTAATGCCAGGCGAAGCGGGTATCGCGCATCGTCGTGTTGGCCAGCGGCATGAAGTAGAAGGTCATGGAGGCGACAACGGCGGCACAGGCACAGCCGAGGATGATGCCGGGCCGCGCCAGTCGCATCCGGCTGAGACCCGCCGCACGCATCACCACCAGTTCACTGTCCGTGGACAGTCGCCAGTAGGCGTAGAGCATGCCGCAGAACAGGCCGATCGGCATCGTGACAGGCAACAGTTGCGGCAGCAGCAGCAGCGAGATGTAGGCGAATGCGCTGGCCGTCATGTCGTAATTGATGATCTCGTCGACGAAGCGCAGCGCCTGCACGATCCAGATCACGCCGGTCAGCACCGACGTGACAAACAGGAACGGACCGATGGCCGTGCGGATCATGTATCGACTGAGGGCGCGCATGGCCGCGGAGTATAGCCTTCATGGCGTCATGTTAAAGATGGGGCAGCGCTCACAATTCGCGGCGTTTGCGCACCCCGCCAAACGCTGCAATATATGCGACATGAAAGGGGCACCGGTCCGGTGTCCGGCAGGAATCAATCGGGAGCGGGCGGAAACAGATGGAAATCGAGATCAAGGGTGGAGCCATTCCGGGGCGCGGCGCGATCGCTGTTGCCATCGGCAAGGGGGGCAAGCTGTCGCCCGCTGCAACCGAACTGGACAAGACCACGGAGGGCGCGATCAAGCAGGTGCTGCGTGCCTCCCGCTTCTCCGGCAACAAGGGACAGCAGGCCGAGATCCTGGCCCCGCGCGGTACCCGGCTGGACCGGATCCTGCTGCTTGGCGTCGGCGATCCCGCCGACATGACCCAGAATGATCTGGAGGCCCTGGGCGGCAAGACCTACGCGACCTGGGCCAATTCCGGCGTGAAGCAGGGCAAGATCGTCATCGATTCGGATGGACTGGCGTCGAAGACCAAGCTGACCAAGGGCGCGATCCAGGCGCATATCGCCGTTGGTGCGCGCCTCGCCAGCTATCGTTTCGACAAGTACCACACGAAACTGAAGGACGAGGACAAGCCGACGCTGGAGACGCTGACCATCGGTGCCCGGTCGGCCGCTGCCGCGCGGGATGCCTTCGCGTCACTGGAACGCGTCGCCGAAGGTGTGTTCCTGACCCGCGATCTGGTGTCGGAGCCGCCCAACATCCTCTACCCGCAGACCCTGGCTGACCGTTGCCAGGAACTGACGAAGCTGGGCGTGAAGGTCGAGGTGCTGGGCGAGGCCCAGATGAAGAATCTTGGCATGGGCGCGCTGCTGGGTGTCGGGCAGGGGTCCGTCCGGGAGAGCCGCCTGGTGGTGATGCAGTGGAACGGTGGCCGCAAGAACAGTGCCCCGGTCGCCTTCATCGGCAAGGGCGTGACCTTCGATACCGGCGGCATCTCCCTGAAGCCCGCTGCCGGCATGGAGGACATGAAGTGGGACATGGGTGGTTCCGCCGCCGTGATCGGTGCCATGGCGGCGCTTGCCGGGCGCGGTGCCAAGGTGAACGCTGTGGGTGTTGTCGGCCTGGTCGAGAACATGCCCGACGGCAATGCGCAGCGCCCCGGTGACGTGGTCACTTCCATGTCCGGTCAGACCATCGAGGTTCTGAACACGGACGCGGAGGGACGGCTGGTCCTGGCAGATGCGCTCTGGTACACGCAGGACCGTTTCAAGCCGCAGTTCATGGTCAATCTCGCCACTCTGACCGGTGCCATCATCGTGGCGCTGGGATCGGAGCATGCCGGCCTGTTCTCCAACAATGACGAGCTGTCGGAGCGCCTGCAGGAGGCCGGCAAGGCGGTGGAGGAGAAGCTCTGGCGCTTCCCGCTGCACAAGAACTACGATGCCGACCTGAAGTCGCAGATCGCCGACATGCGCAACATCGGCACGGGACGTGGTGCGGGTTCGATCACCGCAGCACAGTTCCTGCAGCGCTATGTCAATGATGTGCCTTGGGCGCATCTGGACATCGCCGGTGTCGCCTGGTCGCAGAAGGCCTCCGCCACCGCGCCGAAGGGCGGCACGGGCTATGGCGTGCGGCTGCTGGACGAGCTCGTCAGGCGCTACTACGAGAGCTGATCCGGACAAGCATGGCCGATGTCGCCTTCTATCACCTGACCCGGAAGCCGCTGGAAACAGCGCTTCCGGAACTGCTTGAGAAGGTGGTGGAGCGCGGCATGAAGGCTGTGGTGCGGGCAGGGGACGACGGGCGGGTCAAGGCGCTCAACGACCTGCTCTGGATCTATCGCAAGGATGCCTTCCTGCCGCATGGCTGTGCGGAGGATGGTCATGGCGCGTCGCAGCCTGTCTGGCTGACCTCAGGCGCGGACAATCCCGCCGGGGCGACCGTGCTGCTGCTGGTCGATGGCGTGGCTGCGGCGGACCTGGAAGGCTACGACCGTTGTCTCGACCTTTTCGACGGACGGGATGAGGACGCGGTGGCCGGAGCCCGCGACCGCTGGCGCATGGCGCGTTCGGCTGGTCACAGCGTGACCTACTGGAAACAGGGGGAGCGGGGCTGGGAGAAGGGCGCGTGACCCTGGCCCGTCAGGGGCCTTGCCTTGTACCTTCCGGGGCGGGACAATCCACGAAAAGCCCCCGCACGGAGCATGGGGACGGGAGGATACGCACATGAGCGCACTTGCGGACAACGACTACAGCCATATCGGTGTCACGCCGCTGACCGGCGTCATGGGGGCCGAGATCGATGGTGTCGATCTGACCTCCGGCCTCAGTGATGCCGTGGTGGCGGAGATCGAGCAGGCCTTTGCCGATCATAGCGTCATCATATTCCGCAACCAGCATCTGGAGCCTGAAGACCAGAAGCGTTTCACGCGTCTGTTCGGCGAATTCGGTGTCGAGCCATATGTGAAGACAATGCCGGAACATCCTGAAGTCATTGAGGTGATCAAGGAAGCCAGCGAGATCGGCGTGAAGAACTTCGGTGGTAGCTGGCACTCCGACTGGAGCTTTCAGGAGGCACCGCCGCGCGCCACGATCCTGCATGCCAAGGAAGTGCCGCCCTTCGGTGGGGATACCATGTTCGCCAACATGTACATGGCGTTCGAAACCCTCTCCAGGGGCATGCAGCGAATGCTGGAGGGGATGCGGGTCGTCCACTCCGCGCGGCGTCCCTATGGTGTCGACAACAAGCTGTTCGGCACGGCCAGGCGGGCCATGACCATCATCAACACGGAAGAGGCGCACGCGGAACTCTGCCATCCGGCAGTGCGCACGATCCCGGAGACGGGCCGGAAGGCATTGTTCATCAATCCGGTCTATTCGATCCGGTTCGAGGACATGACGGAGGCGGAGAGCCGCCCCATCCTTGATTTCCTCAATGCCCATTCGACCCGTGCGGAGTTCACCTGCCGCGTGCGCTGGCAGCCCGGAACGCTGACCATGTGGGACAACCGCTGTGTCCAGCACAACGCGATGAATGACTACGACGGATTCCGTCGCAGGCTGCACCGGACAACCGTCGCCGGTGCGCGCCCCAGCCTCTGACGCACTTTCGCCTGCCAGTTCACACCTCTTTCAGGACGATCCCCATGGCCGCTGCCTTGCCCGTCTCCCCCCTTGCGCCCAAGTCACAGCCCGATCTGCCGCCGATCGACGGCTGCGAGCTGGGCAGCATCTCCGCCGGTCTGCGCTACAAGGGCCGGCCGGACCTGACGTTCTTCCGCTTTGCACCGGGGACGACCGTTGCCGGGGTGCAGACGACCTCCACGACTGCCGGGGCGCCGGTGGTCTGGAACGCGCGCCACCTGGGCAAGGGCTTGGCGCGGGCGCTGGTGGTGAACGCGGGCAATGCCAATGTCTTCACTGGCGCGAAGGGCGAGGCCGACGTGGAGGCCACGGCCAGGGCTGCTGCCGAGCTGGTCGGATGCAGCGCCGATGAGGTGCTGGCGGCTTCCACCGGGGTGATCGGTGAACTGCTGCCGGTCGCGAAGCTGACGGCGGCCCTGCCGCAGGCCATGGCGAGCATCAGCGCCAATGGCTGGGCCGGGGCGGCGGCAGGCATCCTGACCACCGATACCTTCGAGAAACGCGCGACCGCGACCGTGAACATCGGCGGCGCGTCCGTGACCATCAACGGCATCGCCAAGGGTTCGGGCATGATCGCGCCGAACATGGCGACCATGCTGGCCTATGTGGTGACCGATGCCGCGCTGCCCGCGTCGGTGCTGCAGGCGCTGCTGCCCGCAATCACCGACCGCACCTTCAACTGCGTGACGGTGGACGGTGACATGTCGACTTCCGACATGTGTCTGCTGTTCGCCACCGGCAAGGCGGTGGGACAGCCCGCCATCAGCTCGGCCGAAGATCCGGCGCTGGATGACTTCAGGGCGGCTCTGGAGGATGTGCTGCGCGACCTGTCGGTCCTGATCGCCCGCGACGGGGAGGGGGCGACCAAGCTGGTCACGGTCGATGTCACCGGTGCCACCAGCGCCGCCTCCGCCCGGACCATCGCGCTCTGCATCGCCAACTCGCCGCTGGTGAAGACCGCCATCGCGGGGGAGGACGCCAACTGGGGCCGTGTCGTCATGGCCATCGGCAAGTCCGGCGAGCCGGTCGAGCGTTCCCGGCTGGGCGTCCGCTTCGGCGGGGTCACGATTGCCGAGAACGGCGGCCTGTCCCCGGACTATCGTGAGGCCGACATCATCCCGCACATGAAGGGGCAGGAGATCCATATCGAGGTTGAACTCGGCATCGGCGACGGCGCTGCCCGCATCTGGACCTGCGACCTGACCCACGGCTACATCGACATCAACGCCGACTACCGTTCGTGACTCCGACCACCTTCTCTCCAACACCCACGACGCTCGCGGACCTGATCCGCGAGCCTAGGCTCCGACGTCTGCGCGGCACCCTGGATGCCCGGGTCAAGCCCGGGCACGGCGTGAGTGGGGGTGGGACTGTCAAAACACCCTCTCCATCTCTCACGACGCTCGCGGACTTGATCCGCGAGCCCATGCGCCGACGTCTGCGCGGCACCCTGGGTGCCCGGGTCAAGCCCGGGCACGGCGTGTGTGGGGGTGGGACTGCTATTCCTTCGGTCAGGCCATGAAACTGGTCCTCGTCGCCGCCATCGCGCTGGTCCGCGACAGCCGGGTCCTGCTCGCGGAACGGCCGAAGGGCAAGAACCTCGCTGGCCTCTGGGAGTTTCCGGGCGGCAAGGTGGAGGCTGGCGAAACACCCGAAGCCTGCCTGGTGCGCGAATGCGCGGAGGAACTGGGCATCACCCTGCGCGCGGAGGACCTGCAACCGCTCACCTTCGCCAGCCACACCTACGAAGATTTCCACCTGCTGATGCCACTCTATGCCTGCCGCGACTGGCAGGGCGAACCGACGGGGCAGGAGGGGCAGCGGCTTGCCTGGGCGACGGCGGCCGAGCTTGAAACCTATGCCATGCCCCCCGCCGACGACCCGCTGCTGCCCGCCGTCCGGACGCTGCTGTGACAAGGGCCGCGACTTGCGGCACCATGGCGGCATGAACACCCATGTCGGCACCGTTTCCGGGCGCTACTACTCCCGGCAGGATGATGGACGCATCCGCTGCGAGGTCTGTCCGCGCTACTGCCGTCTGAACGACGGGCAGCGGGGGCTGTGCTTCGTGCGGGCGCGGCAGGGCGACGAGATCGTGCTGACCTCCTACGGGCGCTCCTCCGGGTTCTGCATCGACCCCATCGAGAAGAAGCCGCTGAACCATTTCCATCCCGGCACCCCGGTGCTGTCGTTCGGCACCGCGGGCTGCAACCTGACCTGCCACTTCTGCCAGAATCACGACATGTCGAAGAGCCGCCAGATGGACACGCTGGCCGATGCCGCGCCGCCCGCGGCACTGGCGGAGACGGCGGTCCGGCTGGGCTGCACCTCCGTCGCCTATACCTACAACGACCCGGTGATCTTCCTGGAGTATGCCGTCGATACGGCCATCGCCTGTCACGAGGTCGGGGTGAAGAACGTGGCCGTCACGGCGGGCTACATCTGCGCCGAACCGCGCGCGGAGTTCTACGCCCACATGGATGCGGCGAATGTGGACCTGAAGGCGTTCAGCGAGGATTTCTACCGCCGTGTCACGGGTTCGCAACTCGGTCCCGTCAAGGAGACGCTGGAGTATCTGGTGCGTGAAACGGATGTCTGGGTGGAGATCACCACCCTGCTGATTCCCGGCGAGAACGACTCGGATGCGGAGCTGGAGGCCATGACGGCCTGGGTCGTGGAGCGGCTGGGGCCGGACGTGCCGATGCACTTCACCGCCTTCCACCCGGACTTCCGGATGCTGGACAGGGAACGGACCCCGCCGGAGACCCTGTTCCGGGCGCGCAACATCGCGCTCAGGGCCGGGGTCCGGCATGCCTATGTCGGCAATATCCATCACAAGCAGGCCCAGTCCACCTGGTGCGCGGGCTGCGGCGGGATGCTGATCGGTCGCGACTGGCACCAGCTTTCAGACTGGCACCTGGACGATCATGGTGGCTGCGTCTGGTGCGGCACGCCGCTGCCCGGCCGGTTCAGCGGCCCGCCGGGCGACTGGGGCCGACGGCGGGAGCGGGTGCAGATCGCGCCGGTGGCGGGGCCGCCCCAGCCATCACGCTGAAGCCTGCTCCAGCGTCCAGGCGATCTGCGGCAGCCGGTCGGTGCCCCAGAACAATTCGCCATCGACGATGAAGCTCGGGCTGCCAAACACGCCTGCGGCGACGGAGCGGTTGCAGGCATCCTTCAGCATCTCCTTCACCTCGGGATCATCGGGGGCGGCGCTGGCGGCGTCCCTGTCGAAGCCATGCCGGGCGGCGATGGCGACCGCATTGTCCTTCTGTGAAACATCAATGCCTTCCGACCAGTGCGCGCGCAGCATGTCCCGCGCGGCATCCGTCGCCCGCGTCCGGTCCTGCGCCAGCATCCAGCAGAACAGCCGCGCAGGCGCAAAGGGGGAGGTCACGAAATCCGGCACGGCAGGGCGGTAGTCCAGCCCGTGAAACCGGTAGATCCGGGGCACGTCCATGCGGATGTAGTCGCCCTTCAGCGGTGTATCCATCAGCGGCGGCAGGCCCATGGTCTTCATGACGGAGACGCCCAGCAGCATCGGATGCCAGTCGACCGTGCGGCCATGCTGCGCCGCCAGTGCCTCGATCCCCACCGCGCCGGGCCAGGCGTAGGGGGAGATGAAGTCGAAGTGAAACGCGATCGGATCAGCCACGGGATTTTCCTCCGGCTCGGTTCAGGCGCAGGTGCGCCAGCAGGTGACGTGCCGTCTCCTCCGGTACTTCCTCCGCCACGAAATGTCCGACACCCTTCAGCGCCTCGAAGGTACAGGCGGCGCTGACATGATCCTGCGTCGTGATGGCGGCGCGTTCGCCGACACTCATGTCCTCCCGCCCCCAGATGTAAAGCGTGGGCACATTGATGCCGGGAAAGTCGTCCCTGGCCAGTGTCGACTCACCCGAGAAGGCCGCCCGGTACCAGTTGAGTGCGGCATCCAGCGCATCCCTGTTGCCCAGGACGGAGAGGTGACGCGACGCCAGTTCGTCGGACATGCGCCGCTTTGCCGGTGGCGCGCTGGCATCATCGGCGCCGAACAGCCCGGACGCATTCTCGAAGCAGAGCGTGTTGCGCAGCGCCTGCGCATCATCCTGCAACAGCCGGTCCGCCATCTCCGGATCCTGAAACGCCTTGTGGTGGCGGGACCGGTTGGCCTGGGCCGGGTCGTTGCGGAAGGCGGCGGCAAAGGCTGCCGGATGCGGGCGGGAGAGCACGGTCAGGCTCAGCAGCCGCTCGGGGTGTGCGGCGGCGGTCGCCCAGGCGATCTGCCCGCCCCAGTCATGGCCGACGAGGTGAAACCTGCCAAGGCCCAGCGAATCCGCGATGGCCACCACGTCGGCCACGATCTCGCTTACCTGATAGGCCTGAATCCCTTCAGGCCGCGCACCGGGTGAATAGCCGCGCTGATCCGGGGCAATGCCACGATAGCCTGCCCCTGCCACAGCCTGCAGCAGCTCGGTCCAGCTGTGGCGGGAGTTCGGGAACCCATGCAGGAAGATCACCGCCTCGGCTGACGTTTCATCGCCTGCCATATCGGCGGTGAAACGCATCCCGCGTGCCGCGATCTCCGTCGTTGTAAACGTCATTCCTTGCCTCCCCCGGCAGACATGACCCGGCAATCCCTGCACGGTTCACCATCACGAATTTCCAACCATCTGATTTCACTGAACTAATTCGTGGCACCGGAGATGCAACAGCGAACGTGAAACAGATGGAGAAATATCATGTCAACGAGCATGGCAATCGAAAAGCACCAGATCGACTGGGCAGCCCATCACCTCAGCCTCGCGCTGGGTGGTATTGCGGCAGACATCGCCGGTTCCTGGGCCGATCACCTTGGCCGCCTGGGCAAGCCGGAACTGTCGCAGACCTGGCGTCAGATCGAACAGCGTCTGGAAGCCGCGCCCGCCGAGTAATCGGGCACCGGGCATCGGGCAACGTGCTGCCGCCGTGCTCAGGTCCGGCGCAGCACGTGCACCCGCGCCGGCAGGCGTTCCGCCTCCGGCGCGCCGGGCAGGCTGACATAGCGCTGGCTCTCGTCCGCCCCTGAGAGGGTGCCGTCTGCCACCAGACCGCTGACGGCAGCCCCGTAGCTGTCGGCCCAGGCCTGTTCGGTGATGGTCAGGATCATGTGGCCACCCGGCTTCAGGATGCGCGCCAGTTCGTGCAGGCAGGTCGCGGGTGCGTGACCCGGTGTCATGACGCCGGAGCTGACGATGGCGTCGTATGATCCGGTGGCGAAATCCAGCACCTCGCCCAGCATCTGCTGTTTCAGGTCGCGATAGCAGCCCTTGCTGCCCGCCACCCGCAGCATGCCTTCCGACAGGTCGATCCCGTCGATTGCCGTGTACCCCAGCACGGCCAGCGTTTCCCCCAGCACACCCGTGCCGCATCCCGCATCCAGAATTACCGTCTGCGGCGAGGGCGCATGTCGCCCGACCATGCCCGCAATGATCGCCGGATGACGGTAGCCCCAGCCGCTCATGTCCGCATCGTAGGCCTGTGCCCAGCCATCATAGCTGCGGCTCAGGGCGGAGGCGTCGCCGCCTGCGGCATAGACATCCTTCAGATGGGCTTCATTTTCCGACACGGATCGTGCTCCCTTGGCGGTGGAGTGCTATCTGCATTCTCGCCCTGCGTCAGGGCGCACCGCAACCCGGAGGAACCCACCATCAGGATCGACACGCCATGGCAGGACGATCCGGCCTTCACCGCCGTCGTTGCCGCGATCAGCGCGGCGGGCGGGCAGGTGCGTGTGGTCGGCGGGGCGGTTCGCGATTGCCTGCTGCAACGGCCTGTCGGAGATATCGACATGGCGACATCCCTGCTGCCGGAGGCTGTCATGGCCGCCGCCGCGGCGGCGGGCCTGAAGTCCATACCAACCGGTATCGAACATGGCACGATCACGGTGATCGCCGGGGGCAGGCCGTTCGAGATCACCACCCTGCGCGCCGACGTGGAAACCGATGGCCGCCGTGCGGTGGTCAGTTTCACGACCGACTGGGCACGGGACGCCATGCGGCGCGATTTCACGATCAACGCGCTCTACCTGGACCCGGACGGCGCACTGCACGATCCGCTGGGGCAGGGACGTGCGGACCTGAAGGCGCAGGTGATCCGCTTCATCGGTTCGGCGTCGGAGCGTATCCGGGAAGACTATTTGCGCATTCTCCGCTTCTTCCGGTTTCACGCCATGCTGGGCTGGCCGATCCGTGACAGGTCGGGCGCGGAGGCCTGTGCGGCGCATCTGGGTGGCCTGCAGCGCCTGTCGGTCGAGAGAATCTGGCTGGAAATGGGGAAGCTTCTGGCCGCGCCGGACCCGGCACCCATGCTGGCCGAGATGGCGGATACCGGCATTCTCGCCGCGATAGCCGCTGAACTGGACCTGGCCCGGGGCCTTCCGGTCACGCGTGACGCGATCCTGCGGCTCGCGGCGATGATCCCGGATCAGGCGGCAGCCAGCGCGATCTCCGGACGCTGGAAGCTCCCGAAGGCCGATGCACGACGGCTGGTACTGGCGGTCCGGCATCCTGCGGATTCGCTCACCAGCCCGGCAGCCACCCGTATCGCGCTCTATCACGATGGCAGGCAGGCCATGATGGACCGCAGCGTTCTCGCCACGGCGCGGGGAGAGGTGGTGGACAGGGACGTGCAGGCGCTGATCGCAGACTGGCCGATCCCCGCGTTTCCCCTGCGGGGCCGCGACCTGATGACAGCGAACGTCCGACCGGGGCCGGAGATGGGCGAACTGCTGCACAGGCTGGAGGCGCGCTGGATCGCGGATGACTTCAGGGCCGACCGGGCGCAATGCCTGGCATGGCTGGCGGAGGAAGTCAGGGATCTGGCAGACCCAGGATCCACCCCTCCGACCGGCTGACCTTGTCGTGGTCGTCGCCGGTCAGCCAGTCCGGTGCGGACAGCCGGGAAGCGAGCATGCCATCCCGCTGCCAAGCCATGATTGCATCCCGCGTGACCGCGACCTGTGCCTGATCCCGTATCGGCCAGGGGGCGGCGGAAATATCGAACAGACTGGGCCAGCATTCCACATGCACAAGCCCGTCCAGCCTTGCTGACCAGCCGGTCTCGAAGGGCCACCAGCGGGCCGTGACATGATCCGCCAGCCGGTCATTCAGCCGCTGGATCGCCGCGAGACCCATGAGCGCCTGGGAGCCGACGGAGCCGGTGGTATAGAGCTTCCAGACGCTCTGGATCGTGGGGAATCCGAGCTGGCGTGTGTGACGCTCGACGATGCGCCACTCGGGGAAGGGGAAGCGCGTGAAGTCGGGTTTCTTCTCCGGGACCGTATCCGCGGCAACCCCTGCGGGTCTGGCCCAGAAGGGGCCGGAACCGGAGCCGAGGGCGCGGTTGAGATCATTGGCCACGGCGAAGCGATTGTTGCGGTCCCTGGGACCATCCTCAATCAGCCTGGCCAGTCGGGTGGCAATGTCCCGCCCACCGCCAAGCCCGCTCTCCGCCGGATAGCCGAAGGGGAAATCCCAGGCGATCAGGGCATTGCCGCCCGTCCGCCGGACCAGTTCCTCCAGATGATCCAGACAGTCGTTTCGTGTGCGGCAATAGACCGGTGATGGCCGTTCATCGGCCGTGCCCCATGCCAGCCAGACACGATCCTCTGTCGGACGCGCGGGGCCGGGGCTGGCGGCGGCGGACCAGTCCACCACGGCAATCAGGTCAAAGCCGGTCGATGCTTCGTTCATGCCAACGGCGTCAGGAACGCGCGGCGCGGCGTTGCAGGCCTTCGCTGTAGATGCTCAGCACCTTCTGGTCCGATTTCCAGTCAGGTATTTGCATGATTTCAGGTATTTGCGTGACGTTCTTCACAATTTCCTGAATCTGGAGATCCAGCCGTGCAATCTCCTTCGGGTGCTGCATCGGGTCCTGACAGCAGGTGTCCAGACCGGTCACGATCTGCCGCAGCCGGTCCGCCAGTTCAGCGTGTGATGACGCGACATGCGCCCAGAGAAACGCAGCCCCGGCGAGCAGGACATAGGCCGATTCCGCACGCACGAAGGGACGCAGCCGGTTGTCGCCGAGCCGTCCGGCCTCCGGCACCGCCACATTGTCCATGGCGGCAAAACCCTGGCTCATGCGGGGCAGGAAACCTGCCTTGTCGCGATGCGAAAGGGTGACCCCCGGCGCCTGGCTGTCCAGCAGGATCGCGTGGCGCGGCTTTTCCTGTTCCTCGCCCGCCGCACGCGCGGTGATGATCAGGTGATCCAGATGCCGCGACTGCGCCACCCAGGACTTGAACCCGTTCACCCGCCATGTATCCCCGTCGCGCGTCAGCATGACACCGGGATGCTTCTCCGGCTCATGCCGGTCCTCGCTGGCGGCGAGGGCGGCCCAGCCACCGGCAGGCAGTTCCGGGAAGCAGTGGCGCATGGCGGCCTGGTAGCCGCTGGCGAAGACCCAGTCGAGATGGTCGGCCCGCAGTCCGCCACTCACGGCCTGCACGACAGGCGTGGCCCTGGACAGGCCGGCCGCGTCCCAGGCCGCACGCCAAGCCTCCTCGGTCGGGGCCTGTGCCCGGGCGGGCGGGCTGTTCAGCAGATCGTCGGTCCCGGTGGTCATGGATGATGTTCTCCCCTGAGTCTCCGCCGGTCAGGGTAGCGCCGTGTCGATCCCGACGGCCAGACCATAGTGGTCGGAGAGCGGGATCATCTGTCCGTCGGGCAGGGGCACCGTATGCCGGGTCGCGACATGTCGGCTGCGCAGGGCCAGGTCGGGACCCGCTGGCCGGACCCATATGTGGTCGATGTCCTGATCCGGGCTGTCGCCATTGATGATCGGGTTCGCATTCGACCAGCTTGTCACCCCGGCATCGTCCCATTCGACCGCATCCACGCGCGCGTCCTTCCAGCCCCGGGAGGCACCGAGACCAAAGGTCTCCGGTTCGAAGGCAGCCGCGGCGTTGAAGTCACCGCCGAGCACCAGTGTGTGGTCTCCGGGTGCCTCCGCCATCGCATCCAGCGCCATGCTGACCTGGCGCCAGCGGAAATCCGGTGCCATCGCGGCGATCTTCTGTCGCCCGCGACCGTCATAGCTGGTGTGCATGTTGCCAAGCCGGAATCGCTGGCCCGCCACCTCCAGATCGACGAACTGCATGCCCTTGCGGGCGATGAAACGCTCCACCCAATCGACAGGGGGAAACTGCCGGGTGGCCGGCTGTCCGATTCTGAGATCCCGGCGGATCAGCATGACCAGTCCGGTATCGGGGCCGATCTCCCGTGCGGCAACCACCCGGAATCCGGTGGATCGGGCCAATTGCGCGACAACATCCCTGCCATAGGCCTCCTGCAGCAGCCACGCATCGACCTGTTCCTCATTGCGGTTGAGCCAGGCGCAGATCGCGGGCAGGCGCGCGGTCTGGTGGGGCACGCCCTCGCGCAGGGTCTGTCCCAGCAGGTGCAGCCGGGCGAGGCCAATGTTGAAAGTGGCAATTCGGAACATGTCGGAAATCGCAGGGGTGCTTGGGTTGCGGGCCATGGGGCACCCCCCTATATAGCAGTTCGCGTCGGCATGATTGTGACAGTCGTTGCAACGGTTCCCGGAACCGCCGGTGCGAACACGAACCGAACTGCAAGGGGGCGCGGGCGGTGCCTGCAAGGGCCAACCGCGTCGGCCACAATAGAAGAGGAAGCAGATGTCGAAAGTGATCGGGATCGATCTGGGCACCACGAATTCGTGTGTGGCCGTTATGGATGGCACCAATGCCAGGGTCGTCGAGAATGCCGAGGGCGCGCGTACCACGCCGTCCATGGTTGCCTTCAGCCCCGATGGTGAGCGCCTTGTCGGACAGGCCGCCAAGCGTCAGGCAGTGACCAATCCGACCAATACCCTGTTTGCGATCAAGCGCCTGATCGGCCGCCCCTACGGCGACGATGTGGCGAACGAGATCGCCAAGACAGCCCCCTTCGAGATCGTCAAGGCGGACAATGGTGACGCCTGGGTCGAGGCCAATGGCGAGAAGTACGCGCCGTCGCAGATCTCCGCCTTCATCCTGCAGAAGATGAAGGAAACCGCCGAAGCCTATCTGGGCGAGACGGTGGACAAGGCCGTGATCACGGTTCCTGCCTACTTCAACGATTCACAGCGTCAGGCCACCAAGGACGCCGGCAAGATCGCCGGTCTGGAAGTGCTGCGCATCATCAACGAGCCGACGGCTGCGGCCCTGGCCTATGGCCTGGACAAGTCCGGCGAGAACAAGATCATCGCGGTCTATGACCTGGGCGGCGGTACCTTCGACATCTCCGTGCTGGAGATCGGCGACGGCGTGTTTGAAGTGCGCTCCACCAACGGCGATACCTACCTGGGTGGCGAAGACTTCGACATGGTGCTGGTCAATTATTTCGCGGACGAGTTCAAGAAGGAGAACTCGGTCGATCTGCGCAATGACAAGCTGGCCCTGCAGCGTCTGAAGGAAGCCGCCGAAAAGGCGAAGGTGGAACTGTCCTCGGCGACGCAGACGGACATCAACCTGCCCTACATCACCGCCGATGCCTCGGGTCCGAAGCATCTGACGCTGAAGCTCAGCCGCTCCAAGTTCGAGAGCCTGGTCGGTGACCTGGTGCAGCGCACCGTTGCCCCCTGCAAGGCGGCCCTGAAGGACGCCGGTCTGACGGCGGCGGAGATCGACGAAGTCGTTCTGGTCGGCGGCATGACCCGCATGCCCAAGGTCATCGAGACCGTGAAGGAATTCTTCGGCAAGGAACCGCACCGTGGTGTGAACCCCGATGAGGTCGTGGCCATCGGTGCCGCGATCCAGGCGGGCGTGCTGCAGGGCGACGTCAAGGACGTGCTGCTGCTGGACGTGACGCCGCTGTCGCTGGGTATCGAGACGCTGGGTGGTGTCTTCACCCGCCTGATCGACCGCAACACGACGATCCCGACCAAGAAGTCCCAGGTGTTCTCCACGGCAGAGGACAATCAGTCCGCCGTGACCATCCGGGTTTTCCAGGGTGAGCGCGAGATGGCGGCTGACAACAAGCTGCTGGGCAACTTCGACCTCGTCGGCATTCCGGGCGCACCGCGTGGCGTGCCGCAGATCGAGGTGACGTTCGACATCGATGCCAACGGCATCGTCAATGTTCAGGCCAAGGACAAGGCCACGAACAAGGAACAGTCGATCCGCATCCAGGCCTCGGGTGGCCTGTCCGACGCCGACATCGAGAACATGGTCAAGGAGGCGGAAGCCAACAAGGCCGAGGACGAGAAGCGGCGCAACGCGGTCGAGGCCCGCAACCAGGCCGAGGGTCTGATCCACACCACGGAGAAGAGCCTGTCCGAACTGGGCGACAAGGTCGATGCCGAGACCCGCAGCAGTATCGAAGCGGCGATGACGGATCTTCAGTCGGCCATGGAAGGCGACGACGGCGACGCCATCAAGCAGAAGACCGAAGCGCTGGCACAGCTTTCCATGAAGCTGGGTGAGCAGCTGTACGCCCAGCAGGCGGAGGCCGGTGACGGCGACGCCGGCGAGGGCGGTGCCGAAGGCGGCGCCAAGTCTGCGGATGACGACATTGTCGATGCCGACTTCGAGGAAGTCGACGACGACAAGAAGAAGTCTGCCTGACAGGCAACGGAGCGTTGACGGCGGCACTGGTCCGGAGCATTTGTTCAGGGCCAGTGCCGTTCGTTCCGGCTGACTGGAGGGGCGGAGACTGATGGCAAAGACCGACTATTACGAGATGCTGGGGGTTTCGCGCGACGTGGATGGCGCGACCCTGAAGAAGGCCTATCGCAAGAAGGCGATGCAGTATCACCCCGACCGCAATCCCGGGGATGCGCAGGCCGAACAGACCTTCAAGGAACTTTCCGAAGCCTACGACGTGCTGCGCGATGCCGAGAAGCGCGCGGCCTATGACCGTTTCGGCCATGCGGCGTTCGAGAACGGCGGTTTCGGCGGTGGACGCGGCGGCGCATCCGGCCCCGACTTCGCCAATTCCTTCTCCGATATCTTCGAGGACCTCTTTGGCGAGTTCATGGGCGGTGCACGCGGCGGACGTCGCGGTGGCCCGGCCCGTGGTGACGACCTGCGCTACAACCTGCAGATCGACCTGGAAGATGCCTTCATCGGCAAGCAGGTGCAGGTCACGATCCCGACCGCCGTCAATTGCGAGACCTGCAAGGGCTCCGGTGCGACGCCGGGGACCGAGCCCACAGGCTGCGGTACCTGCAACGGCATGGGCAAGGTGCGCGCGCAGCAGGGTTTCTTCACCATCGAGCGGACGTGCCCGGCCTGTGGCGGCCAGGGCCAGGTGATCAGCGATCCCTGCATCGACTGCAACGGCAATGGCCAGGTGCAGCGGGAGAAGACGCTGTCGGTCAATGTGCCTGCGGGCGTCGAGGACGGTACGCGCATTCGCCTTTCGGGCGAGGGCACGGCGGGCGCACGCGGCGGACCGCCGGGCGATCTTTACATCTTCCTGTCGATGAACCCGCATCCGATCTTCGAGCGGGAGGGCATGAACCTGTTCTGCTCCGTCCCGATCCCGATGACCACGGCGGCGCTTGGCGGTGATGTCGAGGTGCCGACCATCGACGGCGGGCGCGCCAAGGTGACGATCCCCGCCGGCACCCAGACCGGCAAGCAGTTCCGCCTGCGCGCCAAGGGGATGCCGCAACTGCGCGGCGGCTCCTATGGCGACCTCTACATCCAGGCGGAGATCGAGGTGCCGGTGAACCTGTCACGGCGCCAGAAGGAACTGCTGGAAGAGTTCGCCTCCGAGAGCAAGGACGGCCGGGGCAAGCGCAACCATCCCCAGACGGACGGCTTCTTCGACAAGGTGAAGGAATTCTGGTCCGACCTGACGGACTGATCCGGCAGCCCGGAAGGGCCGCGCCGGTGCGGGAAGATCGGGCAACTGAACGCGCGCGTCAGTGAAAGTCCCTCGACTTCGGGATGACGCGGACGTTGCGCGGGTGGCGGGCCGTGTGACCGGGCAGGGGGCTGGTCACATGATCGGCGCGGGCGATGGGTGACCGCATCAGGTCGTCGGACAGATGGATCAGTTGCCCGGTTTCATCCACCAGCCGCTTCGCGATGATGTGGATCACGTCGTCGTCCATCTGCACCATGCCATGCACCGCCATCAGCCGCGCCCCCATGATGGTGCGGCGGTACTGTTTCAGGGTATCGGGCCAGACCACCAGGTTGGCGACTCCGGTCTCGTCCTCCAGCGTGATGAAGACGACTCCCGCCGCACTGCCCGGGCGCTGGCGGATCAGCACGATCCCGGCCATCGAGACGGCGCGGCCATTGCCCAGGGCGCGCAGCCGGTCGGCGGTGGTGAAGCCCTCCGCCCTGTATTTCTCCCGCAGGAATTCCATCGGATGCGCCTTCAGCGACAGACGCAGCGTCTGATAGTCGGCGACCACATGTTCGCTCAGGGGCATGGCGGGCAGCAGCACATCGGTGTCCGGCCCCTCGTCATGGGTTTCCTGCCAGGTGAACAGGGGCAGGTCGGGCGCGTTCTTGACCGTGCGCGCATCCCACAGTGCCCCGCGCCGGTCCCGCCCGAGGGAACGGAAGGCATCCGCCGCCGCCAGGGTCTGGATACCCCGCGCCGACATGCCGGCGCGGCTGCGCAATTCCTCTACCCCGTCATAGGGCCGGCCGCGATGGCGCAGCAGCCGGGCCGCATCCTCCTTCGACAGGCCGGTGACCTGGCGCAACCCCAGCCGCAGGGCGCAGGTCTGCGGCTGGTCGGGGGAGGGCGATTGCATATGGGTGCCGATTGGTCTGACAGGCTCGGATGCGCCTTCCCCCTCGACGGGGGAAGGTCGGGATGGGGGTGAATCGGCGAAGCCGACATGGCGTTGAATGCTTGTGCTGCAGCCTGCGGCTTCACCCCCCATCGACCGCTGCGCGGTCACTTCCCCCGCAAGGGGGGAAGATGGACGGTCTGGTGTGCCTGTTCCACCTTCCCTCCGGCGCTCCGGGGCCTGATCCGGGAATCCGGGGTGCAGTGGCTCCAGCGTATTGTCCCAGTCGCTGTAGTTCACATCGACGCCCCGCACGGTGACGCCATGCTCCCGGGCGTCGCGCACGATCTGGGCGGGGGCATAGAAGCCCATGGGCTGGGAATTCAGCAGCGCCGCCGCGAAGACCGCCGGATAGTGGCACTTCATCCAGCTCGACACATAGACCAGATGGGCGAAGCTGGCGGCATGGCTCTCGGGAAAGCCGTATTCGCCAAAGCCTTCGATCTGGCTGAAGCAGCGCTCCGCGAATTCCGGATCATAGCCGCGTTCCACCATGCGCCCGACCATCTTCTCCCTGTGTTCGCTGACCAGTCCCTTCGAGCGGAAGGTGGCCATGGCCTTGCGCAACTGGTTGGCCTCCACGGGGGAGAAGCAGGCGGCAACCATGGCGATCTTCATCGCCTGCTCCTGAAAGATCGGCACCCCGAGCGTCCGCTTCAGGATGTTCTTCAGCTCGTCCGGATCATGCTCGGGACCGGGGGAGGGATAGACCTCCGGCTCCTTGCCCTGGCGGCGGCGCAGGTAGGGATGCACCATGTCGCCCTGGATCGGACCGGGGCGGACAATCGCCACCTCGATCACCAGATCGTAGAAGGTGCGCGGTTTCAGACGCGGCAGCATGTTCATCTGCGCCCGGCTCTCCACCTGGAACACGCCCACCGAGTCGCCCTTGCAGAGCATGTCGTAGACCGCCGGATCCTCCTGCGGCACGGTGGCCAGCGACAGGTCCAGGCCATGGTGCGCGCGCAGCATGTCGAAGCCCTTGCGGATACAGGTCAGCATGCCCAGCGCCAGCACATCGACCTTCAGGATGCCCAGCGTGTCGATGTCGTCCTTGTCCCATTCGATGAAGCTGCGGTCGGCCATCGCGCCATTGCCGACGGGCACGGTCTGCACCAGCGGGTGCTGGGTCAGGATGAAGCCGCCGACATGCTGTGACAGGTGCCGGGGCATGCCGATCAGCTCATGCGTCAGGGCGATGGTGCGCTTCAGGTGCGGGTCCGACAGGTCCAGCCCGGCCTCCGTCACCATGCCGTCCTCCACCGATGCGCCCCAGGATCCCCAGACGGTGCGGGCCAGCGCGGTGGTCACATCCTCCGACAGGCCCATGACCTTCCCCACCTCCCGGATCGCCATGCGCGGGCGGTAGTGGATGACGGTGGCGCACAGCCCGGCCCGGTCGCGGCCATAGCGGGCATAGATGTGCTGGATCACCTCCTCCCGCCGCTCATGCTCGAAATCCACGTCGATGTCGGGCGGTTCCTTGCGCTCCTCGGAGATGAAGCGTTCGAACAGCAACTGGTGCTGCGCCGGATCGACGGAGGTGATCTTCAGGCAATAGCAGACGGCACTGTTGGCCGCCGATCCACGCCCCTGACAGAGGATTTCTTCGCCGCGTGCAAAATTAATTATGTCCTTTACCGTAAGGAAATAGCGGGCAATATTCATTTTCGAGATCAGCGCGAGTTCCTTGTCCAGGGTCTGCTGCACATCGTCCGGCACACCGTCCGGATAGCGTTCCGCCGCGCCCTCACGGGTCAGCCGTGCAAGCTGCTCATCCGGGGTCCGGCCATGCGGCACCGTCTCCTCCGGATATTCGTAGCGCAGCTCCGACAGGGAGAAGCGGCAGGCATCGGCGATGCGTCGGCTTTCACTGATCGCTTCCGGCCAGTCGGCGAACAGGCGCTGCATCTCGGCGGGGGACTTCAGGTGCCGTTCCGCGTTCGGATGCAGCAGATGCCCGGCACTTCGGATCGTCACCTTCTCCCGGATGCAGGTCATCACGTCCTGCAGCGGGCGGCGGGCAGGCGTGTGGTAATGCACGTCGTTGGTGGCCAGCAGGCGCAGGTCATGTGCCCTGGCCAGCCGTGCCAGATGGTTGATCCGCGCCCGGTCGTCACCGCGATAGAGATATGTCGCCGCAATGTGGCTGAGACCGGGCAGATGCTGCACCAGACGCGGCAGCTCGGCGGCGAAGCGGTCCACGTCCGCCCCCGGCATGGCGATCAGCACCACCTGTGCCGGTTCGGTGCCCAGAGCCTCCGCCACCATGGCCAGTGACAGGTCGCAGACACCCTTGCGCTGCCATTCCCCCGCCGCGTCCTGCATCTTGCCGGCGGAGAGCAGGGCACAGAGGCGCCCATAGCCTGCCCGGTCCTTCGGATAGGCCAGCAGGGACGGCGCATCCAGCAGGTCCAGACGACAGCCGATGACCGGGCGCAGGCCTGCCGTTGCCGCCTCCCCATGCACCCGCACCGTTCCGGCCATGCTGTTGCGGTCGGCGATGCCCATGGCGTCATAGCCCAGCAGGTGTGCGGTCAGCACCAGATCAACCGGGTCCGAGGCCCCGCGCAGGAAGGAGAAGTTGGAGACCACGCCCAGCTCCACGAAGGCTGCGGGCGGGTTGGGGCGGAACGTGCCGGGGTCGCGGATCCGGCGCTTCTCCGGTGTCAGCGGGGCTTCCGGCATCAGGCATCCAGCCCATGCATGAACCAGTGCGGGCTGCCGCCGCGTCCGTCACCGGCCACCCCCTCCCGATAGATCCAGTAGCGACGGCCGTCGCTGTCCTCCACATTGTAGTAGTCGCGCAGGCGCACGATGGATTTCTCCCGCCACCATTCCGGTGCAATCCGCTCCGGTCCGCCGCTGCGCACCACCCGATGGGTCTGGCGTCGCCAGATGAAACGCGCCGGGGGACCGTCGGGAATGGCGTGCAGCACCTCCACCTCCTCCGGTCGGGGCAGCAGCCGCAACGGGCGATGGGGGGGCGGAGACTCCGATGTTTCCGCCGACAGGGCCCGTGCTGCCGGGCGTGGCATGTCCGTATCCGCCGGAACCAGCATCTCCGCCCGCTCCGGCACATGGCTGCCGTGCCCCAGCGGCCGCAGCACCGACTGCCGCCCCAGTCGCGCGATCAGCCGGTCGATCAGCCGTGACAGGGCCACGCCGGTATCGGTTTCACCGCTCAGGTCGGGCTGCGTCAGGGCCAGGTCCTGGCCATCGATCACGTCCAGCACCATGACCTCGAACCCGAAGCCGGGATCAAATGTTTCTATTTTGTTCTCGAACAGCCTTGCCAGATGCTCGGGTTCGCGGCTGGGACGGCTGGTGGCGACCTGGATGGCGGAGACCCCGCCATCGACACGAAATCCGCTGAAACGCAGGCAGCGGGCGCCGATGTTGCGTGCCTCCATCTGTGTGGCCAGATCCTGCATCAGGTGGGTCAGCACATGGCTGAAGCTGTCGATCTCCGTGATCGGTTCGGCCAGCGTACGCAGGCTGCGCAGCGGTTCCGTGATCGCGGCGGCGACCAGAGGCTCCGTGGTCCGGCCCATGGCCTGATCCAGCCGCGCCAGCGGATTGGCGGGCAGGGGCGTGCCATGGCGGAACCGCCGGGCCATGGCGGCACGGGGAATGTCGGCCAGCGCCGCGATGGTGCGAAGCCCCAGCCGTTCCAGCAGCAGCACCGTATGGCCATCCAGCCGCAGCGCCGCCACCGGCAGGGCACCCAGCCGTGCCGCCAGCCTGTCGGGCAGACAGGTCTCCACCTTCTCCTGCCCGTGCCGGGCGAAGGCCCAGGCGCTGCCGACCGTCGGGGCGATGGCGATGTGCGCGGTCAGACCCAGTTGCGCGAAGGCCCGGCGCATGTCGGCGACCAGCGCCGCCTCCCCACCCCACAGGTGATCGGCCCCGGTGGTGTCGAGCATCAGCCCGTCCGCCCCGTCGGTCCGGGTCCAGGGGCACCAGCGTCGGCACCAGTGGGACAGGCGGGCCAGATCGGCGTGGTCCAGCCGTTCCTCCGCTTCCTCCACCCGCAGGTCGGGCACCAGGGTGCGCATGTCGGTGACCCGCGCGCCGCGTGTCATGCCCAGCGCCACGGCGGCGGCATTCATGTCATGGATCACCGGGCCGTGGGGGCCGGGGCGGGCCAGCACGACCGGTTCGGTTTCAGCCGTCGCCTTCTCGCCGTAATGCCGCCGCCGCCAGCGCTGGATCGCGAAGTGGGGCAGCCAGATGGAGACGATGCGCCGTGCGGTCATATCCCCCCTCCCATGTACCGGGCCGCGCGTCGCGGGCGCGGAACAGTTCGGTGCGCCAGCGTGGCTCCCCCGGTGCGCGCGGATCGTGCGGGTGCGGGTGCGGGGCGGAGGCGGCGGAGGCCACACGCCAGCGCCGCCGCGCCACGGAGGCGCTGGCCACCGCGCCGCCGAAACGGATCAGGAAGGCAGGTATCCCCACCCGCTCCGACCGCATTGCCAGGCGTTTCGTGGCGGTGAAGTCCAGCGCCTTCGGCTCGCCCCATATCTCTCCGATCACGGCACCAAGCGACGGGCATGCCAGACCCTCCTCCATTGTCCAGAGTACATCCCCCGCATGACGGGCGCAGGCCAGGATCAGCCTGTCCGGGTCGCCGCCGAAGCGGGCCAGCGCCCGGCCGTGGGGTTGCCCCACCTCCTGCGCGCACATGCGGTCCTGCACCCACAGAATCGACTGCGCGCGCGGTATCTGTGCCAGGGCGAAGCCCACCGCGCCGACATCCCGCGAGTCCGCGAAGACCTCCACCAGCTGCGGCTTTCCCGGCAGCGGTGGCGGCTGCATATCCGCTGTTCCGGACGGCCCCGCATCCTGCCGGTCCCGCGCCATGGCGTGCGGTTTCGGAGGCCGCAGACGGTCCGGAACAGGCGACAGGACAGATGTGTGATGGCGTGCATTCATGCAGGCACGATAACAGATGTTCTTATTTTGTTCCATACGGGAACGGAGAACGGGAACAGCATTTCGTGAGCGTCCGTCACCATGCGCAACAGGCCAGGATAATCAGGACTTCAGCGTCACCATGTGATTGTCCCAGTTGATGTCTGGATAGGCATCGGCCTTGCCGCCAAGCAGGATCTCGCCCGTACCTGCCGTTGCCATGAAGCCGTCCCCTGTCGGGGCAATGCCGCAGGTATCGGCCAGGCTGACGGTCTCCAGAAAGGACCCGGAGCGACCGTCGAGCACGACAATGATTCCGCCGCGCGGGCTGGTGACGGCAATGCGCCGACCGTCAGGCGTCGCGGCGATGGAGCCTGCGTAATTGCGCATCGACCGGGTCACGGTGGCAGGCAGGTCGATCAGCCGGATTTCTCCATTCCGGTCCCAGCGCCCGATCAGCGGCGGTTGCTCGGTTGCCGCGCCCTGATGCTGGCAGCAGAACCAGGTGGCACCATCCGGTGTCGCCGCCAGGTGGCGCATGGACAGTTGATAGAGGGCAGGGGGCAGGCTGGCGCGCGCCAGCAGGTCGCCGGACGCGAGATCCAGCCGCACCAGCGTCGAAACCATGGTGTCCAGATTGAGCTTCCGCCGGGGCCAGTCCGGGTGCGTGAGGATGCCGCCGTTGGCGATGACCGCAGACCTGCCGTCATCCGCCAGCAGACATTCATGCGGGCCGATGCCGTGTGTCGCGAACTCGCCGATGCGGCGATAGTCCTGACGGACATCATGCACGGCCAGTACGCCCCGCCCGGCATCGAAGTCATTCTGCGTCGCGAACAGCCGCTTCCCATCCGCGCTGAACAGGCCGTGGCCATAGAAATGACGGTCGGCAGGAAGCGGAAGCGGCGCAGACGCCTGCATCGTGGCCGGGCTGAAGGGAAGGGCGAAACGGCCAGGACGGCGGGCAAAGGCCACGGCGTGGTGACCGTCGCGGCTGACGGCGAAACCGTGCCCCCGGCCGGGCAGCGGCACGTCGCCGAGGATGTGCCCGGCCCCGTCCAGAGCCATCGCATGAAACCGGCCGTCCCGCCGCCCGGTGGTCAGGAATGCCGGGGGCGCAGGCGCACCTGCGATGGCCTGGCCCAATGGCAGGGCCGTGCAGAACAGACCCAGCAGTACCGATCGCCGATCAGTCGCCATCGAGTGCATTGAACCCCCTGACCAGACCCAGCGCAGGCAGCAGCCGCGTGTCGTGCAGATCGACGGCGGCCTGCAGCGGGATGCGGGCATACTGCAGCAGGTCGTGCGTTGCCGGATTGGCGATCCGCGCTGCGATCCCGCCGGGAAAGTCGAGCGCGGTACGGATCGCGGCTTCCGACTGGCCCAGCTCGAAATCCAGTTCCCGGAACAGGTTCAGCAGATCAGGGTTGTCCAGGTCAGGCATGTCGGGATGGGTGAGCACGGCGCGACTGGCGGCAATGTTCACGGCCACGGCGCGCAGCGTCATGCCGGACAGGCGGAAGGGAGCGGACAGCGGGTTGGCACTTGCAGGGCCATCCCGCAGCACGCGCCCGAGTTTCTGCTGCTCGACGATGATCAGTTGTTCCATTGCCGCCTTCAGCAGGGTCTTCAGCGCTTCGCCCTGATCGCGGTAGAGCGGGTTCTCCGGTCCAGGCCGGCGCAGCAAACCTGCCTGACCGTCGCGCCAGCCGTTCAGCAGGGCCTCTGCGGTTTCATGGGTTACATCGGCAATGGCTGTGCCGTAGCGGCAGGCGAAATCGGGGATCATCCCACCGTCAGCCTCCGCCAGCACCTGTTCGAGGGCCGAAAGCCCCTGCACGGCGACACTCTTGCCCCTCAGCGTTGCGGGATCAGTGGCGGTCTGGTCCTGCTCCTGCAGGATCCGGCGTACCTGCCGCATTCCGAGTCCGCGCCTGTCGGGCCAGAAGTTGAGGCGGGCGAGGCGGTTGTCTTCCCGCCCCGGACCGAAGCGATACATCTCCACCCGGGAGAAGGCGGTGACCAGATCGCGAAAGGCTGCCTGCGCATCCGACAGGGTATCGGCCGACGGCGTCGCGCAAGCCGCGCGCATGGTGCGCTGCTGATCCGCCGTTGCCTGCACCAGGGCTGCGTGATCGGGCAGTATCGTTTCCGCCAGTATCGTCCCGACCAGCCGTTTCTGAAGTGCCGCCTGGGCGGGTGTCGTGTCGGCCAGTGCGGGCGTGAGGCAGGCGAGCGCGAGGCCGGCAAGCAGGAATACCGACGGCAGGCGCATCAGAGTGACTCCAGGAACCGGATCAGGGCGGCGCGGTCTTCGGGCGACATGTCGACCACTGTTTCGCGAGCCTGTTCCGCCTCCCCACCGTGCCACAGGATGGCTTCCAGCAGGTTCCGCGCCCGCCCGTCGTGCAGGAAGTATGTGTGGCCGTTCACCGTTTCGGTCAGGCCGATGCCCCACAGCGGGGCGGTGCGCCATTCGCGCCCCGACGCACTGCCGACCGGTCGGTTGTCGGCCAGTCCTTCGCCCATGTCATGCAGCAGCAGGTCGGTGAAGGGCCAGATGAGCTGAAACCGGTGTTCGGCGACCGGCGCGTCGCGCCGCGTGACGAATTTCGGATGATGGCAACTGGCGCAGCCGGTCTCGTGAAACAGCCGCTTGCCCTTCAGCACCGTCGGGTCGGAAACATCGCGCCGGGCCGGAACCGCGAGGTTGCGTGCATAGTGGGCGATCAGGGGCAGCACCGGGTCCGGTGCCTCTGTTTCACCCAGGCGCGCCTGCACGCCTGTGGCCATCTGCAGGCAAGGTGACTCGGCCTGGGTGCAGTCACCGTGGTGGCGCGGGGCGAGGGGGCTTGAAACACCGATATCGCCCGCCAGCGCGTCGGCGCTCTGCTGCGCCACGGTCGGATTGCCGGCCTTCCAGCCGAACCGGCCAAGTGTTTCACCGCCAGTCGCGGCATCCCGCACGATGCTGACCCGGCCGGAGATGCCGTCACCGTCCCGGTCATCGGGGTCGGCCAGGGCGTGAATGTCGTCCGGGTGAATGGCCTCCAGCAGGCCCAGCCCGATCATCTGCGGTGCGACACGCGGGGAAAGCAGTGTCTCCGGGTGCAGCGGGCCGAATGCGGGATCGCCGACACTGTAGGTGGGATGCCGCAGGGACGCCGTTTCACCACCGGAAAGGCTGACAGCCTCCTCCCTGTAGCGGATGACCATGCGCCCTTCGGCAGGCAGCCCCGGTACGGCGAAATCCTGCAACTGGCCGCCGTAGGTGGGTTCGGGCAGGGAGGCCACGGCACCGGAGGCGATCAGCGCCCGCTCCGCGTCCGTCTGCGGCGGAACCGACAGGCGCAGGAACATCGAAGTTGCGTTGCGTTCACCGGCTTCCGGCGGATGGCCGCGCCCGTCCTTCAGGTGGCAGCGCTGGCAGGAGCGCGCGTTGTACAATGGTCCCAGACCATCGGATGCCTGGGTGGAGGAGGGGGAGGAGACCCAGAGCTTGCGGAACAGCGCATTGCCCAGCTTGAAGTCCCGCTCCCCTTCAAAGTCCAGGTTGGCGGATGAATGGGAGAACGCATTGCCATCCGGCGTCTTGCGCGATGTCGCTGCACCACCGGCCATCATCTCGAACGGTTCGGCCTGGGTGAAGCTCGCGGGGGGCGCGGTCACCGCCCGGAAACGTGCCAGGTCCTTCTGTGTCAGATCACTGCGGCCCGGAGAATCGGCGACGGCCGGTGCAGCAGGGAGACCCAGGAACAGGCCTGACAGCACGGCGGCCGCGATGGCTCCGGTGCGCGTTCCGGAGGTTCGGGACCAGGGGCGCAGTTGCATGGATCTTCTTCCGTGTCCTGGAAAGGTCGCCTGTGAGAAAGATGTGGGCTGGCTCGGGGAAGCCAGCCCACGTGATCGCGAAAACGTATCACCGGATATCGGGATCTGGGACTGCATCATCGGAGGAGTGTCACGACAGGTGATGGGCGTGACGGGGAACGATGCAGAGGGTCACCCTGGTCCTTTCTCTATCCGGAAACGCCTCTGGCCATGGCTAACCAGATCGCGATCAAGGGTGGTTGGTTACTGGAAGACCGCGCCGGGGTTATCCAGGCTGTCGGAGCCTTCGAACTGGATGGTCTGCAGCTTCAGCGCTGCCACGATCCGCTCGATGCTCCGGGTCTGGTCGATCAGGCCGTCGATCGCGGCCTGCACCGTGGCGTTGCCCACCGGATTGCCCTCCGCGATCATCTGGTCATAGGCCTCGATGGATTCCGCGCGGGCCTTCATGACCGCCATGGACGCAACAGTCGTGTCCAGCCTGGCACGCAGTTCCGCATCCAGTTTCGGGGCGACGTGGGCCACGACATCCGCCACGGACGGGCCGGAGACCACTGAGCCGTCCACACGGCGATAGTGCCCGGTATAGACATTCCTGATGCCGATTTGATCGAAGTAGTGCGAGTTGTGCGTGTTGTCGGAGAAGCAGTCGTGCTCCTCCTCCGGGTCATGCAGCATCAGGCCGAGCTTCATCCGCTCACCGGCCAGCTCGCCGTAGGACAGCGATCCCATGCCGGTCAGGATGACCGAAAGGCCTGCCTGCGGATCCTGCAGCAAGGCCTGGCGTGACGCGCCGTCGGCACCCCAGCTTGCCACCATGTCCTGCAGATCGCTGATCAGCAGGTCGGTCGCCGCCGTCAGATAGGCGATCCGCCGGTCGCAGTTGCCGCCCGTGCAGTTGGCGAGATCGAAATCCGTGGCGGGACGCTGCCCGGCACCGGCGCCGGTGCCGTTCAGGTCCTGGCCCCAGAGCAGGAACTCGATGGCGTGATAGCCGGTGGCGACGTTGGATTCGACCTCTTCCGCCTCATGCAGCGTATCCGACAGCAGGGCAGGGGTGATCAGGGTCGCGTCCACCTGCTGGCCATTGACGGTCAGCATCGGGTTGGCGATCACGTTGCTGGTGTAGAGACGGTTTTCGCCCGCCGCGTCGCCATAGGACGTGTCGACATAGTCGATCAGCCCCTCATCCAGCGGCCAGGCATTGACCTTGCCTTCCCAGTCATCGACCGAGGCATTGCCGAAGCGAAAGGCCTCCGTCTGCTGATAGGGGGCGCGTGCGGCCACCCAGGCTGCACGTGCCGCCCCGAGCGAAGCCTCCGACGGTTTCGCGATCAGGGCGTTGATCGCGGCGCGCAGGGCCTATGCCGTGGTCAGGGAATCGCTGTAGCCGGCGAGCGCGATGTCGGCATAGGTTCCCACCACGGCCTCGGCCGTTGGTGCCTCATCCGCGTTGGCGATGCCGGCGGACAGGCCCATGGCCATTCCGCACAGCAGTCCGGTAGCTCTCGTGAGTCTCATGTGAGGTTCCTCCTCGGATCAGGTGACGGTCGGCTTGTCGTCAGAATTCAATGCCGTAGGTGACGATGGCGCCCAGGGTCTGGGTGCTGATGTTGGCTGCCGTGGCGCGCTTGTAGCCGACGTCCAGCGTGAAGCCGTTCTCGAAGGCATAGCCGGCGGAAAGCTGCACCTGGTGATCGAAGGTGGAGCCATTGGCACCGTCCACGTTCACATCCTTGGCGGTACCGGCCAGCGCCACGTTCCACGGGCCGGTCTCGGCCACCAGTGACAGCGTGTAGTAGTTGCGGCTCTCCGCCCCCAGGCCGCCGGCGTTCCAGAAGCGGACATATTCGGCCATCGGCGTCAGAGTGAGATCGTCACCCAGATCATAGGACCATTCGGCACCGGCGGTGGCCCGCAACTCGTCGTCGGCGTTGTTCACGGCCAGACGGGCGAAGCCCACGTGATAGCGCATGCCCTCCATGCCCGGCACGGCCTCACCGTCCAGCGCGACCGCGAAGGATTCCGGGAACTCGGTATTGCCCGGTCCGCCTGCCGCCAGGTTGTTGCGGCCCCGGTTGGTGATGAAGGATTCGCTCAGGAAGGTGCGATCCTGGAAGAACACGCTGCCCGACAGGACCATGGAGTCACCGACGGCGAAGGCACCGCCCGCGCCGATGAATTCCGACAGTTCCACATCATCGCCCAGCAGGTCGGTGCCATAGACACCGCCAGCGGCGTCATAGCCGATGGAGAAGTTGGGGCCGAACTTGCCGCCATGGACTTCCACATCGTCGTTGGCCCAGGTCAGCACCAGCGTGTCGACAAAGATGCCATGATCCTGGAACACCCGGTCCTCCCGGGGGCCGGGGCCGCGCACCGCCTCCAGCGTCATGCCGGTGGTCAGGGTTAGGTTGGGATTGAAGTTCAGGTTGATGACCGGCTCGATGACACCGCCAAGCTCGTTCTGTTCGGCATTCGGATCTTCGGACTCGAAGTTGAAGTCGTTCTGGACCTCGAAACCGACTTCGCCCGTGATGTTCGGATAGGCTTCATCTTCGGCAAGGGCCGCCAGCGGCATGATCGTGAGGCCGAACGCAGTGGCCATGGCTGCCTGCCTGATGCGGGCGTTGTTCGTGAGAGTCGACATGTTCAATCCTTTGGAGTCAGCAAGTGGCAACGGATGCTGGCGGCCTTTCGGGCAACCAGCGGAGAATGCGGTGTCTTTCCCCAACCACATTTGCTAATAATCATTCGCAACAAGAAGCTTAATTGAGAATGAGTGTCAATAACAAATTTGTGCCGGGCAGCTGCCGCCTGAATGCAACGCCCAGGGAGGCAGGGTTTCCCGGCGCTCCTTCCCGATCCCGAGGCAGTCTGCCGGCGGGAAAGGGATGACATGTGCGCAGCATCCATAGTTCGCTGTTAATCGAACTATGGATGTCTGTCAATCGGACCGGCGCGAATGCCAGGCCTGCCATTTCGTCATGTGAACCATGAAGTGCGGGGAAACGGATGCCCGGAGGGGCGAGGGCAGGCAATCGCGAACCCCGGCTCCGCCGTCCTGCCTGTCACCCCGACATTCCAACCGCGTCGCGTGGCATGTGTCGTGCGCATTGGATTCCCCTGCGTCAGCCTGTTAGCTGTCAGTGGTGCGATCCAGGGGAGGCAGGCGCAGATGACACTCAGGCATCCGATGTACACCGAGGAAACGGAGGTCATCCGCGACCAGATCCGTCGCTTCATCGATCGCGAGATCGAACCGAACGGCGAACGCTGGGAGGAGGAAGGCACCTTCCCGCGAGAGCTCTACGTGAAGGCCGGCGAGGCCGGCATTCTGGGCCTCGGCTTTCCGGAGGAGTACGGCGGTGCCGGTGGTGGCATCGATTACTACTGTCTGGCGCGGGAGGAGATGGCGGCCTCAGGCTTCGGCGGCATCCGCGTCAGCCTGATGGCGCATGGTATCGGCCTGCCGCCGGTGCTGAAGCTCGGCTCGGAAGAGCTTAAGCGTCGAGTCGCGCCCCGGGTACTCAGCGGGGAGAAGATCATCTGCCTCGCCATCTCGGAGCCCAACGGCGGGTCCGACGTCGCCAACATCCGCACCACCGCGCGCCGGGACGGCGACCACTATGTCGTCAACGGGGAGAAGGCCTTCATCTCCAACGGCGTCCGTGCCGATTACCTGTCCGTTGCCGTCCGCACGGGCGGGGAGGGGATGGGCGGCATCTCCCTGCTGCTGATCGCGGGGGACACGCCGGGCGTCAGCCGCACCAACATGCGCAAGAGCGGCTGGTGGACCTCCGACACCGGCCACATCATCTTCGACGATGTACGGGTGCCGGCCGGCAACCTGCTGGGGCAGGAGAACGCGGGTTTCCGCGGCATCATGAACAACTTCAATCTGGAACGCCTCGGCATCGCTGCCACCCAGATCGGCGTCAGCCGCTGCGCCTACCGGGAGGCGGTGCGCTACGCCCACGAACGCATGACCTTCGGCAAGCACCTGGCCGAGTTCCAGGTGGTGCGCCACAAGCTGGTGGACATGGCGGTGCGGCTGCAGGCCATGGAATCCCAGATGGACAGCCTGATCTGGCGCGTGATGCAGGGCGACCCCTGCATCGCCGAGATCGCCATGCTGAAGGTCTATTGCGGCGAGGCCCACGAATGGATCGCCGCCGAAGCCGCCCAGATCTTCGGCGGCGCCAGCCTGCTGCGCGGCCACAAGGTCGAACGCATCTTCCGCGAATCCAAGATCCTCACCATCGGCGGCGGCAGCACGGAAGTCATGAAGGACCTGGCGAGCCGGCAGTTGGGGTGGTGAAGGGGGGGGTAAAGGCCGCGCTGGATTAGTATCTAGGGCTGAGACTCAATCACAGCCGGAATGCAACGAGGACGGCAATGGCGACAGCGGAGAGGAAGTTTCTCGCCAGCTTGTCTTAGGGGGTGTGGACGCGCCGGAAGTCCTTGATGCGGCAGAAGGCATTCTCGATCAGATGGCGCTCTCGGTAGCGTTGCTTGTCATAGACGATCTTTCGCTTCCTGTTGATGCGTCCTGGCATGATGGGAATTACGCCGCTTTGGCGAAGCTCTCTTCGGATCGCGTTGGCGTCGTAGCCCTTGTCGGCCAGCAGCCTCCGGGCGCCTGCCAATCTGTTGAAGAGTAACCGCGCCGCCTTCGCATCCGAGACATTTCCAGCCGTCAGCTCGAAGGCATAGGGGCGGCCTATTGTGTCTGTGAGCGCGTGGACCTTCGTCGTCTGACCACCTCGTGAAGGCCCGATCGCCTGCGACCTTGCCCCCTTTTCCGCCGTGGGCCGAACGATGCGCCTTGATGTAAGTGCTATAATGGCGCTCGAAGTCGACACCGCGCCAGTCGCGGCCAGGGCCTCCGTCAGGTCCGTCCAGAAGCGGCGGCGTGGCCAATGATCGAAGAGATTGTAGATCGTCGTCGAAGGACCGTACTCGGCAGGGCAGTCACACTAGCGGCAACCCGTCTTCAGAACATGAATGATCCCGGAGATCGCACGGCGATCATCGACGCGCCTCGCACCAGGCTGGCTTTTCGGCACGTGCGGCTCAATCGCCGCCCATTGCGCATCCTCAAGCCAAAAAAGTCGGGCCATCCCAATCCTGCAGAGCGAAACATGTACATAGAGAAACAGCCCGTTCCCGCAACTTCAATGCGTTGATTGGGCTTAGACCCTAGATGATTCTGGTCAGCATCTTTCCCCTGACGAAATCGGACTGGACTTGGCTATGGCGGGCACCGCAATCCCCACCCTCAACCCATCCGCACCCCCTGCCGCCTCAACTCCCGCTGCACATCCACCACATCCATCTCCGCCACCGCCCGGTCCTGCTTTACCGACAGGGCGGCGCCGACGCCGGCGGCCTGGCCGGTGACGGTGCAGCACATCATGTTTCTGGTGGCGGCGTGGCTGATGCGGTCGCCGCCGGTGGCGCGGCCGGCGACAAGCAGGTTGCTGACCTGCTTCGGCACGATGGTGCGCCAGGGCACCTGGAAGTAGCGGCCCGTGGTGGGCAGGATCAGCAGGCCGTAGCCGTCGATGAATTCGGGGAAGATTCCGATACTGTCCTCGAACCGGCCCTGATCGCGCACATCCATCTCGGTCATGTTGTAGCGGGCGTCGATCTTGCGGGTGTCGCGCACGCCCAGCGTCATGCCGAAATTGCGCAGCTTCGCGGTCTCGCAGCCGGGGTGGTGGCGGCGCATGGCTTCCACGGCCAGCATGGCCTGACGCCGACCCTCGATCTCGAACCGGGTCAGGTCGTCGGGGTCGGTCCCGTCGCAGCCGTCCAGGTGGACCAGGTTCAGATAGGTCAGGTCGCCGGTGTCATAGATGGCCCCCCAGGTGCCCGCGATGGTCGAGAGGTTCTGTGGGATAAGCCCCTCCTGAATGGCAAGCTGGAACGGTTTCTTGAGAAAGGGGGAGAACATCCCGTCCTCCTTCCCCGTGGTCTCGACGGTCCATTCGCCGCTGTCCCAGTCGCGGTAGGTGAGGGGGTTGGCGCGAATCTCCTCCAGGAACTTCGCCCGGTCCACACCGGACATGGAGAACATGACGGAAGCTGCCATCAGATCCTCCCGCGCCGCCTTGTGCGTCGGGGCGCCGGCGCGATGGGCCACGTCGGCGTCCCCCGTGGCGTCGATGACCCGTTTCGCCAAGATGGCCTCCCGCCCGGCCTTGCTCTCCGTGATGATGCCCCGGATGGCCGTGCCTTCCATGATGGGGGCGACGAACTGGCGGTGCAGCATCGGGGTGATCCCGGCTTCCTCCACCAGCCGGTCGGCAACGACCTTGAAGCCTTCGGCATCCAGCGCGTGACTGTCGGACTGGGGTTCGGGCGTGGCGGCCCCCATCTCGATAGCACGGGCCTCGAACTCGCGCCCGACTCCCTCCGTATCGACGGTCTTCTCGTGGCGGTACCAGGCGAAGCCCTCGACCCCGACCGCCGTGATGTTGCCCCCGAAGCAGCCGAAGCGTTCGACCAGTGTCACCGCGACGCCCGCCCGCGCCGCCCCCAGCGCGGCGGCGAGACCACCGGGCCCGGAGCCGACGACCAGAACATCGGTCTCATGGATGACGTCGATCTGGCGGGCGGGTTCGGTGATCTGTTTCACGGGCAGGGTCCAGCGGTCAGATGGGGCTGATGGCGCGTTTCTTCGGTGGCCCGCCCTCATGCGGGCGCAGCGGTGCGTGGCGCAGCGCGTCGGCGAGCACGGCGCGGGTATCGCGCGGATCAATGACGTCATCAACACCGAAGTGTTCCGCCGCGCGCAGCGGTGTCAGGTTGCGGCGGATGTCGGCCTCCAGCTCCGCCTTGCGCGCCGCCGGGTCGGGCGCATTCTGCCAGTCGCGGGCATAGGCGACGTTCAGCGCGGTCTCGATCGACATGGCGCAGAGCTCAGATGTCGGCCAGGCCCAGGTGCCGTCCGCCTTGAAGCCGCGCCCGCCGTTCATGGCGTAGTACCCGGCCCCGTAGCCCTTGCGCACCATCACCGAATAGCGCGGTACCGTCGCGACACCCAGTTCGTAGAGCATCTTGGCGGAGCGCAGACCCAGCGTGGTCTTCTCCGCGCCCGAGCCGACGAAGATGCCCGGCATGTCGATGAAGTAGAACAGCGGCAGGCCGAAGGCGTCGGCGATGGCAATGTGGCGTGCGGCCTTCTCCGCCGCCTTGGCGTCCAGCATCCCGGCGAGGAACATCGGATTGTTGCCGATGATGGCGACCGGTCGCCCCTCCAGCCGCGCTAAGGCGGTGACCATGTTGCGGGCATGGGTCGGCTTGGTCTCGAAGACACTGCCCTGGTCGAAGATCAGTTCCACGGCCTTGCGCATGTCGTAGGCGCGGCGCGGGTTGTCGGGCACCAGGGTCGCCAGCGCTTCCGCCCGGCGGTCCACGGGATCATCGCAGGGCCGCACGGGCGGCGCTTCACCGGCGTTGCGGGGCAGGAAGTCCAGATAGCGCCGGATCGCCGCGAAACAGTCTTCCTCCGTATCCGGTGCCATGTCGGCGACACCCTGGGCATCCGCCTGCGTTGCCGCGCCGCCCAGTGTCTCGGTATCGATCTCCTCCCCCGTCGCAGCCCGCACGAGTGCCGGGCCGCCGATGCCCATCTGGGCGTGGCCCCGCCGCATGATGCGGAAATCGGCGAAGGCGGCCATGTTGGTCGGCCCGGCATAGCCCGGACCCAGGATGGCGGTGGCGATGGGTACCCAGCCCGACAGGCGCGACATGTGCCAGAAGATCGGACCGGCGGAGGCAAAGTGCCGGGAATCGAGGCCGTCCTGGATGCGGTGACCCGCGCCTTCCTGCAGCCAGATGACCGGCAGGCCGTATTTCTCCGCCCGTGTCAGCAGGTGCTCCACCTTGGCGCCGCCGACCACGCCGACCGAGCCGCCCAGCACCGTGAAGTCATCGGAGATGATGCAGACCGGGCGACCGTCCACCGTGCCGGTGCCGGTGACGACACCATCGGCAGGGGCGTCGAGGGTGCTGGTCAGCTCGGTGTCGCGCATCGGCTCCACCAGCTGTCCCAGTTCCCGGAAGCTGCCGGGGTCCAGCATGGCCGTGATGCGTTCCCGCGCCGTCAGCTTTCCGCGTGCGCGCTGCTTTGCGACCGCGGCTTCCCGCCCGGCATCGGAGACCGCATGCCGTTTCGCGGCGACCCGTTGCAGATGTTCCTCGGTGATGCCCACGTCGTACTTCCTCCCCAGGAATTGAAACCTCTACCGGACGATGGGACCCGGGGGGCGACCCCGATCCGTGATGAACGATAGCGCAAGTGCGGTGCCGGGCAGAACCGCGAAGCCGATCACCAGCGGCAGGACGCTTTCCCCCAGCAGGCTGCCGATGGTGATGCCCAGCGGCACCGCGACCATGGTGGAGGTGAAGCCGACGAAGGCCGCACCGACACCGGCCATGTGGCCCATGTTCTCCAGCGAAAGCGCATTCATGTTGCCGAAGCAGATTCCGGTGCCGAAGAAGACGATCATCAGCCAGATCATGAAGCCCAGCAGGTTCGGCGGCGCGGACGCAAAGATGGTGGCTGCGATCACGGACGCGACAACGGTCACGGCCAGACCTGCACGGGTGATCCGGCGCATGCCGTACCGCATGACCAGCTGCGAATTGACGACGGATGCCGCGCCGATGGACACCGCGCCCACGCCGAACCAGACGGCAAACATCTCGCCGGTGCCGAAGATGTCCTGAAACACATGCTGCGAGGAGCCGAGATAGCCGATGAAGGGGCCGAAGATGCAGCCGGTGGCGAGGGTGTAGCCGAGCGTGATGCGGTCCCGCAGGCAGAAACCGAAGCCGGAAATGATGTGCTTCACGGAGAACCTGCGCCGCAGTCCCTTCGGCAGGGTCTCCGGCTGGCGCAGCCCGAACCAGAGGGTCGCGACCGAGGCGAGCACGATGAAGAAGACGAAGATCGCCCGCCACTCGGCCACGAACAGGATGCCCTGGCCGATCATCGGCGCCAGCACCGGCACCAGGATGAAGACCGACATGATGAAGGACATGACCTTCGCCATCGCCCGGCCCTCGAACTGGTCGCGGACCAGGGCCATCGGCACGATACGGGCGCTGGCTGCCCCCAGACCCTGCAGCGTGCGTCCGACCAGCATGGTCTCGAAATCCGGGGCGAACAGCGACAGCAGGCAACCGATCAGGAAGACCGCGATGCCGATGTAGATCGTGGGCTTCCGGCCGATGCTGTCGGACAGGGGGCCATAGAGCAGCTGCCCGGTGGCGAGCCCGGCAAACAGCAGCGAGACCACAAGCTGGGTATCCTGCACGTCGGTCACGTCCAGGTCCGCTCCCATGGCGGCCAGCGCGGGCAGCATGGTGTCAATGGACAGGGCCATCAGGGAAGTCATCAGGGCGATCATGATGACGAATTCGACCCGTCCCGGGCCGGTAACTTCACGTGACACTTATGTATCCTTTGGGGGAGGAATCTGGACGTACTGTCTGAAGCGGTGGCGGTCTATCCGGCAACCCGCTCGGCAATGGAAATAATGCGGTTCATCTCTCTCAGCACCGGTTTCTCGATCAGCTTGCCATCGACCACGACCAGTCCGGTGTCCGCTTCCGCAAAGGCCGCAACGATCCGGCGCGCCCGCGCCACCTGTGCGGCGTCCGGTGTGAAGATGTCGTTCAGCACGGAGATCTGCTTGGGATGGATCGAGCCCTTGCCACTGAAACCCAGGTCGCGGGCGCGGCGCGCTTCCTCTGCCATGCCGTCCATGTCGTCCAGGTCGAGCCATGGCACGTCGATGGCATCGATCCCGGCGCTGGCGGCGGCATGGACGACGCGGGACCGGGCATAGAGCAGCGGTTCCCACGCATTGACGCAGCGCAGTTCCGCCGCCATGTCGACGCCACCGAAGAACAGGGCGTCGATGCGCGGGCTGGCGTGGGCCAGTTCCACGGCACGTTCCAGCGCCTGGTTGGTTTCGATGATGATGTGCAGACGGGTATCGTGTCCGCGTTCCGTCAGCAGGTCATCCAGCCAGACAATCTCATCCGGTGTCATGACCTTGGGAAGCATCAGCGCCGGGGGCGGGGTATCGCTGTCGAGCACGGCCTGAACATCGGCGATGCCGAAGGCCGTGCGCAGGCAGTTGATGCGGACAATCCGTTCCACGCCATCGTCTTCCTGCGGTTTCGCGAACAGGCCAAGTCCAAGGTCACGGGCGGCGGACTTGTCCTTCGGTGCGATGCCGTCTTCCAGCTCGACGCACACGATATCCGTGCCGCTCGCCAGGGCCTTCGGATACATGTCCGGGCGCAGGCCGGGGGAGAATATGAAGCTGCGGCGCGGGCGAATGGCCCGCTCAGGATCGCTGGTCATGGATCGGGGCTTTCGTCGCAGAGCGAAAGGGCGGCCTCTGCCGCTGCCAGTTCGTCCGGTGTGTTGATATTGACGAAGGGATCACCCGCCGCCGTTGACCAGTCTACATGTAACGTCTTGTGCGCCGCAGTGAAGCGGTCGATCTTGCGGATGTCCTGTTCGGTCAGCGCAACCCTCAGCGGTTGCAGCAGGGACCGGTGCCAGAGTGCCACCACGGGGTGGGTGCGGCCATCTGATCGCGCCACCACGGTTTCCGTATCTTCGTCGGCGGCTGAATGCAGCCGCTGCACCAGGTCCGGCGGCAGGAATGGCGCATCGGTGGGGACGGTCAGCAGCCATTCGGCTTCACCTGACCGGTCCAGCCATTCCAGGCCGGTCAGGACACCTGCCAGCGGTCCGGCAAAGCCCGCCACCACGTCCGGCAGGACCGGGTAGCCAAACGCCCCGTAGGATTCCGGGTCTTCATTGGCATTCAGCACGATGGACCGGCATTGCGGGGCGATGCGCGCCAGCACATGGGCCAGCAGGGGCCGTCCGGCCAGATGTTTCAGCGCCTTCGCGCCACCACCCATGCGCCGCGCCAGCCCGCCCGCCAGCACAAGCCCGGCGACTGATGGGGTTTCAGTCATCGCGGGCACCCTTCCGCCGGTGTCCGGGGGCCTCGTCAGCGACCGTGTTCGGGTCGTGGTCGAAGACCAGTCGTTCCGCACCGGAAAGACAGATGAAACGCTTGCCCTTGGCGCGTCCGATCAGGGTCAGCCCGGCCTGCCGCGCCAGCTCGACCCCGGAGGCGGTGAAACCGGAACGCGAGATCAGGATCGGCAGTTCCATCTGCACCGTCTTGATGACCATCTCCGATGTCAGGCGTCCGGTGGTGTAGAAGCACTTGCCGACGGGGGAGATCCCGTTCAGCCGCATGTAGCCTGCGATCTTGTCCACCGCATTGTGGCGGCCCACGTCCTCCATGTAGATCAGGGGCCTGTCCTGCGCGCAGAGTACGCAACCGTGGATCGCACCGGCGGTGAGATAGAGCGACGGCGTCTGATTGATCTGGCGCGACAGGGCATAGAGCCAGGACGTGCGCAGGCGCGCGGTATCGTCCAGCACCACCTCGTCGAACCGCTCCATCACGTCACCGAAGGCCGTGCCCTGGGCGCAGCCGGATGTGAGGGTGCGCCGTTTCAGTTTCCATTCGTAGTCGGTACGCCGGGCGGTGGTGACGAAGATATGACCCTTTTCCTCATCAACCGTCACGCCGGTGAGTGTGTCATCGGCCCGCAGCATGTTCTGGTTGGTCAGATAGCCGACCGCGAGGCAGTCCGGATAATCGCCGATCGTCATCATGGTGACGATCTCCTGCCCGTTCAGGAACAGCGTCAGCGCGCGTTCCACCGTCACGGCGGTGTCCACGGGCTTGCCGTCCTGATCGATGCCGTCCATCCGCCGGGTCAGTGCGGTGTCATCGGGGTTCGGCAGCAGGATGGGGCCGGGCATTGTCTTGTCAGGTTCGGTCATGGGTGCAGTCTGCCCCAATCGTCCGGTCCATCACCAGCCCGGAAGCCTGCTTGACCGGTGACCGTGACGAGTGGTTACCTCCGCCCCGGATCTCGCAGTCTGGAGGGAACAGATGGACCACGTACTGGTGGTTACCGGCGGCAGTCGCGGCATCGGTGCCGAAGTCGCGAAGCTTGGTGCCGCGCGCGGCTACAAGGTGTGCGTCAATTACGCCCGAAACAAGAAGGCCGCGCAGGCGGTCGTCGATTCCATCCGCGATGCGGGCGGGGAAGCCATCATGGCCCATGCGGATGTGGCGGAGGAGGCGGACGTGAAGGCCATGTTCCGCCTGGTGGACCAGGAACTGGGCCCCGTCACCGCGCTGGTCAACAATGCCGGGATCATCGACGAGAGCGGCAAGGTCGCCACCATGAATGCGGAGCGGATCAACCGCATCCTGGCCGTCAATGTCACCGGGTCGTTCATCTGCGCCCGGGAAGCTGCGCGGCGCATGTCGACGGAACATGAGGGGCAGGGTGGCGCCATCGTCAATGTCTCCTCGGCGGCGGCAAGGCTTGGCAGTCCGAACGAATTCGTCGATTACGCGGCGTCCAAGGGCGCGATGGATACCTTCACCATCGGTCTGGCCAAGGAACTGGCGATCGAAGGCATTCGGGTCAACGCGGTCCGGCCAGGACTGATCGACACCGAGATTCACGCTTCGGCCGGCGATGCGGACCGGGTTGAACGTTTCAGGACCTCTGTGCCGATGCAGCGTGTCGGAACCGCGCTGGAAGTGGCGGAGGCCGTGCTGTGGCTGCTGTCGGACAGTGCGTCCTATGTCACCGGGACCTTTGTCGATGTGGCCGGGGGGCGCTGAGACCATGACCATTCATGACCGTCAGGCGCTGGTCGATATGCTGGTCGACGTCTCAATCGAGGCCGGAAAGGCCATTCTCGAGATCTACGAGGGCGAGATTGCCACGCGGGTGAAGGATGACCGCTCCCCCGTGACCGATGCCGACGAGAAGGCGGAGGCGATCATCCTGAAACGCCTCTCCGTGCTGGCGGGGGACATTCCGGTGGTGGCCGAGGAATCGGTCGCGGCGGGAACGATCCCCGACATCTCCGGCGGCACCTTCTTTCTGGTCGATCCGCTGGACGGCACGAAGGAATTCATCAACCGCAACGGCGAGTTCACGGTGAACATCGCCCTGATCGAGGACGGCCAGCCGACACTCGGCGTGGTTCACCTGCCTGCACTTGGCCAGACCTTCTGGTCGAAGGGGCCGGGCGATGCCTGGCGGCGCGATGGGGCCACTGTGGCGAAGCCGATCACGGTGCGGCCGGCGCCGGAGGCCGGGCTGGTCGTGGTTGCCAGCCGCTCTCATCGCGACAGCGCGACCGACGACTATCTGGCCGATTTCAGGGTTGCGGAACTGGTCTCCGCCGGATCGTCGCTGAAACTCTGCCGTCTGGCGGAAGGCGCGGCGGACATGTATCCGCGTCTCGGCCGGACCATGGAGTGGGATATCGCCGCCGGGCATGCGGTGCTCGCCGGGGCAGGCGGTAATGTCACCATCATTGCCGGTGGCGACGTGGCGGGCGCTGTGGGCCAGCCACTGATCTACGGCAAGCCGGAATTCGAGAACCCCTACTTCGTGGCACGGGGCGGCTGACAGGGATTCAGTGGATACCGGTTCAGTGGCGACCGGTTCAGGCGCCGAACGTGTTGGAGATGGCGTCGAAGATCAGCTGCACGGCCAGCGCCGCCAGAATCACGCCCAGGATGCGCCCGATGGTCTGGGCAACGGTTTCGCCCAGTACCCGCATCAAGGGGCCAACGGCAATGAAGATCACCAGACAGACCAGAAGGTTGATACCCGCCGCACCGAGGACCGTCAGCTGCGCCACCACATCGTCGCCCGCGCTCTTCATGTAGAGCATGATCGTCGCGATTGCCCCGGGACCGGCCATCAGCGGGATCGCCAGCGGGAAGACGGAGATGTCGGTTGGCGAATCGTCACGGTGTTCCAGGATCTGATCGTTGCGCTTCTCCCGCCGTTCGGTGCGTTTCTCGAACACCATGTCCAGCGCGATCAGGAAAAGCAGCAGGCCGCCGGCAGCCCGAAATGCCTCCAGCGTGATGCCGAGCGCGCCCAGCAGGAACGATCCGCCATAGGCGAAACCGGTGATGATCATGGCCGAAATCATGACCGACCGCAGCGCCATGCGCCGCCGGTGCGCCGCATCCGTGCCCTCTGTCAGACTGGCAAACATGGGGGCCAGTCCGATCGGATCGATGATGACGAAGAATGTCACCAGCGCGGGTACGAAGGCGTCGGTCATGCTGCCTGTGCTCCAATTGCGATGGTCGCCGTGAATTGACCCCTCACGGACTGCACTATACCTTCGGGGCGGAATTCGATAGGGCCTGTTCTGCGTGAGAATGTGATCATGCCAGACGGTTTGCGTTCGGCATCACCTGAAATCGGGGAGACGGCATTGAGCGCCATGAGAAAACTGCCCTGGCGCAAGCGACGTGGCCTGCAGCCGAAACCGCCAGGCAGCAAGACCGGTGTCATCCGCAATGTCATCGTGTTGCCGAAGCTTGCCGCCAACAAGCTGATGCGGCGGCGGCGGCTGAAGAAGGCCGGGATCGTCAGCGGTCAGAATGCCGACGTTCAGGAGGCGGTGCCTTCCGTGACCGCCATGGCCAGTGCCGGAGCCGCGACCGCGCGCCGTTCCGTGCCGCGTCTGCGCTGGGTTCTGCCGTCCGACGGGCCGCTCTGCTCCGCCGGCAATCTTGAGGTCTATATCACCCGTGACCGGGATGCGATCCGGGCGGCGCAGGCCCTGCGCTATACCGTGTTCTATGACGAGATGGGCGCGCGCCCGTCGCCGGTCGCCCGTCGGCTGCGGCTGGACATGGACCGCTATGACGACATCTGCGATCACCTGATCGTGGTGGATCGCGGCATGGATGACGGGGAACAGATCGTCGGTGCCTATCGCCTGCTGCGCGGCAGCGTCGCCAAGGACAATGGCGGTTTCTATTCCGCCGACGAATACGATCTGACGCCGCTGATGGCGCAGCCCATCGAGCAGTTGCTGGAACTCGGCCGGTCCTGCGTGGCCGCCACGCATCGCTCCAAGTCGACGATCCAGCTGCTCTGGCGGGGCATTGCCGCCTATCTGGCGGAACATGAGCTTACGACGCTGTTCGGTTGCGCCAGTTTCCACGGCCGGGACCCGCAGGCGCACGCGGAATCACTCAGCTACCTGCGCCATTTCCATGCCGCCGATCCGGAGCATGCGGTGAAGGCCCTGCCGGAACGCCATGTGGACATGGAGATGGTGCCGAAGGACGAGATCGATGCGCGGCGCGTCTGGAAGGCGATGCCGCCGCTGATCAAGGCCTACCTGCGCCTCGGCGGCGTGATCGGGGACGGCGCGGTGGTCGATGACCAGTTCGGTACGATCGATGTCTTCGTCACCGTTGCGATGGATCAGGTCGGCAGCCGCTACTATGCGCACTTCGACAAGCGGACGGACGGCTGACGCCGCCTTCGGGACCCGTTTGCCGGTCGGGGTATCGATACTGATCTGGATGTTCGGGGAGGGACATTGGTGAATCAGGCAGAACATCTCTGGCGCACCGCCAGGGTGCATGGCGACCTGCCAGCGGTCGCCCTCGGCACCCATGTCACACACGACTATGCCCGCCTGGCCGACCGCGCCGCACGTCTGGCGGAAGGGCTGACAGGCCGGCTCGGGCTCGTACGGGGCGATACGGTCGCCATCGTGCAGAAGAACAGCACCCACTATCACGAATGCCTCTACGGCATCTGGTGGGCAGGGCTTGCGGCGGTCCCGGTCAATGCAAAGCTGCATCCGAAGGAACTGGCCTATATCCTTGAAAATTCAGGTGCACGGCTGATCCTGTCCAGCGCTGATCTGGATCAGGTGATGGTGGAGGCGGTGACCGGTCTGCAGCCGTCGCCGACGGTCCTGATGGCCGGATCGACGGAGTACGAACGTCTGCTTTCCGGGGAGGGTATCGCCCGACCAGTCAGTGTTCCCGACGATGACCTCGCCTGGCTGTTCTATACCTCCGGCACCACCGGGCGACCCAAGGGCGCGATGATCACGCATCTGAACCTGCTGATGCAGACGATGAACTTCTTCGTCGATGTGGACACGGTCAGCCCCGGTGACGCCATCATCCACAGTGCACCCCTCAGCCATGGCTCCGGCCTCTACGGCCTGCCGCATACGGTACGCGGCGGGGTGCATGTGATCCCCGAATCGGGCGGCTTCGACCCGGCGGAGAACCTGCGGCTGATCCGTGACTGGCCGGGAACCGGGCAGTTCCTGGCGCCAACGATGGTCCACCGCCTGATCAACGATCCGCGCACCGGCGACACCGACACCACGAACCTGAAGACCGTCTGGTACGGCGGTGGCCCGATGTATGTCGCCGACCTGCTGCAGGCCATGGAGATGCTGGGCGACAAGTTCGTGCAGATCTACGGGCAGGGGGAGGCGCCGATGACCATCACCGGCCTGTCCCGCGACCTGCACGCCATGCGCGACCATCCGCGCTACATGGAACGCCTTGGCTCCGCCGGGACCGCGCGCACGGATGTGGAAGTGCGGGTTGTGGATGAAGACGACAATGAACTGCCGGTCGGGGAGACGGGGGAGATCATCGCCCGGGGCCGTGTGGTCATGAAGGGCTACTGGCAGAACCCGGAGGCCAGCGCGGAGACCCTGCGCAACGGCTGGCTGCATACCGGCGACGTCGGGGCCTTCGACCGGGACGGGTTCCTGACCCTGAAGGACCGGTCCAAGGACATGATCATCTCCGGCGGTACCAACATCTATCCCCGCGAGATCGAGGAGGTGCTGCTGCGCCACCCCGGCGTGGCCGAGGTCTCCGTCGTGGGCCGGCCCCATGCCGACTGGGGCGAGGAAGTGGTGGCCTTCGTGGTGCGCGACGGCGCGGAAACCGCGGACGAGGCCACCCTGGACCGGCTCTGCCTCGACAACATCGCCCGATTCAAGCGCCCGAAGGACTATGTCTTCGTCGATGCCCTGCCAAAGAACAACTACGGCAAGGTGCTGAAGACGGAACTCAGGGCATGGTTGGGGCAGGGCTGAACCCGCCCTGCCGGGATTTACATCTCCGCGAAGACCTTTGCCGCGATCTGGCCGATCTCCTCATCCTGTTCCTTGGTGCCGCCACTCTGGCCGAGCGCACCGAGGATGGCACCGGCGGAGGATTTCAGCAGGATGCCGCCCCAGACCGGCGTGTACATCGGGTCGCAGAACCAGCTTATTTCCCGACGGTCGTCACCAAGGCTCATCGCGAACAGATTGTCCTGGATGACGCGGGTATTCCGCTTCCACTTCACTGCCGTATAGGCCTTGTGGAAGCTCATGCGCGCATTCAGCGCCGACGCATCGTCCATGCGCGACAGATGGATCAGGTCGCCCCCGGCATCCGTCACCGCACCGGCAAAGTTCAGCCCCCGCTTCTTTCCCTCGGCCAGCATCGTGTCCACGATGATGCGCGCTTCATCCAGTCCCAGTCTCTCGGCCATGTCGCTCCCCTTGCTCCAGATATGGTGTTCCGGAGTGTGGTCTCGCTGGCGCAGATAATCCACCGCGCGAATGCACTGGAATTTGCGGGGGGAGGTGACTGGCAGTCCCTAGGGGAATCGAACCCCTGTTTCGAGAATGAAAATCTCGCGTCCTAACCACTAGACGAAGGGACCGCGGTCGCGGCGAGGGTGTAACCAATGCAGAGGGGGAAATCAACACCTTCTGCGGCTGGCGTAGCATATGGAACGCCGCTAGATTGCTGCGGATGGGGAGACGGTCCTACCGCGATCCGCTGCCAAAAAAGCGGACGCTCATGCAGATGGAGGAAAATCTGAAATGAAGAAGCTGTTCGTAACTGCCTGCGCGCTTGGTGCGCTGGCCCTTTCCGCCGGTGCGGCACAGGCATCCGATGCCTGCCAGCCGGGCGAGATCGTCATCAAGTTCAGCCACGTCACCAATACCGACAAGCATCCGAAGGGTATCGCCGCTTCGCTGCTGGAGAAGCGGGTGAACGAGGAGATGAACGGCAAGGCCTGCATGGAGGTCTTCCCGAACTCCCAGCTCTATGATGACGACAAGGTGCTGGAGTCGATGCTGCTCGGTGACGTGCAGATGGCCGCGCCCTCGCTGTCGAAGTTCGAGAAGTTCACCAAGAAGTTCCGCATCTTCGACCTGCCGTTCATGTTCAAGGACGTGGCCGCCGTCGATGCCTTCCAGGCTTCTGATGCCGGTCAGGCGCTGAAGAATTCCATGCGCCGCCGTGGCCTGCTGGGCCTGGCCTTCTGGCACAACGGCATGAAGCAGCTTTCGGCCAACAAGCCCCTGGTCGATCCGTCGGACGCCAAGGGACTGAAGTTCCGCATCCAGGCTTCCGACGTGCTGCAGGCGCAGTTCGAGGCGCTGGGCGCCAACCCGCAGAAGATGTCCTTCAAGGAAGTCTACGGCGCGCTGCAGACCGGCGTCATCGACGGGCAGGAGAACACCTGGTCCAACATCTATGGCCAGAAGTTCTTCGAGGTTCAGGACGGTGTCACCGAATCCAACCATGGCATCATCGACTATCTGGTCGTGACTTCCACGGAGTGGTGGGACGGCCTGCCGGGTGATGTGCGCGACCAGCTCGCCACGATCCTGGCCGAGGTGACGGAGGCCCGCAACGCGGAGTCCACCGCCATCAACGAGGAGAACAAGAAGCTGATCATGCAGGCCGGCAGCCCGGTCCGGACCCTGACCAGTGAACAGCGTGCGGCCTGGGTCAAGGCCATGAGCCCGGTCTGGGACCAGTTCAAGGGTGACGTGGGTGAAGACCTGATCGCCGCCGCGCGGGGCGCAGGCAGTTGATCTGACGATCCCTGGATCGGGGTGTCCGGTGCGCCAGCCGCGCCGGACACCCCGGTACCTTCGACATACGGGTACTGGAGGACGGTCTGATGCAGCCGCGCTCATCCACCTGGTTCGACAAGCTCGAGGAAAACCTGATCGCGCTGTTCCTCGGCCTGATGACGCTCATTACCTTTGCCAATGTCGTCGCGCGTTACGTATTCAACGACAACATTCTCTGGGCGCTGGAGGCGACGGTCTATCTGTTCGCCTGGATGGTGCTGCTGGGCGCATCCTATTGCGTCAAGATCACCGCCCATCTGGGGGTCGACACGGTGGTGAACCTGTTCGCGCCACCCCTGCGCCGGATCCTGACCCTGCTGGCCGTCGTGGCCTGTCTCGCCTTCTCCGTCCTGATCCTGATCGGTGGCTGGAACTACTGGTGGAAGTTCGCCGGTACCGCGTCCTTCATGGAAGTGAACGACATTCCGATGCCAGGCTTCCTGCAGTTCCTGGCCGACTGGCGGAACGAGGGTGAGCTCTATGAGAAGCTGCCGCGGTTCGTGCCCTATTTCATCCTGCCGCTGTCGATGGCGCTGCTGGTGCTGCGCTTCCTGCAGGCGGGCTGGAAGGTGTACCGCGGACAACAGGACCTGATCATCGTCAGTCATGAGGCGGAGGACGATGTGAAAGCCGCTGCACAGACGCTGGATGAAACCGGCGCATCCAGAACCGGGGGCTGACCACCATGTCCGCACTGTTGCTTTTCGTCGTCGTCATCGCGCTGATGCTGATCGGCGTGCCCATTGCCATTTCGCTTGGCCTTTCGAGCGTGCTGTTTCTGCTGGTCTATTCGGACGCTTCGCTGGCCTCCATCGCGCAGACGCTGTTTTCCGCCTTCGACGGTCACTACACGCTGCTGGCGATCCCCTTCTTCATCCTGGCCTCGTCCTTCATGTCCACGGGCGGCGTGGCACGGCGCATCATCCGCTTCGCGGTGGCCTGTGTCGGGCATCTGCGTGGCGGGCTGGCCATCGCGGGCGTCTTTGCCTGCATGCTGTTCGCGGCACTCAGTGGCTCTTCCCCCGCCACCGTGGTTGCCATCGGCACCATCATCATCGCCGGGATGCGGGAGGTCGGGTACACCAAGGAATTCGCCGCCGGTGTGATCTGCAACGCGGGCACGCTGGGCATCCTGATCCCGCCATCCATCGTCATGGTGGTCTATGCCGCCTCCGTCGATGTCTCGGTCGGGCGCATGTTCCTGGCGGGTGTGATTCCGGGCCTTCTGGCCGGGCTGATGCTGATGATCGGCATCTATGTCGCGGCGCGGGTCAAGAACCTGCCTGCCCAGCCCTGGGCCGGATTCGGTGAGATCCTGGCATCCGCGCGCGACGCGGGCTGGGGCCTGTTCCTGATCGTCGTCATCCTGGGCGGCATCTATGGCGGCATCTTCACACCGACGGAGGCTGCGGCGGTCGCTGCCGTCTACGCCTTCATCATTGCCAACTTCGTCTATCGCGACATGGGGCCGTTCGCACAGCCGGGCCGGAAGCTCGGCCTGGGTCGGCGGCTATGGGACACGGTGGCCGTGCTCTGGCATGAGGATACGCGCCGGACGCTGCTGGATGCGGGCAAGCTGTCGGTGATGCTGATGTTCATCATCGCCAACGCGCTGATCCTGAAGCATGTGCTGACGGAGGAGCAGATTCCGCAGTCGATTGCCGGGGCCATGCTGGACGCCGGCTTCGGCCCGGTCCTGTTCCTGGTGATCGTCAATCTGATCCTGCTGATCGGCGGGCAGTTCATGGAGCCGTCGGGCCTGATCGTGATCGTGGCGCCGCTGGTCTTCCCCATCGCCATCAATCTCGGCATCGATCCGATCCATCTGGGCATCATCATGGTGGTCAACATGGAAATCGGCATGATCACGCCACCCGTTGGCCTGAATCTGTTCGTCACATCGGGCGTGGCAGGTATGCCGATGATGGATGTGGTAAGGGCGGCCTTGCCATGGCTGGGCATTCTGGTGATCTTCCTGATCATGATCACCTACATTCCGGCGATCTCCACCTTCCTGCCGACGTACTTCATGGGGCCGGAGCTGGTCATAAAGTAGCGGGAGTATCTGTTGACCGAAGAAAGCGCCGCCGGTTCGAACGTTCCCGCCTATACGGTCAGCGCCCTCTCGGGGGAACTGAAACGCACGCTGGAGGATCGGTTCGGGCGGGTCTCCGTGCGCGGGGAACTCTCCGGCTTCAAGCAGGCGGCCTCGGGCCACATGTATTTCGGCCTGAAGGATGAGAAGGCCCTGATCGACGGCATTGTCTGGAAGGGGACTGCGGCGCGCCTCGGTTTCCGGCCGGAGGACGGGCTGGAAGTCGTCTGCACGGGCCGCGTGACCAGCTACCCCGCACGCTCCAAGTACCAGATCGTCGTCGACAGGATGGAACCGGCGGGGGAGGGCGCGCTGATGGCCCTGCTGGAGCAGCGCCGCCGCCAGCTGATGGCGGAGGGGCTGTTCGCACAGGAACGCAAGCGGGCGCTGCCGTTCCTGCCGCGCCACATCGGCATCGTCACCAGCCCGACGGGGGCGGTGATCCGCGATATCCTGCATCGCCTCTCCGACCGTTTCCCGCGCCCCGTCACCATCTGGCCGGTCCGGGTGCAGGGGGAAGGCGCCGCCGAGGAGGTTGCCGCCGCGATCAGGGGTTTCAATGCGATGCAGGGGGCGGCGCGGCCTGACCTGCTGATCGTCGCGCGGGGTGGCGGCTCGATCGAGGATCTCTGGGCCTTCAACGAGGAGGTGGTGGTCCGCGCAGCCGCAGACAGCGACATTCCGCTGATTTCCGCCGTCGGGCATGAAACCGATACGACCCTGATCGACCATGCCTCCGACCACCGCGCGCCGACGCCGACGGCGGCGGCGGAGCGGGCGGTTCCGGTACGTTCCGACCTGGCGCTGCAGATCGGAGACCTGATGCGGCGCGGCTTCACGGCGCTGAAACGGGTGCAGGGGGAGCGGCGGAACAGCCTGCAGGGGCTGGCGCGTGGTCTGGTGGACCCGCGCCGGATGCTGCAGCAGCATCAGCAGCGCCTGGATGATCTGGCCGACGCTCTGGGGCGTGCCCTGCGCATCAATGCCGGTCATGGACACCAGCGGCTGGCCGGTGCTGCGGGTGGTCTGCGGCCCGGCATCCTGCAGCAGCCGATCCGGGACGGTCGGCAGCGGCTGGAGCGCGCCGAACGGGCAATGGCCCGGGACATGGCGCGGGGACTGCAGGACCGTCAGCGCAGGCTGGCCAACGCCGCGCGCCTGCTGGAGAGCTTTTCCTACCGCGCGACCCTCGCACGGGGGTTCGCAGTCGTCCGCAAGGATGGGGCCGCCATGGTCTCCGCTGGTGCTGCCAAGGGTGGAGACGCGCTGGAGATCGAGTTCGGTGACGGACGGCTGTCAGTCATTGCGGGGAGTGGCGGTAGCAGCGGGAGCACTCAGCGGCCCGCGCGGCGGTCGAGCGGTGCGGCGTCGGACGTGAAACCGAAACAGGGAGACCTCTTCTGATGCGGTGGCTGCTTGTCTTGCTGTTCGCCGTCGTCGCGATCCTGCCCGCGCGGGCACAGATCCTGAACGGCGAGCTGGTAAAGGGCGGCATGGTTGTCGGGCGCACCCTGCCGGGGACGAAGGTCTTTCTGGATGACCGGTCGGTCCGGGTTTCCGCCACGGGTGTCTTCGTGATCGGATTCGGTCGGGATCATCCGCCGCAGGCCATGTTGCGCACCGTGGGCGAGGATGGGCAGGCAAATGTGACCATGCTGCAGATCCGCCAGCGCACCTATGAGACGCAGCGGATCAATGGCCTGCCGCCGAAGATGGTGACGCCGCCGGCGGATGTGCTGAAACGCATCCGGCGGGAGAATGCGGAGATCGCGCGGATACGCAGCATCGACAGCCCGCAGACCTGGTTCGACGAGAAGTGGCTCTGGCCTGCCGTCGGCACGGTGACCGGCATCTACGGCAGTCAGCGCATCCTGAACGGCAAGCCCCGGCGACCGCATTACGGCATCGACATAGCGGCACCACGCGGCACGTCGGTCATTGCGGCGCGGGACGGTATCGTGCGGATGGCGGAAGACGATCTCTACTACACCGGCGGTACCATCATGCTCGACCACGGACATGGCATCGTCAGCGTCTTCTCGCATCTGGAGCGCATCGACGTGGCTGTGGGCGACAAGGTCTTCGCCGCACAGGTGATCGGCGCAATCGGTTCCACGGGACGCTCGACAGGTCCGCATCTCGACTGGCGCGTCAACTGGTTCGACCAGCGCCTGGATCCCGCCCTGCTACTGGGTGCCACCCCGGTGGGCGGGTGATGGCGTGATCGGTGTGGTTGGCTGTGGTGCCATGGGACAGCCGATGGCCGAGGCGCTGTTGCGCGCAGGCTTTGCGGCCATTGGTCATGATGTCCGCCCGCTCACCGAATTCGCGAAATTCGCCGGCCACATGACGGTCGCGATCAGCGACCTGGGCCGCCAGGCGGAGACCGTCATCTCGGTCGTGCGCGACAGCCAGCAGACCCGCGATGTCATTGACGGGCTGGGCCTGCACCAACCGCCGGGGCAGGGGCACAACGTCCGGACCTTCATCGTCTCCTCGACCCTGTCACCGCGCTTCGTCACATCGTTGCGGGACGTGGTGCACCCCGAAATCGCGCTCATTGATGCGCCCATGTCCGGTGCCCCCTTCAGGGCACGGCAGGGCACGCTGACATTCATGCTCGGTGGTCCGGAGCGTGAGATCACGCCACTGATGCCCATGTTCCGGGCGATGGGGGAGGAAGTGCATCACCTCGGTTCCTATGGCGCGGGGATGGCGGCCAAGGTGCTGAACAACTTCGTTGCCGCGAATTCGGTGACAGCCGTGCGCACGGTGCTGGCGCAGGCGGAGGCACTGGGGCTGGCCCCGGCCCGGCTGCTGTCGGTCATGCGCAGCAGTTCGGGCGGCACCTGGTTCGGCAACAATCTGGATCAGATCGACTGGTCCGCCGAAACCCATGATCCCGGCAATACCATCGGGATTCTGGAGAAGGACGTGCGCGCCTATCTGGATGGCGTGAGCGGCGACGGCACGCCTGATTCGCTGACCGCCGCCGTTCTCGATCGCCTGAAACACATTCCCGAATTGCCCGGAAATCTATTTTCGGATCAGGAAGATAAGGAACCTTCCTGATGTAATGCTGCGCCTTGATCAGGCAGCGGCGGACGGCCGTGCCTTCATCCGCTCGAACCAGGCTATGACGTTCTTGTTGTCGGGATTGAGCTTCTGCCCGACCATGGCGGCGAACTCGACGAAGGCGAACATCAGGATGTCAGCCATGCTGATCCGGTCACCGCAGAGGAACTGCTTGCCCTCCAGCTCCCCGTCGATCCAGGTCAGCTTGTCCTGCGCCAGCGCCTTCAGGCCGTCGGCAGCCTCCGGGATACAGCGGAACCGGCTCTCGAACATCTTCAGCCCCTCCGCATAGCGGAAGCCGTTGCCGAGATTTTCGCAGACGTTCAGGTCCACACGCCGGGTCCACATGCGGGTTTCCGCGCGCTCCTCCGGCGTCATGCCGATCAGGCTGGATCCGCCTGCCTTGTCCGCCAGATATTCGCAGATCGCCGTGATCTCGCAGATGCAGGTGCCGTCATCCAGTTCCAGCACCGGGCACTGGCCGGCCGCGTTCTTCTTCAGGAACTCCGGCTGGCGGTTGACGCCACCGCGGATATCCACGTCCTCCATCGGCATCTCGGTGCCAAGCTCATGCATGAAGATGCGGACCATGCGCGGGTTCGGTCCGATCGAATTGTAAAGTTTCATCTAGTTTCCTCCCGATCTGAAATCGGACGCAGTCTATCGGCACGATACGCCGCTGTCTCGTATCGAGCGGTCCATTGCGGGCGTGCAGAAGGTGGAGATCTATCCGACCCGATACCCGAACGCTGCCGCCGCCTGTCGGACGCTGTGAACGAACGACCGCGCGAAGCCGCGAAACACGTACATCTCGATGCAATCCGGGGCCGTCCGGTGCAGGGTGACGCCCATATGGCCGACAACGGTCTCTGCCGTGCAACCTGGCGAAAGCCGGTCCGCGCCGAAGTCGAGGGGTACCAGTCGGCTCATCAGTTCCAGGGTGGCCGGGCCGGAGACCTGCAGGACCGCGCGAGCGTCCGACAGATCCACCACCGCACCAAGTCCAGGGTCGATACCGCGTTCCAGCTCCTGTGCCAGCCCGGCCCCCGGCGACACCAGCCACCAGCGGCCCGGTGCCAGGTCCATCAGTGTCGCATTGCGAGAGAGCTGAGGCAGGACGATCCGCATCCGGTTCAGCGTGTCGGGCCAGCAGCCGACCTCGACGATGCTGCCGGGCCGCAGTTCCATCAGGCTGAGGGGGGCTTCACCGCTGCCCGCGCCGTGACGACCGGCAGGCAGGTGACCATCCAGGGGCCAGGCGATCATGCTCTCAGCCATGCATCCGGCTCCCTTCCGGGTCGATGAAGCAGGGATCGGTGACCTCCACCTCCACCGACTTGCCGCGCACCGGATCCGTCGCGGTCAGCCGCTTGCCCAGATGTTTCATGCCGCCCTGCAGCAGGGCCAGGGCGACATAGGTGCCGAGTTCCGGGCTGTAGGTCATGGCCGTGACATGGCCCAGGCTTGGACCGGTTTCACCGCTCCCGGCGTCATCGGGTTCGATGAGGTGACTGCTGGGGGAGATCTTCGTGCCGCTGACGGACGACAGGCCGACCAGTTGCTCCCGATCCTCGCCATGCAGGTATTCCCGCGCGGCCAGCGTGCTGCCGATGAAGTTCTTGCGGGCAGAGACCATGCGTCCCAGTCCGACATCGGCGGCGGTGGTGCGCCCGTCCAGTTCCCGTCCGGCCACATGTCCCTTCTCGATGCGCAGCGCGCCCAGCGCCTCCATGCCATAGGGAATGATCCCCTCCGGCTGTCCGGCCTGCATCAGGGCTTGCCATACGGCGGTACCGGCGTGGCTGCCGCAATAGACCTCATAGGCCATCTCGCCGGAGAAACTGAGCCGCGCCAGCAGCACCTCCACCCCGTTCAGCGTGCCGGGGCGCACGCCCATGAAGGGGAAGGCGGCATCATCGAAATCAATGTCGGCGATGGCCCGGCGCAGCACGTCGCGGGACTTCGGCCCGGCGATGGCCATCCCCGCCCATTGCTCGGTGACGGACGTCAGCTTGACCCGCAGGCCCGGCCAGTGCGCGGCCAGCAGGAATTCCAGATGCTGCATCACCGGCCCGCCATTGGCGGTGGTGGTCGTGATCAGATAGCGCGTCTCCGACAGGCGCCAGGTGGTGCCGTCGTCGAACAGGAAACCGTCCTCGCGCAGCATGAGACCGTAGCGGGCCCGCCCCACTGGCAGCTTGGCGAAGCCATTGGCATAGACACGTTCCAGAAAGACCGTCGCATCCGGTCCCTGCACGTCGATCTTGCCCAGTGTCGAGACATCGACCATGCCGACGCCACCGCGCACCATGGCGGTTTCGCGGACGTAGCCGGCCTCCAGCGGTTCATTGCCATCGGGGTAGAAGCGCGGGCGAAACCACAGACCCGCCTGCATCATCTCCGCACCATGGGCGACGTGCCAGTCGTGCATCGGTGTCAGCCGCTTCGGGCGCAGTTCCGCCCCGACCTCCGGCCCCGCGAGCGCACCGATGCTGACGGGCGTGAAGGGGGGGCGATAGCGGGTGGTGCCTGCGTCGGGGATGGAGATTCCGCGCGCATCCGCCATCAGCGCCAGACCGATGATGTTGGACGACTTGCCCTGGTCGGTACCCATGCCCAGCGTGGTGTAGCGTTTCAGATGCTCGACGGAGCGGTATCCTTCGCGGTTGGCGAGGCGGATATCGTCAACGGTCACATCATGCTGGAAATCCACAAAAGCCTTGCCGTGCTTCCTCTGCCTGTCGCGGATCTCGAAGATCGCGGGCATGTCACCGGGACCCCGGTCATCGGCAACCGTGGGCACGGCGCTGGCGATGGTCCGGTGGCCAAGTCCGGTCGCGATCTCCGCCCCTGTCCGGGCGCCGTCGCCCAGCGCCCCGGCGAGGGTCAGTTGACCGGTCACGGCACCTGTCGCCAGCCAGTCCTCCCGCGGCGCGCCGGCCACGAAGGATTGCAGGGCACGGTCGAACTGCGCCGGACCACCGGCCTGTGAGGCCAGATGGATCACCGGATTGAATCCGCCGGACACCAGAACCGTATCGACCGCCAGGTCCTCACCACCCACCAGTGCGCCCCGCGCGATGTCGAAGGGAGCCACATGAATGCTGCGGACCCGCTGTCGGCCCTTTGCCGCGACAATGGCCTGACCGGTCCGTACCTCAAGCCCGCGCGCCCTGAGACCCTGCAGTACCGTCTCGCCCGGTGTCTCGCGCGGATCGACCAGCGCAGCGATTGCGATGCCTGCATCATGCAGGGCAAAGGCAGCGCCATAGGCCAGGTCATTGCTGGCGAACAGGGCCACCTTCTGTCCGGGAACCACGGCGTGGCGGGCAAGATAGCGCTCGGCGGCTCCGGCGAGCATGACGCCGGGCAGGTCGTTGCCCGCGAAGGCGATGGGACGCTCGAACGCGCCGGTGGCCAGCACGACCTTGCCTGCGCGGATGTTCCACTGTCGCTGGCGCGGCTGATGGGGCAGGGGAGTGGGCAGGTGATCGCTGACCCGCTCCAGCGCCGCGATGACATTGCCGTCGTAGTAGCCCCAGGCCGTGGTGCGCGGCATGACTGTCGCGCCAAGGCTCTCCAGCTCGGCGCGGGCGTCGGCGGCCCAACGGGCGGCGGGCTTGCCGTCGATGGTGCCCGGTTCCTGCAACAGATGACCGCCGATCACCGCCTCCTGCTCCAGCAGCAGGACACGGACGCCGCTGCGGGCCAGGGTCAGGGCGCTGGACAGGCCTGCAGGACCGCTGCCAACCACCAGCACATCCGTGAAGGCCCAGGCATGCTCATAGCTGTCCGGGTCGGGTTCCAGTGATGCCGCACCCAGCCCGGCGGCGCGCCGGATGAAATGCTCATACAGCATCCAGGCCTTCTGGGACGGGCCGATGAAGGTCTTGTAGTAGAACCCGGCGGAAAGAACCGGCGCGGCCAGGCCAGTCGCGGCCATCAGATCGAACCCCAGGCCGGGCCAGCGGTTCTGGCTCTGCACGACCAGGCCGTCGAACAGTTCCGCCTCCGTCGCCTTCACGTTCGGTTCCCGCCGCCCCCCTTCGCGCAGGGTCATCAGGGCGTTCGGTTCATCCGTACCGGCAGCGAAGATTCCGCGCGGGCGATGCAGCTTGAAACTGCGCCCGACGACGGAAACCCCGTTCGCCAGCAGGGCAGAGGCAATGCTGTCGCCGGCAAAGCCCGACATTGGCCGACCATCGAAGCTGAAGCGCAGCGGCTGCCCCCGGTCGATGCTGTTGCCGCCGTCCGGCAGGCGCATCCCGCTCACGATCCTGTCTCGCCCGCGAAGGGGCCGATCAGGCGCACGGCCTCGATCCGGTGCGTGGTCACGTCCCGCCGCACCTGCAGCCAGGACCGGCAGCCGCCCGAATGCTGCCAGTGTTCCTCATGCGGTCCCCGGGGGTTCTGACGCGCGAAGACATAGGTCGACCAGTCTTCTCGGTCGGTATTCTCCATAGCGACCAGGGTACGGCTGGCTTCGCCGCCATAGCTGAACTCGGCCAGATGCCGTGGCCCGCAGACCGGACAGTCGATGATCACGCCGGAATCCCCTTCGCATGCATGCCCACCGACGATAGCCCCGCAGCCGCATACGAAAAAAGCCCCGGAACGACATCCGGGGCTTCTCTCATGACGTTTTCTGCAACGGGGAAGCAGTCCCCTTCGCTCGGCGTCGGGTCAGCCCCGTGCCTGCTGCAGGTTCTGGTCCAGCGCGTCCAGGAACTGGTTGGTGGTCATCCAGGGCTGGTCGGGGCCGACCAGGATGGCCAGGTCCTTGGTCATCTGGCCCGCCTCGACGGTGGAAATGCAGACCTTCTCCAGCGTCTCCGCAAATTCGCCCAGGGCCACGTTCTCGTCCATCTTGGCGCGGTAGGACAGTCCACGGGTCCAGGCGAAGATCGACGCGATCGGGTTGGTCGAGGTCTCCTTGCCCTGCTGGTGCATGCGGTAATGGCGGGTGACGGTGCCGTGGGCGGCCTCCGCCTCGACCGTCTTTCCGTCCGGCGTCATCAGCACGGAGGTCATCAGACCCAGCGAGCCGAAGCCCTGTGCCACGGTGTCGGACTGCACGTCGCCATCGTAGTTCTTGCAGGCCCAGACGTACTTGCCCGACCACTTCATGGCGCAGGCGACCATATCGTCGATCAGGCGGTGCTCGTAGGTGATGCCCTTCTTGTCGAAGGCCGCCTTGAACTCGTTCTGGTAGACCTCCTCGAACAGGTCCTTGAAGCGCCCGTCATAGGCTTTCAGGATCGTGTTCTTGGTGGACATGTAGACGGGCCAGCCACGATCCAGACCGAAGTTCATGCTGGAACGCGCAAAGTCGCGAATGGAATCGTCCAGGTTGTACATGGACATGGCGACGCCGCTGCTCGGGAAGTCAAAGATCTCCCGCTCGATCACCTGACCGTCCTCGCCTTCCCATTTCAGGGTCATCTTGCCCTTGCCGGGAACCAGGAAATCGGTGGCGCGGTACTGGTCGCCAAAGGCATGACGGCCGATGACGATAGGGTCGGTCCAGCCGGGCACCAGGCGCGGCACGTTCTGGCAGATAATCGGCTCCCGGAAGATGGTGCCGCCCAGGATGTTGCGGATGGTGCCGTTCGGGCTGCGCCACATCTTCTTCAGCTTGAATTCCTCGACGCGATCCTCGTCGGGGGTGATGGTCGCGCACTTCACGCCGACACCGTACTTGGCAATGGCGTTGGCGGAATCGACAGTGACCTGGTCGTCCGTGCGATCCCGCTCCTCGACGCTCAGGTCGTAATAGTGCAGGTCGATGTCCAGATAGGGCAGAATCAGCTTCTGCTTGATGAAGTCCCAGATGATCCGGGTCATCTCGTCCCCATCAAGCTCGACAACCGGTTTCGTTACCTTGATCTTGCTCATCCCGACCCCTTCCTGACTGGCAGCGCGCCACCACGTGTGCCTTGATTTCCCGCGCGTTATAACACCGGGTCAAAGGTGGTCAAAAGGCTAAGGCCGACAGGCAAGTCAAACCTTCTCGGGACGCTGTGGCAACTGCGGTTCCGGCAGGGCGGCAATCGCGGGAAGCACGTCATCGACCGTATTCACCCAGGTCAGGAAATCCAGCGTGTCCGGACCGGCGAAATTCTCCGCTACCACATGCTCCAGCATCGTGCGGAACGGATCGAAGTAGCCCTCCTGATTGACGATCACGATGGGGTCGTCATGCAGGCCAAGCTGTCGCCAGGTCAGGATCTCGATGACCTCATCCAGCGTGCCGATGCCGCCGGGCAGCACGCAGAAGGCATCGGCGCGGCGGAACATCTCCGCCTTGCGCTCGTGCATGCTCCTCACCACCAACAATTCCGTGACACCCTCGTGCCGGACCTCGACACGGTGCAGGTGTTCGGGGATGATTCCGGTGACGCGGCCCTGACCGGCAAGCACGCCGTCTGCGACACGCCCCATCAGCCCCAGGCGTCCGCCACCGTAGATCAGGCCCATGCCGTTGCTGGCCAGGATGGCGCCGAGCCGTTCTGCCGCGTCGAGGAACGCCGGGCGCGCCCGGTCGGAGGAGCCGCAATAGACGCACAGAGTGGAGATTCTTGCCATGTTCAGAAGCCTGCTGTCGGTTGCGATGCTGTCACTGGCGCTTGTCTTGCCTGTATCCGTCCAGGCCGGTGGTGCCGATGTCGTCGGCGTGACCGTGCTGCACATGAAGAAGTCGGGTCCGAACATATACCGATTCCGTGTCACCGTCCGTCATGCTGATACCGGATGGGAACACTATGCCGACCAATGGCAGGTGCTGGCCCCGGACGGGACGGTTCTTGGCACGCGCGTGCTGCATCATCCGCACGAAAACGAGCAGCCTTTCACGCGCTACCACGACATCGAGATTCCGCCGGGAGTGCGCGAAGTGACCGTGAGGGCCGGTGACAAGGTTCACGGCTTCGCGGGGGCGACAATGACCGCCCATCTGCCGGACTGACGTCACGACGTTGCTGACTGGCCACAAAAGCAGGGAATCGTTGCGGTTTCGGGTGGTTCGGACTACGTATCACCGAATTGACACAATTGCCCGGGCGTTGTCGCGTTGAACCGTATCCTGCTTCTGTTGATCGCCGTTGCCGCACTCGCTGCGGCAGGGTTCCTCATCCTTGGCGGCAGCGACACGCCCGAAGAGGCCAAGAAGCCTGTGGCGACCGCTGTCACAGGCGCGCCTGTGGCGAAAAAGTCAGGTGCGCCCGAGAGCATCACTGCACCGGCCGAGAGCCCTGCCGTTCCTGAATCCGGCGAGCCAAGGACTGAATCGGCGTCAGAGGCTCCGGCTCCGGCTCCGGCTCCGGCTCCGACTGCGGCGCCTGAAGCCGGAACATCGGAGCCTGCCAGTACCGTAACCACTTCTGCGACGCGCCCGGACCCGGATGAGCGCAAGACTGCTGAAAAGGCGGCAACTGCAAGCGAGAGCGTCGTATCCGGCCCGGTCGTTCCCGAAGCTGATGCCGTGCGCGAGAAGCTGGAGCGCAAGGTCGAACAGAAGCTGGACGTGGCGAAGGACCAGGCTGTTGCCGCCGTCACGGAAGAGCCGACGAAGCCGTTGCAGCCGGTTGCTCCGAAGCGGGAACCGGAGACCAACACGAAGGGTGTTCCTGTCATTCCGAAGCGCGCCGTTGCACCGCCAAGCTTCGATGTGGTGCGGATCAGCGATGTTGACTGCACGGCGGTGATGGCCGGACGGGCACCGTCGCAGGCCATCGTGCGCATTGCCGCCAACGGGGAAATCATCGCCACCCTGCGCGCGGAAAACGATGGTTCCTGGGCCCATGTGGTGTCAGAACCTTTCAAACCCGGTGGTGTGGAACTGACACTGACCGCCGAGACAACGGCGGGCCGGGCGGAATCGCCTGAGAGTGTCGTGCTGGTCGTGCCGGACTGCGCTGACCTGTCCGACGACAAGAAGGCGATTGCGCTGCTGACGCCGAAGAATCGCACCGGCACCCGTATCCTGCAGGAACCGGATCGCGCGGATCGCATCGCGATGCCGCAGGGGCTGAACCTCGGCAAGGTCGACTATGATGACAAGGGCAACCTTGAAATGTCCGGCAATGGCGCGCCGGACGCCGAACTGCGTGCGTATGTCGATGGTGTCTATGCCGGTCGCGCCCGCGCGGATGCGCAGGGGCAGTGGCGTATCATGCCGGAGACGGAGATCGCGCCCGGCCTGCATGTGCTGCGCGTCGATCATGTGGACAGTTCCGGGGTGGTGCTGGCCCGGATCGAGCTGCCCTTCGCGCGCGTTGCACCCGCCTCCGTGGAGGTCACGGCGGACCAGGTGATCGTGCAGCCCGGCAATTCACTCTGGCGCATTGCGCGGCGCACATACGGACGCGGCATCAGCTACACCACGATCTACGAGGCAAATCGCGACCGCATCCGCGACCCGAACCTGATCTATCCCGGACAGGTTTTCGAGCTTCCCGATCTGCCGGACACCATCAATAACTGATTGACCCCCCGTCGCCGCATTGCCTGAATGAGGGCGGTGAGGATATGAACCTGGGGAGGATGACAATGACCAATCCAATGACATTGGACGGGATGACCGTGCTGGTGACCGGTGCGGGACAGGGAATCGGGCGGGCCGTGGCCTGTCAGGCGGCGTCGCTGGGCGCGCGTGTCGCGATCAATGACGTCAATGGCGACGGGCTGGCCGAGACCGCGGAACTGGTCGGGCGGGACGACACGCTGCAGCATGTCGGTTCCGTCGATGATCCGGGTACGGTCGAGAAGATGGTGAATGACATCGTGCGCGAGGCCGGGGCACTGCACGGGCTGGTCAACAACGCCGGAATCGTCCGGGCGGCGATGATCGACAAGATGCCGTTCCAGACCTGGCAGCAGGTCATCGACGTCAACCTGACCGGCGTCTTCCTGTGCCTGCAGGCCGTTGGCCGTCACATCATCGAACGCCGCAAGGATGGCGACACGGCACCGGGGCGGATCGTCAATGTCTCCTCCATCGCCGGGCGTCGCGGCACCATCGGCCAGATCAACTATGGTGCGGCGAAATCCGGTGTGCTGGGCCTCAGCATGAGTGCGGCGCGGGAATGGGGCCGCCACGACATCAACGTCAATTCGGTCTGCTTCGGCCTGGTCGAGACACCGATGACGGAGACCATCCGGGGCGAGAAGTTCCGCGACCGCTATCTGGGCCAGATCCCGCTGGAGCGCTTCTCCAAGCCGGAGGAAGTGTCCGTGCCGGTGTGCTTCCTGCTGTCATCCGGGGCGAGCTACATCACCGGTCAGCACCTGAGCATCGACGGTGGCAGCCACATCGGTTTCTGAGACAGGGGAGCATCCATGCCGCGCGCAGTGATCACCAGCCTGGAAGAGGCAGTGGCGGAGAATGTCCGGGACGGCGACAGCCTGTCGCTGGAAGGCTTCACGCACCTGATCCCCTATGCCGCCGGCCATGAGATCATCCGCCAGGGCCGCAAGGACCTGACGCTGATCCGCATGACGCCGGACATCATCTTCGACCAGATGATCGGCATGGGCTGCGCGCGGAAGCTGGTGTTCTCCTGGGGTGGCAATCCCGGTGTCGGATCCCTGCACCGGATGCGTGATGCGATCGAACGCGACTGGCCGCTGCCCCTGGAGATCGAGGAGCACAGCCACGGTGCCATGGCCAATGCCTATGAGGCCGGGGCTGCCGGACTGCCCTGTGCGGTGTTCCGGGGCTATATCGGCAACGACCTGCCGAAGGTGAACGACCGCATCCGGTCGGTCGAATGCCCGTTCACCGGGGAGAAGCTGGCCGCCATTCCGGCCATGCGCCCCGATGTGGCCGTGATCCATACGCAGAAGGCGGACCGGCGCGGCAACGTGCTGCTGGAAGGCATCATCGGCGTGCAGAAGGAGGCGGTGCTGGCCGCCAGCCGCTCCATCGTGACGGTGGAGGAGATCGTTGACGATCTGGGCGGTGGTCCCAACGCGGTGATCCTGCCGTCGTGGACGATCAGCGCCATCGCAGCCGTGCCCGACGGCGCCTTTCCCAGCTACGCCCATGGCTACTACCCGCGTGACAACAGCTTCTACAAGGCCTGGGATCCCATCGCGCGCGACCGGGAGACGTTCCGCGCCTGGATGGACAGCCATGTCATGCAGCGCAAGGCGGGGGAGGGTGTGCAATGAGCGACAGGGGCTACACCGCCGACGAGATGATGACCGTCGCAGCATCCCGGGCATTGCAGAATGGTCAGGTCTGCTTCGTCGGTATCGGCCAGCCCAGCGCGGCCGCCAATCTGGCGCGCCAGACCCATGCGCCGGACGTTGTGCTGATCTATGAATCCGGCACGCTGGAGACGCGGCCCGACGTGCTGCCGCTCTCCATTGGCGACGGTGAACTGGCGGAGACGGCGCTGACCAATGTCTCGGTGCCGGAGATGTTCCGCTACTGGCTGCAGGGCGGACGCATCGATGTCGGATTCCTGGGGGCGGCGCAGGTGGACCGCTTCGGCAACATCAACACCACGGTCATCGGCGGCACCTATCTGAAGCCGAAGACCCGCCTGCCGGGGGCGGGTGGCGCGCCGGAGATCGCGACCAGCGCGCGGGAGACCTTCATCCTGCTGCGCCAGTCACCGCGTGCCTTCGTGGAGAAGCTGGATTTCATCACCTCGCTCGGTCACGGCAACGGGGGCAACAGCCGGGCGGAGGCCGGGGCCAGGACCCTGGGGCCGACGCGCCTGATCAGCGATCTCTGCCAGATGGCACCGGATCCCGAGACCAGGGAACTGATCGTCACCACCATCCATCCGGGCGTGACACGCGATCAGATCACGGCCGCGACCGGCTGGGATATCCGCTTTGCCGACAGTGTCACGGAGACACCGGTGCCGGAGCCGACCGAACTGGCCGTGCTGCGGGAGATCCATGCCCGCACTGCCCGCGCCCACGCGGGCCAGGCCTGATACCGCGCGATACAGGGAAGCCGAGAGCATGACCGACCTGACCTATGACGAATTCCAGCGTGTCGACATTCGTGTCGGAACCATCATCGACGTGCAGGCGTTCCCCGAGGCGCGACGCCCGGCCTGGAAACTCTGGATCGACTTTGGTGAGGAGATCGGGACCCGCAAGACCTCGGCCCAGATCACCAATTACACGCGGGAGGAACTGATGGGCCGGCAGGTTGCGGGGGTGGTCAATTTCCCGCCGAAGCAGATCGGCAAGTTCATGAGCGAATGTCTGACGCTCGGGTTTCCCGACGCTGACGGCAACGTCATCCTGATCGGCCCAGAGCGGCAGATTCCGAACGGCGGACGGATGTACTGAGGCGGCAGCGCCGCAGCATCAGGCCCGCCCGGGTCGTCCGGCAAAGCCGCGCAGGAATGCAATGTCCAGCGGCAGGCGTTCGCCCAGCCAGAGCGGGTGAATGTCGTGGTCGGCCAGATCATCGCCGGTTTCCGGATGTACCAGGATGGTCAGGCCCCGCCGGTTGAGCATCAGCCAGGGCACCATCGTCGGGAAGACATCAGTGGCAAATGCCATCTGGTACATGGGCAGCGGATGTGGTCCGACCGGCTGATCGCGCCAGCGGCCCGGCACGACCTCGAAAGTGGTCATGATCTGACGGCGCAGTACGGCCGCCTCCGCGCGCTCCGCATCGTTCCGGTAGTAGATGTGGGCGTGATAGCCGTGGATGGTGCTGGGGTTCTGCGGTTCGGTCATCGGGTCCTCCTGCCTGTTCCGCCCATATGACGTTCCGTTTCGGCGAGGCAATGGCAGGATGCTTCACAAGACTGTTTCCGATCGGGAAAGGCCGCCCGTCAGGCACCGATCAGCGGATGGTGGCAGGCGATCGCGCGCCCGTCCGGCAGCTCACGCATCGCCGGCACCTCCGCCGCGCAGCGTTCGCTGGCAACGGGGCAGCGGGTGCGGAAGCGGCAGCCGCTGGGTGGTGAGATGGGGGAGGGCAGGTCGCCCTGGATCATCTCGATCGGCTTTGGCGTCACGGTGGGATCGGGCACCGGAATGGCGCTGAGCAGGGCGCGGGTATAGGGATGCGCCGGACTGTCGAAAAGCATCTCCGAACTGCCGACCTCGCAGAAGCGGCCCAGGTACATCACCGCCACCCGGTCCGCCACATTGCGGACCACGGCGAGGTCATGACTGATGAACAGCATGGTCAGGTCATAGCGCTGCTTCATGTCCTCCAGCAGGTTCAGGATCTGAGCCTGGATGGAAACATCGAGTGCCGAGACCGGTTCATCACAGATCAGCAGGTCCGGTTCCAGGATCAGCGCCCGCGCAATGGAGATGCGCTGGCACTGGCCGCCGGAGAACTCGTGCGGTCGCTTGTCCATGGCCACCGCCGGGTCGAGTCCGACAGTCTCCAGCAGTTCCTCGACCGCCTGCCTGCGTTTCTCTGCATCCAGCAGCCCCGCGATCTTCAGCGGCTTCTCGATGATCTCGCTGATGCGCTTGCGCGGGTTGAGGGAGGCAATCGGGTTCTGGAAGATCATCTGGAACCGGCGTCTCATCCGCCGCAGGTCCCGCTTTCCGGCGGCAACCAGATCGTCACCGTCCAGCACGATCTGGCCGCTGGTCGGGCGTGGCAACTGCATCACCGCCCGCGCCGTCGTCGACTTGCCGCAGCCGGATTCGCCAACCAGCGCCAGCGTTTCCCCGCGCCGCAGTTCGAAGGTCACACCACTGACGGCCTGCACCAGGCCCTTGCGCGTCGGAAACTCGACGACCAGGTCACGGACATCCAGCAGCACGTCGCTCATGCCACCTCCTCCGTCACCTGCTCGGGATCGCGCGGATGCCAGCAGGCGAAGCTGTGTGCCGGGTCGGCCTCGTCAGCCTGCATCGGGGGCATCGCGGCTTCGCACTGCGCATCGGCGAAGGCACAGCGGGGGGCGAAGCGGCACCCCGGTGGCGGTGTGATGAGGTTCGGTGGACGGCCACCGATCGACTTCAGCCGCTCATGTGGCGGGCGATCGAGGCGCGGAATGGAATCCAGCAGGGCCTGCGTGTAGCGCATCCGGGTGCGGGCGAACAGGCTGCGGGTGCTGCCGGTCTCGACGATGCCACCGGCATACATCACCGCCACCTTGTCGCAGCGCCCGGCAACGACGCCGAGATCATGGGTGATCAGGATCAGGGTCATGCCGCGGTCCCGCTGTTCGCGCTGCAGCAGGTCGAGGATCCCTGACTGGACGGTCACATCCAGCGCCGTCGTGGGTTCATCGGCGATCAGCAGCTTCGGCTCGCAGGCAAGCGCGATGGCGATGGCCACGCGCTGTCGCATCCCGCCGGAAAGCTGGTGCGGATACTGGTCGACGCGGACATCAGGCTGCGGGATACCGACTTCTGTCAGCAGCTCGATGGCGCGCTGGCGGCCCGTGGCCTTGCTGGTGCCGAAATGATGGCGCATCCCCTCATAGACCTGCTGGCCGATCTTCATCACCGGATTGAGGCTGGTCATGGGGTCCTGGAAGATCATGCCGATGCCCGGTCCCGAGATGGCGCGACGGGCCTTGCGATCCATGGTCAGCAGGTTCTGGCCATCGAAGGTGATGGCACCGCCCTTCGGGATCTCTGCATAGGACGGCAGCAGACCCATGATGGTGCGTGCCAGCACGGACTTGCCGGACCCGGATTCACCGACCAGGCCAAGTGTCTGTCCGGCCTCCAGCGAGACGGAAACCCCGTCAACGGCCCGCACGCGACCGGCAGGTGAATGGAAATGGGTGGAGACGTTGGTGAGTTCGAGCAGGGGTCTGGACATGATCAGATCGCCGCCTCCCGCACATCCGCGAAGCGGCTGCGCAGCGTGTCACCCACCAGGTTGAAGGACAGCACCGTCAGGAACATGACGATTGCCGGAAAGACGCTGATATGGGGGGATTCCTCCAGATGCTCCCGACCGCCCGCGATCATGCCGCCCCAGCTCGGGTGAGGGGCGGGCACCGACAGGCCGAGGAAGCTCAGCGCGCCCTCCACCACGATGGCGCTGGCCACGGCGACCAGGCCGAACGCCAGCACCGGCAGCACGACATTGGGCAACAGTTCGCGCACGAGGATGTTGAAGTCGTTCGCGCCGATTGTGCGTGCCGCAAGGATGAACTCCGACGACTTGAAGCTGAGCGTCGCGGCCCGGCTGATGCGGGAGAAGATCGGAATGAACAGCAGTCCCAGACTGACGGTCACCACCAGCAGGCTGCCACCGAAGATGAGAGAGAACAGCAACAGCAGCACGAGACCGGGAACGGCCAGGAAGGTATCGATGGAGCCGACGATGAAACCGTCGATGCGCCCGCCGAAATAGCCTGCGATCATGCCGATGGGCAGGCCCAGCAGCATGCCGACCACCGGCGCGCAGAAGCCGACGACCAGCGACACGCGGGCGCCGTAGACGACGCGCGCCAGCACATCGCGACCCAGGTGATCCGTGCCGAGCAGGTGCGCGTCGTTCGGTGGCGTCTGAAGATTGACGAAATCCAGTGAGTCCGGATCCTGGATGCCGATCCAGGGCGCGAAGATCGCCGTGAAACTGATCAGGAACAGCCAGGCGAGGGGCAGCCAGAAGGCAATGCCGAACTGTCCGGACTTGCCAGTCGTAGGCCGCATGCGGCGGAACCGTGAAAGTGTCGGCCGTGCCGGATGAAGGGGACGGTTGGTTGTGGGATCAGCCATCGGCGCGCTCCGTCCGGATACGGGGGTCCAGCACGGCATAGAGCAGGTCAACGATGAAGTTCACCAGCACGTAGGCAAAGGCGATGAAGACCACGACGCCCTGGACCACGATGAAGTCACGGGCATAGATCGCGTTGATCAGCAGGCGACCGACACCGGGCAGGGCAAAGATGGATTCGATGATGATCGAGCCGCCGACCAGATTGCCGATCTGCAGGCCCAGGACCGTGATCATCGAGAAGGAAGCCGGCTTCAGTGCGTGGCGCAGGATGACGTGGCAGACCGGCAGTCCCTTGGCCCGCGCGAGCGAGATGTAGTCCTGTTGCAGCACGCCGATCATGTCGGCCCGCAATACCCGCATCAGCACCACCCATTCGGCCATGGCGATGGCCAGCGCCGGAAGGATGAAAGCCCGCAGGTTCGCCCAGAGACCTGCCGACAGCGGCTCGTATTCGGATGTGGGCAGCCAGCCGAGATTGAGGGATACGACCAGGATCAGCAGGATTGCCGCCATGAATGACGGAACGGACAAGGACATGAAGCCCGCCGTCGCAATGGTCCGGTCGACCGTGCGTCCGGCGCGATAGGCGGCAAGTATGCCGAACGGAACAGCCAGGATCAGCGCGAAGACCTGCGCCACCAGCATGAGTTCGAGAGAGACCGGAAAGCGGGACAGGATGGCGTCCACCACCGGTTCGTCCGTGCGGAAGGAGCGACCCCAGTCACCCTGAACGAAGTCCCCCAGCCATTCCGCGTATCGGACCATGACCGGCCGGTCGAGGCCCAGGTCGGCACGAATGGCCTGTACCTCCTCCTCCGATGCGTCCTGCCCGGCAATGTCATAGGCGACATCACCCGGCAGGACGTTGACCAGCAGGAAGGTGAAAAGGGTGACGGCGAAGATCACGACGACCAGTCGCCGTACCCGTTTCAGCAGGTAACGCATGTCTGCAGTCTCAGCAGTTGTTCAGATGAATGATCTGCTGATCACTTGTCCTTCCATGCGCCGGAGACCCTGACCACACCCAGACCATCGATGCCGATGTTGTGGGTGTTGGTGCCATGGAAGGCGTAGTAGCGGTTGCCACCACGGTACTGCATGTTGCCCTGGTCATTGACCATGCGCATCAGATCGCAATGGAACTTCTCGCGCACAGCCGGATCAGCCGCCGTCCGCATGGCGAGCGCAACCTTGTCCATTTCCGGCAACATCAGGCGGGTGAGGTTGTAGGAGCTCTTGGAGAAGGACAGGGCGAAGGTCTGCGGACCCACATCGTCCGCATCGGCAATCCGCCAGCCGGAGATCATGTAGTCGTTGGTGAAGACCTTCTTCACCAGCGTGTTCTGATCGACCGGGACGAGTTCCAGTTCGATGCCGACCTGCTTCAGCAGCTGCTGATAGATCTCGCCAAACTCACGGCCGCGCGGGGTCGTGGTGTGGATCATGCTGATCTTCACCGGCTTGCCATAGTCAGCCAGCAGGGCCTTGGCCTTTGCCGGATCGTAATGGCGATATCCGGCATCACACTTGGATTCGGTACCCAGCGGGTGTTCCGCGAACGGACGGGTATCCTTCCAGGTGACCTTCAGGAGCGCAGTCTGGTTCCAGGCGTGGGAAATGGCCTGGCGCACGCGGGCGTCATCCAGCGGCGGCTTGGACGCATTGATGAAGGTGACCGCGGCACCCTTGCCGTCACGAACGACAGTGGTGAGATTCGGGTCTTTCTGCGCCTCCACGATGGAACTGCCGCGGTCGGTCCAGATCAGGTCGATCTCGCCGGAACGCAGGCTGGCAAAGCGGGCCTGGGTATCGGGCAGGATACGGAAGACGATCTCGTCGAGATGCACCGCGTCCTTGTTCCAGTAGTTCGGGTTCCGCTTGATGGTGATGCGGTCACCACCGGCCCAGCTGTCGAACATGAACGGGCCGGTACCGATCGGCTCCCGGTTTTGCTTGTCGGCGGCGACATTGGCACTCGACGGGATCAGCCCGATCATGCTCGGCGCCGCAAGGTTGCCCAGCAGCGGCAGCCAGGGGTGTGCCAGGTTGAACTTGACGGTGTGGTCGTCGATGGCCTCGACACCGGTTATCGCCGTGATGAACGACCGGCTGCGCGACTTGTTCGCCGGATCGAGGATGCGGTTGAAATGGTCCGCGACATCCTTGGCGGTGAAGTCGGAGCCGTCATGGAACTTCACGCCCTTGCGCAGGGTAACGGTCCAGCTCTTGTTGTCCTCGGACGCTTCCCAGGCGGTTGCCAGATTGGGTTCGAATTCCTTGGTCTTCTCGTTGTACTTCAGCAGCGTGTCGTGGACTGCCAGAGAGACCGTTCCGGCGCTGACGCCAAGCACACCGCCCTTGACCGCGTCAAAGCCGCGCGAGTCGGTCTCGACGCCGACGATCAGGGTGCCGCCCTTCACCGCGCCGCTGTGTGATGCTGCGTGAACATTGTTGACGGCGAGCGTCGCTGCCAGCGCGATTGCGGCAGTGGCAGTCAGCACACGTCGCGAACGCTGCCCCAAACTAAGTTTGAACACCTCTTGTATCCTCCCATATGGCTGCCCCTGTCAGGCAGCAAACAATGACTGGTTTTCCAGTTCTCTTGCCAGAGTGCAAAATGCCCGGGGACTTGTCCAGCGAGCAAAGACCGTTCGGGTTACCGAATTGTTCGTTTGCGAGAGTCCTCTTTCCCCCGGCCTATTTGCCGGTCCAGCGCGGCTTGCGCTTCTCCGTGAAGGCGGTCAGACCCTCCATCGCATCCTCGGTGCCCAGCAGGGCGCACATCATCTCAACCTGGTTGGCGACATCGCGGCGGTAGTCGAGGTCGTTGGCCCGGCTGAAGGCGCGGCGACCGACGGCCATGATGGCGGGCGACTTGGCGGCGAACTTGCGCCCGATCTCCATGGCCTTCGGAAGCACATCGGCGACCGGAACGACATGGTTGATCACGCCGATCTCCCGCAGGCTCTCGGGCGGCAGCATGTCCCCGGTGAAGAGATATTCGAAGGCCCGGTGGCGGCCCGCGATTCGGGGCAGGTGGGCAAAGTGGATGGCGGGCAGCACCCCGACATTGATCTCCGGATAGCCCAGCCGGGCATCATCGGCGGCAATCAGCACGTCGCTGGTGATGGAGAGTGTCATCCCCGCGCCAAGGGCGGTGCCATTGATCGCGGTGATCGTCGGCTTGGTCAGACGGTGCTGGATGTCCAGGGTTTCGAGATAGAATGTCTCCAGAAAGCGCCGGAAGGCCGCAACACCGCCGCGCTGCACCATCTTCAGGTCCATCCCGGCACAGAAATAGCCATCGACGGCGCTGGTCAGCACGATGGCGCCGACATCCGGGTCGGCATCGGCGCGCTTCAGACCGGCATGGATCGCCCCGATCTGTTCCATGTCCACGGCATTGACCGGCGGATGCTGCATCGTCAGCACCGCCACCCGGTCGGTGACCGCATAGGTCACCCGTTCGATCTCGTCCGTCATTGACCGTGTCTCCCCCAGTCAGGTCGCCCATTCGCTGAATGGAATCCCCTGATAATAGAGCAGCACCGTCAGGTCGCCATGCAGTACGCGCGCGCCCGCTGCCGCCGCCGTCATCGGCTTTGCATGAAAGGCGACACCAAGACCGGAGGCCTGGATCATGGCCAGGTCATTGGCCCCGTCGCCCACCGCCAGCGCGTCCTCGTTGGTGATCCCGAGTTCCGTCGTGATGCGGTTGAGCTGGTCCAGCTTGGCCTGTCGGCCCAGGATCGGGCGACCGACATCGCCGGTCAGGTGGCCGTCCTGAAACAGCAGCGTGTTGGCGTGATGTTCGTCGAACCCGGCCAGGTGCGCCACCCGTTCGGTGAAGAACGTGAAGCCCCCCGACACCAGTGCCGCATGGCCCCCCCCGGCCCGCATCGTCCGTGTCAGGACAGCGGCCCCGTCTGTCAGTCGGACGCGGTCGTCGAAGGCCTGCTGCAGCACTGACTCCGGCAGACCCTTCATCAGTCCGACACGTTCCAGCAGCGCGTCCTCGAAATCGATCTCGCCGCGCATGGCGCGTTCGGTAATGCCGGAAACCGCGTCCCGCACACCTGCGAAGTCGGCCAGTTCGTCAATGCACTCGACGGTGATGATGGTGGAGTCCATGTCGGCGATCAGCAGGCGCTTGCGCCGGTTCCCGGTGCCGGTGAGAGCCAGATCGACCGCTGCCCCGTCAAGGGCATCAATGGCCCGCTGCTCCAGCTCCGATGCATCGGCGGGCCGTACCTCGACGGGGAACTCGACGGCGTCCGGCCCCAGTTCGTGAACCGGGGCGGATGCGTCCGTTGCGGCGCGGACGGCGGCGACCTGTGCCGCTGTCAGTGGTTGACGCGCATTGCCCACCAGCGTCAGAACCATTTCCATGAACGATACCCCTCCGGAACAGCCAGTTTCGTCTGGCGACCTGTTGCTGATACTCGGCCCGACGGCGAGCGGCAAGTCGGCGCTGGCTGCCCGCGTGGCTGCGGAACTGGGCGGGGTCGTGATCAATTGCGACTCCATGCAGGTCTATCGTGACCTGCATATCCTGACCGCCCGGCCGGAGCCGGAACTGGAGGCCATGGCCCCGCATCGGCTCTACGGCTTTCAGGATGCGGCGGAGGCCTGCTCCGCGGCGCTCTGGTCCGCGCGCGCGGCAGCAGAGATCGCGGCATGTCACGCGGCAGGGCAGGTGCCCGTGCTCTGTGGCGGGACCGGCCTGTATGTCCGGGCATTGCTGCAAGGCCTTGCACCGATCCCCGACATCGCTCCTGCGTTCCGGCAGGAGGCGACGGAGATACTGGCGCGCGAGGGCGGGGAGAGGGTGCGGCAGCGATTGATGGCGGTCGATCCGGTGGCGGCCGAACGGTTGAATGCCGGCGACAGCCAGCGCCTGGTTCGCGCCTGGGAGGTCTGGCGCGGGACCGGACGATCGCTGACCGACTGGCAACAGATGCCGGGAGTTCCACCCGTCCGGGCACGGACATTCACGGTTGTCCTGGACCCGCCGCGCGACGGCCTCTATGCCCGCTGTGACGCACGTTTCGATGCCATGCTGGCGGAGGGGGCACTGGCGGAGGTGGCACGCCTGCATGCGCGCGGCCTCGACCCGGATCTGCCCGCGATGAAGGCGCTCGGCGTGCCGGCCCTGATTGCCCATCTGGACGGAGACCTGAGCCTGGAAGAGGCGCGAACGCAGGCCCAGACTGCCACGCGCCGCTATGCCAAGCGACAGGGGACCTGGTTCCGTCATCAGATCGTTGCGGATATTTGCTCGAATACGAAACAAACAGAAAGTGTTTTCGGGGAAATCTTTCCGAAAATAAGCGAATTTCTGTTGACCGGGGGGTAGCCCTTGCCTATGTTTCGCGCCGCCCGGTTCGCCGCGCGTATTCTGTAACTGATGGCCCTCTGAGATGACCTCTGACCGGTCGCGCCGTTTCCGGGTTGAAATGGCCAGTTCAGGCGACGCGTGCGCGTGACGGGCTGTTCATTTTGAGGAACGAGGAACTGCTCCCCCGTCCGGGGAACAGACAAGGCAACGAGGCGTATCATGTCGAACAACGCAATGACCGGCGCGGAAATCCTGATCAAGGCACTGACCGATCAGGGTGTAGATACCATCTTCGGGTATCCTGGCGGCGCGGTACTGCCGATTTACGATGCGCTGTTCAAGCAGAACTCCATTCGCCACATCCTGGTCCGTCAGGAAGGCGGCGCGGTTCATGCGGCGGAGGGCTATGCCCGCTCCACGGGGAAGCCGGGTGTCGTTCTCGTCACCTCCGGCCCCGGTGCCACCAATGCGGTTACCGGACTGACCGACGCGCTGATGGATTCCATTCCCGTCGTCTGCCTGACCGGGCAGGTCGCGACCCACATGATCGGCAACGACGCGTTCCAGGAATGCGACACCACCGGCATCACCCGCCCCTGCACCAAGCACAACTATCTGGTCCGGGACACGGCTGATCTGGCGCGGGTGGTCCATGAAGGCTTCTACGTTGCCACCAATGGCCGTCCCGGCCCGGTGGTCATCGACATCCCGAAGGATGTGCAGATCAACACCGCCGACTACACGGCGCCGGAGAAGGTGCGCCACAAGACCTACCGTCCGCGGGTGAAGGGTGACCTGGAGAAGATCCGGGAAGCCGTGGAGATGATCGCCAATGCGGAACGGCCGATCTTCTATACCGGCGGCGGCATCATCAATGCGGGGCCGAAGGCATCCGCGCTGCTGACCCAGTTCGTGCGCATGACCGGCTATCCCATCACCAACACGCTGATGGGACTGGGCGGCTATCCGGCGTCGGACCGGCAGTATCTCGGCATGCTGGGCATGCACGGGTCGTATGAGGCCAACTGGGCCATGCACGACTGTGACGTGATGATCTGCATCGGCGCGCGCTTCGATGACCGGGTGACCGGGCGTCTGGATGCCTTCTCGCCGAAGTCGAAGAAGATCCACATCGACATCGATCCGAGTTCGATCAACAAGAACGTGCGGGTGGACCTGCCGATCATCGGCGACGCGGCACACATCCTGGAAGACATGATCCGCATCTGGAAGGCGGGCGCGCGTCAGGTCGATCCGGCCCGGATCGAGCCCTGGTGGCGTCAGATCGACATCTGGCGGGCGCGCAACAGCTTCGCCTACGAACAGACCGACAAGCTGATCAAGCCGCAGCGTGCGGTCGAGGCCCTGTACGAGAAGATCAAGGACCGCGACCCCTACATCACGACGGAGGTCGGTCAGCATCAGATGTGGGCGGCACAGCTCTTCAAGTTCGAAAGCCCGAACCGCTGGATGACCTCCGGCGGGCTCGGCACCATGGGCTACGGCCTGCCGGCGGCGATGGGCGCGCAGATCGCGCACCCTGACAAGCTGGTGGTCGATATCGCCGGTGAAGCCTCGATCATGATGAACATTCAGGAAATGTCGACGCTGGCGCAGTACAAGCTGCCTGTGAAGATCTTCATCCTGAACAACCAGTGGATGGGCATGGTCCGCCAGTGGCAGGAACTGATGCACGGCAAGCGCTATTCGGAGAGCTACGTGGAGAGCCTGCCGGACTTCGTGAAGCTGGCCGAGAGCTTCGGTGCGGTGGGCCTGAAGGCGGAAACGCCGGACGAGATGGACAGCCTGATCGACGAGATGATTGCCGTGGACCGGCCCGTCATCGCCGATGTTCGCGTTGATCCGGCCGAGAACGTGTACCCGATGGTGCCGTCCGGGGCCGCACACAACGAAATGATCCTGGGGAACGAAGCGGGCGCGGAGTCACCCCAGGCCACCGATCAGGGACTGGCACTCGTCTGAGCCGGAACCGCAACGAACTCTATCTCTCAGGAGGGACGGTCGCGCGAAGGGGATGCCGGACAGGTAATCGCCTTCGCCACACCGTGAAGCGACATGCAAGACACCATAGAACGTCACACGATATCCGCCGTGGTCGACAATGAGTCCGGCGTCCTGGCCCGGGTCATCGGCCTGTTTTCCGGTCGTGGCTACAACATCGACAGCCTGACGGTGTCGGAGGTCGATCGCGACAACGGGATTTCCCGCATCAACATCGTCACCACCGGCACGCCGATGATCATCGAGCAGATCAAGGCACAGCTCGACCGGCTGGTGCCGGTGCACCGGGTTGCCGACCTGACCGTGCAGGGACCGCATATCGAGCGGGAGCTGGCGCTGCTGAAGGTGCGCAACTCCGGTGAGAAGCGGGTGGAGGCCCTGCGAATCGCCGACATCTTCCGCGCCCGTGCCGTCGATGCGACCGACCGCAGCTTCGTCTTCGAGATCACCGGCTCCGCCTCCAAGATCGACGCCTTTGCCGACCTGATGCGGCCTCTGGGACTGGTGGACATGAGCCGCACCGGCGTCGCCGCCATCAGCCGTGGCCCGGACGAAATCTGAGGAATCAACCGCGCGCGCTGGCGCGCCCCGCGAAATACGGCGTTGCGCCAGGGCCGCACTTGCGGCACAGCAGCGCCCATGAACCGAGACCCTGAGGAGGACCTGAACAATGCGTGTTTACTACGACCGTGATGCGGACGTGAACCTGATCAAGGCGAAGAACGTCCTGGTCGTTGGCTACGGCAGCCAGGGCCATGCCCATGCCATGAACCTGCGCGACTCCGGTGCGAAGAATGTTCGCATTGCGCTGCGCGAAGGCTCCGGCAGCCGCCCGAAGGCGGAAGGGGCCGGCTTTGATGTGATGGATCCGGCTTCCGGTGCCGCCTGGGCCGATGTGGTCATGGTGCTGACCCCGGACGAGCTGCAGGGTGATCTCTACCGTGATGACCTGGGTCCGAACATGCAGGAAGGTGCCGCGATCTGCTTCGCGCACGGCCTGAACATCCACTTCAACCTGATCGAGCCGCGCGCCGATCTGGACGTCTTCATGATCGCGCCGAAGGGTCCGGGCCATACCGTGCGCTCCGAGTACCAGCGTGGCGGCGGTGTGCCCTGCCTGGTCGCCGTGCATCAGGACGCCTCCGGCAATGCGCTGGAAGTGGCCCTGTCCTATGCCAGCGCCATCGGCGGTGGTCGTGCGGGCGTCATCGAGACCACGTTCCAGGAAGAGTGCGAGACCGACCTGTTCGGTGAGCAGGTTGTCCTCTGCGGTGGTCTGGTCGAGCTGATCCGTGCCGGTTTCGAAACCCTGGTCGAGGCCGGTTACGCGCCGGAAATGGCCTATTTCGAGTGCCTGCACGAAGTGAAGCTGATCGTCGACCTGATCTACGAGGGCGGCATCGCCAACATGAACTACTCCATCTCCAACACGGCGGAGTACGGCGAGTATGTCACCGGCCCGCGCATCGTGACCTCCGAGACCAAGGCGGAAATGAAGCGTGTCCTGGACGACATCCAGTCGGGCAAGTTCACCCGCAACTGGATGCTTGAGAACAAGGTCAGCCAGACCTCCTTCAAGGCCACCCGCGCCCGCAACGCTGCGCACCCGATCGAGGAAGTCGGCGGCAAGCTGCGCGCCATGATGCCCTGGATCTCCGAGAAGGCCCTGGTGGACAAGGCAAAGAACTGATCCGCGCGATCGGTTGTGCCTGACCCGGCAGCCGGGTCAGGACCGGGACGAGAGAGGGGCCGTCCGCAGGAAACTGCGGGCGGCCTTTCTCATGTGGGAGGAAATCCTGCGGAGATGCTTCTGCTGCCTTGATGAATGCCAGTTGCATGGGAGGATTGCAGGGCCGGAAAGGCTGCGGTGGCGAGCTTTGCATCTTGCTTGAACAGTAGAAAATTGTGAAATCCGTCTGATTGTGCGGAGAATTTTTCTTTATGAAATATTGCTGAATTAATATTGCAAATTATCAAGAAACAATAATGAAAAATAAACATCAATAAAATAATATTTGTAATGAATTGTCTTGAATAAATGGACCTGTTGAAATGAATTGTGGTAGTATCAATCAAAAGTATTGATGTTTGCCGAACGATTCCCGTTATCCGGGTTTTTCTATCATCTGGCGTATGTTGCACTGCAAACCAATCTGACTATGCTGTTCGCACCAGCAAAATCAGTAGGAGTTCGGACATGACCGTGCATGCGAGCGATGTGGCAGCGGAGAGCGCACAATGTGTGGAAACCGCCGAAGAACTTTCGACCATCGCTTTCAGCTTCATGGCGTCCAAGGCTCTCTTCGCAGGGCTGCACATCGACCTCTTCACGGAGTTGACGGGGGAACCCAGGACGCCGGAGGAGCTCGCCAGGGCCACTGGCGTACCCGTGAACAGGATCGTCATGCTGACCACGGCGCTAGCGAGCATCGGCATCCTGACCTGGGCTGACGACCGGCGTCTGCAGAACTCCCCGGCGGCGGAAAATTTCCTGTCGAAACATTCGAAGTACGATTTCGGTGACTACCTGCGCTACCAGATCGACCAGCAGATGTACCCGTTCCTGCTGCAGTTGAACGCGGTGATGAAGGACGACCTGTCGGACGATGCCATCGCGTCCTACCGTCACTGGATGGCGGATGAGGAGCAGGCGTCGGTCTATTCCGAGAGCCAGCATGCCGGCTCGCTCGGTCCGGGGCGCACGCTGGCGCGACTGGTGGATCTGTCCGGCGCGACCAGCCTGCTGGACGTCGGCGGCGGCACCGGGGCCATGACGATCAGCCTGTGCAAGGCCTACACGGACCTGCACTCGACCATCATCGACTTCCCGAACGTGGCGGAGATCGGCTGGCGCTTCATTGCGGAGGCCGATCTGGTTGACCGCGTCCGCTACATCCCGGGCAATGCGGTGGAGGTCGCCTGGCCGGGCGATCAGGATGCCATCCTGATGTCCTACCTGTTGAGTGGTGTTCCGGGTGACGCGGTCGCGACCCTGCTGGAGAAGGCCTATGCCGCGCTGGCACCCGGTGGCAAGCTGCTGATCCATGATTTCATGGTGGAGGAAGACCGCTCCGGCCCGGCCCTGGCGGCGCTCTGGCAGCTCCAGCACATGGCATTCACGCCGGAGGCGCGCTCACTGTCCGTGGGCTGGCTGATCGCGAAGGGCCGCGAGATCGGCTTCGGGACCGACGGCGGGCAAAGCCTCATTCCCGCCATGACCAAGCTGGTCGTCCTCGAGAAGCCTGCATGAGCCGCAACATGGTGAAGTTCTGTCCCGAACCATCAGGGGGATCCCGCGCCATGAAATGGCTGTAGTCTGTACGGACTATTGGGGAGGACACCATGACAGACACTGAACTCAGGACCATCGCTGACCGTTTCGCGATCAGCGATGTGATGCATCGCTATGCGACGGCGATCGACATGAAGGATCTGGGGCTGCTGGAGCAGGTCTTCGACGAGACTGTGGAAAGCGACTTCACGACCCTTGGCGGCAAGCCATGGTCGGGCGCGCGGGCGGACTGGATCGAGATCATGCGCGGGACAGTCGGGGGGCTGACCTCGACGCAGCATCTGACCGGCAACCATGTCCACCGCATCGATGGGGACCGGGCGCATCTGACGGCCTACCTGCAGGCGATGCACCATCTGTCCGGCGCGCGGGGGGAACCGGACTATCTGATCGGCGGCTATTACGACGTCGACCTGATTCGCCGTGCAGAGGGCTGGCGGATCAGCCGCTACAGCCTGACGGTGACCTGGCAGCGTGGCGACCGGGACGTGCTGCGGCAGGCGGCGCGACGCTTGAAGGGCTGACCGCCGGGAGAATGCGGCGGTATTGCGCTCCGGACGCAGCCGTGAACTGACTTGTGCGGTGAGGGGGAGGCAAACCGGTTCCGGTCTGCCGATCCCTGATCGTGGTCAGGTAGGGTAGGAACCTGGCATCGCGACAGATTCAACGGGTGTGAATGTCGCCCGGTTCCCGGAATCAGAGTGAGACCCTGGCACTTCCTGTTTCAATCCGGAAAATGGAAAAGAAAATAATGCTGAATTCCGTCGAAAAATATTGCCTGCCGGACCGATAATAAAAACATAGTGAAAAATCACTGACTTCCGCTTCTGCGAAATATCTGATGACATTTCAATGAATATCAAGTAGAAGAAGCATCTGCCGTGCAGTTGTTCGTGTGAAATCAAGCAATCTACATTGGCTGAATGGCGGGGCCATCGCTCACAGGTGATCGGGAATCCCGCCGGACGAAAATCTGCGAAATCGACCGTGTGACTGCAGGTACCGAGGCGGAATCCATGCCGTGTCGGGGCCGGTTCAGGCCGGGACTGTGCCCTGCGGGCCGGTCCGACCCTGATGAGGATGGACGCGGGCGCAGGTGAATTCGAACAGGATCAATCATAGCGCAGGCGGCGCTTCCCCCGCCGGAGGAACGACAGTGAATTTTCCCGTATGGACGAAACCCGGCATCTACGGCGCAATCGTGGGCGGTGTCATCGTCTCCATCGTGGGCTTTTCCGCGGGCGGCTGGATGACCGGCAGCAAGGCGAACGAGATGGCGCATTCGATGGCCGCTGACCAGGTCGTCGCCGCTCTGGTGCCGGTCTGTCACAATACGGCTGCTGCCGATCCGGATCGGGAAGCCAAGGTGCTGACCATCAGCCAGTCGGTCGGCTACAGCCGGTACAAGGCAGTGATGGAAGCTGGTTGGGCCACGCCTCCGGGAAGCGACTCACCTGATGTCAATCTGGCGCGTGCCTGCGTCGAAGGCCTGAATCTCGACGCGTCCTGAGATAGCGATGACCGATCAGCGTCGGGCGTGTGCAAGGCACGTCCGACGCCGGTCCTGCCGATCTCGGGGACACCAGTAGGCACAATTACGGCACCTGCCGTCGGGAGAACGAGACGCTTGTCGCGAAACGCGCAGGTCCGCACGTGAGCGTCGGACGTTGAGCGCGCACGCCGCGCCCGATGACCGCTGTCGGGCAGGAGTATTCGTGATTCTGAAGCCACGTCCCGATGTATCGGCGCGGGTGCACTTCCCCTCATCCTCCAGACCGCAGGATCCCAGGTGCGAGGGGTCCATCAGGGTCACCAAAAGTTTCGGTGGACCATCCCATTATGTTATCCAGAAGGACCACTCATGCAGACCCAACGCCCAGTCGATCTCGGACAAGCAAGCGACGTTCCGGCAGGATCAGCACCCACGGCAATCGTCTACTGCGAAGGAAATTTCGGGAAGATCGACGGCAAGACCGCCAATGGCCTTGTCCGGCATTCGGAAAAGTATCGCATTGTCTCGGTGATCGACAGTGATAACGACGGGCGTGACAGTGGTCAGATCCTTGGGCATCTCGCCAACCAGATCCCGGTCCACCGCGACCTCGGGTCGGCGCTGGGCGAGGAGGTACTGGTTCCCGACACCTTCATTTACGGCATGGCACCGGCCAACGGAAAGCTGTCGCCGAAGGATCGCGCCGTGGTGCTTGCGGCAATCACGCGGGGCATGAACATCGTCAGCGGTCTGCACGAGTATCTGGGCGACGATGACGAGATCGCCACCGCAGCACGTTCTCATGGCGTGGCCATCCGGGACGTCCGCAGGCCGCGCCCGGTCAAGGACATGCGTCTGTTCGACGGCAGCGTTGGCGACGTTGAGGCTATTCGCATTGCCGTGCTGGGCACGGATTGCGCAATCGGAAAGCGGACAACAGCGACCGTCCTCTCCGATGCCCTGAACGACCACGGCATCCGCACCGTGGTGGTGGGAACGGGCCAGACGGGTCTGATGCAGGGCGCGCGCTACGGCGTCGCGCTGGACGCCGTGCCGCCACAATATTGTTGCGGAGAACTGGAGCGGGCAGTTGTCGCCGCCTCGGTCAACGAGCGGCCGGACGTTATCCTGATCGAGGGCCAGGGCGCGTTGAGCCACCCGGCCTTCTGCACATCCGCGTTCATCCTTCGCGGCAGCCAGCCGCAGGCGGTCATCCTGCAGCATGCTCCCCGACGCGCCCATCGCTGTGACTTTCCGACGATGCCGATGCCCGACCCACGTGACGAGATCGCCCTGATCGAGGCGTTCTCCGATACCAGAGTGATCGGCATGACGATCAATCACGAGGATATGACCGACAGCGATATCGGGTCAGCCATCATCAGCTACCAGAGTGAACTGTGCATTCCCGTGACCGATGCGTTGAGCCGCCCCGCGATGGAACTCGCGGAGATGGTGCTGTCGGCATTTCCGGAACTGCGCACTGCGCCCGCCATGGCCATGGCATGACGGCACCGCGCATCGAGATCGAATTGGGAAAGATCCAGTACAACACACGTCACATCGTCACACAGTTGCGTGCACACGGCATCGGGGTGACAGGCGTGACCAAGGCTGTCTGCGGTCACCCTGCCGTTGCCAGGGCCATGCTGGACGGGGGCGCCACCGGATTGGCTGAGTCACGGATCACCAATGTCGTGCGGTTGCTCGGCGCGGGCATGACGTGTCCCATTGCGATGATCCGGACACCGATGAAGAGTCAGGCCGAGCTGGTCAGCCAAGATTGTGTCACCAGCTACAACACCGAAATCGAGGTCGTCATGTGCCTTGCTGCGGCTGCGCGCAAGACGGGAAAGATTCACGGTATCGTACTGATGGTCGAGATGGGCGACATGCGCGAGGGGATCATGTCGGCCGACCTGACAGCGTTCGCCCGGGATGTGCTTGCCACGACCGGTGTTTCCCTAAAGGGCATTGGCGCGAACTTCGCCTGCCTCGGTGGTGTCGCGCCTGACGCCGTCACGATGGCGCGTTTCTCGGCCATCGCAACGGACATCGAAGGCGCGACGGGATGCAAGCTGGACACTGTTTCCGGCGGCAATTCGGCCAACCTGCCGTGGGCCCTTGCAAGTCGCGAACTGTCACGGGTCAATGATCTGCGGTTGGGCGAAGCAATCCTTCTTGGCGTTGACCCCCTTTCAGGTATCCGTATCGATGGACTCCACACCGACGCCTTCACGCTGATTGCGGAGGTGATCGAGTCCAAGGTCAAGGCGACTTCGGGATCGCTTGCCGTTGCGGATCCTGCTTGGCGGGGACTTCGTCTGGTGCCGGACAATGACCATTGTCCCCGATCACTGCTTGCGATCGGGCAGCAGGATACCGATGTGACAGGACTCGAAATGCCGGAGGGAGTGGCGTTTGTCGGGGCCACCAGTGACCACTTGGTCATCCGGGCAGTGAATTCCGCTTTGAGCGTCGGCAGCGAAGTGAGTTTCCAGATGAACTACGGTGCCCTGATGCGCGCGATGAATTCACCCGACATCACCAAGGTCGTTCGACACGACTGGCCCTTCACGTCCGCCCCTTCCTCAAGTTATCGAAACCAGTGTCTGGAGACTGCATGATACGCCATACCGGCAAAGAACCTGAAGTTTTCGGGGGCCACGCGCCCCTGCCACGCGCCAATGCCGACGTCGCGAAGACACGATCCTGCCTGCGCTGTCAGGAGAAGTTCGACAGTTCGGGCTTCGGAGAACGCATCTGTCGTCGCTGCAAGTCGACTTCGAGCTGGCGCGACGGCAATCCGGGGCCGTCCGGCAGGCGCTAGCTTCGTCCCGTCCTGACGACGTGTCCCGCGCGCGCCACACCATGCCGCATGGGCCGCGCGGGTCGTCGGGGCAGGGGCAATTTTCTGCTTACCCGTCCGCCCGGCCCCGCTAGCATGTGGTCCCCAGACACGTGGCCGGCCCGCAGACATGCACGAACCTCCATCCGCCGACCGCAATGACCTCATGCTGAGGTTCGCGCCTGCACTGTTCGTGCTGCTCTGGAGCAGTGGCTTCATTGCCGCCAAGGCCGGACTCGCGGATGCGGAACCCCTGACATACCTCAGCCTGCGCTACTGGATCGTTGCGATCCTGATGGCGGGGCTGGCGCTGGCCATGCGGGCGCCCTGGCCACGGTCCCGGCGTGAGCTGGGGCACGTCATGATCGCCGGGGTGATGTTGCAGGCGATCTACTTCGCCGGATCCTGGCTGGCCCTCGGGCGAGGGGTCGGGGCTGGTACCGCGGCACTGATTGTCTGCCTGCAACCGGTCATCACCGCCGTACTCGCCGGACCTCTGCTGGGGGAGCGGGTTTCGCCGCGACAATGGCTGGGGCTCGCGCTGGGCCTGACCGGTGTCGGGCTGGTGGTCTCCCACAAGCTGGGGGCAGGCCTTGGCAGTGCCGAGGGTGTGGCCTGGGCGTTCCTGGGGCTGCTGGGCATTACCTTCGGCACGCTCTACCAGAAGAAGTTCTGCCGGACGATGGATCCGCGCAGCGGCACCGCTATCCAGTTCCTGGTCGCGGCGGTGCTGCTTACACCCATCGGTTGGCTGTTCGAGGATGGGACCATCAACTGGACGCCAACCTTCATCGCTTCCCTGGGCTATATCGTCGTCGTCATGTCGCTGTTCACCATGATCCTGCTCACCATGATGATCCAGCGCGGGGAAGCGTCGCGGGTGACCGGCTGGTTCTTTCTGGTGCCGCCCAGTGCGGCGCTTCTGGCCTGGATCATTCTCGACGAGCCCTTTGGCCCGGTTGCACTGGCAGGGATGGCAGTGGCGGCGGTGGGCGTCGCACTGGTCATGACATCGGGCCGTGCCACCGTCGGCAAGCTGGCCAACTGATCGTGTGCGGTCGGGGCCACCCTGCTGCGATCTTGCCAGCAACCGGACGATCCGACGATATTGCGGCTCCGGACAAACGCCCCCGCCGGGCAGCCTGAACGAAGAGACCGAGGAGGATCGGACATGCCCTTTCTGGAACGCGACGATGCCCGAATCTACTATGAGGTGCATGGGGTGGGGTTTCCCGTGCTGCTGCTGGCATCGGGCGGCATGCGCTCGTCCATACCCTATTGGGGCAAGGCGCCATGGGATGCGATCACGCGCCTGTCGCCGCACTATCAGGTCATTGCCATGGACCAGCGCCACGCCGGACAGTCGACCGCTCCGATCACGGCGGCGGATGGCTGGCAGACCTACACCGCGGATCAGGTGGCGCTGCTCGACCACCTGGGTGTGGACCGGTTCCATGCCGTCGGCATGTGCATCGGTGGCTCCTACATCATGGCGCTGGCGGATGCGGTGCCGCAGCGTCTGGCCTCCGGCGTGATGCTGCAACCCATCGGCTGCGCCGACAACCACCAGACCTTCCTCGACATGTTCGGTGACTGGGCGGAGGAGAAGCGGACGGAACAGCCTGATGTGAGTGACGTGGTCTGGACGGGGTTTCGCGACGCGATGTTCGGCAGTACGGATCTGCTGTTCAACAAGACGGAGGCGGACGTCGCGCGGTGCCGCATACCGCTGCTGGTGCTGATGGGGAAAGATGTCTACCACCCGGAATTCACCTCCCGGCGGATTGCCGAAATTGCCCCGAATGCGACGCTGATCGAGCAGTGGAAGGAACCGGAGCACATCGGTGCCGCTGATACGGCCATCCAGGCCTTTCTGGCTCGGAACAGCGGACAACATTGAATTTGCTGGTTTTTCGCCTTGCAGATCGCCTGGCATGCCCCATATCCGGGCCAGTCAGCGATACCCCCTTACGATACGCCATCAAACGGATAGCCAGATGACCAGACGAACCACACCGGTGGTATTGGCGCTTGCGCTCGCCGTTGCCGTTCCACAGATCGTGCGGGCGCAGGAGCAGGGCAATCCGGGTGAGGGGGAAAGCGACTGGCAGATCTCCGTTGGTGCGGGGGTGATCACCGGTCCCCTGTATCTCGGCGACGACGCCTATGCTGCCAGTGCGGTTCCGAATGTGAGGGTGACCTACAAGGATCTGTTCTTTGCCTCGCTGGGGGAGGGCGTTGGATACAATCTGATCAAATCCGGCGGGTGGCGCGTTGGTCCGGTTGCGAAGTACGACTTCGGACGTGAAGAGGATGGCGACCAGCCGCTGAGAATCGCGGGCGGCAGGACCAACGACCTTGTCGGGCTGGGCGATGTCGACGGGACGGTGGAACTCGGCGGCTTCGTCGAATATTCGGTCGGCAATGTCTCCGGCAAGCTGGAGCTGCGCCAGGGCATTGGCGGTCATGAAGGTCTGGTCGGAAATCTGGAGCTCCGCTACAGCAAGCCCTTCAGGCTGGGCCGCAGTGCGGTCTTCGTGTCCTTCGGGCCGCAGATGGCCTTCGCCGACTCGAATTACATGAGCACATATTTCGACGTGAATGCCGCCCAGTCGGCCGCCTCCGGCCTGACGCCATTCGATGCGGAAGGCGGTCTGCTTTCGTATGGTCTCGGGGGTGCTGTCATGTATCCGGTGACCCGGGATCTCTCCGTCACATGGTTTGCCGGGTATGATCGACTGGCAGGGGACGCCGCCGGTTCATCGCTCGTGCAGCAGCGCGGGTCTGCCGATCAGTTTGCTGGCGGCCTGTTCCTCACCTACACGTTCGGGATGTGACCACAGGCCGAACGTTGGAGACACGTTCCCGGGGCAGGCGAATTTGCACGGTGCGCGAATTTTTTCACCAAATCCGTTGACAGGAATGCCCGGGCTTCTTAAGTCCACACTGCTGTTAGCACTCAATCGATGTGAGTGCTAACGACACTCAGGACACACAGTATCCAATCCGAGGGAGGGTACAGACGATGGGCTTCAGGCCTCTGCACGACCGCGTGGTGGTTCGCCGCCTCGAATCAGAAGAGAAGACCGCTGGTGGGATCATCATCCCCGACACCGCCAAGGAAAAGCCGATGGAAGGCGAAGTCGTCTCCGTGGGCAATGGCGCGCGCAACGACAAGGGCGAAGTCGTTGCCCTGGACCTGAAGGCAGGCGATCGCGTCCTGTTCGGCAAGTGGTCCGGCACTGAGGTCAAGATCGACGGCGAAGAGCTGCTGATCATGAAGGAATCCGACATCATGGGTGTCATCGAGGGCTGATCCGGCTTCTCGCCGCTCTCCCCCGACACACAGGATGATCGCCGGCGCACCTACGGGTGAGCCGGCAACTTGAGACAAGGAGCAGGAACACATGGCTTCCAAGGACGTCAAATTCGGTACCGATGCGCGCGCCAAGATGCTGCGCGGCGTCGATATCCTGGCCGATGCGGTGAAGGTCACCCTCGGCCCCAAGGGTCGTAACGTCGTCATCGAGAAATCCTTCGGCTCGCCGCGCATCACCAAGGACGGTGTGACGGTTGCGAAGGAAATCGAGCTGAAGGACAAGTTCGAGAACATGGGCGCGCAGATGGTGCGCGAAGTGGCTTCCCGGACCAACGACGAAGCCGGTGACGGCACCACCACCGCGACCGTGCTGGCCCAGGCCATCGTGCGCGAGGGTCTGAAGTCGGTTGCCGCCGGCATGAACCCGATGGATCTGAAGCGCGGCGTCGACACGGCTGTTGCCGCTGTCGTGGCTGACCTGAAGACCCGCTCGACCTCGGTGACCTCCAACGATCAGGTCGCGCAGGTCGGCACCATCTCCGCCAATGGCGAGGCCGAGATCGGCCGCATCATTGCCGAGGCGATGGAGAAGGTCGGCAAGGAAGGCGTCATCACGGTTGAGGAGGCCAAGGGCCTGGAGACCGAGCTGGACGTCGTCGAAGGCATGCAGTTCGACCGCGGCTACCTGTCGCCGTACTTCGTGACCAACGCCGACAAGATGACCGTGGAGCTGGAGAAGCCCTACATCCTGCTGCACGAGAAGAAGCTGTCCAGCCTGCAGCCGATGCTGCCGATCCTGGAAGCCGTCGTTCAGTCCCAGCGTCCGCTGCTGATCATCGCAGAGGATGTCGAGGGCGAAGCGCTGGCCACCCTGGTCGTCAACAAGCTGCGTGGCGGCCTGAAGATCGCTGCCGTCAAGGCACCGGGCTTCGGCGATCGTCGCAAGGCCATGCTGGAAGACATCGCCATCCTGACCGGCGGCCAGGTGATCTCCGAAGATCTCGGCATCAAGCTCGAGACCATCACGCTGGAAATGCTGGGTCAGGCCGACAAGGTCCAGATCAACAAGGAAGACACCACCATCATCGATGGCTCCGGTGACAAGGACGACATCCAGGCACGCTGTGGCCAGATCCGTCGCCAGACCGAGGAGACCACCTCCGATTACGACCGTGAGAAGCTGCAGGAACGCCTGGCCAAGCTGGCCGGCGGTGTTGCCGTGATCAAGGTTGGCGGTGCGACCGAAGTCGAGGTGAAGGAGCGCAAGGATCGCGTTGACGACGCCCTGCACGCAACCCGCGCAGCCGTTGAAGAAGGCATCGTCCCCGGTGGCGGTACCGCCCTGCTGTACTCCGTCCGTGCCCTCGAAGGCCTGGAAGGCGACAATGCCGACCAGAAGGTCGGTATCGAGATCGTCCGCCGTGCGCTGCAGGCTCCGGCCCGCCAGATCGCGGAGAACTCCGGTGTCGATGGTGCCGTTGTGGCCGGCAAGCTGTTGGACCAGAACGACAACGACTTCGGCTTCAATGCCCAGTCGGAGAAGTACGAGAACCTGGTCAAGGCCGGTGTCATCGACCCGACCAAGGTTGTCCGTACCGCACTGCAGGACGCGGCCTCCATCGCCGGCCTGCTGATCACGACCGAAGCCATGGTCGCCGATCTGCCGGAAGACAAGGGCGGCGCCGGTGGCGGCGGCATGCCTGACATGGGCGGCATGGGTGGCATGGGCGGCATGATGTAATCATCCGTCCGGGACCATTCAGTCTCGACATGAAGGGGCCGCGTCCGGGAAACCGGGCGCGGCTCTTTTCTTTGGGGGTCACAAGGCGAAGATCCTGCCAGACTCATGACCGAGTCTTGTTCTCGGGTTCGATCCGGTTATCCAGGTGTGCCGCTCGGGCGTGGGCAACTGGGCTCGCGGATCGAGTCCGCGAGCGACGTCAATGAGTGTATGGGTACAGGTGAACTAACTGCCACCCCGCACCACCAACGTCTTGCCCGGACTTGATCCGGGCATCCAGAAGTGCCACTCAGGGGTGCGCGAACTGGCTTGAGAATCGGTACTGCGAGCGACATAGAGAAACAGAAGTAGCGGAGAGGAACGACCGGGCGTCCCTCCGCCTCAGGACCCTTTCCGACCCTACTCCCCGTCGCCGAAATGCTCTTCCGTTGCCGTTCCCGCATTGCGGATCTGTTCCGCCGCGCCCGAGAACAGGGCTGCGAGTTGCTCGAACCTCGCCGCCTCGCTGCCCCGGTCATCAGCGAAAGCGGGGTTGTCGATGCGGTGGGTCAGCATCTCCCGTCCCATCCAGGCCACGTGACGGGCATATTCCTCGGTCACCACATGGTGCGGGTCGGCGAGATAGAGCTGGTCGTAGCGGGTGAAGTCGGGAAAGCCGATCTCCGCCGGGACATATCCGTTCACCATGGTGATGCGCTCCGCCGCCTCCCGCAGCCCCTTGGCCCGGTGCACCACCATATTGCCCTGCTGCAGCACGGCATAGCCGGGGCCGGGCAGGGCGGGGGAGACGATCCGGCCGGCCGGGATCGGTTTCCCGGCCTCCGCCAGCGCCTTCATCTCGTGCTTCGTGCCGTTGAAATACTGGAACTCCCCGCCCTGGACGGCGCGCGGGTCGGTCACGAACATCACATAGTCGATGCGCAACGTGTCGGTGTGCCACTTGTCCACGTTCCGCCCGACCTGGGTCGGGTTGAAGTTCAGGTGGCCAAGCTGGTGCGGGATGGTGTGCGGCAGCAGCGGCGCACCGAAGACCTTCGACAGGAAGGCGTTCACATCCGGCGACTGGCAGAGGTCGCGCAGGAAGCGCGAGCGGTAGGTGCCGCCCCGGACCATCCGCTCGATCCGTTGCACCGAGGTGGCGAAGGGCGCCAGTTGCCGCGCCACCTCCAGCAGGCAAGCCGCGCCCTCGTCGCTCAGCACCCGGAACGGCGATGTGATGGCGAGGTCGGACGGGCAGGTGGCGATCTCTGCCTCCTCGTAGCCAAGATCCGCAAGGCCGATCCGGGACTCGGGCCGTTCCAGCGCCAGATGACGGGCCGCATCGAACTGCGGTTCGCTGGGCAGGTGGTCATATCCTGCGGGCATGAGTGCCGGGAAGGTGAGAGCGTTGGCGATGGGCATGGCTGAATTCTCTTGCTGACGATTGCCAGACACTAGCGCCCCGTCGCAGAGTCGGGGAAGGGAGCGAGGGAGGAAAAACATGAAGATCGGCGGAATGGTCGCGACGAAGATCGACGACTGGCAGATATTTCCGGAGATGGAGAACCTCGGGTTCGATCATGGCTGGGCACCGGACAGCCAGATGATCTGGTCGGATGCCTATGCCACGCTGGCGCTGGCGGCGCATCACACTAGCCGGATCAGGCTGGGGACCGGAGTTGCCATCGCGGGTACGCGCCTGGCCCCCGTCACGGCCCACTCCATCGCCTCCATCAACAGGCTCGCACCGGGGCGGACGTTCCTCGGCATCGGCACGGGGCACACCGCCATGCGGGTCATGGGCGCGCGTCCCGTGAAGGCGAAGGCATTCCGCGACTACCTGCGGGTCGTGCGCGGCCTGCTGCAGGGGGAAGAGGTCGAGCACGAACTGAACGGCGAGACCCGGCCGATCCGCTTTCTCGACCGGGAACTGGAATGCCTGAACCTGGATGATCCGGTGCCGATCTATGTCGGAGCCAACGGCCCGAAGGCGCTGAAGGCCGCCGGGGCCTATGGCGATGGCCGCATCTGTGCGGGCAATGAACCGCTGGGGGTTCTGGCACGCAATCTCGATACCATCCGGGAAGGTGCGGCGGAAGCCGGACGTGAGGTCACGGACGACTTCCACGTGGCGGCGCTGACATTCGCCTGCGTCCTGAAGCCGGGCGAGACGCTGGAGAGCGAGCGGGTGATCGACCATGTAGACTCAGCCGTCGTCTCGACCCTGCACTACTGGTACGAGCTCTATCAGGAATGGGGCCGGGACGATTTCGTCTCCTCGCGGGTACGCGGCGTCTGGGAGGATTATCGCACCTATGTCGAGACCAGCATGCCCGCCGAACGCCGCCACCAGATGCTGCACCGTGGCCACTGTGCCTTCTGCCCGCCGGAGGAACGGCGTTTCATCACGCCGGACATGATCCGCATTGCCGGTGGTCTGGTCGGGGAGCCGGATGAGATCGTGGAGCGGATCGGACAGTTGCAGGCAGCCGGACTGAAGGAAGTCACGCTGTTGCCGCCGCGTGCCTTCATGCGGGAGAACTTTCGCGAGTTCGCCGAGCAGATTATGCCCCGGCTCTGAACCGCGATCAGTTCAGGTAACGGGCCTGCAGGTGCGTCCGGAAGGCATCGGTGGCCAGTGGACCGCCCGTGGCGTCGCTGATGATCTCTCCGGTCGTGGCGTCCAGGCCGCGTGTGTGGACATGCGCGCGGAGCCAGCCCAGCAACTGCGAGAAGTCGCCTGCGCGCACCTGACTGTCGAGATCGGGCAGGGCGGTACGCATGGCCGCCATCAGTTGCGCCGCGGCCAGTGCCCCCAGCGTGTAGGTCGGGAAGTAGCCGATGGCCCCGTCCATCCAGTGGATGTCCTGCAGACAGCCATTGCGGTCGTCGGCGGGCCTGATCCCCACGATGCAGGCCATGCCGTCATTCCAGGCGCCGGGCAGGTCGGCAATCGCGAGATCGCCCGAAAGCAGCGCCTTCTCGATGCCGTGTCGCAGGATGATGTGCAGCGGATAGGTTGTCTCATCCGCATCGACCCGGATCAGACCGCGCTCGACCCGGGTGGTCAGCCGGTTGAAGTTCGCGGTCTCCAGCGCGGGCTGGTCACCGAACGTCTGACGGATCAGGGGCAGGGCGTGGTCGAGGAACGCAGGTCCCCGGCAGAGCTGCATCTCGATGATCAGGGACTGGCTCTCGTGCAGCGCCATGCCGCCTGAACGGCCCACCATGCGATGGCGGTGCGCGACCGGCAGGCCCTGTTCGTAGAGCGCATGTCCGGTCTCGTGCAGGATGCCCATCATGGCCTCCGCGAAACCGTCGGTCGAATAGCGCGTGGTCAGACGGCTGTCGTCGGGAATGCCGCCGGTGAAGGGGTGCAGGCTCTCGTCCAGACGGCCGCGCGTGAAGTCGAATCCCAGTGCGCGCATGAAGCTCTCTCCCAGTTCCTTCTGCATGGCGACGGGGAAGGGGCCTTTCGGCTGCATCGGCTCCGGAGCCTGTGCCTGACGGTCAAGGATCTGCTGCACCATGTCCGGCAGCCAGCTCTTCAGGTCAGCGAAGACCGGCGCGACGTCCGCGTCGCGCAGACCGGGCTCGAACAGTTCCAGTTGTGCGTCGTAGGGGGCGAGCCCCATGGCCGCGCCACGCACCTTTGCCGTTTCCTGCGTCAGGCGGATGACTTCCTGCAGGAACGGCTGCTGCGCGGCAAAGTCATTGGCGGCACGGTTCTGCCGCCAGGCCATTTCAGAGCGCGCGCCGGCACGCTGGGCGGCTTCCACAAGATCGGCCGGAACAGCGGTCTCCAGCAGGAAGGCCCGTCGCATCAGATGCAGATCGCGCGCATCCAGGGGGGCCAGGCTTGCCGATACCTGTTCTGCCTGATCCAGCAGGTCCGAGGTCTCGGTGGCGACCAGGATCTCGCGGGCCATGCGGGTCAGTTCGGCGATCTGGTCGGTGCGGGCGTCCGCGGCACCGTCCGGCATCAGGGTGGAGCGGTCCCAGTAGAGCATGGCCAGCGCATCCTCGATCAGGCTGCGGCGGCGGAAGCGGTCCTTCAGGCTGGCCAGGGCGTCTGTCTGCATGGTGGTCATTCCGATCTTCTCTCCCGCCCGCGCGCGAAGCCCATCATCGCGTAGATGACGGTCATGATCACGGCCATGCTGTACCAGGTGAAGGCATATTCCAGATGGTTGTTGCGCAGGCTGAACGACGGCGGTGCCGCGTCAGGCCAGGCCAGTTCGCTGCTGCTCTGGACCAGATAGACCTGTTGCAGCGGCACACCGGCACGGGCCTGCATGGCCTCTAGGTCGACGAAGAACCAGATGTTGGTCTCCAGATCATTGTCAGGCACGAACATGGTCTGCTCGCCCTTCAGGCGGACAATGCCGGTCAGCGTCACCTCCCCCTCCACCTGTCCGGCGGGGCGTGACGCAGGATCCTTCAGGTCCTTCGGGATCCAGCCACGGTCCACCACGACGGCGGTGCCATTTTCGCGCAGCAGCGGTGTGAGGACCTGGTAGCCGTTGGTGCCCTGTCGCGGCTGGGCGACGCGATGCGCCTCCGCCTCATGCAGGAAGCGGCCACTGACGCTGACCGACCTGAAACGCCAGGCGGACGGGTCCTGGATGGTCTCGGGCAGGGGCACGGGGGCGTCGTGCATCCGGGCGTCGATGTCGTGTATCAGGTCCAGCTTCCACGCGCGCCGTTCCATCTGCCAGGTGCCGAGCCCCAGCAGGATGATCAGGGACGGGAACCAGGCCAGGGTCAGCCAGATGGAGGGGCGGAAGGATCGCAATTGTCGGGTTCCGTGACAGGTGGTCGGTGTGGCGGTGTCGGAGTCAGGCGGACTGCAGGTCACGCCAGGAAAGCAGCACGGCCAGCCAGAGCATGGTGAGAAACAGCCAGTAGCACGTCAGCACCCAGGCGGCGATGCGGCTACCGGGCGCGGCAGCGAACCGCGGCACGCCAAGCAGGGATGTCAGGATACCCAGGGGCAGCGCCAGCAGGACACCCAGGCCGTGCCAGCCCTCCGCCTGAAAGACAAGCTGTGTCGCGATACCGGAGTGGACGAACATGCTCTCCCCGTGGCGCACCAGTTGCAGCCCGGTGAACAGGACCGACAGCACGGATGTACTGACACAGGCATAGAGCCATCGGTCGACCTCCGTACCGGTCAGCAGCACGAAGGACAGCAATCCGACCGCCATGACCGGGACGAGTGTCAGCAGCCCGAGGCGCGGCCAGTCGAGCACCAGTGCCTGCACGGGCGAACCGGCATGGCTCAGACTGACCCAGTAATCGATCAGCGGCGGCAGGGTGAACAGGGATGTGGCAAGGATCGCGGCGATGGTCAGGATCACGCTGACGAGCGGCAGTCCGCCGAGGCGGCGGCTAATCGACATCGACATCCTGCGATGCCGCGTACTTGAACTGCAGCGCGATCATTGTTGCCTTGAAGGGACGCAGCAGTGCCAGTGACCCACCAAGGATGAATGGCCCCCAAAGTACCACATGAAGCCAGAGCGGCGGCGTGAACCAGACCTCCACCAGCAGGGCGAGGGTGACGGTGACCGCGCCCATGATCAGGATGATGAAGACGGCGGGGCCATCACCGGAGTTCACGTGGGAATAGTCCAGTTCGCAGACGTCGCAGGCGTCGGCAACCTCCAGGTAACCGCTGAACAGCTTTCCTTCGCCGCATCGCGGGCAACGGGCGGTCAGTCCTGCGCGAAAGGGGGAGACATAGGATTCATTCATGGCCGGACCTGTTCGGATTGCTGGACTGGGTTTGGGGTGGGCGTCTGGAAAGGCTCAGAAAGGCAAGGGGCCGCGCCGACGGTTTCGTCGACGCGGCCCCCTTGATCGTCAGAAGAATGACGGATCAGCCGTGGTAGACCACGCCACCTGAACCGCCCCACCAGTAGATGGCGAAGAACAGGAACAGCCAGACCGCATCAACGAAATGCCAGTACCAGGCCGCCGCCTCGAAACCGAAGTGGTGGTCGGTCTTGAAGTGCCCGCGCATGGCCCGGATCAGGCAGATCAGCAGGAAGATCGTCCCGACAAGCACGTGGAAACCGTGGAAACCGGTCGCCATGTAGAAGGTCGAGCCATAGATGCCGCCGGTGAAGCTGAACGGCGCATGCGCATATTCGTAGGCCTGCACGCAGCTGAAGAGGGCACCCAGGATCACGGTGCAGATCAGGCCGTTCACCAGCCCCTTGCGGTCGCCGGAGACAAGGGCGTGATGCGCCCAGGTCACGGTGGTGCCGGACAGCAGCAGGATGACCGTGTTCAGGAACGGCAGGTGCCAGGGATCAAAGACCTCGATCCCCTCCGGCGGCCAGTGACCGCCCATGGCGTCTGTCGGAAACAGGCTGGCGTTGAAGAAGGCCCAGAACCAGGCGACGAAGAACATGACCTCCGACGCGATGAACAGCACCATGCCGTAGCGGTGATGCAGCTGCACGACCGGCGTGTGATCGCCCTTGTGTTCCGCCTCCGAAATCACGTCCTTCCACCACGCGAACATGGTGTAGAGCACGCCGAGCAGGCCGACCCAGAAGACGATCCCCTCGACCATCCCCTCGCCCTCTGCCGCGTGCATGGACGTGACGGCACCGACGGCCATGATGAAGGCCGAGATCGACCCCACAACCGGCCACGGACTTGGATCTACCAGATGGTAGTCATGATTCTTGGCGTGTGCGTCTGCCATTTTCCAGCTCCCTAACCCTCGCCATTCATTCCTGAACGGCACTCACCTGGATCGTTGACGATTCGGCCTGCTCAGGCGGCCGCTCGAAGAATGTGTAGGACAGGGTGATCAGTTTCACCTCATCCGCGTTGCTGTCGTCTTCCATTTCCGGATCCACGAAGAACTGGACCGGCATGTCGACGGACTGCCCCGGTGCCAGCACCTGTTCGGTGAAGCAGAAGCAGTCGATCTTGTTGAAATAGTACCCGACCTTCAGCGGTGTCACGTTGAAAGTCGCCGTGCCGATCACGGTGCGGTCCGTGTTGTTGGTCGCACGGTAATAGGCGATGGCGGTCTCGCCGGTGCGCAGCTTCAGCTCGCGCTGAACGGGCCTGAAGTCCCAGGGCATGCCGCGCGCCACATTGGCATCGAACTGCACGGTGACCATGCGCTTGCCCAGGTGGTCCGCACCGACATCCGCTTCCTGCGTGGTACCGCCATATCCGGTCACGCGGCAGAACAGGTCATACAGGGGGACCGACGCATAGGATGCGCCGAGCATCAGGCCGGCCATGCCGGCGCAGGCGAGCAGCAGCTTGCAATTGTTCCGGCCGTTGCGCGTGACCTGCTCGCTCATCGACCGATCTCCACGTTCAACTGCGGGATGACGCCGTTGGTCATCTTCACGACGGAACCGACAAAGATGAGAATGACGAATGCGGCCAGTGCCAGGGCAATGGCGCGATTGCGACCATGGCGGCGCTTCTCGTCTTCAGGGGTCAGGGCCATGCCGCTCATCCCGCCTGCATCAGGACAGGGCCGAACGGCAGCAGTGAGAACAGCGCGAACAGGTAGAAGATGGAGAAGCCGAACAGGCGTCCCGCCCAGCGATAGGTTCCCTCCTGCTCCCGCAGCAGCATGAAGGCAATGAACAGGAACGCGGCGCCCAGAAGGGCGGCGCCGACCAGATAGGCCATGCCGCCGACACCCAGGAACAGCGGCGCGAAGGAGGCGGCGAGCATCAGGAAGCTGTAGCCGACGATCTGGCGACGGGTGGATTTCTCCCCCCGGACGACCGGCAGCATGGGCACCCCGGCCTTGGCATAGTCACCGCTGCGGAACAGGGCCAGCGCCCAGAAGTGCGGCGGCGTCCACAGGAAGATCAGCAGGAACATGGTCCATGCGGGCAGTTCGAGGCCGCCGGTGACAGCCGCCCAGCCGATGACCGGCGGAAATGCGCCGGCGGCACCACCGATCACTATGTTCTGCACCGTCAGCCGCTTCAGCCACATGGTGTATATGACGACATAGAAGAAGATCGTGAAGGCAAGCAGGCCCGCAGCGGCCAGATTGACCAGCAGACCCATCGTGAAGACGGAGGCCGCGGACAGGAACAGGCCGAACGTCAGTGCCTCCTGCGGCATGATGCGGCCTTCAGGGATCGGGCGCTGCTGCGTCCGCTCCATGACGGCGTCGATGTCCGCATCGAACCACATGTTCATGGCACCCGACGCGCCCGCACCGACAGCGATGCAGATCAGCGCGATGACCGCCATTGCCGGATGGATGTCGCCCGGCGCCACCACCACACCGATCAGGCCGGTGAAGAGCACGAGCGACATCACCCGCGGCTTCAGCAGGGCGAAATAGTCGCCCGCACTGGCCTGCCGCGAGGCAGCGAGGCTGCCTTCATCGGATGAATAGGTGATGTCGCTCATCATGCTCTACCAATAGCTGGTCGGTTGGTGGGGTTCGATCAGCCCTGCTGGCGCTCACGCACCACGGGCAGATCCTCGTACTGATGGAACGGCGGCGGGGAGGGAAGCGTCCACTCCAGAGTCGTTGCGCCTTCGCCCCACGGGTTGTTGCCGACCTTGCGCTTGGCCATGAAGGCCTCCACAACACCGAACAGGAACACCAGCACACCGACACCGGCGATATAGGAACCGTAGGAGGAAATCTCGTTCCAGCCGGCATAGGCATCCGGATAGTCCGGGATACGGCGCGGCATGCCGGCCAGACCAAGGAAATGCTGCGGGAAGAACAGGATGTTCACGCCGACGAAGGTCACCCAGAAGTGGGCCTTGCCCCAGAATTCCGAGTACATGTAGCCGGTCATCTTCGGGAACCAGTAGTACCAGGCGGCGAAGATCGCGAACACGGCACCCATGGACAGCACGTAATGGAAGTGGGCGACCACGTAGTAGGTGTCATGCATCGCATTGTCGATGCCGGCATTGGCCAGCACCACACCCGTCACACCGCCAAGCGTGAACAGGAAGATGAAGCCGATGGCCCAGACCATGGGCGTGCGGAAGGAGATGGAACCGCCCCACATGGTGGCGATCCAGCTGAAGATCTTCACACCCGTCGGCACGGCGATGACCATGGTCGCCGCGGTGAAGTAGGCCCGCGTGTCCACGTCCAGACCGACCGTGTACATGTGATGCGCCCAGACGACGAACCCGACCACGCCGATGGCGAGCATGGCATAGGCCATGCCGAGATAGCCGAAGACAGGCTTCTTGGAGAAGGTCGAGACGATGTGGCTGATGATGCCGAAGCCCGGCAGGATCAGGATGTAGACCTCGGGATGGCCGAAGAACCAGAACAGATGCTGGAACAGGATCGGGTCACCGCCCATCTCCGCCACGAAGAAGCCGGTACCGAAGTTGCGGTCGGTCAGCAGCATCGTGATGGCACCGGCCAGAACCGGCAGGGACAGCAGCAGCAGGAACGCGGTGATCAGCACCGACCAGGCGAACAGCGGCATCCGGTGCAGGGTCATGCCCGGCGCGCGCATGTTGAAGATGGTCGTGATGAAGTTGATCGCACCCAGGATGGAGGAGGCACCGGCGACATGCAGCGCCAGGATGGCAAAATCCATCGCCGGGCCGGGGTGTCCCAGGCCCGAACTCAAGGGTGGATATATCACCCAGCCCGCGCCGACACCGTCACCACTCGCCGAACCCGGCACGAAGGTGGAAATGACCAGCAACGCCAGGGCGACCGGCAGCAGCCAGAAGGAAATGTTGTTCATGCGCGGGAAGGCCATGTCCGGCGCCCCGATCATCAGCGGCACGAACCAGTTGCCGAAGCCGCCGATCAGCGCCGGCATGACCATGAAGAAGATCATGATCAGGCCATGGGCCGTGATCAGGACGTTGAACAGGTGGTGGTCACCACCAAGGATACCGTTGCCGGGCTCCTGCAGTTCCATGCGCATGGCCATGGACATGCCACCACCGATGATCCCCGCGATGATCGCGAAGATCAGGTACATCGTGCCGATGTCCTTGTGGTTGGTGGAATAGACGAACCGCTTCCAACCGCGCGGATTGCCGTGGCTGTCGACGGATTTGCCGATGTAGCTCATCTTTCGGCCCTTTCTCTAACTAGGTATCCGTTCGCGGCGGATCAGTCTGTGGTGACATGAGCGACATCAACGGACTTGTCCGTGATGCCCATGCTCGCCTGCTGGGTCTGCACCCAGGCGTCGAATTCTTCCTTGGTCACGGCCTTGACCATGATCGGCATGAAGCCGTGGTTGCGACCGCAGAGTTCGGAGCACTGGCCGTAGTACATCCCCGGCTCCTCGATATAAAGGGGCAGGTGGTTGATGCGGCCAGGCCATGCGTCGGTCTTGTGACCGTTGGCGGGAAGCGCCCATGAATGACCGACATCGGCAGAGGTCACGAGGACCTGGATGTTGGTCTTCACCGGAATCACGACCGCCGTATCGGTTGTCAGCAGGCGCGGCTCACCGGGCAGCAGTTCGTCGTCGGCCTTCATGTAGGCCTCGAAGCTGATGTCGCCATGGTCGGGATATTCGTACCCCCAGTACCACTGGTACCCGGTCACCTTCAGCGTCATTTCCGACTCGGCCACATCATCGGACTGGTAGAGCAGCTGGAACGACGGGATGGCGATGATCACCAGGATCAGCACCGGCACGACGGTCCAGACGACTTCGATCAGCGTGTTGTGCGACGTCTTCGACGGCACCGGGTTCGCCTTCTCGTTGAAGCGCACCATCACCCAGATCAGCAACGCCAGCACGAACAGGGTGATCAGCGTGATCACCACCAGCAGGATGTCGTGGAAATCATGCACGCTGTGCATCAGCGGCGATGCGGCTTCCTGCAGGTTCAGCTGCCACGGCGCTGCCTTGCCCATCTCGGCCATGGCCTGTCCCGTCATCGCGAACAGACCCACCATCGTCAGAAAGAAACGTTTCACGCGTTTCGCTCCCTCAATCCATTTGGCATTGGGACCCCGACCCTTCCGGTATCCCAGACCGGCTGCGCACCACCCCAAGCGGTTCGACAGCCAGCAAAAAAGCACGGCAAACTATAGCCGGGCCGGACCTTAGTCCCGAGTCACGCGGCACCACAGGGGCGATATGTCGCATAATCCGGAAGGGGCCTCAAGCCCGCGGAAACCCTCGCTTCACGCCCTGTTTCCGACCCCTGTTTCGGGGGGTGTCGCGCCTCTCAGATAGGCCCTGAATTCCCGGTCCAGATGGGCCGCCATCAGCCTCACCGGCAGGCTGTCACGCATGTCCCCATGCATCGCCCGCCAGACCTCCAGCCGGAAGTTCAGCACGTCGGGCAACACCCGTACCAGACCCGGGTCCTGCGCGGCCAGCGGGACCTGGCAGCCGCCAATGCCGAATCCCGAGCGTATCAGCGCGACCTGTACGGATTCGGTGTCCACGCGAATCGCGAAGTCGTCGCGCTCCACCTCCAGGCCCATGTGGCGCATGGCGCGTTCCAGGTAAGGCGTGGTGTCATACCCGATCACCCGGTGCTGTTTCAGCGCCCCGAAGCTGGTCGGCGTGCCGAACCTGTCGAGGTAGTCCCGATGGGCGAACAGGCCGACCTCGACCGATCCGAGCATGCGCGCCACCAGACCCGTCTGGCTTGGCCGTGCCATGCGGATTGCGATATCCGCTTCCCGCGTCAGCAGGTTCAGGGGCGAATCGGACAGCACCAGTTCGATATCGATCTCCGGGTGACTGTCCCTGAAGCGGGCAAGCATCGGCGGCATGACTTCCGACCCGACGAACTGGCTCACCGTCAGGCGTACCGTGCCCCTGGCTTCACCGGCCGCGCCACTGCTGGCGCGGATCATGGCCGCCGCCGCGGCTTCCATGGCCTCGGCATGGGCCCGCAGCGCCAGTGCGGTCGCTGTCGGCGTCAGCCCGTTCCGCGCCCGGGTGAACAGTGCGGCACCGGTGGCCTGCTCCAACTGGTCAACATGGCGTCCGATCGTCGGCTGGGTCAGGCCAAGCTGCCGTGCCGCAGCAGACAGGGATCCCGTGCGCAGGACGGCGAGAAAGCTGCGGCATGTGTCCCAGGTGAATTCCATACAATATTGTATGGATAAGATGTGTTTTTAGGCAATTATCTTATGGAGCGTGATGCGCCATCTCTCATGCATCGGTTGAAGCGAAGAGAGGGAAACCAGACTCATGACCCGACACATACTCATCATCGGTGCCACGGGTGGCTCGGGCGCGGCGGTGGCTGCAGCCTGCATAGGTCAGGGATGGCAGGTCACCGGACTGACCCGCAGACATGTCGATGACCGCCCGGCCACTTCTGCGATCCGCTGGGTTCAGGGCGATGCGATGCAGGCTGCAGATGTCCTGCGGGCCGCGCAGGGTGTTCACGTGATCTTCCACGGTGCCAATCCCCCCGGTTACCGCAACTGGGCGAAGACGGCGCCGCAGATGCTGCAGAACAGCATTGCCGCCGCCCAGGCAGTCGGTGCGCGCCTGATCCTGCCGGGCAACATCTACAACTTCGGACCGGATGCATTTCCCGTGCTGCGGGAAGACGCGCCGCAGAACCCGGTCAGCGTGAAAGGCGCGGTGCGCAGGCAGATGGAGCAGATGCTCGACGATGCCTGCCACCAGGGTATGCGGGCACTGGTGCTGCGTGCCGGTGACTTCTTCGGGCCACATGCCCCGGCATCCTGGCTGTCGAACGGCATGGTCCGGCCGGGCAAGCCCCCCAGGGTCGTCCGCGATCCCGGTACTGCCGGTGCCGGTCACGCCTGGGCCTATCTGCCCGACTTCGCGGAGACCGTTCTGCGTCTGCTGCAGGCAGAGGAACGGTTGCGGGACATGGAGGTGGTCCACATGGCCGGACACTGGTTCGACGATGGGAGCGACTTTGCACGCGCCGTGGCCGAGGCGGGCAGCGTTCCCGGCGCGAAGGTGAAACCGCTGCCCTGGTGGCTCATTTCCGCGCTTGCTCCGGTGGTGCCACTGTGTCTTGAACTGCGGGAGATGCGCTATCTCTGGCAGAATTCCATTGCGCTGGACAACACGCGGCTGCGCGAACTGATCGGCGCGGAGCCCCATACCCCGCTGGAAGATGCCCTGCGGGATACCATGAACGGACTGGGGTGCCGTGCGGAGCAGGATCAGTCGCGCAGCACCGCCTCCACCCCCGCAGCGATCTGAAACAGGACCCGGTCGTGATTGTGCATGCCTGTCAGCATGAGACCGACCGGAGCCTCCCCCTCCCGGTGGCAGGGCAGGCTGATTGAAGGGCAGTTCAGGAAGTTGCCGACACTCGGGTTTCGCAGGCAAAGCAGGTTCAGCGTCGTATAGGCATCATCGTCCCCGTCGAACGTGCTCAGGGGCGGGGCGATGATCGGTACCGTGGGTGTCAGGATGGCATCGCAGCCGCGCATGGCCAGCGCCACGGACTGCATCATCGCCTGCCGCGCATGCATCAGGTCGATGTAGTCGGCGGCACTGATCGCGGCACCGCGCTGGATGCGTCCGATGACCCTCGGGTCATAGGTTTCGCCACGCCGTTCGATCAGACTCCGGTGCCAGGCGAAGGAGTCAGCCGCCGCGAATCCGCCGGCGGCGTTGAGTCCGGGCAGTTCATCGAGTTCCGGCAGGTGCATGTCGATGATGCGCGCGCCAGCTTCGGTCAGCCGTCGCCGCGCGCCATCCATCGCCGCGGCCACGGTATCGTCCATGCCGTCGAGCACGTAGTTGGTGGGGGCCAGGAACGTCATGCTGCGCGGGTCGCGTGCCAGTTCCGGCTTGCCAGCGCCTCCGGCCAGGATGTCGTCCAGCGTCGCGCAACAATTGACGTTCCGCGCCAGCGGACCAATGGAGTCCAGGGAGTGCGAAAGCGGTGTGGCGCCGGTCAGCGGCACCCGTGCCTGCGTCGGCTTGAAACCGGTCACTCCGCAGAAGGCAGCGGGGATGCGGCAGGAACCGCCGGTATCCGTGCCCAGCGTCGCCGCAGCCATGCCGTCCGCGACACTGACCGCGCCACCGGATGTGGAGCCGCCGGGAATCCGGCCTGTCTGCCGGTCCCAGGGCGACAGGGGCGTTCCATAGTGCGGGTTCAGGCCCAGGCCTGAATAGGCGAACTCCGTCATCACGGTCCGACCGATGATCACCAGTCCGGCGCGCCGCAGTCGGGCGACCGTCGGCGCATCGGCAGCGGCAGGGGCGGTGTCGCTCAGCGCCCTGGAGCCTGCGGTGGTGACATGTCCCTCTTCGTTGAACAGATCCTTGATGGTGAAGGGAATACCCGCGAGGGGACGCACCTCCCGACCCGCCTTGCGCATCGCGTCGATGGCCGCCGCCTCTGCCTGCGCACGCTCCGCATGCAGGGTCATGATGGCGGTCGGACCCTGATCGCGGCGGGCCGCATCGAGGCCGGTTTCCACCAGTTCGGCCGACGTCGTCTCCCCCGCAGCCAGTGCTGCCGCAATTGCTGCCAGTCCCTGCTCAAGCATTCCCTTGTTCCCCCGGTCGTGCACGCCACCGTGCCTGGTGTCGTGTCCGGCCATGATCATGCATGGCCTTAACCGCTTCTCAACTGCTCTGTGTCAGGCTGCTGCCATGTCCAGTTCCTCAGAGCTTCAGGTCCTGATCGCCCGCACTGCGGAAGAAGTCCGGGACATTCAGGAATTGCGCTACCGCGTGCTGGTCGATGGCATGGGGCGCAACGTTGCCTTTGCCGACCGGGGGGCGAAGCGGGTGGATGACCCCAACGACCGGGGGGCGCTGCACATCTATCTGACCCACTCCGGGCGCACTGCCGCCGCCGTTCGGGTCATCGCCGGACCGCTGGCCGACATGCCGTCCCTGGCGCGAGAACGTCTGCCGATGGGGGAATTCTCGGCACTCGTCAATCCGACGGTCTCCCTGACCGAACATCTGGTCGTCGATCCGGAGGTTCCCGACAGCCGCATGACGCGTCTGCTGATGTCCGCCGCCTACAAGATCGCCACGGCGAAGAAGAGCGTCTTCGATTTCACCCATGCCAGTGCCTCCGAAATCGCATTGCTGGAGCGCCTTGGCTATCGCCGCCTGGGCAGCAGTTTCGAGGATGAATCGGGCGGCATGCGGACACCCATGGTGCTGCCCACAGGCGACCTGAGCCACATGGCACAGGTCAGGTCGCCCTATCAGTCCATCGCCCGGACCCTTGACCATGATGCCGACGCGGTGAGCTGGTTCCGTCGCAGGTTCCCGGAGGCTGTCGACAGCGCCCATCCGGCGGCGATGGACGAGGAAGCGTTCTGGGCCATGCTGACACGGAAGCTCAACCAGGTGCCGCATCATGGCGTGCCGCTGCTGGTCGGGCTGGAATATCGTGATGCCTGCAGCTTCCTGAAGCTGGCGACGGTCGTGGGCTGTGCCGAGGACCAGAAGATCGTTGCCAAGGGCGATGTCGGCAACGAACTCTATGTGCTGCTCTCGGGCGCGGTCGAGGTGCGCGACGGCACACGTCGTCTGGCCTCCTTCGGTCGCGGCGCGATCTTCGGCGAGATGGCCTATCTGAACGCGGCCCCCCGGACCGCCGATGTCATCGCGACCGAACCGTCGGAACTGCTGATCCTGACACAGGACACCATGCAGAAGGCGATGGACAGGATGCCCGCCGTCGCAGCGCGCATCCTGCACAACCTTTCCCTGATTCTGGTGGAGAGGCTGCACGAGACCACGACACGCTACGTGAACAACCGCAACCGGCAGGCCGCCGCCTGATCTGCATCGGGCTTGACCCTGCACCCCGCCCGAAACGCTTGGGCGCCTGACGCTTTCCTGCCTATGATTCCGCCCAGGATGCGCTTGCGCCTTTGGGGAGGGACAGAATGAGCAACTGGCGAGACACCGCGCCGGACTGGTTTCGTGCGGCCGTGGATAGCCCATGGGAGCAGCGGTTCGTCGAAAGCGGCGGCGCGAATATCCATTACAGGCTGCGCGGCGCGGCAGGGGCACCGGGCATTGTCCTCTGCCACGGCAATGCGGCGCATTCCGGCTGGTGGGACTTCATCGCCCCGGCCCTCGCGGAGACCCATCGCGTTGCCGCCATGGATTTCGCCGGAATGGGAGATTCGGAGGAGCGGCGCAACGCAACGCCGGAAGGCTTTGCCCAGGACATCGCAAGTGTCATTGCCGACGCCGGTTTCGATGCCCCGCCACTGCTGATCGGTCACAGCTTCGGTGGCGGCATGTCCATGTTCCTGGCTGAGACCCGGCCGGAGCTGATCCGGGCCCTGGTGATGATGGATTCACCGATCTATCCGCCGCCGGAGATCGCCGGGGCACGTCCGGCGCCGCCGAAGATCGCCCCGCGCCGCTATCCGAAGCGGGAGATCGCGCTGGAACGGTTCCGCCTGATCCCGGAACAGCCTGTGGTGAACGCCTGGGCGGTGAACTACATCGCCGACACCGGCATCATGGAGACCGCGCGCGGCTGGATATGGAAGGCCCGGACCAACATTTTCGGGCATCCGGCCTTCGGTGACAGCTACTGGCAGGACCAGCGCGACCGCTTTCCGCGCCTGACCGTGCCGCTGCATGTCGTCTGGGGCACGCTCAGCGCGCTGTGCACGCCGGACACCATGTCCTACATGCGCTCCGTCGCGCCCGCAGGTACCAGCTTCATCGAGATGCCCGACGCCTATCACCACGTCCTGCTCGACCAACCGGAGGAGACCATCCGCATCATCCAGGAGATCGCGGCGGCATGACAGGCTTGCATGGTGCCCTATTGACCGGGCTGCGGTGCCTGATAGCGTTCGGGTGTTCTCCTTCGGGGGAGCAGTGAGTCGAAAATTTGGCTTGATCTCAGGGCAGGGTGAAAATCCCGACCGGCGGTAAGTGCCGGGTCCAGCGATGGACCGGTGCAAAGCCCGCGAGCGCCCGGACAGGGACCGCAGTCTTCTGCGGTCGGGGTCCGGGGTCAGCAGACCCGGTGTGATTCCGGGGCCGACGGTAACAGTCCGGATGGGAGAGATGCAGCCAGCATGTGTCGGAGGGATAGGCGCGCCCGCGTGCCTGACCATCGACCGTGCGTCGCCGGGTGGTGTGCGTGTCCCGTTGTGGGTGCGGCATCCGCGCGACCTGTTGCCCTGAGTCCGGCCGTCACGCCTGGAGGAGGGCAACGTGCAGACACTGGGTTATCAATCATTGCTGGATCAGTTCGGGACCGCCGTCGCGCGCGTCGATGCGGCCATTGCGGCGCTGGGGCAGGGGCGCGGCATCCTGATCGTCGACGACGAGGATCGGGAGAACGAGGGCGACCTGGTCTTCGTGGCGGAGACGGTCAGCGAACGCCAGATGGCCATGCTGATCCGCGAATGCAGCGGCATCGTCTGCCTGCCGATGCGCGGGCATCTGATCGACCATCTGGGGCTGGCCCCCATGGTGACGCGCAACACCTCCCGCATGGGGACGGCCTTCACGGTCTCCATCGAGGCGAAGGAGGGGGTGACGACCGGTGTCTCGGCGGCCGACCGTGTCACCACCGTGCGGGCTGCGATTGCCCCGCAGGCGCGGGCGGCCGACCTTGCCAGCCCGGGCCATGTCTTTCCGCTGCGTGCCGCCGACGGGGGCGTCCGCGTCCGGCGTGGTCACACGGAAGCCTCCGTCGATCTGGCGGAACTGGCAGGGTTCAAGCCCGCCGCGGTGCTGTGCGAACTGGCCAATCCGGACGGCAGCATGGCGCGCCTGCCGGAGATCACCGAGTTCGCCCGTCGCCACGACATGCCGGTTGTTGCCATCGAGGACATGATCCAGTGGATGGATCAGCAGGAGGTCCGGACGAAGGCGTGACAGGTGGTTGAGCCGACGGACTCCGGGGCCTTCTCCTCAGCCTGTCGGCGCGCGCCGTCGACCCTCGACGACGAACACGAAGGTGGCGGCGAGGGTCATGGCCAGCATAACCACCGGATAGGTCAGGATCGGCGCCTGCTCCTGATACAGGCCCACCAGCGCGCTGCCCGCGGCGGCGCCTGCCATCTGCAGGAAACCCATCATCGCGGATGCCGTACCGGCGCGTTCGGGGAAGGACTGCAGGGCATTGGCCATGGCGGTTGGCAGGAAGATGCCGAGACCGGAAACGAAGATCACGATGGCAAGGTTGAAGCCATGCTTGTGAACGATCCCGGCCAGGGGCAGCACGACGCTGATCGCAGTGCCGATGATCAGGACCGCAAGTCCCAGATTGCAGATCGTGACACTGCTGACGCGCCCGGTCAGCTTGCTGACCGTGATGCCTCCGATGACGAATCCGACGGAGGCCAGCGGCGGATAGAAGCCGAACTCCTTCGGTGTCACGCCCAGGATCTCGATATACAGCTTCGGGGAGCCACCGAAGAAGGCGAACATGGCCCCGAAGATGAAGGCATTGGCAAGGGCGTAGCGCCGGAAATGGGCGGAACGCAGCACCACGCCGTAGCCCACGAACACGGACGCCAGATCGAGGCGCGGCATGGGCGTCTTCAGGGTCTCGGGGATGCGGCGCATCATCCATACGAGCACGATGCCCCCGGCGATGCCGGTCAGGACGAATATCCAGCGCCAGCCGGCATATTCCTCGATCAGGCCACCGATGAAGGGCGACATGCCGGGGACCAGGGCGAAGAACATGCTGACCAGCGCCATGACACGCTGCAACTGGTCGCCGTCGAAACTGTCACGCACAACCGCTCGCGCCACCACCAGGCTGGCGGCAGCGCCAACCGCCTGCGTCACCCGCCCGGCGATCAGGATCTCCATGCTGGGTGCGAGCACGCAGACCAGGCAGCCCAGCGTGAAGACGACGGTGCCGTAGATCAGCAGCGGGCGACGGCCAAACCGATCTGAAACTGGCCCGTAGAAAAGCTGCATGACCGCAAACCCGATCAGGTACGCGGTCAGGGTGAGCTGGGCCATGGTGTCGTTGGAGGCGAACTGGTCCCGGATTGTCGGCAGGGAAGGCAGGTAGACATTGGTCGCGAACTGACCGAGTGCCATCAGCGCCGCGAGCAGGGCGATCATCATCGCCGTTGCCTCGATCTTGCCCGGTCGGGCGGCAATATCGGTCATGGAGCTTCCTTCCGGGGGCGGGCGGGCAGGAGGGATGGCACCAGCCAGCAGGACGACTGAGCCAGCGCCTCACATGTGGCGCGTGGCCAGTCCGGTCAAGCACATGGCTGCCGTGCGGATCAGCCCGGAAGCAGGCCTGCGTGACTATTCGCGGATGATCTTGATCCGCTGACCCGCCTGCAGCCCTTCATCGGGGCCGAGCGCATTGATGGCGCGGAAGCGTTCCTCGTCGAAGCGGTCGATGTTCATGCGCGACGCCAGTTCCGAAACCGTGTCTCCGCGCCGCACGGTATAGGCATAGACGCGGAGCGGCCTGTACTCGGCGGCCTGCTTCGGGCTCAGGGAGCGGAAGCTCTGGATCGCATCGTCGAAAGCCCTGGCGTAGCGCCCGGCAACCCGTGTCGGGGCTGCCATCAGAAAGCGGAAGATCTGGCTGTCGGAGAAGCGGATCGCGGCGATCTTCGCCTCGAACTGCTGGCCGTTCTGCGCGGTCATGAAGACCGTCGCAGTGGCGGCCGGGAACCCGCCGATCCGTGTGCTGCGCAGATCACGTCCCCGCGCACCGCGCGCCCACTTGCGGCTGATGTAGTCGGCCATGTCCCGATACTGGGCGACGGCGTTGCGATCGGTCTCCCGGTCAAAGGCGATCCGGGTGCCGTCAGGACCGGCAGCCAGGACGGCGTTGGGCAGATTGTCCAGCTTGAAACCGTCGGGCACGTCGAAGGCGAACCGCATGTTGGGATGCACGAAACGGGTGCCGCGTGCAAAGCCCTGCGCGGGGCTGTCCCCGTAGATCATGCCGGAAATGGCGTTCAGATACTGGTCGCGTCCGGTAACGGGATTCTGGACCGTCGGGCCGACCTTCGCAAGCTGCACGGTGTTGGCGACGCGTTCCGGCGTCTGCGGGTGGGTCTGGAAGAAGTTGAAACCCTGCGCCTCGGCTCCGCTGACCTTCGCCAGCAGGTCACTGTGGCGACCGATCGCCTCCAGCGAATGCGCCATGCCGAGGGTGTTGTAGCCGGTGCGGCCGAGATAGCGGACACCAAGCTGGTCTGCCTCCCGCTCGTTGTCGCGGCTGTAGCTGGCCATGAAGCCCTGCGCGGCCACCTGCCCAAGCTGCGCCACCTGCCGGTTTCCGGTCAGGATGCCGACGCCGGCGGCCAGGATATTGGCAATGGTTCCCCGGGTCTGGCGCCGGGCACCATGCCGGGCCGTGACATGTCCGATTTCGTGCCCCATGACACCGGCGAGTTCCGATTCATCACTCAGCAGGGTCAGCAGGCCACGGGTGACATAGACATAGCCACCCGGCAGCGCGAATGCGTTCACGACAGGTGAATCAAGCAGGGTGAAGGTGAATGTGTCAGCAGGAAGTTCAGCATTCTTCGCAAGACGTTGTCCGATTGAATTGACGTATTCCTTCAACTGGGCATCGCCATATTCACCGCCGAATTCGGCGACGACCTTGGGGTGTTCCTGCGCCCCGATCGCACGCTCCTGCGCGGGCGAGACGGTTGTCAGTTCGCTTTCGCCGGTGGCGGGATTGGTGACTGTAGTGCAGGCGGCGGTGAGGACCATGACCGCCATCGGCAGCCATGTCGCAAGGGGCTTCCAGATACGCATTCTCACGCAACTACTCTCGTTCGGTTTCAACTGCTTCATCCAGCAGCTCGATCTGCTGCGGATGTGTTGCCTCTATCATAGGTCCGTTGCGGGACCGGAGCCAGCCACGCACACGCACCTTTGTTCCGGACCAGGTTGCCGGGTCCAGACCGGCGGCGCGGAACGCCTTCATGGACCGGCGGTCAATCATGGTCGTGTAGTCGGTGCGCCAGTCCTTTCCATGGTTCAGATAGACAGTGCCGCGCACCTCCGCCGCGTCCAGGACGCGTCCCTCTACAAGCTGAAAGGTGCCGACGAGGCCGGAAAGCTGCGCCGGATCGGCCTCGCGCAAGGCATAGAAGGGATGGCTCCAGATGCCGAAGCGGGCGGCGCGGGCGGACTGTTCCAGCGCCAGCATCTCCTCCACCAGAGCCGTGTTGTCAGGGAAGGAGTAGACCCTTGCAAAGCCGAGCCGCAGCATCTCTCCCTGCAGCCAGATGCCACCCTCCGAGACCAGATGCGCCAGGGCGCGGCCGTGGCGGTCCATCTGCCGACCACCGAAATGCGGTGTGAAACGTCGGTTCGCCACCAGCGATTCCAGCGTGACCTTCGCGTCCTCGGCCAGCGGCCAGCTCTGGAAGCCCCTGCGGCCAAGCGGCAGCTTTGGCGCCTGGATGCCGACCATGCGGACCTCCACCCCCGTGTCGAGCACGACCGTGTCGCCATCGACGACCTCCACCACCATACCGGGTTCGCCTGCCGGCAGGGACTGCGGTGATGCGGCGAGAGCGGCAGGCGGGACAATCAGTCCGGCAATCAGCGTTGCCATCATCACGGCCACCGGACCCGGGCACCGTCGCCAGGATTGCGCGAACCATCCTTTGCCCTTACGACTTGCAGCGGACGCGTTGTGGACGAGGGGAATCATCATGTCTGGCATTCAACTGCTTCGGTCGGTTGCATTCGCGCTGATTGTCGCGCTTTTCGCCGGTCCTGCAAATGCAGCTGATCCATCCGAGGATGGACCTCTCTACAGCCTCTCCATCGGTTTCTTCGATGCGATCCAGCGCGAGGACGAGGGGCTGGAGGCCCGGATGGAGTATCGCCATGACAAGGGATTGAGCATTCTCAAGCCTTTCGGCGGCTTCATGGTCAATGACCGTTCCGCAGCGCACGTCTATGCCGGTGTGCTGATCGACTGGTTCCCGTCCGACAACTTCGTCATCACGCCGAGCTTCGCGCCGGGCATCTACATGAAGGGCGACAGCAAGGACCTCGGTTACCTGCTGCAGTTCCGTTCCCAGATCGAGTTCGCCTGGCGTTTTGACGGCGGCACGCGGCTCGGGCTGAGCCTGAACCACATCTCCAATGCCGGGCTCGGCACACAGAATCCGGGTTCGGAGACGATTGCCCTCAGCCTGATCATGCCCGTCGGGAACTGGTGGTGATGCTGGTCTGACCGGTGGTGCGGAGACTCAGCGCCTGATGATGCCCTTCGGCGCGCGGTTCTGCACCGCGTAGCCATAGAGCAGCCCGCAGAACAAACCGCCCAGATGAGCCTCCCACGCCACGCCGGTTCCGCCGGAGAAGGCCATCAGCAGGTTCATGACCACAACGATGCAGACCATGACCATCATCATCCGCGCCCGCGGATCGACGTCCCGGTTCCGGTAGAGCAGCACGGCGGCGGTCCCCATCAGACCATCGACACCACCTGATGCGCCCAGCATCACGCCATTGCCGTTCAGCACCCAGAACGCGAGCGCGCCACCAATGGCACAGAGGCTGAAGATCAGCAGGAACAGTGCGCCGCCCACCGCGCGCTCCACGTAGCTGCCCAGCGCCAGCAGCAGGGCGGCATTGAATCCGACGTGAATCACATCCGCATGGATGAGCGCGTAGGTCAGCAGGGTCCAGTAATAGGGCGCGCCGGCATCCAGGAACGAGGGCACGAAGACCAGCAGGGAGCCGACATCGTTCGCCATGTCATCCGGCATCAGGAAGAAGGCGAGGTGGATCAGCAGCAACAGCCCCGCCAGTCGCAGTGACCATGGCGGCGCATTGAACATCGGTTGGCGTGTGGAGCTTGTCATGGCCCCGATATGGCGGTGATTGCCCTGGATGAGAAGGGAAATGTTCCCTGCCGCCGTCCGGTAGGGGCTGGCTGTTGCGCTGTTCCCTGTGCAAACTGCCGCCCAGATTGAAACATGGACCCGGGGAGGGGTGCAGATGCGCGGTGGTGTGATCCGGTTTTCGGAAATGGAACAGGTCATCTTCGGCCAGGCAGCAGCGGATGCGGTGAAGGCGGAGGCGCTGCGGCTGGACAAGAAGAAGGTCTTCCTGCTGGTCGGCAAGACCATGAACGACACGACCGATGAGGTGGACCGGGTCGCCGCTGCACTCGGTGATCGCTACGCCGGACGCTTTGCCGGTATTCCACCCCATACGCCGCGCGACAAGGTGGTGGAAGCCGCGAATGCCGCGCGCGACGCCGGTGCCGACCTGCTGGTGACCTTCGGCGGTGGCTCCGTCACCGATGCGGGCAAGGTGATGCAGGTCTGCCTGGAACATGGCGTCACCGACATGGCCGAACTGGACGACTACTGCATCGGCACGACCGACGACGGCAAGGTGACGATGCCGGACCTGCGCCCCGCGACAGTCCGCCAGATCACGGTGCCGACGACACTTTCCGGTGGCGAGTTCAACCCGCTGGGCGGCTGCACGGACCCGCGCATCAAGGTGAAGCAGGGATACCGCCATCCCTCGCTTGTGCCGTTGTCCGTCATCCTGGACCCGGCGCCGACCGTCCACACGCCCGAATGGGTCTGGCTCTCCACGGGCATCCGCGCGGTCGATCATGCGGTGGAGGCCATCTGCAGCCCGCAGACCAATGCCTTTTGCGACGGCGCGTCGCTGCATGCCCTGCGGCTGCTGTCTTCCGGGCTGGCGCGCGTGAAGGCCGATCCGTCGGACATGGAGGGGCGGCTGGATTGCCTGCAGGGGGCCTGGCTTTCGATGACGGCCGTGACGGCGGGCGTGCCCATGGGGGCCAGCCATGCAATCGGCCATATCCTGGGCGGCACCTGCGACGTGCCGCACGGCTATACCAGCTGCATCATGCTGCCCACGGTCCTGCGCTGGAACGCGGAGGAGGACACCAACCGGGAACGCCAGAAGATCATCGCCGAAGCACTTGGGCAGCCCGGCGCGGAGGCGGGTGATGTGCTGCATGAACTGATCGACGGACTGGGCCTGCCACGCAGCCTGTCGGCGGTCGGCGTCGGGCCGGACCAGTTCGATGTCGTGGCGAAGAACAGCCTGCATGACCGGTGGCTGCATACCAACCCGCGCAAGGTGAACGGGCTGGATGATGTCATGACCCTGCTCAACATGGCGGCGTGAGGTCGCGGCGACAGGACCTGAACTGATCTGTATTGCGTATTGTCAGCAATGCATACTTTTCAGAATCGGACCTGATCGCTCATGGCGGATGAGCCCCCACTCGGCCGGAACCTGGAGTTCCTGATCAGCGATGTCGCGCGCCTGATGACGCGCGAGTACGACCGCAAGGTACGGGACCTGAACCTCACCCGCTCGCAGTGGTGGGTACTGGTCTTCCTGATCCGCTACGACGGACACAATCAGACCGAGCTGGCGGATGTGCTGGATATCGGCAAGGTGGCGCTGGGCGGTCTGCTGGACCGTCTGGAGGCCAAGGGCTGGGTGGAGCGCCGTCCCGACGCGACCGACCGCCGTGCGAAGCGCGTCTATCTGACGGAGCATGTGAAACCGCTGATCCGGGAGATGCAGGAACGCGGCAAGGAGGTGCATCGCCAGCTGACCAGCGGCATGGCCAAGGATGATCAGGATCGCCTGGTTGCCCTGCTGCAGGACGCGAAGGCGAACCTGGCGTCCGCCAGCTGATCCCTGCGCCGCGACCGGTCAGCCCGGAAAATGTGATCCGCCCTTCGCCCCTGAACGTCTATCATTCAGGGCTTCGTGGAGGAGGATGACATGCGCGCTCTGGCTCTATCGATCGTGATGCTGCTGGCCACGGTGCTTCCCATGCAGGCACATGCCGACGCCGATGCGGAGTCCATCCGCGACGTGATCAACCAGCAGATCGAGGCGTTTCGGGCTGATGACGGGGAGCGTGCCTTCTCCTTCGCCGCGCCGGTCATCCGTTCCAAGTTCGGCACGGCCGACAATTTCATGACCATGGTTCGAACCGGCTACCCCGATGTCTACCGGCCAAGGGCCGTGGAATTCAGGGAACTGAAACGCGATGGCGAGCGGCTGGTACAGGAGGTCTGGTTTCTCGGCACCGGGGGCGATTCGACCATCGGCACCTACATCATGGAACGCCAGGAAGACGGCGTCTGGAAGATCGCGGGGGTCTACATGCGTCGCGCGCCCTCGCTGGGCGCCTGATTTCGGCCCCGAATGATCCCCATGCCGAAGCTGGCACTGGACCGCTCGCCTTTGCCCTGCTGTCATGCGGTGAACATTGGGGGAGAGAGCCATGAGACTTCAGAAGCCGCGTTTCGCACCGCTGCAGGACAATGAATTCACCGAGGAACAGCGCGATGCGCTGGACTACTTCATCCGCGAAGGCTGGGTGCTCAACATCTTCCGCACGCTCGCGCGGGCACCGAAGGCGCTGAAGCGTTTCAACCTCTGGGGCGGATATGTGCTCTCGTCACGCAACGACCTTTCCCCGCGTGACCGGGAACTGGTGATCCTGCGCACGGGCTTCATGTGCAAGTCCGGCTACGAGTGGGCGCAGCATGTCGTCATCGGGAAGGATTGCGGACTGACGGACGCCGAGATTGCCCGCATCAAGCGGGGTCCGGAAGATCCGGAATGGAGCGATCTCGACCGTGCCATGCTGCAGGCGACCGACGAACTGGTGACCGACCACTTCATCAGCGAAGCCACATGGAACGCGCTGTCGGGCCTGACCGACAAGCAGCGCATGGATATTGTCTTCAGCGTTGGTCAGTACACGCAGGTTTCCATGATTCTCAATACGTTCGGGGTTCAGCTTGATGAAGGACTCGAACTGGATCCGGACCTGAAACGATGAGTGTAGCGGGGCGGCTGGAGGGCAAGGTTGCCCTGATCTGCGGTGCCGGTCAGACGCCCGGGGAGACCACGGGCAATGGACGCGCCATGGCACTGCTGTTCGCGCGTGCCGGCGCGCGCGTGGTTGCAGCCGACCGTGATCCGGAAAGGGCAGAGGAAACCGTCGCCATGATCGGAGCCGAGGGTGGACATGCCTCAGCCGTGCGCTGTGATGTCACCCAGACCTTCGACTGTGTCGGTCTGGTGCAGCAGACCATGGGCGCGGAGGGCCGTATCGACATTCTGGTCAACAATGTCGGCATTGGCGGTGGCGGTGACGGCCCGGCCCACCGGGCGTCGGAGGAGGCGGTGGAACGCATCTTCGACGTGAACACGAAGGGGGCCTGGCGCATGATCCGCGCCACCATTCCGGAGATGCGCAACCAGGGCAGCGGCTGCATCATCAACATCTCCTCGCTCGCCTCCTTCGGCGGCAGCAACATGGTCGCCTACGAGATGTCGAAGGCCGCAATGAACCGGCTGACAACCTCGGTCGCCATCGGAAATGCCAAGTATGGCGTGCGCTGCAACGCCATTGCCCCCGGCCTGATGGATACGCCAATGGCGGTCAGTGGCGGTGCCGCGGCCCGTGGACTGGATACCGAGACCGTACGGCAGGAGAGGAACCGGCAGGTTCCCCTGCTGGGTCAGATGGGCACCGCGTGGGACACTGCCCACGCGGTGCTGTTTCTGGCCTCAGACGAGGCCCGGTTCATCACTGGCGCGATCCTGCCCGTCGATGGCGGGGCAGGGGTCCGGGTCGGCTGATCCACTCAGAATGACCCCTCAAGGCCAATCCGCATGTGCGGTGTCCCGTCGGAGCGTTTCTGGGGGGAGACCCCGTCCGGCCCGATCTGGCTCGTGACCCGCTTCCGCCAGGACGAGAAGCTCTCGAAGGACACGACATCGACGGCTTCGTCGAATTCGACGCTGATCCGGGTCAGGCGGTCCTTCGAGATCACGTTCACGGAACGCACTTCGCCCCGGAACGGCTGGCCCAGGTACTCGCCCGTGACGCGATCCCCCGGCATCAGACGCAGGATGTTCGGACGCGGGGCGCGCGTCGGCACATGGGCCGCCGCCGTGTTCCAGTCACGGAAACCGTGCTGCTTCGCGACGGCCTCCAGCGCCTGGGCATGGCTGATGGCCTGACCGGAACCGGCCAGTGTGGTGCGCAGGCGTCTGGCCTGCTGTTTCAGATTGTCGGCGTGGGTCTGAAGCTTCTCAGACATGGTTCGTCTCCGATCACGCACACCTGTTCTATCGAAGGAGTGGGAGCCCGTATTGCCACCGTTCAGGGTGTGCTGAATGGCAGACGTTCCAATGTCCGGCTTCACCAATGCTTTCGCAAACGGGCGGCAGGTGCCGGAGACCTGAGCCGCTATATGTTGGCAACCGGCCGCCGCGTCAAGTCCGCCAGTCATCGGCGTAGCGGACGGAGCCAGCCTTCACGAAGCGACGGATACGTTCCAGTTCCGCCTCCAGCCGTGCGTCACGCTGGGCGGAGGCACGGACGCCCGGTTCCCACCAGAGCTTGCGGACCACCAGAGCGTCCGCGTCGGCCTGCCGCTTCATGTCGATCCGGCCGACCAGCCGGTCTCCCTCCAGCAGCGGGAAGACGTAATATCCGTACTGACGCTTCTCGGCCGGTGTGAAGATCTCGATGCGGTAGTCGAATCCGAACAGCCGCTGGCACCGCTTCCGGTCGCGGATCAGAGGGTCGAACGGGCTCAGCACCCGCAGGCGCGGTGGCAGGGCAATGTCATCGGGCTTCTGGTCAAGCACGGCGGGATCGGCCAGCGCCGTTCGGGGGCGCTGATCCAGCACGCTGCCCACTGTCACCCGGGGAAATTCGGCACCCGTCGCACTTTCGCTCCAGCGCCTGGCCTCCGCCGGGGAAATGATGCCCCAGAACCCGGCGATCTCGCCCGTGGTGGCGATCCCGAGCCTGCGCAGCGCCGAGCGGCAGGCCCAGTCGATGAAGGCCTCCTCCTCCGGCGGGTCGGAGAGGTGTTCTGCCTGCATGACCCGTTCGGTCAGGTCATAGACCTTCTCGAAACCCTCCCTGTGGCAGACCGACAGGGCACCCGTGCGCCAATGGAACTCCAGCGCGGTCTTTGACGGGTGCCAGTCCCACCAGCCACCGGCGGGGCGGCCCCCGGGAGCCATGTCGCGTGCCTTCACCGGGCCGTTGTCCCGCACATGACGCAGCACATCGTCAAACTGCTGCTCGAAACCCTCCTCCCGCCACTTGCGCCAGCGGCCCAGGATGGCAGGCCCGTCCCGCAGGAACCGCCGCCGCCAGTAGGGGAAGAAACGTGAGGGAATGACGGAAGCGTCATGCGTCCAGTTCTCGAACAGGCTGCGATCACGCTCCAGCATCCGCTGCAGCATTTCCGGGCGATAGGTATTGTTGCGCGCGAACAGGATCATGTGGTGCGCGCGTTCGACCGTGGAGATGCTGTCGACCTGTACGAACCCCAGTCGTTCGATCAGGCCGAGCAGCCCATCCCGGTCAATCGCTGTCCTCGGGTTGTCGGCAAGTTGCTGTCGTTGCAGCAGAATTCTGCGCGCCATGGGCGCGTCGACATGGTTCATGGCAAAGCAGTCCCGCATCAGACCGCCCGCGACTCGACGGCCAGTCACCTCACTCGTGTCCCCGAGTTAGTGACAGTCGGGCATCCTGATGCAAGTCCAGAATGGGAACATAAGCAAAACTTTCCGGCCTTTCGCTGATGCGTGGCGGATGGATCATCTCACCCGCGTCCGCGATCTCCGAACGGGAACCTCCGAATCCTGCACAGATGGCCGGGTGTCAGACGTGCTGGCCGCCATTGATGTGCACTTCGGCACCGGTCACGTAGCTCGCCTGGGCGGAGCAGAGGAAATAGATCGTCGAGGCCACCTCTTCCGGTGTGCCGAGGCGATGCAGGGGGATATCCTCCAGCATCATCTCGGTTCCGGGTGACAGGATCGGGGTATCGATCTCACCGGGGGCAATGGCGTTCACACGGACACCGTGCGGCCCGAGGTCGGCCGCCATCTCCCGCGTCAGCGCGGCGAGGGCTGCCTTCGAACTGGCGTAGGCCGAACCGGCGAAGGGGTGAACCCGGCTGCCGGCGATGGAGGTGACATTGACGATGCAGCCCTTCGCCGCCTTCAGCTCGTGAAACAGGCCGCGTGCCAGCAGCACCGGCGCGAACAGGTTGACGTTGAAGACGTGATGCCAGTCATCAGCTTCCGTGTTCAGCGTGCTGAGGCGCCCGCCGTCTTCGGCCTTCGGCGAGATACCGGCATTGTTGATCAGCGCGTCGAGGCGTCCATTGTCCAGCTTCGACCGCAGCAGCTCGATGCCCTGACGGATGCCGTCCACGTTGGAGAGGTCGAGCTGGACATGGTTTTCCAGACCGCCGTCCCACGGACAATCCTCCGAGAACGCGTGGCGGGAAACCGTGATGATGCGCCACCCCGCTGCGCCGAAACGCTTCACGGTTGCATGGCCGATGCCGCGACTGGCGCCGGTCAGGATGAGTGTCTTGCCACGTTCTGTCATGATCGCATCGTACCCTGTTGTCCGGCATCGGGGGAGGGCGGATTGCTGTCCCCCTGCGTATTGCTGCTACCCGCCAGCTCGCTGGAGGTCACGCGTTCCATCGTGTCGGCGAAATCCTCGACACCGGCGGGATCCAGATGAACGAAGACCTCGGTCCCCGGGTGGATCAACTGAACCTCGGCCTCGACCAGATCGGCGATCACATGGGCGTGGAACAGGCGCATGCCGCCATCCAGCTCCACGTGGATCTGCACGAATGTGTCGATGCCCGACTGCCGCGTGCGCAGGTCATGCACCGCGCGAACGCCGTCCACGGCCACGGCGGCGGCATGGATCCGCTCCCGCTCATCCACCGGCAGTTCCCGGTCCATGAGCTGGTCGAATGCGCTCATCGCGATCCGCCACGCGCCCCGCAGCAGCCAGGCCGCGATCAGCAGACCGATGATCGGGTCCGCGACATGCCAGCCCAGGACACCGGAAAGCACCAGTGCCACGATGACTCCGGCGTTCATCGCCAGGTCGCCTGCATAGTGCAGCAGGTCCGCGCTGATCGCCACGGATCCGGAACGGTTCACAACGAAACGCTGAAAGCTGACGAGGGCAAAGGTGAGGGCGATGGAGACCAGCATGACGATGATGCCGATATTGCCCGCGGTCACCGGCTCGGGATTGGCTATGTTGGCAATGCTCTCCCAGGCCAGGAAGACGGCGGAACCCGCGATCAGTGCGCCCTGACCCAGTGCGCCGAGGGACTCGGCCTTGCCGTGCCCGAAACGGTGCTCCGCGTCGGCGGCCTGCAGGCTGTAGCGCACCGCAAAGAGGTTGATCAGGGAGGCAGCGAGGTCGAGCGCGGAATCCAGCAGGGAACCCAGCATTGCCGTTGACCCGGTCATCGCGAAGGCGAAGACCTTGATCACGATCAGCACGCCCGCCGTTGAGGCGGAGGCGTATGTCGCCAGACGCATCAGTCGTCCGGGATTGCTGGCTTGGCTTGTCATGGCTTCCTGCTGTGTGAGCTTCCTGGTCGACCGTCAGGGGTAGAGGATTTCCCTGGTCCAGTCCTCGGTGCCGATGCGGCGGTAGATATTGCGTTCATGCAGGCGGAACGGCTTGTCCCGCCAGAACTCGAAACGGGTCGGCACGACGCGGAACCCGGACCAGTGCGGCGGGCGGGGAACCTCGCCAATGGCATGTTTCGCCGCGAATTTCGCGATCCTCTTCTCGAATTCGAAGCGCCCTTCCATCGGGCGGCTCTGTTCCGACGCCCAGGCACCGATGCGGCTGTCACGGGGCCGGGACGCGAAATAGGCATCCGCCTCCGCGTCATCCACCACTTCGACAGGCCCCTGGACGCGTATCTGACGGCGCAGTGACTTCCAGTGGAAACACAGCGCGGCCTTGCGCGCGAACAGGATCTCCTTGCCCTTCTGGCTCTCGAAGTTCGTGTAGAACGTGAAGCCCCGGTGATCCGCGCCTTTCAGCAGCACCATGCGGACATTGGGCATGCCGGACTCATCGACCGTGGCCACGGACATGGCGTTCGGGTCGTTCGGCTCACTTTCGCTCGCTTCCTTCAACCAGGTCTGAAACAGGTCGAAGGGATCTTCGGTATCCGTCATAGCGCTCGCCTCGACATCGGGATGTGTGGACGCGAACATAGTGCAATTCACGGCATTCTGTACCCCCGGCAGAGTGCTGAGCGGCATTTCGTTTGCGCATGCGAAAGGAATATGCTCTAAGCGTTCGCAGATGCACTGTGCGTAGAGGGCGATTCTGTTCGCTTGCAGTGTGTGATTGCACGATTTTCTTCGTGAGATCGTTGCCTTGAAGCGGCGCCAGGTGCGCCAGACATCGGCGGCTGATCTACGCAAGCTCTTCCGAACAATGTGTACCGGGTCGTTCCGGGGCAAATGGCCCCCGACGTGTGATTCCCGGTTGATATGTGCCTGACCTGAGGGTCGGGTCACAGGAAAGTACTGAACTTGACAAAATTTGATGAACTCGGCCTCGCCGAACCCCTGCTGCGCGCGCTCAACGGGGAAGGCTATACCAGCCCGACCCCGATCCAGCAGAAGGTCATTCCGGTCATGCTGGATGATCGCGATGTGCTGGGCACGGCCCAGACCGGCACCGGCAAGACTGCCGCCTTCGTGCTGCCGCTGCTGCAGCGTCTGATCACCCATCCCGTTCCGCGCACGCAGCGCCATTGCGGTGCGCTGATCCTGGCGCCGACGCGCGAACTGGCGGCCCAGATCCGCGACAGCATCCGTGTCTACGGTCGCCATATCCGCCCCTCCGTCGCGCTTGTCGTCGGTGGCGTTAAGCCGTTCCCGCAGATCAAGGCGCTGAAGCCCGGTGTCGACATTGTCGTCGCCACGCCGGGGCGGCTGCTCGACCACATGAATACCGGCGCGATCAAGCTGGACATGGTCGAGACCGTGATCCTGGACGAAGCCGACCACATGCTGGATCTCGGTTTCATCCCGGCGATCCGCCGCATCATGCAGGCCGTGCCGAAGGAGCGTCAGACCGCGCTGCTGTCCGCGACCATGCCGACGCCGATCCGTGCCCTTGCCAAGGATTTCCTCGACCGTCCGGTCGAGATCGCCGTGGCCCCGGTGGCGCAGCCGATCGAGCTGATTTCGCAGAGGGTGATGATGATCCCCGCGGGCGACAAGAAGCGTGTCCTGGTCGATGTGCTGAAGTCGGAGCAGGCCGAGCGCACCATCGTCTTCAGCCGCACCAAGCACGGTGCTGACAAGATCACGAAGCATCTGGAACGCGAAGGCATCAATGCCGTGGCGATCCATGGCAACAAGAACCAGTCACAGCGTGACCGTGCCCTGGGCCAGTTCAAGGACGGGCGTGTGAGCGTCATGGTGGCGACGGATGTTGCGGCCCGTGGCATCGACATCGATGGGGTGACCCACGTCATCAACTTCGAACTGCCGAACGTGCCGGAGTCCTATGTCCATCGCATCGGGCGGACGGCCCGCGCGGGCAAGAGCGGTGTCGCCATCGCCTTCTGTGACAGCGAGGAACGCGGACTGCTGCGTGATATCGAGCGGCTGATCGCCATGGATCTGAAGAAGACGGATGAAGATGGTGAGCCCGTGATCCTGCCGGCCCATGCGCCGCAGAAGAAGGGTGGCGGCGGTCGTGGCCGCAAGCCTGGCGGCAACAGCAGTTCCACACGGCCGTGGAAGCGCAATGCCGAAGGCGGTCGCAACGAGCGCGGGCGCAATGGCGCCCCGGCCGGCAATCGGGATGGTGGCCGTCCGGCGGCAAAGCCTGACAGCCGCAAGCCGCGCCGTCAGCCGCAGCGCGCTGCAAGCTGATACCGGTTCGACCCTGCCTCCGGACCCGGGGGCAGGGTCGGCCTGTCTGTCTGACCCTCAGTCCGCCGCGTCGGAGATGACCCCGCGCGGGTCGCCGAAGCGGTCACGCATCACTTCCGCGAGGCCGGTGCCCTCCGGCGCGATCGCCCCGCCACTGCGCGTCCGGTAGGCACCAGGTGTGCTGGCGGCGGCAGGCCGTTCGCCGATCTCCAGCTTCCTGGCCAGTCCCATGATCAGCTTCCGGAAACGCACGACGCCTTCGTCGGAGGGTGTCAGCGTCTCGCGCGTCCTGTCGGCAATACGCCCCTGGCTGTCCTGCACGCAGGCATCCTGCTCCGAAAGTCCGGTGATTCCCGTGAAGGACACGGTCTTCTGTGCTTCCCGATCGATCATGTAGTCATTGGCCCGACGGCGCAGCGGCACGTAGTTCTCGTCCACTTCGGCATGCACGCTGCGGCCTGAGTTGTAGCGGAACAGCTCTTCCTCATTCAGCGGACGGTCGGGGTTCCAGGCCGTGGTGAAGATCCAGCAGTTCTCGTCATCCACCGGCACCCAGGTCTGGGCGGTGTAGGTCTCCCCCGGCATGGCGTTGGGGGCGGTTGCATGGTTCGGCACCATGTACTGGCTGATCCGCCAGTAGGTCTCCCCCGGATCACCGCGGCGGGCGCCGCCGAGCACCAGACCCGCATCATGCTCCAGCACCTCGTAGTAGGGTGCGCCGTCGGCATCGATCCAGGCCGCCCGCTTGTCGGCATATACCGACAGGTGTGCCGGGGGCGGGGTCAGGTTGCGATGGACGAAGGTGAAGTGCGCGGTATCGATGGCGCCCTCCAGCGCCTGCGCCCAGTTGCATTCCTGCAGCTTCTTCGAGACATAGCGGTGTGAATCCGGGACCAACGCCCATTCGACACGGGGCAGATCGACCGCCTGCGCCGGATCACCCATCCATGCCCAGACCATGCCGCCCCATTCCCTGATCGGATAGCTGTGGATGTGCACCATCTTCAGGAAATTGTCGCGCAACTTGCCGGGCACCATGTTGGGGATGTCAACGCACTTGCCGTCCACATCGAACTTCCAGCCATGATAGATGCAGCGCAGGCCGCATTCCTCGTTCCGGCCCCAGAACAGGTCGGCACCGCGATGGGGACAGCGCGGCTCCACGAGGCCCAGGCGACCGTCGCTCTGGCGGAACAGCAGCATGTCCACGCCCAGGATCTTCAGTCGCTTCGGGGCGGCGTCCACTTCCTCGACTTCCGCAAGCAGCGCCACCGGATGCCAGAACTCGCGGAACAGGTTGCCCATCGCCGTTCCGGGTCCGGTCAGGGTCAGCAGATCATTGTCAGCCTTGCTCAGCATTTCCAGTCCTCCCCTGTCATGCCGACAACAGCATATCGGAGCGCCGGGCTGCGGCAAATCTGCTATTCAGCGAGGGTGCGCAGGTGACGATTCGTCGGCACCCGCGCCCAGGCGAAACAATGGGCGGAGCGGACATGATCGCGCGGCTGAAGGGCAGGGTGGACCGACTGGGGGAGGAACACGCCATCATCGACGTTGGTGGTGTCGGCTATCTCGTCTTCTGTTCGGGGCGGACGCTGCAGCAACTCGGTCAGGTCGGCGACGCCGCGGCGCTGGAGATCGAGACCCACGTGCGGGAAGATCACATCCACCTCTATGGCTTTGCCGAACTGGCGGAGCGGGACCTGTTCCTGGTCCTGCAGACCGTGCAGGGCGTCGGCGCGAAGGTGGCACTGGCGATCCTGTCGGCCCTGACCGTCACGGACGTGCAGAACGCGATCAGTTCAGGCGACGTGGCTCTGCTGACCCGCGCGCAGGGGGTCGGCAAGCGTCTGGCGCAGAGGCTGACAAGCGAACTGAAGGAGAAGATGGGCGGTATCGCGCCTGCTGCGGATGGCGCAGTGCTGACAGCGCCCGCCGGACCGGTGGGTGCTGCGGCTGACGCGGTCTCGGCGCTGGTCAACCTGGGCTACCGCAAGGCGGAGGCAGAGGTGGCCGTGCGCCGTGCCAAAGCGGCCGTCGGTGAGGATGCGGACGTATCAGCCCTCATCACTGCCGGACTGAAGGCGCTGGCGACATGAGCGAGGAACGGCTGATCACCGGGGAGCGGCGTGATGAGGACATGGGGGAGGCGACCATGCGCCCCCAGGTCCTGGATGACTTCATCGGCCAGCAGAAGGTCCGCGAGAACCTGGACGTGTTCATCTCCGCCGCCCGGGGCCGGTCGGAGGCGATGGACCATGTGCTGTTCTTTGGCCCGCCGGGGCTGGGCAAGACCACGCTGGCGCAGATCGTGGCGCGGGAACTGGGGGTCAACTTTCGGGCGACGTCCGGACCGGTCATCGCACGGGCAGGGGATCTCGCCGCGATCCTGACCAATCTGGAAGAGCGCGATGTGCTGTTCATCGACGAGATTCATCGCCTTAATCCTGCCGTAGAAGAGATTCTATATCCGGCCATGGAAGACTTTCAGCTGGACCTGATCATCGGGGAGGGACCGGCGGCACGATCCGTGAAGATCGACCTGCCGCCGTTCACGCTTGTCGCCGCCACCACACGGTCGGGTCTGCTTACCACGCCGCTGCGGGACCGGTTCGGCATTCCCTGCCGGCTGGAGTTCTACAAGCCGGCGGAGCTTGAACGCATTGTCCGCCGGGGTGCGGAGGTGCTGGGGCTGAGCCTGACCGAAGACGGTTGCGCCGAGATCGCCAAGCGCGCGCGGGGCACACCGCGCGTGGCGGGCCGCCTGCTGCGCCGGGTGCGGGACTTCGCGTCCGTGGCGGGGGCAGAAACGGTGGACCGGGTGAAGGCGGATGCGGCCCTGACACGGCTGGAGGTCGATGGTCTGGGTCTGGACGGCATGGACCGGCGCTATCTCACCTGCATGGCCCAGTCCTATGGCGGGGGGCCGGTGGGGGTCGACAATCTGGCGGCGGCCCTGTCGGAGCCGCGCGACGCGATCGAGGACATCATCGAACCCTATCTGATGCAGCTTGCCCTGATCGTCCGCACACCACGCGGGCGCATGATGACGGCGGCAGCCTGGCAGCACCTGGGACTGACCGCCCCGTCACCGGCCGCCGGCCACGATGGCGGTCAGTCCTCCCTCGACCTGCCGGATGGTGCCGATGACTGATTCAACCCAGTCTGATCCGTCCGGGGCAAGGGGGCGTATCCAGGGCGATGCACACCTGATGCCCGTGCGGGTCTATTGGGAAGATACCGATGCGGGTGCCATCGTCTATTACGCGAACTACCTGAAGTTCACCGAGCGGGCGCGGTCGGACATGCTGCGTTTGCTGGGGATCGACCAGCGGGCAATGATGGAGCAGGACTCTGGCGCAATGTTTGCTGTCAGGGATGTCACGGCCAGCTATCTGGCTCCGGCGCGGCTTGACGACGATCTCGTGGTCGAGACGCGATTGACTGAAATGAAGGGGGCAACACTGTCCCTGTCGCAGAACGTGATGCGGCAGGACGAGATGCTGGTGCAAACGCAGGTGCGCGCCGCATTCATCGGGCTGGACGGGCGACCGAGGCGGATTCCCGCCCTGGTGCGCGACCGGCTGACAGCGCTGACAACACGAGGCGGAGAAGAGAAACAATGAATCAGGAAGTTGTGGCAGCCGGTATCGAGGGGCTCAATGCCGCTGACCTGTCCATGTGGGCGCTGTTCCTGCGTTCGGACATCGTGGTGCAACTTGTGATGCTGGTGCTGCTTGGTGCCTCGATCTGGTGCTGGTCGATCATTTTCGAAAAGTGGGTGCGCTATCGCCGTGTCTGGCGTCAGGCGGACAGCTTCGAGAAGGAGTTCTGGTCCGGCGGCAGCCTGGAGGCGCTGTATGACGAGATCGGCGCCAAGGCCAATCATCCCATGGCGGTGCTGTTTGCCGGAGCCATGCGTGAATGGCGGCGCACGGCGGAGCGGGGCCTGACCGGCAAGGATCACCTGCGTGCCGGTCTGCAGGACCGCATCGGGCAGGTCATGCGCATCAGCATCGATCGGGAGGTTGAGCGGCTGGAGCGTTACCTGGGGGTCCTGGCAACGGTCGGATCGACGGCACCCTTCGTTGGCCTGTTCGGCACGGTCTGGGGCATCATGGGCAGTTTCCAGTCCATCGCCGCCACCAAGAACACGTCCCTTGCCGTCGTGGCACCGGGCATCGCGGAGGCGCTGTTCGCCACGGCGCTGGGTCTTGTCGCCGCCATTCCGGCGACCATCGCATACAACAAGTTCTCCAATGATCTCGGGCGCTACGCCACACGGCTGGAAGGCTTTGCGGGCGAGTTCTCCGCCATCATGTCGCGGCAACTGGATGAGGGGGACAGCAACTGATGGGCGCTCAGATGCAGGGCGGGCGGTTCCGTCGCAAGCGCTATGAACCAATGTCCCAGATCAACGTGACACCATTCGTCGATGTCATGCTGGTCCTGCTTGTGGTCTTCATGATCGCGGCGCCGTTGCTTTCCGTCGGTGTGCCGGTCGAACTGCCGAAGGCTGTGGCCCCCACACTTCAGGGTCTGGATGAACCTCTTGCGATAACCATCGACAAGGACGGTCGGATCTTTCTGCAGGAAAAGGAAGTACAGCTTGGTGATCTGGTGCCGAAGCTCACCGCGATCACCGACGCTGCGCAGGATCGGAGGATCTTCGTGCGTGGCGACCGGACAATCGACTACGGACGCGTGATGGAGGTCATGGGCACCATCAATGCCGCGGGCTTCACCCGTGTCGCACTGGTGGCGCAGGCACCCGGCCGCGTCGACGCCCAATAGTCTCACCGGGTCCAGGGCAGGCCCGCAACCGGACAAGGACAGGTACCCAGAGCTGTGATCCGCTCCGCCACCATATCGGTTGTCTTTCATCTGGTTGTTGCCGGGGCGCTGGCGCTTGACCTGCCGTCGTTCAGTGACAGTGAACCCGTGAATGCGGAGACCATCGTGACGGTGTCCTACGAGACCGTCGGACCGGAAACCAATCTGAAGACCGCGGGTGAGCCCGACGAGCCCGCGCCCGACGTGCCGATCAGCGCCCCGGACCAGGAGCGTCAGCCGCCACCGGAGACCGCGCCGCCGCCACCGCCGCCACCTGTGGAGACCGAAACGGCCGAGGTCGCCCCGGCCCCGGAACCTGTTCCTGCCCCCCTGCCGGAGCCGGAGGCTGAGGCACCGCCGCCGCCGCCGACCCCGCGGCCGGTGGTGGAACTGGATCCCGACGGAACCCTGGCCCCGCGCAAGCAGATCGAGGAGAAGGTCGAGAAACTGGCGAAGCTGGAGCCGCTGCCGATCCCGGAACCGAAACCCGTGGAGAAGACACCGCCGCCACCCCTGCCGGAAGTACCGAAGCCCCGGCCCGAGCAGGTCGCCAAGGCAACCACGCCGGTGCCCGAGGCACGACCGCAGAAGGCTCCGGACGAGCAGGAGGCCCTGTTCGACCGGCTGTCGGCCAAGCTGGACCGGCTGAACAAGGAAAAGCCCACGCCGCCGGTGGAGAAGAACGAGACCCGGATCGCCAACATCCGGATCGGGGAGGGGGGGACCGCACGCAATCGCATCAATGCCGTGCTGACCGTATCCGAACGCGATCTGCTGCGCAGCCACATGGCGCGCAACTGGAGCCCGAACCATGGCGCGCCGGGGATTCACGAGATGCGGGTCGACGTTCACCTGTTCCTGAACAAGGACGGCACGCTGGCGCGGGAACCCGAACTGGTTGACGTGGATGATGCCGGTCAGGCCAGCCGTGTCGTGCGGGCCTTTACCGACAGCGCGGTGCGGGCGGTCTACAAGGCACAGCCTCTGCCCATGCCGCCCGACAAGTTCGAGCAGTGGCGGGAGATGGTGTTCACCTTCTCGCTCAGGGAAGTCTACGGTCAGTGACGGGGGAGAATGGAACCATGAGCAGGTTGACTGCGTTTCTGGCTGTGTCGCTGGTTGCTGTCCTTACGAGCGTTGCCGCGCTGGCGGAGCCGGCGGACCTTGCCAGGTCACTGAAGAGCCATGTGACCGATAACTGGGTCGTCCCGGACGTCTTCGGCGATGCCGAACTGATCCAGGTCACGGCCGTGCTGCAGATGAACCCGGACGGCACGCTAAACGGCACGCCGGAGGTGACTGTCACGGATGACGGCGGTCAAAGTGACGCCACAGTTCAGGCATATGTCGACAGCGTGCGTGCAGCGATTGACAGGAGCCAGCCCTTTTCGCTGCCTGCTGACCAGTTTGACGTCTGGCGCACCATCGAGATCAGTTTCAACCTGAAGGAAGAATCCGGTAAATGAAGCTTCTGAATGCAGCGACCCTGGTCATGCTGTGCCTTGGTGCCCTGGGTGCCACGCTGAGCCCGGCGACAGCGCAGTTGAGGATCGACATCACGAGTGCCTCCGTCGATCCATTGCCGGTGGCGGTCACCGATCTGCACGGGGAAACCGCGACGACCCGTGAACTCGGCCGCGAGATCGCGGAGGTCGTCCGGGGGAACCTTTCCCGCACCAGCATCTTCCGCCTCATCAATCCGGCCGCCTATCTGGAATCGCCGGAGGATGTGCTGGTCCGCCCGAACTTCACCAACTGGCGACCGCTGGATGCGCAGGCGCTGGCCACCGGCAGTGTCCGGATCGAGAGTGACGGGCAGCTGCGGACAGAGTTCCGCCTGTGGGATGTCTTCGGTGCCAGCCAGCTCACCGGTCTCGTCTTCCGCACCACACCGGAGAACGCCCGGCGCATCGGCCACATCATCTCCGACGCCATCTACAAGCGTCTGACGGGGGAGGAAGGCTACTTCGACACGCGCATCGTCTATGTCGCCGAATCCGGCCCGCCGGACCGGCGGGTGAAGCGCCTGGCCATCATGGATCAGGACTCCGCCAATCACAGGTACCTGACGGATGGCGCCAACCTTGTCCTGACGCCCCGTTTCTCCCCGACGCAGCAGGTCGTCACCTACATGTCCTATGTCGGCAACCAGCCGCGGGTCTATCTGTATGACATCGATACGGGACAGCAGGAGATCCTGGGCGAATTTCCCGGCATGACCTATGCGCCGCGCTTCTCTCCGGACGGGGAGAAGGTGGTGATCTCCATGGCCCGCAACGGCAACTCCGATGTCTATGTCATGGACCTGCGGACCCGTGTGACGGCGCGGCTGACACGGCATCTGGCGATCGACACATCCCCCAGCTTTGCGCCGGACGGTGACCGGCTGACGTTCAATTCCGACCGGTCGGGGACGCAGCAGATCTACACCATGAATGCAGACGGGTCCGATGTGCAGCGCATCAGCTTTGGGGAAGGACGTTATGCAACACCGGTCTGGTCGCCACGCGGCGATCTGATCGCCTTCACCAAGCTGCTCAAGGGGCGATTCTATATCGGTGTCATCCGTCCTGACGGTACGGGAGAGCGGATCCTGACGGAAAGCTTCCTGGATGAAGGTCCCACATGGTCGCCCAATGGCCGTGTGCTGATGTTCTTCCGCCAGATACCGGGGGACGACAATGGGCGCGGCGGCAGCGTGCGGCTCTGGTCGGTCGACCTGACGGGGCAGAACCTGCGGGAGGTGGCAACACCGATCGATGCTTCCGATCCTGCATGGTCGCCACTGACCCCGCTGGAGGAGTGAAAGAGGCGTATCGGGGGAGCGACATCTTGACAAACAGGTCGCGAGGTCACGCCGATGACACAGAGTCCGGTTCCGATTCACCGTACTTGATGGTAATAGCGGGTTAATGGTTGTCGGGGGGCACCTGCCTGTGACATCCGCGTACATCGTGATTCGATCATCGTTGGGACCGGGATGGTCCTGACGCAGCAGGGAGCTTAATTCATCATGCCTCATGGTTTTCTGGTCAAGGCGGGCAGCATGGTTGCCGCACTGGTTATTCTCGCAGCCTGCTCCGACGAGCCGCCGGCTACGGACGCCTCCGATGCTGGTTCGGGCGGCGCGACGCAGACTGCGGCCCCCGCACCGGCACCTGCGGCCACACCCAGGGTCGTGACCCAGCCCGCCGGACCGAAGGAAGGTTCGCAGGAGCATTTCGTGCTGAACGTCGGCGACCGTGTCTTCTTCGCGTTCGACAGCCATGAACTGAACCGCGACGCGCAGGATGTGCTCCGCCGTCAGGCTGCCTACCTGGCCCGGTTCCCGGCCAAGCGGATCGTTCTGGAGGGTCATGCCGATGAGCGCGGCACCCGCGAGTACAACCTTGGTCTTGGTGAGCGTCGTGCCAATGCGGCGAAGGAATATCTCGCCAGCCTGGGCATCGCGCCGTCCCGCGTGACGACGATTTCCTATGGCAAGGAGCGCCCGGTCGCCCTGGGTCATAACGAGAGCGCCTGGGCCCAGAACCGCCGCTCGGTCACGGTCATCTCCAACTGATGTCGTGAAGTGCCACCTCCGGGTGGCAGCAAGTGTTTCTCGCCCGCCGTTGCCGCGTGCAACGGCGGGCGATTTGCGTCTCGGGACCGCGTTTCGCATTTTCGTCGCATTTCTGCGCCATTGAAGATGCATTCACGTCAATGACGGGTCATTCTTGTCCGTGAAGAGGAGAATCCGATGATGATGGTGTCTGGTCGCGGGGGACTCATGTCCCTTGTTCTCGTGCTTGGCCTGGCGGCACCCCTGGCGACGACTTCTGTCGCGCAGGATCTTGCCCCCCTGAATGATCGGGTCCAGCGGCTGGAACGCTCCGTCACGGACCTGAAGGCGCATGTGCTGGGCGGGCGGCCCCTGCCTGCCGCCCCGACGACGGATAGCGGCGGTGCGGGCCCGGCGACTGTCGCCGAACGGGCTGACGCTGCAGGTCTGATCCTGAAGATCAATGCGCTGGAAGAGGAGATGCAGAACCTCACCAACCGCATCGAGGAAGTGGACTTCAAGCTGCGGCGGATCGACAGCCGCATGACCAAGCTGGTGGAGGACGTGGATTTCCGGCTGACCGCCATCGAGCGGAACATGGCCGCGGCACCCGCACCGGCAGCCACGACGAATCTGGCGGCGGGTGGCAATGCCCAGCCCGTCGAGGGGGCGGCCCAGGGTACACAGGTACTGGGGCAGGTGACGCCAGAGGAAGTGGCCCGCCTGCCGCAAGGCAACGCACCCGCTGGCACCGGCGTGCAGGTGGAGGCTGAACCGTCAGGGAACCGGCTGGCTGCGGCACCCGCCGTCGGCACCGCGCCGACAGGCGGGACACCGATCAATCAGGCTCTGCCGGATGGTGAGCCGAGGGATCAGTACATCCATGCCTTCGGCCTGTTGCAGGCCAAGCGGTTTGCCGAATCCGAACAGGCCTTCAAGGCCTTCCTGGAACTGCATCCGGAGCATGAGCTGGCGGGCAACGCCCAGTACTGGCTGGGGGAAAGCCACTATGTGCGTCAGGACTACGAGGCTGCGGCCTCCGCCTTCCTGACCGGCTATCAGAAGTACCGCACCAGCACCAAGGCACCGGACAACCTGCTGAAGCTGGGCATCACGCTGGTCGTGCTGGATCAGAAGCAGGATGCCTGTGCCGTCTTCAACGAACTCACCGACCGCTATCCCACCGCTTCGAGCAGCATCAAGCGCAGGATGCAGCGGGAGAAGCAGAAGGCCGGTTGCGCCTGATCCGATGACCGAAGCCGAGCTGCGCTTTCAGGAGGCGATGGCAGGACTGCCCGATCCGGGCCGCTCGGTTGCCGCTGCCGTTTCCGGCGGCCCTGACAGCATGGCGCTGGCCATTCTGCTGCGTGACTGGGCGCATGCCCAAGGGCGGCATGTCACGGCGCTGATCGTCGATCATGGCATCAGGGCCGGGTCGGACGCCGAGGCAGGGCTGGTTTCTGAACGGCTCTCTGCCGCGTCTGTCCCGAATGTGGTGCTGCGCTGGGACGGTCCCAAGCCCGCCGCCGGGCTTCAGGCGCGGGCACGGGACGCCCGCTATGGGCTGATGCTCGACTGGTGCCGGGGGCAGGGTATCGACAGCCTGTTCGTCGGTCACCATGCCGACGATCAGGCAGCAACCGTGACCATGCGGATCGCGCGTGGCAGTGGCATCGACGGACTTGGCGCCATGCGGCCCATGGTGGTGCGGGACGGGGTCCGCATCTGCCGCCCGGTGCTCTCCGTGGCCAAGTCGGAACTGATCGCACTGCTTGCTGCCAGGGGCCTTGCCTGGGTCGATGATCCGACCAACGACGATCCCCGGCATGAACGCAACAGGATCGACGAGGAACTGGCCGCGCACCCGGCTTCGGACCAGCAGCGGGCGCGGCTGAACCGGCTGGCCGACCGCGCGGCACGTGCCTCCGACGCATTGCAGGCCTGGACGGACAGGGTCTGGAAGGAATCCGCCATCATCGGCGCGGCTGGCGATGTCACCCTCGATCTGTCCGTGTTTCAGGCCTTGCCGGAGGAGATCAGGCTGCGGCTGTTGCTCAGGGCGGCGGCTCAGGCCGGAGGAATCCAGCCGGGACTGGAGAAGGCGGAGCGTGCTGTCGCGCGCCTGCAACAGGGCGATTCCCTGCTGACGCTGACGCTTGGCCATGCGCTCGTTCGCCAGTCCCGCAAGCGCGTGCGGGTGGTGCGGGAGCACCGGAATCTGCCGTTTCATGACTGGCTGCCGGGCGCGGCCCGGAGCCTGCTCTGGGATGGCCGGTTCCGCCTCGAAGCATCAGCCCCCCTGAACGATCCGATCTCCATCGGGCCCGGCGTTGCGGATACGTCGCTGTTGCCCTGTGTCTACCGCCAGCGCGAAGCCCTCGGCTGTCCGCTCGGGGAGGCCGTCAGGCTGCCGGGCAATGTGCTGGTGCGTGCCACGCCCCTTTTTGTGGCCCCGCGCTGAAACATGTTTCGCTTCCCCGGCTTGTGCACCGCAGAATCCGGACTATCTGAAACGTGTACGAAGTCCTGATTGCAGTGGAGGTCGCCTGCCGCTAGGGGTATCGTATTCGCATGTTTCGTATCTGCTAAAGCAGGTCACCCTGAGTTCAAGGACATCTGACAGTTGGCACCTTTCGGCAGGAATATCGCGTTCTGGATTATCATTGTGGTTCTGGCGCTTGCGCTGGTGAACCTGTTCCAGACCCCTTCGGTGAAGGAGTCGGGTTCCAGCCTCAGCTACTCCGAGTTCATGAACCGGGTGGATGAGGGCTCCGTCCGCAACGTGACGATCGAGGGGCGTTCGATCACCGGCAACCTGTCCGGCGGACAGGCGTTCCGTACCTATGCGCCGTCCGATCCTAACCTGATCCAGAGCCTGCGTGAGCGGGGCGTCGATATCGATGCCAAGCCGCAGGAGGAAAGCAACGGCCTGTTCACGATCTTCGTGTCCTGGTTCCCGATGCTGCTGCTGATTGCCGTCTGGATCTTCTTCATGCGGCAGATGCAGGGCGGCGGTGGCAAGGCCATGGGCTTCGGCAAGTCGAAGGCCCGGCTGATGACCGAGCGCCAGGGCCGCGTGACGTTCGAGGATGTGGCCGGTGTCGATGAGGCCAAGGAGGAACTGCACGAGATCGTGGAGTTCCTGCGCGATCCCCAGAAGTTCCAGCGGCTCGGCGGGCGTATCCCGAAGGGCTGTCTGCTGGTCGGCTCCCCCGGTACGGGCAAGACGCTGATTGCGCGTGCTGTCGCGGGTGAGGCCAATGTGCCTTTCTTCACCATCTCCGGTTCCGACTTCGTCGAGATGTTCGTCGGTGTCGGTGCGAGCCGGGTGCGTGACATGTTCGAGCAGGGCAAGAAGAATGCGCCTTGCATCATCTTCATCGACGAGATCGACGCGGTGGGTCGCCATCGTGGTGCCGGTCTCGGCGGCGGCAATGACGAGCGTGAGCAGACGCTGAACCAGTTGCTGGTGGAGATGGACGGCTTCGAGGCGAACGAGGGCGTGATCCTGATCGCTGCCACCAACCGCCCCGATGTGCTGGATCCGGCGTTGCTGCGTCCCGGCCGTTTCGACCGGCAGGTGGTGGTGCCACTGCCCGACATTCTCGGTCGCGAGAAGATCCTGAAGGTTCACATGCGCAAGGTGCCCCTGGGCCCGAACGTGGATGCCCGCGTGATCGCGCGCGGCACCCCCGGCTTCTCCGGTGCCGACCTGCAGAATCTGGTGAACGAGGCCGCGCTGCTGGCCGCACGCAAGAACAACCGTCTCGTGACCATGCAGGAGTTCGAGGACGCCAAGGACAAGGTCATGATGGGTGCCGAGCGGCGCTCCATGGTCATGGACGAGGACGAGAAGAAGCTGACGGCCTATCACGAGGGCGGTCATGCCATCGTCTCCATGTTCATGCCGGCCTCCGACCCGATTCACAAGGCAACGATCATTCCGCGCGGTCGTGCGCTCGGCATGGTCATGCGCCTGCCGGAGAAGGATCAGCTCTCGATGCGTTACGAGCAGCTGATCTCGCATCTCGGCGTTGCCATGGGCGGCCGGATCGCTGAGGAGATCATCTTCGGCAAGGACCAGATCACCACCGGTGCGGCCAGCGACATCTCGCAGGCGACCAATCTGGCGCGGCGGATGATCACGGAGTGGGGCTATTCCGACAAGCTGGGCCAGGTGCGCTATTCCGCGAACGAGGAAGAGGTCTTCCTGGGTCACTCCGTGACGCAGCAGAAGAACATCTCCGAGAATACCGCGCAGCTGATCGATGCCGAGATCCGTCGACTGGTCGATGACGCCATGGAAACCGCACGGCGGATCCTGACGGAGAATATCGACCTGCTGCACAAGCTGGCCAAGGCGCTGCTTGAGTATGAAACCCTGACGGGCGAGGAAATCATGGCGCTGAAGCGCGGTGAGGAACTGAACCGCCCCGACGAGAACACGGAAGGCCGTGGTGACGGGGCCGGTCCGTCCTCTGCCGTGCCGGAGACCGACGGCCACGGCGGTGAGGAGCCGAAGGGCGGCGGCATGGAACCCGAGCCGCAGCCAGGAAGCTGACTGTACCCAGCACCCAAAGCCCGGCGGGCGCATGTGTCCCCGGGAGAGGAAGACCGAGGGCGGCGTGAAACGCGATCTGCAGAAGGACACAGGTGACGCGGGCGACATTGATGCCTTTCTGGCTCAGGTCGCGGCCACGCCTGCGCCTCGGACAGGCGGCACGCGGCGGGGGCGTCTGCTGTTCGGCATGGATGCGACGGCGAGCCGCCAGCGAAGCTGGGACCAGGCGCTGCACATCCAGTCGGAGATGTTCGAGACGACGCGTGGTCTGGGTGGCCTGGATGTGCAGCTGGTGTTCTACCGCGGCTTCGGCGAATGCAAGGCCAGCAAATGGTTCGGCGATGCAACGGCACTGCGCAATGCCATGCTGAAGGTGCAATGTCTTGGCGGGCGTACCCAGATCGGCCGGGTGCTGTCCCGGGCGCTGAAGGAAACCCGGGACAAGCCGGTGCAGGCGGTCGTCTTCGTCGGCGACAGTATGGAGGAGGATGCCGATGCACTCTGCCATCAGGCAGGGCAGCTCGGCCTGCTGAAGGTGCCGTTGTTCCTGTTTCAGGAAGGTCACGACCCGGATGCGACCGGTGTCTTCCGGCAGATGGCACGGCTGTCCGGCGGGGCCTGGTGTCCCTTCGATGCCTCCAGTGCGGATCGGCTGAAGGAACTGCTGGCGGCAGTCGCCGTCTATGCCGCAGGCGGGCGCAAGGCGCTTGCCGATCACGGACGGGGCAGGGGCGGCGAGATCGCCGGTCTGCTGGAGCAGATCAGGTAGGCGCCTGCGGAATTCGACTGTAGCCGCCACAGGGCTTTCGTTCTGGCGATGGCTCGTGTAAGAGACGGCGACACTCAGAAGGGCTGAACGGCAACACCCATGATCATCATCGTACTTGTCATCCACGTATTGATCGCAATCGCGCTGACCGGCGTGATCCTGATGCAGCGTTCCGAAGGCGGCGCGCTCGGCATTGGCGGCGGCGGCGGCGTGATGTCCACCCGTGGGGCCGGCAACCTGCTCAGCCGTTCGACGGCGATGCTGGCGGTGGCCTTCTTCGCGACCTCGATCCTGCTGGCGATTCTGACCGGCAATCATGGCGAGCCCGAATCGATCATTACCGCTCCGGCGACGGAAGCACCCGCTGAACCGAGTGGACCGGTCGTTCCTCTGGCGGATTGATCCCAACAGAATCAACGCCTAGCGCCGATCATCCAAATCGGCGCTTTTGTGCGTGCGCGCTTTCGACTAAAGGGGAGGTCCATGACGCGGTTTATCTTCATCACCGGCGGCGTGGTCTCCTCACTTGGCAAGGGCCTGGCATCCGCATCACTGGCGGCGCTGCTGCAGGCGCGCGGCCACAAGGTTCGCCTGCGCAAGCTTGACCCCTACATCAATGTCGATCCGGGCACGATGAGTCCCTATCAGCATGGTGAGGTCTATGTGACGGAGGACGGGGCGGAAACAGACCTCGACCTGGGCCACTACGAACGCTTCTCCGGGGTTGCGGCCAACAAGGCCGACAATGTCACCACGGGCCGCATCTATCAGACCGTGATCGAGCGCGAACGGCGCGGCGATTATCTGGGCGCGACCGTGCAGGTGATCCCGCACATCACCGACGCCATCAAGGAATTCATCCGGGCCGGGACCGATGGCCATGATTTCGTGCTGGTGGAGATCGGTGGCACGGTCGGCGACATCGAGAGCCTGCCATTCCTGGAGGCGATCCGGCAGCTGGGTCAGGAACTGGGCCGCGATCATGCCCTGTTCATGCATCTGACCCTGGTGCCCTATATTTCCGCCGCCGGTGAACTGAAGACCAAGCCGACACAGCATTCGGTGAAGGAACTGCGTTCCATCGGTATCCAGCCCGACATCCTGATCTGCCGTTGCGAACATTCGGTGCCGGAGAGCGAGCGCAAGAAGATCGCACTGTTCTGCAACGTCCGCCCTGATGCGGTGATCCAGGCCCCTGATGTGGACAGCATCTATGCCGCGCCGATCATGTTCCATTCGGAGGGGCTGGATGTGGAGGTGATGCGCCACTTCCGCCTTGATGTATCGGTGGAGCCGGAACTGAGCCGCTGGCTGCGCATCGTGGAACGGGTGCGCAATCCGGAAGGCACCGTCCGCATCGGCATCGTCGGCAAGTACATCGAATTGCCCGACGCCTACAAGTCGCTGGCGGAGGCCCTGCGCCACGGCGGCATCGCCAACCATGTGAAGGTCGATATCGACTGGGTTGATTCCGCGATCTTCGAGGAAGATGGCAGCGCCCTGCACCGACTGGAGAACGTGCATGCGATCCTGGTGCCCGGCGGATTCGGGGAACGGGGATCGGAGGGCAAGATTCGCGCGGCCGGTTTCGCGCGCACCCGCAACATCCCCTATCTCGGTATCTGCTTCGGCATGCAGATGGCGGTGATCGAGGCCTGTCGCAGCCTGATCGGCCTCAACGGGGCCGGGTCCACGGAGTTCAATCCTGACTGCAGCGAGCCCGTGGTCGGTCTGATGACGGACTGGGAGGGTGAGGACGGCCAGCGCGAGGTCCGCAGCGATCGCTCCAACATGGGGGGCACGCTGCGTCTCGGGGCCTATCCGGCCGAACTGAAGAGCGGCAGTCACGTGGCCGACATCTACGGCTCGGAACGGATCAGCGAGCGCCATCGGCATCGCTATGAGGTCAATATCAATTACCGCGAGCAGCTCGAGGCCGCCGGCATGATCTTCTCCGGCGTGTCACCGGACGGTCGCCTGCCGGAAATTGTGGAGATCACGGATCATCCCTGGTTCATAGGCGTGCAGTTCCATCCGGAGTTGAAATCGCGCCCGTTCGAGCCACATCCCCTGTTTGCCAGTTTCGTCGAGGCCGCCATTCGCCAGTCGCGTCTGGTATAGTTGCCTTCACGGACCGTCTCCGACGGTCGAACCCGACAGGAAAGTACTGCACATGGCCGATACCGCGAGAGGCGCTGCACCGGGCGTCATGACCGTCGGCGACATTCGCATCGGCAATGACCTGCCGTTGGTGCTGATTGCCGGACCCTGCCAGATGGAAAGCCGGGAACACGCGCTGGAGATGGCGGGCGCGATCCGGGAGATCGCGGACCGCGTCGGCATCCGGGCAATCTACAAGTCCAGCTTCGACAAGGCCAATCGCACCAGCGTTGGCGGCAAGCGTGGCCTGGGGCTGGAGAAGTCCCTCGCGGTCTTTGCCGAGGTGCGGGAAAAGACCGGTCTGCCGGTGCTGACCGACGTGCATACGGCGGAACAGTGCCCCATCGTCGCCGAGGCCGTGGATGTGATGCAGATACCGGCATTTCTCTGCCGCCAGACCGATCTGCTGCTGGCGGCGGGGGAGACAGGCTGTGCCATCAACGTGAAGAAGGGGCAGTTCCTCGCCCCCTGGGACATGAAGAACGTGGTCGACAAGCTGCGCAGCACCGGCAACAACAACATCTCCGTCTGCGAACGCGGCGCCAGTTTTGGCTACAACACGCTGGTCACCGACTTCCGGGGCCTGCCGATCATGGCGGAACAGACCGGCTGCCCGGTGGTCTTCGATGCCACCCATTCAGTGCAGCAGCCGGGCGGGCAGGGCGGCAGCAGCGGGGGACAGCGCGAATTCGTGCCTGTGCTGGCGCGGGCCGCCGTCGCCGTCGGTGTCGCCGCTGTCTTCATGGAGACCCACGAAGACCCGGACAATGCCCCTTCCGATGGCCCCAACATGGTACCGGTGAACGAGCTTGAGGCGCTGCTGCGTCGCCTGATGGCGTTCGATGCCGTTGCGAAGGACGTTGCGGCGGTCTGAGCCGGTCAAATTCTTGCGCGAAAGTGGCGCGGCGGGGGAATCACCTTTGAGATTTGTCCGTTTGTGGTCTACCTGTTGCCAGCAGCAGACTGACCAACGCAACGGAGGGCGCCGATGACCGCCATCATCGACATTGTGGGACGTGAAATTCTGGACAGCCGGGGCAACCCGACGGTGGAGGTCGACATGCTGCTGGACAGCGGGGCCTTCGGCCGTGCCGCCGTTCCGTCCGGTGCCTCCACGGGTTCCTATGAGGCGGTGGAGAAGCGCGACAACGACGACCGCTATGGCGGCAAGGGCGTGCTGCAGGCCGTCGAGGCGGTGAATGGCGAGATCTTCCAGGCGCTGTCGGGCATGGATGCCAGTGACCAGCTCGCCATCGACCGGATGCTGATCGAACTGGACGGCACGCCAAACAAGGCACGCCTGGGTGCCAACGCCATCCTGGGTGTCAGTCTGGCCGCGGCCAAGGCGTCGGCGGACGCGCTGGACCAGCCACTGTGGCGCTACGTCGGTGGCGTGTCGGCGCGCACTCTGCCTGTTCCGATGATGAACATCATCAATGGTGGTGCCCACGCCGACAATCCGATCGACATTCAGGAATTCATGATCATGCCGGTCGGCGCGTCCAGTTTCTCGGAAGCACTGCGCTGCGGTGCGGAAGTCTTCCAGGCGCTGAAGAAGCGGCTTCAGGATGCCGGGCACAACACCAATGTCGGTGACGAGGGCGGCTTCGCGCCGTCGCTGGGCAGTGCCGAGGAAGCGCTGGAATTCATCATGGCCGCCATTGCCAAGGCCGGATACCTGCCGGGCGAGGATGTCTTCGTGGCACTGGATGCGGCCTCGACCGAATTCTTCCACAAGGGCAAGTACGAGCTGGCGGGCGAAGGCAAGTCCCTCGATCAGGGCCAGATCGTCGATTACTACGCCAACCTGTGTGCCCGGTTCCCGATCATTTCCATCGAGGATGGATGTGCCGAGGATGACTGGGAAGGCTGGGCCATGCTGACGGAACGGCTGGGCGACAAGGTACAGCTTGTCGGTGACGACCTGTTCGTCACCAACCCGGCGCGTCTGGCCGACGGCATCGCACGCGGCGTCGCCAACTCCATCCTGGTGAAAGTCAACCAGATCGGCACCCTGAGCGAGACGCTGGAAGCCGTGGACATGGCCCATCGCGCCTCCTACACCGCTGTCATGTCGCACCGTTCGGGCGAGACCGAAGATGCGACCATCGCCGACCTGGCGGTCGCGACCAATTGCGGGCAGATCAAGACCGGCTCGCTGGCCCGCTCCGACCGTACAGCCAAGTACAACCAGCTTCTCCGCATCGAGGACATGCTGGGCCCGGACGCGCTCTACGCCGGTCGCTCGGTCCTGCCGGAGTAAGCAGGAAGGGCCGACTTCGCTTCTCCTTCCCCCTGTGGAGGAAGGAGCACCAATGGAATTTTTGCTAGACGCTGTTGCCCAGAGCGACGCGGGCAGCGGCGGCACCGCGCAGGCGCTGCTTCACGCCTGCGACTGCGGCCTTGTCGAGTTGCTTCATCTGCTCCGCTGCCGCGGCCAGTGCCTCGTCGAAATTGCCGGGCACGGCGACCTGATCCAGATAGCCGACGTTCAGCGCGTCGTCGGGGGAATAGAGCCGGGCGCCGACCGTCGCCATGGTGAGCGCGCGGCGGTCCAGCCGAGCCTCCGCCAGTTCTATGGCGAAGGCGGGCAGGGTGAGGCCGATGGCCGTTTCGTTCAGGCCGATGCGGAAGTCACCGTCCATGCCGATGCGACAGTCCGCCGTCAGCACCAGCAACGCTCCCGCGGCCACCGCATGACCGGTCACCCCGATCAGCAGCGGTTGCGGGTGCAGCCAGGCCTTCATCAGCAGATCCTGACCGGCGTTGACAAGCGCGGGAACGCCGGACGGATCGCCGCGAATGACCTTCAGGTCAAATCCGCCGCAAAGCACGCCCTCGCGTCCCCGGATGACTGTCACATCGGCTTCACCTGCCGCCCGGTCGAGTGCGGCGGAGAGCGCCTGCATCATTTCATGACCGAAGGCATTGGCCTTGCCGTCATCCATGTGCAGGGTCGCCACGCCGTCGGTCAGGCTGTAGTGAACCGGCTCAGCCACCGAACTGTGCAACCAGTGCCATCAGGTTCCGTGCCTGCTTCAGGTGCGGCATGTCCAGCATCTTGCCGTCCAGGCCGACGGTGCCGAGACCGGGATTGTCCTCGAACGCCGCTATGACACGTTTGGCGTGGGTGACTTCCTCCTCGGTCGGGGTGAAGGCACGGTTGATGACCTCCGACTGCGCCGGGTGAATGGCGATCTTGCCGATGAAACCCGACCGCTGGTCGCGACGGCATTCCGCCTCCAGTCCCTCCAGATCACGGAAATCGACGTAGACCACCCCCACCGGTTGCGCGTCGATGGCGCGGGCGGTGGTCAGGCAGAGCGTCTTGGCAAGCTGGAACGGCGCGTCGTAGTCACCTGTATCGGGATGACGGTTGGTACTGGCTCCCAGGGCCGCCGCCAGATCCTCCCCGCCCCAGGTCAGGGCCGTCAGCCGCTCCGACACATTGTCCAGATAGGTATGGAACGTCAGCAGGGACTGGGCGGTCTCGGTGGCGACACAGAGGATGCGGGTCGAGCCGAGTTCCAGACCCTCCCGCGTTTCCAGTGCCGAAAGCATGGTGGCGAGCGTGTTCACGTCCGCCGCCGAATAGACCTTCGGCAGCACGATGCCGTTCGGCGCACCGGGCATGACCGCGACCAGGTCGGGCAGGGACAGGGGCGTATCAAGCGGGTTGATCCGCACCCAGAGTTCCTGCCGGGAGCGGTCCGGGTGGGCCTTCAGGAAGTCGCGCGTCATCTCCCGCGCGATCTCCTGCCGGTCATCGGACACGGCATCCTCCAGATCGAGGATCAGCGCATCGGCGGGGTTGTCCGGCCCCTTGGCGAGCTTGCGCTCGCTGTCGCCGGGAACGAACAGCCAGGATCGGTTCAGCCTCATGCCGGGCGCTTCTTCATGAAGGCGGTACGGACACAGTAGGCGACTTCCTCACCGCGCTGGTTGAAGCCGAAGTGCTCGAACACCACCATGCCGGCGTTGGGGCGGGACTTGCTCTCCCGCATGCTCTTCACCTTGGTCACGGCGCGCACGGTATCGCCGTGGAACACCGGGTTGGCGAAACGCACGTCGGTCATGCCCAGGTTGGCGATGGTCGTGCCCAGCGTGGTGTCACCGACGGTCACGCCGATCACCAGGCCCAGCGTGAACAGGCTGTTCACGATGCGCTGCCCGAACTCGGTGCCCTTGGAGAATTCCTCATCCAGGTGCAGTGGCTGCGGATTGTGTGTCATGGCGCAGAACATGACGTTGTCCATCTCCGTGATGGTGCGCGTCAGGGAATGCTTGAACTCCATCCCGACTTCGAATTCCTCGTAGTACAAACCAGACATAGCGTGTTCCTCCCCTTTGCATGTTGGTCGAAGGTCATCATTCGATGGATTGGCTCAGTTTTCCAGCGCTGCCTTGATGCGCGCGGCGTCATAACCCAGTTCACCGAGTATCTCGGGCCCATGCTCGCCCAGTCCGGGGGCCGGGCGCGAGGATTCGGGCTGGGTTTCGGACCAGGTGGCCGGATAGGCCATCTGCCGCAGTGTGCCCTCGCTCGGGTGTTCGACTTCCTGGAAGAAGCCGACATCTGCCAGGTGCGGCTCCGCGATCAGACCGTCCAGGTCGTTGAGCGGACCGGCCGGAACGTCGAGACGGTCGAAGGTCTCCAGCCATTCGGCGGTCGTGCGTGTCAGCAACAGCTCAGCCAGCTCACTGTACAGGCTGCCGATATTCTCGGTCCTGCTGGTCATGGAACGATAGCGCGGGTCGTTGTCGAAGGCTTCCTCCCGCCCCTGATCGCGCATGAAGTCGCGCCAGTGGCGGTCGGTATAGAGCATCAGGCAGACATGGCCGTCCTTCGTGGGGAAGGGACGGCGGTCCGGCACCAGCAGCCGGGGATAGCCGCTCGGCCCCAGATCGGGACTGAAGGTTGCCCCACCCATGTGGTCGCCCAGGACGAAGCCGGCCATCATCTCGAACATGGGCATGTCGATGCGCTGGCCCCGGCCGGTGCGCAGTTGGTGCACCAGTGCCGCATTGATCTGACCGACCGCCCAGAGGCCGACTCCCCGGTCCACAAGCGCCGTCGGGGCGTAGGCGGGCGGGTGACCGCTGGCACGATGGGACAGGGCAGGGATCGCCACCCCGCCCTGGATCAGGTCATCGAAGGCGGGCTTGGCCGCGTTGCGCCCGTTCTGGCCATAGCCGAAGAGACCAGCGTAGATCAGGCGCGGATTGAGTGCGCTGACCGTCTCCCATCCCAGCCCGAGCCGCGCCATCACCTTTGGGCGGCGGTTGTAGAGCAGCACATCGGCGTCACGCAGCAGATCGAGCATCGCTGCATGGGCTTCAGGCCGTTTCAGGTCGAGAACGATGCTGCGCTTGCTGCGGTTCACATTGAGGAAGATCGCGCCCATGCCCGGATTGCGCATCGGCCCGATACCCCTGACCGGGTCACCCCCCGGGGCTTCCACCTTGATCACGTCCGCGCCCATGTCGCCCAGGATCTGGCTGGTGTAGGGCGCCATGAGCATGTTCGTCAGGTCGATCACCCGGATGCCGTCAAGCGGGCGCTGGCCCGTCTCCGGCTTCGTCGTGCTTCCTGCCATGGCTCAGTAGGACTTCGGCAGGCCCAGCACCCGCTCCGCCACGTAGCAGAGGATCAGGTGCGGGGTGATCGGTGCAATGCGATGGATCAGGGCTTCGCGCAGATAACGCTCGACGTGATACTCCTTCGCGTAGCCCATGCCGCCATGGGTCAGGATCGCGGCGTTGCAGGCCTTGAATGTTGCTTCACCGGCCAGATACTTCGCCGCATTGGCGAAGGCGCCACTGTCCTCGCCCCGGTCGTAGAGCTGGGCGGCCCGGAAGACCATCAGGTTTGCCGCCTCCAGTTCCATCCAGTTCTCGGCCAGCGGATGCTGGATCGCCTGGTTCATCCCAATGGGGCGACCGAAGACCTCCCGTTCCTTCGCATAGTTGGTGGCGCGGCGCAGGGCGGCGCGACCGAGACCCACCAGTCCGGCGGCGATCAGGATGCGTTCGGGATTGATTCCATGCAGCAGATAGCGGAAGCCCTTGCCCTCTTCCCCGATCCGGTTCTCCACCGGAATCTCCAGCCCGTCGATGAAAACCTGATTTGAATCAACGCACTTCCGGCCCATCTTGTCGATCTGCCTGATCTCCACCTTTGACCGGTCGAGGTCGGTGAAGAACAGGCTGAGGCCGTCGATCGGCTTCTCCGTATCGGCCTCATCGGTGGTGCGGGCGATCAGCATGATCTTGTTCGCGACCTGCGCCGTGCTGATCCAGGTCTTCTGTCCATGCACGATGTAGCGGTCACCCTTCCGCACGGCCCGCGTCTTCAGACGGGTGGTATCCAGGCCCGTGTTCGGCTCCGTGACGCCAAAGCAGGCGATGTCGTCGCGCTTTATCACTGGCGGCAGCATCCGCCGCTTCTGTTCCTCCGTGCCGTAGCGGACCACGGGATTGAGGCCGAAGATGCCTAGGCTGACAGACGAGACGCCGCCGTTTCCTGCACCGGACTGGGAGATCGCCTGCATCAGGATCGCCGCCTCCGTGATGCCGAGGCCGGAGCCGCCGTATTCCTCCGGCATCGCGATGCCCATGAAACCCTGATCCGCAATGGCGCGGCAGAAGTCTTCCGGGAACCTGCCGTCGGTGTCCCGCGCCAGCCAGTATTCGTCGTCGAAGTCGCTGCACAGCCGTTCGACGCTGTCGCGGATCTGCAGTTGTTCCGGTGTGAAATCGATGCTCATGAAATCTCCCTCCCCAGGGCTGTCTCGGGTACGTCTCTCGGTCCGGGCCGGAAGCCGAATGCCCGGCAGCGCGCTGCGGCACGGTGCATTGCCGCCTCATGTCGCACCGCCGACTGCCGCATGCGCTCGCTCGGGCCCGCGATCAGGATGGTTGCCGACACATTGCCGTCAGGCCCGAATACGGGGACGGCAAGACCGCTCGCACCGGCGATCCGCTCGTCGCACGTGCGTGACAGCCCTTCGGCGCGGATCTGCTTCAGTTCTGCCAGCAACTTCCGCCGGTCGGTAATGGTGGTCGGTGTGAAACGCTCACGTGCGGCGCCATCAAGGCAGGCCTCACGTCGTGAAGGCTCCATATAGGCGAGCAGCAGCTTCCCGCCCGCCGTGCAGTGCAGCTCGCGCTGATCGCCGGCCTTCACCGTGTAGCGAATGGGGTTCGGGCACTCGACCCGGTCGAGATAGGTGATCATGCGCTGATCGGCAGACAGGACACCCAGCACGGCGGTCTCGCCCGTCTCCGTCATCAGTTCGGCCAGCACGGGTCGCAGGATGTCCACCATCTGCTCACCGAAGACCGCATGCCTTGCCAGCCGCAGGAAGCGATCACCCAGGGAATAGCTGCCGTCGGAACCGCGCTGGATGCACCCTTCATCCTGCAGACCCTGCAGCAATCCCAGCAGGCTGGACTTCGGGGCCCCCGTCGCGTCGGCAATGTCGCCCAGGCTGACACCAGCCTTGTCGCCACCGCGTGCCGCGACCAGCCGTTCCAGGATCAGCAGCATGCGCCCGATGGATTGGGGCGCGGAGCGTCTGGCGGGGCCATCGGTCGCTTCATGGAGTGCACTGGTTCGCATAATCGAATGTTATGCGGATATGCGAATTCAGTTCAAGGCCGGGTACGTGGTGTCATTCCAACGGCGGTCTTGCGTGCCAACTGCGCTTCCCGCCGCGTCGTGTAGACGGTGGCGATGAAGATGATCGCCGCGCCGGCCCACATCCACGGATCCGGGACTTCGGCAAAGGCCCACCAGGCGAGGCCGACGGACAGCGGCAGGCGCACGAAGTCGAAGACCTGCGCCAGACTGGCATCCCCGGCGGAGATCGCGCGCTGGATGCCGTACATGTTCATGTTCGCGGCGATGCCGAGACCGATGATCCACAGCCACTCCTCGCCCTGCGGCACTTGCCAGAAGATCACGGCGGGAACGAACGAGATCGGCAGGTTGAAGATCGACAGCATCAGGATGACCAGTTCCGGTCCCTCGGACGCGGACAGGCGCTTGCCGAAGATCACCACGAACCCGAACAGGATCGAGGAGGCGATGGCCAGGATTGCGCCCAGGCTGATGGCTTCCTGCCCCGGCCGCAGCATGACCAGCACCCCCACGAACCCGACGGCGAGTGCGGCAACGCGGCGGGGGCCCACCTTCTCCTTCAGCATCACCGCTGCGAGCAGGGTGGTGAACAGCGGCGCGGTGAAGGTAATGGCCGTGGCTTCCCCGATGGGGATCAGCACCGCCGACCAGAGCAGCATGAGCGATGATGCCACCATGACGACCGAGCGCAGCGCGAACAGCGGCAGGCGTTTCGTGCGCATCGCGCCGAAGCCGACCCGCATGATCCAGGGCGTGAACATCAGTATGGAGAAGATGCTGCGCCAGAAGTTCAAGACGAAGGGATCAAGACTTGCCGACAGATGGCGGACGATCACCATGATCAGGGCGAAGCCGACCGCCCCGAACAGCATCCAGGCGGCGACGATCAGGGGGCGCGGCATGGTCCGGTGTCCGCCGGTCAGTAGGCGTATTCGCGGAACACCCGCCGCACGTCGCCGTTCCATTCGCCGTTGAACCGGGCCAGCAGGTCATCCGCCGGTGTCATGCCGGATTCAACGATGCGCTTCAGGGTGCCGATGAAATGGCGCTCATCCTGACCCATGCCGTCTTCGCGGTTGCGATTGATCAGGCCGCGCTCCGCGATGGCGACCGCGTCCCGGGCCACATCCAGCACCTTGCGACCGCCCGGGGCGGGGGCGTTAAGCGCGTGGGTCGGCACCGCGTTGCGCATGGCATCCACGTCATCGGCGGTCCAGTCTCGGATCAGTGCCGAAGCCTCGCCGCGCGCGGCGTCATCATAGAGCAGACCGACCCAGAAGGCGGGCAGGGCGCAGATGCTGCGCCACGGGCCGCCATCGGCCCCACGCATCTCCAGGAACCGCTTCATGCGCACTTCCGGGAACAGGGTGGTCAGGTGATTGTCCCAGTCCTTGATCGTCGGCTTCTCACCGGGCAGGGCGGGCAGCTTGCCTGCCAGGAAGTCGCGAAACGACTGACCTGCCGCCTCCACGTACTTGCCATCGCGGAACACGAAATACATCGGCACATCAAGGGCATAGTCGGCATACTGCTCGAAACCGAATCCCTCGTCGAAGATGAAGGGCAGATTTCCGCTGCGGTCGGGGTCCGTGTCGGTCCAGACATGGCTGCGGCTGCTGAGCATGCCCGTCGGCTGCCCCTCCCGGAACGGGGAGTTGGCGAACAGGGCCGTCGCGATGGGCTGCAGCGCCATGCCGATGCGGAACTTCTCCACCATGTCGGCTTCACTCGCGAAGTCGAGGTTCACCTGGATGGTGCAGGTCCGGTACATCATGTCGAGGCCGAGGTTGCCCTTGGTCTGCATGTAGCGGGTCATGATTTCGTAGCGGGCCTTCGGCATCATCGAGATCTCGTCCCGACGGGCCAGCGGATGATGCCCCAGTCCGATGAAACCGATCCCGAGTTCGCTGGAGACTGCCTTCACCTGATCCAGGTGGGTGTTCACCTCACCGCAGGTCTGGTGCAGCGTGGCAAGCGGCGCACCGGAAAGTTCAAGCTGCCCGCCCGGTTCCAGGCTGATGGCCTGGCCGTCCATGTACATGGCGACCGCATAACCGCCCTCGATCACCGGGTCCCAGCCAAAGCGCTCCAGCCCCTTGAACAGGGCCTTGATCCCGGCGGGACCTTCATAGGGAATGGGCTTCAGGGTCTCCAGATCGAAACCGAATTTCTCGTGCTCCGTTCCGATGAGCCAGCGGTCAGCCGGCTTGCAGCCGGAGGCGAGGAAGTCGATCAGCTGCGTGCGATCCTCGACAATCGTTGACGAGTGCGCGCGGGCTTCCTCGCTATCCAGCATGGTCGACATGGGCGATTCACTCCGAAGCGTTTTCTTGTTCCGGGAACTTAGGGCGCGAGGGATGGGGATGGAAGGGCAAGCGAGCAGTTAGCGACCATGCGCGTCAGGCGGGCCAGCCATTGTCGCCGCCGCGCCAGTCGCCCAGGTGGGCCTGCCACAGCGCCAGTGTGGCGAAGACGGCCGTGTCCGCGCGCAGCAACCGGGGGCCGAGGCTGACGGGTATGCAGTCGGGCAGGGCGCGGACCATCTGCTTCTCCGCCTCCTCGAAGCCGCCCTCTGGCCCGATCAGCACGGCAGCGGACGGGATGGTCTCGGTGCGGCGCGCCTCATCCGCCAGAGCCGTGGCAATCGGCGTCGCGTCCGCACGTTCGTCGGCGAGGTAAAGACGGCGACCGCCTGGCCAGTCCTCCAGCACCGCCGAGAGGTCACGCGGTTCGGCCACTTCCGGAACGCTCAGGCGTTCGCACTGTTCCGCAGCCTCCAGCGCGTTGGCCTGCAACCGCTCCACATTCACCCGACTGACCACGGTGCGGCGGGTCAGCACCGGCAGGATGCGGGAGACGCCGAGTTCGCCGGCCTTCTCGGCGATGGCATCGACGCGCTTGCCCTTGATCGGTGCGAACAGCAGCCAGAGGTCCGGCTCCGCCACCTGGGGCCGCAACTGCTCCCCCGGGACGACCTCCGCCTCCCGGCGGCCCATTTGATCAATGATGCCCCGCCATTCGCCGTCGCGGCCATTGAACAGCTTCACCGTCGCACCGGCCCCAAGCCGCAGGACCTTGGCCAGATAGTGATGCTGGTTGCCGGTCAGTGTCAGCGGCTGATCCGGTTTCAGGTCGGCTTCGATGAACAGTCGCGGTTCGGTCACGTCACGCGTCCCCTGCATGGGATAATTGATCGGACAACAGGTTCAAGCCGCTGCCGCATTGCTGATAGTATCTGCCGAATAGGTGACAGACTGGGTGGGGAGAGCGCAATGCCATACGCAACAGGGCGGCTGTATCACGATGCGGACGCACACATCATGGAGACGGCGGACTGGCTGCGCGACTATGCGGCGCCGAAGTTCCGCGACCGGTTGCCGGATATCTTCACCGGAGCGCTGGCCCCGGGTGAGCATGAGCGGGTGAACGACGATATCGCCCTGCACAGCGACGCGAGCTACCGCGCGGAGGATGAGGCGGAGCTGATGAACCGCAAGAACTGGCGCGCCATCGGGGCGACGCTGAAGCAGGACCGCCCGAAGGCGCTCGACCTGCTCGGCTTCGCGTCGCAGCTTGTCTTCAATACCTTCACCAACAAGCCGATGCAGGAGGCGGAGCATGGTCGCGACGCCGATTTTGCCTACGGCATGGCCGACGCGCATAACCGTGGCATGTTCGATTTCTGCGGCGTCGACCGGCGTCTGCTGTCGACCGCCTATGTGCCGCTGATGGATCTGGAGCGTGCGCCGCAGGTTGCGAAGGCGCTGATCCGTGATGGTGCGAATGCCCTGATGATCGCCGCAGCCTGCCCGAAGGACCACAGCCCCAGCCACATCGCCCTGGACGCGGTCTGGGCCCAGGCCGAGGAAGCCGGGGTGCCCATCGTCTTCCATGTCGGCTCCGGCGGCACCTTCTTCGACCGGACCTATTTCAACAATGGTCTGCCGATGGAGAAGGACTTCCATGGCGGGGCGGAGAATTTCCGCTCCATCGACTACATGGCGATTCCGAATCCGGTGATGCAGACACTGGCGACGATGATCCTGGACGGCGTGATGGACCGCTTCCCGCGCCTGAAGTTCGGCGTGATCGAGCAGGGGGCGAGCTGGGTGCCGAGCTGGATGCGCTATCTCGACAGCGCCTATGACGCCTTCCTGCGGCACGAACAGCGCCTGCAGAAGCTGTCGCTGCGTCCGTCGGAATACGTGCAGCGCCAGATCAGGGTCACGCCTTACCCGACAGAGGATGTGGGCTGGATCGCGTCACAGGCGGGCGACGCCGTCTGCCTGTTCTCCTCCGACTATCCGCACGTGGAGGGGGGGCGGAACCCGCTGGGCCGCTTCGAGGCATCGCTTGCGCAGGCCAGCGAGGCAACGCGCGACCATTTCTTTGCCGGCAATTTTGCTGACATGATGGGTCCGTCGCTGCAGCGGGCGCTGAACTGACCACTGCGAACCCGACAACATGGGGAGGATGACACGATGACTGCCGAGAACGCCGCTTCGACCGACGTCACCGCGAACGAGGACCTGCTGTTGCGGGACGACCGTGGTTCTGTGACCTGGCTGACACTGAACCGGCCTGACGCCTTCAACAGCCTTTCGACGGGGCTGATGACGCGGATCCAGCAGGAACTGGATGCCCTGGCGGATGATCCGAACTGCCGTGTCATTGTCATTGCAGGGGCAGGGCGCGGCTTCTGTGCCGGGCATGACCTGCGCGAGGTACGTGGCAACCAGCAGGATGGTCCCTTCATCAAGGCGATGCTGGAGCAGTGCTCGACGATGATGCAGACCATTGTCAATCACCCGAAACCGGTGATCGCGCGGGTGCACGGCATTGCAACGGCTGCCGGGTGCCAGCTTGTCGCCAGCGCCGATCTGGCCATTGCGGCCGATGACGCGAAGTTTGCGACGCCAGGGGTGAACATCGGCCTGTTCTGCCATACGCCGATGGTGGCGCTGGGGCGCAATGTCAGCCGCAAGCACGCCATGGAAATGCTGCTGACCGGCGAACTGATGAGTGCCGACGACGCCGTTCGTTTCGGGCTGGTCAACCGCACGGCCCCGGCTGCGGAGCTGGATGCGGCTGTCACCGCGATGGCGGAGCGGATCGCATCGAAATCGTCCTATACGCTGAAGATCGGCAAGCAGGCCTTCTATCGCCAGCTTGAAGCGCCTGACCTGAACGCCGCCTATGATTATGCATCCGGCGTGATGATGGAGAACATGGTGGCCCGCGACGCCAATGAGGGCATTCAGGCCTTCATCGACAAGCGCGCGCCAGTCTGGGAGGACCGCTGAGCATGACGCCCGCGGGCGCGGATGACGTCGCCGTGGTGCACGACAGCTACAGTGATGCCTACATCAGGGACATCCTGCAGACCGTGAAGGTCGTGGCGGTCGTCGGGGCGAGTGCCAACTGGAACCGGCCCAGTTACTTTGCCTCGAAGTACATGCAGGAAAAGGGCTATCGGGTGATCCCGGTAAACCCGAAGGAAGCGGCGGCAGGCACGGTCATTCTCGGTGAGCCGGCGGTGGCCACGCTTGACGACATCGACGTTGCTGTCGACATGGTTGACTGCTTCCGCAACTCCGACGCCATTCCGCCCATCGCGGATGACGCGATCCGCATCGGTGCGAAGGTACTCTGGCTGCAGCTTGGTGTGCGCAACGATGCGGCGGCAGCAAAGGCGGAGGCTGCGGGTCTGAAGGTCGTGATGAACCGCTGCCCGAAGATCGAATACGGTCGCCTGTCAGGCGAGATTGGCTGGTTCGGCGTGAATACGGGCGTGATCTCGTCCCGACGCAAGCGCGTGGTCTGACAGGACCCGCCCCTTCGGGGAACAGCCGGGCGATCTAGTCGTCCACGATCGTGATGAAATCCGCCGCGACCAGGATCTGGTCCACGCAGGTCCCCTCCGCCGACAGGGGCAGGGCAACGAGCTCGCAGCGCTTGAAGTCCTGATGCGGTCCGATATAGGGCATCGGCCGCGTGCAGGGCAGGCCCAGTTCAGCGACCTGACGCAGCATCTCCCAATATTCTCCGGGGCCTGCCTGATGCGGCAGCTCACTGACGCGACGGCCCTTCAGTGGACCCCGCATGTTTTCGTCGATCAGCGTTCCGGTCAGGCGATAGACGAAATCGAGCGGATTACGCTCCACGCCGAGGATCATCAGATTCGGCAGATGCTCCACGATATCCATCGGATTGAGATCGCGTCTGAGCGGCCAGATACGCTCCCCGCGAATGAACTCCCAATATCGGAGTGTCTCGAGTGTAACGGTCGAGGAAAGCTTCCCGCAGACTTCACTCACCGCGTCCCTGATCTCTGGCTCGCGTGCCTTAGTCAACATATCTTGCCCGGTCATTGGTGGTCATTACCGGGGCCAAAATTTTCGGTCCCGATAACGCAACACCGGTAGCGGGCAAATTATTCGAACAAATTGTGATGAAGATCATGTTTTTTCGGTAACCATGTTTCGTTACCGGTCGCGCATGAGCCTGTGACGCACATGTTGACGATTGATTAACATTCACCTGTTTCACTGCGACGATGCAACTGAATCGTTCCGCGTTGACAGGTCTGACCGGATGATCGGCGCACTGCAGACCAGCCGTGCAGAGGGTCTCCCTCAGATATCGCGCGCCCAGCAATCCGCAGGCCGGGCTGCCGAGACGAGGGAACCTGCGCGTGATCCGGCATTGCCCTCAGGCTTTCGCGAGACGCGTGGCTCCAATGTTGCCGGTGGGACGCTGATCGCAGCGCAGATTGCCGCCAGCGCAGAGAGCGGGACAGTCGAGAAGCCCGCTACCGACCCTAAACAGTCGACCACGACAGGCACCGAACTGACGGAGCAGGAGCGGGAGCAGATCAAGGAGCTCCAGGCGCGTGACCGGGAGGTCCGCGCGCACGAGCAGGCGCATGCGACCGCCGGGGGCCAGTATGCGGGGGCGCCTGAGTACGAGATGAAAAAAGGGCCGGACGGGCGCAGCTACGCCGTGGGCGGCCATGTCTCCATCAGCACCAGCCCCATTGCCGGTGACCCTGAAGCGACCATCGCGAAGATGGAGATCGTCAAGCGCGCTGCGCTGGCTCCGGTCGAACCGTCGGGCGCTGACCGCAGTGTCGCGGCCGATGCGGAGAGCAAGCGCGCCGATGCACGCAGCGAACTCAACGCGATCAGGGCTGAAGAGCAGAAGGCGGCGCTGGAGGAATCGCTTGGCAAGTCCGAGGCCGGTGATGAGGCCGTCCGTGAGAGTGACAGTGCTAGGGCCGCCGGACAGAGATCAGGGGAGGCACCGGCAGTTCCCGGATTGGGTCCGGCCAGTGCTGATGAAGGCGATGAAGCTGATCGCGGGGGCTATGGCGATGAATACGAACAGGACATCTCCGACAGGTCGGCACGATCCGACCGGAGGGAGGACGATGCGATCTCACGCGACTTCGCGGCCTTCCTGAACCAGAACGGCACGGAGCGCACCCGCGCTGATCTCCAGCCCGGCCTGGCAACACAGCGTCCGAGCATCGACATTCGCCTCTGATGATCATGGTGGTACGGCAATGCTGACGCGACCGGAACGTGCGGCAGATCAGGCGACGTCCCGTACCTGACAGCGCCACATGACCCTGCGCGCACTTGCGTCAAAGGCTTCCCGGCGATGAATGGTCGAGCGATTGTCCCAGACCAGAAGGTCATTGGGGCGCCATTCATGCACGTACAGGAACTCGGCGCGGGTACACCAGGCCCAGATCTCGTCCAGCAGTTCCTCGCTCTCGGCGACGTCCATACCCACGACCCAACTGTTGGTACGGCGACCGGTGAAGAGAGCTTCGCGCCCGGTCACTGAGTGCGGGCGTATGGCCGGGTGGCGCGCACCGGGGGCTGCCGTGACATCCGTGACCGCCTGCATGCCCTTGCGCAGGTCGCCCGCCGAGGTGTAGCTGGAGTCGTGGTTGATCGTCTGCCCCTCCAACCGCTCCCGCAATCCTGCCGGCATGGCGTCGAGAGCCGCCATCATGTTGGCGAACCATGTGCGGCCACCGTCGGTGACGACCTCGTGTCCATAGAGCACGGAAGCCGAGGGCGGGGCAGGGATGTAGGACATGTCCGTGTGCCATTCGGCCTCGCCGCTGCCCAGCGCACCAATGGCCTTCCCGTTCTCCACGACATTGGAGATCACCCACATCTCCGGGGCTTCCTCATCACGTCTTCTGGATTCGCTGGCGGGCGGTGGTTCCAGTTCGCCGAACCGACGGCTGAAGGCACACAACTCCGCCGGCGTCAGATGCTGGTCACGGATGACGATCAGGCAGCGCTGCAGCCAGAGCTCCTCGATCACTGCGAATCCGGCATCATCGAGCGCGCGCACGTCGATACCGCGGATCTCGGTCCCGGTGGCAGGCGTGAGGTTGCAGATCTCCATGTTCCCCTCCGGTCCTCACCCCATCCGGCTGTGGCGGGTGGTGACCGGATCATACCCGGAAGCCGGGCGCGGGTGACAGAGGTGATAGGCCACCTTCGGCACCCGGCGCCCGTTTCCGGCGTCAGCCCACCAGATTCGGCAGGTAGAGAATGATGTCCGGCACGGCGATCAGCGCAATGATGATCATCAGGTCGGCGACCAGGAACCAGGCAATGCCCCGGAAGATCACACCGGTTGATGCAAGGTCACCAACCACGCCCTTGATCACGAACACATTCAGCCCGATGGGGGGCGTGATCATGCCGATCTCCAGGAACTTGGTCAGCAGGACACCGAACCAGATCAGGCTGAAGCCGGCGGTATCGATGATCGGCAGCAGGATCGGCAGCGTCAGCAGCATGGCCCCGATGGGTTCCAGGAACATGCCGAGCAGCAGGTAGATCAGGGAAATGCCGATCAGCAGCAGCAGCGGGTCCGCGCCCATCGCCGTGACGGCATCCGACAGGTAGTCACCGGCACCGCTGAACGCCAGGAACCGTGTCAGCATGCTGGCACCGATGGCGATGATGAACAGGGAGGCGGAGGTCAGTAGTGTCTCAGACAGCGCATCCCGGAAGCTGACCCAGGTCAGGGATCCCTTCAGGGCCGCGATGATGGTGGCGATGGCGGCACCGACCGCACCGGCCTCCGTCGGCGTGAATGCGCCCGAGAAGAGACCACCGAAGACGCCCAGCATCAGCAACAGCACTGGCCAGGTGTCCTTCAGCGCCGCCAGCTTGTCGGCCAGCGAAACATCCTCGTGCAACTGGGGCGCAAGCTCGGGCTTCAGCTTCACCCGGATCATGACGACCGCGACATAGCTGAATGTGGTCAGCAGACCGGCCCCGACGCCGCCCAGGAAGAGCGCGCTGATCGGAACCTCTGCAATGATGCCGTAGAGGATCATCAGGATGGATGGCGGGATCAGGGCACCGATGGTCCCGGCGGCCGCCACCGTACCCGTCGCGAGGGACGCGTCATACCGGTGGCGCATCATCTCCGGCACCGCGATCCGGCCCATGGCGGCGGCGCAGGCGACAGAGGACCCGGTGACGGCGGCAAAGCCCGCCGCACCGAAGATCGTGGCAATGGCGAGACCACCGGGCAGGCGTGACATCCACATGCGGGCCGCGTCAAACATGCCCTTCGTCAGGCCCGCGTGATAGCAGAGAAAGCCCATCAGCAGGAACATGGGTACGGAACTGAGCTGCCATGTTGCCGCGAAACTGTAGGGGATGACGCCGATGGAACCCCAGGCGGCACGTTCGCCAACCAGGATCCAGATTCCGGCAAAGGAAACACCGATCAGGCAGACCCCGATGGGCACACGCAGAGCGATGAGGGCCAGCAGGATGCCGATACCCACGAAACCTATCTGTACGTCGGACAGGGTGGCCTCCTATTCAGCGATCTGGCCCGGTGCGCCTGGCTGGGGGCGCCCGGAAAGATAGGAAATGAACTTGAACAGCAGCACCAGCACCATCAGCGTGGCCCCGATCGGCAGCAGGTAATGCCCCGGCCAGATCAGTACCTTGGTGCTCTGTTCCATGATGAAGGAGCCCATGTCCTGCTTGTTGTAGGCATCGTTGAAACCACGCCAGGCCAGCAGTCCGAAGACCGTGCCCGAGAGCAGGTAGGTGAGGCCGTTGATGTGATACTGCATCCGGCTCGGGAACAGTTCGGTAAGAACCTCGACCGAGATGTGCGAGTTCCGCCGCTCCGCCAGGGCAAGCGGCAGGAAGGCCACCACGACCATGTAGTAGTTCGAGACCATCGTGATGGTTGCTGGCACGGGGGAGAAGAAGACGAACTTTCCCACAACGTCCACAGTGATGTGCACCATCATCAGCCCAACGGCGATCGAGCCGATGATACTGGTCAGGTTCACGGCCCGACCGAGCCAGCGATCAATAAAATCCATCGAAACCTGCTATCTGATTGGATCAGTTCTGAACGATATGCAGCGGCCCCGCGCGACGGGGCACGCGGGGCCGCCACATTTCAGTTACGGGTTCAGTCCCGGCCGTAGGTCGACAGGTCGACCTTGGACATGATCTCGTCCCAGTAGAGCTGGGCCAGCGCCTCGGCATCATCTTCCATGCCGGCGGTCAGACCCTTGTACTTCTCGATCAGCTCCGAGATCTTGGCGATCTTCGCGTCGACGTTGGACAGGCCGTAGTCCTCGGTGAACTGCTTCGAGATGACGGCCAGGTCGGACTTCACGAAGTCCTCCGACATCTTCACCATCTCGGCCGTCGGCTCGATGATCTCGATGCCCTTGCCCGGCGCGTCGTTCAGGTTGCGCTTGGCGTCGGCATAGTACTTCCAGGTCACATCGGCGGAGGACCGGGCGGAAGCCTTGAAGATCGCTTCCCGCTGGGCATCGTTCAGACCGGCCCACACATCACGGTTGATGCTGTTGGTCGCCACACCGGCAAAGACGCCGCCGGGGATCTTGGTGGTGATGTACTTGGTGACATCGAAGAGCTGCAGGTTGGTCAGCTCGGTGGCGGAGAACATGCCGCAATCGACGACACCCTGTGCCATGGCCTCATAGATGTCGTTGCCGGGCACGGACACCTTGGTGCCACCGACAGCCTCAGCCCAGCGACCGAAGTTGGCGGCACCGGAGCGATACTTCTTGCCCTTCAGATCCTCCATCGTGCGGATCGGCGTGGTGCAATGCAGGATGTAGGTCGGGCTGGTGCCGGTCCCCAGATAGACCTGGTTCTGGCGCTTCTGCTCCGTCAGACAGTCCGGGCAGTGCAGGAAGACGTACTCCGTCATCGCCGCACCCATTGCGGTGCCGGGGCTGGCGATCTGCTTGCCGGTGGTGGCCAGCATGGACAGGTTCGCGGCCAGATTGATCTCCGCGAACTCCGCCGGATAATACGGAGGCAGCACGAAGCCCATGTCGGCAATACCGTCGCGGATGCCCGGAGGGGTTTCCTTCAGGTTCAGCAGCGACAGCGAGAAGACCTTGACCTTCAGGTCGCTGGTCGCCTCGACGTTCTTGGCGAAATTCTCCAGTGCGTAGACGGCGGCGCTGCCCGTCGGGAACCCGACGGCAAGCTTCAGCGTCTCGGCCTGCGCGGCACCTGCCGTCGCAAGCATCGCAGCGCCAGCCGCCGCGAGAACTGTCTTTCTTGAAAACATCATGTCTTCTCCCTGTTTGCCCGTTCGGGCGGTTTCAGCATTACTGGTTCAAGACCAGAAGGATGTCGTCAGTCCTTGAGAAATTCCATGAACTCGACAACCACACCGTCAGGGTCCTTCGCGCAGAAGAACTTCTGACGTGATCCCCCCATTTCGATCAGCACCGGTTCCGTGAAAGGGGCCGCACCGGCATCCGTCAGTTGCTGCCAGGCGTCGGCCACATTGCCGACCCTGAAGCAGATGCGCGCGATCCCGACATGGGCCAGATGCGGATAGGCCGTACCTTCGGCCTTCGGTTCGATCCATTCGATGAGGTCAAGCCGGGCGCCGCGCGGATTGTCACCCAGCATCAGCATGCGCGCACGGGCGCGGGCATTGCTGGGCAGGCCAAGCGCAGGGCCAAGGACCGGGTCACCCAGGACATCCGAGACCTCCTCGCTGCCCCCGTCGGCGTTGAAGTTGATGACTTCGCGGAATCCCAGCAGGCGATAGTATGCCAGCGACCGATCCAGATTGGTGCAATTGATGTTGATGTGGAACACTTGCGAAGTGTCGAGCACGCCACGTTCCTCCCCAGGATGCGAACGGCCACACGATACTCATGCGTAGGAAAATATGCAAAGCAGTAAGTTGACCGCAGTTTCCCCAAGGGCAATTTGGATGCTCAGGTGACCGCCGGATTGTCGTCGGCACCTTTCATGATTTCGCGCGGTGACAACCGCCATGCGCTGTGTCGGCGTTGCACTGCTGTTGCGGCGGACGCTAGGTTGGGCCGAGTATCGGGGCATCGGGACCTTGCAGCGCCATGTCGGGCCAGGGGCAGCAGGTTCTTGATGTCAGGGCGGTTTCAACTGCTTCCGGGTAGATTTTGAGTTGTGCGGGGAGGCATGGCTATGACGAAGGTTGATTGCGATGTGGTCGTGGTGGGCGCCGGGTTCGCCGGTATCTACGCGCTTTGGAAGGCGGAGCAGCAGGGCCTGAGCGTTCGGGGCTTCGAGCGTGCCTCGGATGTGGGTGGCACCTGGTACTGGAACGCCTATCCGGGGGCACGCTGCGACGTGGCCAGTTACAACTACGCCTACTTCTTCAACAGCGATGTGGTGCGGGAGTGGGACTGGACGGACATCTGTTCGCGGCAGGGCGAGATCCAGCAGTATCTCAGCTTCGTGGCCGACAAGTGTGATGTCACCCGTCTGATCACCTTCGACACGCGGGTCCTGACGACGACCTGGTCGGAAGAGGCGGGATTGTGGACGGTCGAGACCTCCGGCGGCGAGACCGTGGTCTGCCGCTATCTGGTTCTCGCCGTGGGCGCGCTCTCGGAACCGAAGGCCCCCGACATTCCCGGCGTCGACAGCTTCGCAGGCGATGCCTGGTTCACGTCGAGCTGGCCACGCGACCGCGAGGTGGATCTGAAGGGCAAGCGCGTCGGTGTCATCGGCACCGGGTCATCCGGGGTGCAGTGCATCCCGGAAGTCGCGAAGGTCGCGCGGGAGGTCTTCGTGTTCCAGCGCACGGCAAATTTCGTGACGCCGACCCTCTCCGGGCCGATGGACCCCAAGGTGGTCGCGGAACTGAGGGCTGATCCGGAGGCCGTCCGCAACGACCTGCGCAAGACCTATGGCGGCAACCAGCCGCTCTATATCGGCCCCGACCGCTTCAGCGATCTCGACGAGGAAGGTCGCGAGAAGGCGCTGTGGCGTGCCTGGGAGCAGAAGGAGGTCGCGCTGGCGTTCTGGGACTCCCATCTGCCGGAGGCCAATGCCGCCATCTCGGAATTCATCCGCCAGCGCATGCACGAGGTGGTCGATGATCCCTGGACGGCAGACAGGCTCGTTCCCTGGGATCATCCTTACGGCGGCAAGCGTCCGTGCCAGAGCGATGTCTACCTGCAGACCTTCAACCAGCCACATGTCAGGCTGGTGTCCCTGCGCGAAACACCGATCGAGCAGATCGTGCCGGAGGGGATCGTGACCTCGGCCGAGACGTTCGACCTCGATGTCATCATCTATGCGACCGGCTTCGACGCGCTCTCCGGTCCGGTACGTGCGCTGAACATCACCGGTATCGACGGGGTGGCGATGAACGATCTGTGGGCAGATGGGCCGGTCAACTATCTGGGCACCATGGTTCACGGCTTCCCGAATCTGTTCCTGCCCTCCAGCGCCATGTCACCGTCCGTGCTGTCGAACATGGCGACACTGGCCGAACAGCAGGTCGACTTCATCTTCGACACGATCCGGTGGCTGGATGATCATGGTCGGGCCCGGCTTCATCCCAGCGCCGAATCGCAGGAGTTCTGGGGCGACGAGACCCTGCGCTACGCGAAGCGTGTCCCCGGCGCCCTGACGACGGACAGCTGGTACAATGGTGCCAACATACCGGGCAAGCCGCGCCGCTACATGGTCTATCGCGGTGGTTTCAGCCGCTACAACGACGCCTGCTACAGGGAGCTGGAGGAAGGCTTTCCGGGCTACGAGGTCCTGCCGGGCAGGGCGGCGTAATCCGGATCAGGGTCCCGTGGCCCGACGTCACGCCCCGTCGGGTGCCAGGATGGTCACCGGATCGGGAAGGGTGAATTCCTGCAGGTTGTCGCCGGGGCCGATGCGATCGACAACGGCGAAGACCGCACCGTCCCGGAGCGCGAGCAGGGGGGCATGCCAGGTGCCGGCCAGATAGTTCACCCCCTGCGACGGTGCGGCCATGAAGGCATGCAGCGGGCCGGGACGGCCCTCCACGTCCTCCGCCACCACCACCAGATAGGGGGCATCCGTCATCGGCATGAAGGCCTGGCTGCCGATGGGATGGCGCTCGATCATCTCCAGGCGGTGCGGAACCGGAACGGCGTCGGAGCGAAAGATGCTGATGCCGGCCTGTCCGGTGCCGAAGCTCAGCCGCGCCAGATCGTTGTAGCGCCCACAGCGGCCCCCGTTGATCATCAGGTCCGGCGCGCCTGTCGCCTGCACCACATCGCCGAAGGGCCGGAATGCCGCGGCTGTGAGCGGTACGGCAACAAGGGTCGCGTCGGTCATGATCCGGGCCGCAGCTTCATGTGGCGGTTGACGTTCTTGTAGAGCAGGTAGCGGAACGGCTCGGGACCTCCGGCGTAGCAGCCCTGGGGGCAGAATGCCCGCAGCCACATGTAGTCCCCGGCCTCGACCTCCACCCAGTCCTGGTTCAGATGGTAGACCGCCTTGCCCTGCAGCACGTAGAGCCCGTGCTCCATGACATGTGTCTCCTTGAACGGGATCGAGGCGCCGGGCTGGAAGGTGACGATGTTGACGTGCATGTCGTGGCGCAGGTCATCGCCATCGACGAAGCGGGTGGTCGCCCAGCCATCGTGACCGTTCGGCATGACGCGGGGTTCGTGATCGGCTTCGCGGGTCACGAAGCTGTCGGGCAGGTCGAGCCCGTCCACCACCTCGTGGGCCTTGCGGATCCAGTGGAACCTGATGGCCGTGCCTGTCGTGTTCGCGACCTGCCAGTCCGCATCCGGTGCCAGAAAGGCGTAACCGCCGGGTTCCAGATCATGCGGTGTCCCGTCCAGTACGAGCCGCAGGGTGCCATCGGTCACGAACAGCACAGCCTCCACCCCGGATTCCGTCTCGGGGCGATCACTGCCCCCGCCGGGCTGGATCTCGACGATGTACTGGGAAAATGTCTCGGCGAAGCCCGTGAGCGGTTTCGAGAGCACCCAGTGGCGTGCATCGCGCCAGAAGGGCAGGCGACTGGTGACGATATCCGTCATCACCCCCTTCGGGATGATTGCGTAGGCGTTCGTGAAAACGGCCCGTCCGGTCATCAGCTTTTCCGGTCCGGGCAGGCCGCCGGGCGGCGAGTGGTAGGCGGTTTCCATCAGGTCAGGTTTCCTTCCATGGGCACATTTCCCCTCTCGGCCTAGCTCAGTTCGTCGAGTGCGTCGTGAAGGCGCTCGATCGACTGGAGGTGTTCCCGGCCCTTCTCCGCCAGTTTCTCGACCACGGCGACACTCAGAAAATGCAGCAGCGACAGCACAGATCCGTAGCGGTCGAACGGGTCTGTTCCCCGCACGGCGCAGGGAATGCTCCAGGTTGCGCTTTCGACCGGCGGCGCGGCCATGTCGGTGATGTAGAGGATGCGCGCGCCCAGCCTGTGGGCCTCATCCATGACCAGCCCGGTCTGGGGTACCCGGCGGCGCATGCCGATACAGACCAGGACATCGTCACTGGTCATGGTGGCAATGTCCTCGGCGAGTGTGGTGCCCTGGCCCGGCAGCAGCCGCACGTCCTCGCGGACCTGCACGATCTGCCACTGGAAATAGCCCGCGAGGAAGTGACTGTTGCGCCAGCCGATGCAATAGACCCTGCGCGCCGTGCAGATCGCGTCGACGATGGCGCGTACCCGGTCCGGATTGAGGGACTGCATCGTCAGGGCGATGTTGCGCGTGTCCTGATCGACATGCGACTGGATCCGCGTGCTGAAAGCCTGGCCCACCGTTTCCTTGAACATCAGGTAGACGGGCGAACCCCAGGTCTGCGCATCACGCGCGGCGCGGCGGGCGTCCTCATAGCTCGAGAATCCGAGCCGCTGGATCAGCCGGGTCACTGCCGCCTTCGATCCGTTGGCCATTTCTGCCAGCTCGGTTGCGGAATAGGCCGCAACTTCCCCCGGGAATTCGAGAATCTGGTCGGCGATCCGGCGTTCACTCTCCGGAAGGGAGGCGTAGTGGGTACGTATGGCCTTTTCCAGCGACGTGTGGCCCTGGGCCAACGGCCCGCCCGCTGCCGCAGTCTCCGAAGACGGATTCTTCACCATGGCGCGTTCGAAAGCTCCTCAGTTGCCGGTCAAGGCTATGCAGACCTGTTCTGAAACACAAGTTTTTAAAAATGGGCTTGTTGAGACAAAAATTTCAGTATCTACTGTTTGCCTGAAACACGGGTATCAGGCGCCGGATGCATTTGAAAGCCCCGTGAACGCTGACGCAGGAGCTTCTGGGCAATGCTTGAGCTGCGGTTCTTCGAGATCTACCGAGACGCCGATTTCATGTGGCGGCTGGCCGAAGGTGTCTGGCTCAGCGTCTCGCTGACTGTGACAGCGGCCGTCGCCGGATTTCTGGTCGCCATGGGCCTGGCGGTGGTGCGCAATGCCCGTGTCCCCGTCCTCGCCCAGTTCTCCACCTGCTATGTCGAGTTCATCCGCAACACGCCCCTGATCGTGCAGTTGTTCTTCGTCGCCTTCGGCCTTCCGTTGCTGCTGGGTTATTCCTGGCCGTTCTGGGGACACGCGCTGCTCGGGCTGGCGCTGAACTTCTCGGCCTATTTCGCCGAGATCCTGCGATCCGGCCTGCTGGCCATTCCGAAGGGCCAGATCGAGGCTGCCGAGGCGCTCGGCCTGCGCCGCCACGTGCGCTTCATCAAGATCGTCGCGCCCCAGGTCATCGCCAGTGTCTATCCGTCCCTGACCAGCCAGTTCATCTTCCTGTTCCTGACCACCGGCGTCATCTCGGAGATCGGTGTCGAGGATCTGACCCATGCGGGTGTCTTCATCGACAGCCGCACGTTCCGGTCGTTCGAGGTCTTCATCACCCTGACCCTGCTCTATGTCGCCATCGCGCTGACATTCAAGGCCTGCCTGCTGGCCGTGGACCGCTACTTCTTTGCGTGGAAGGTGCGGCAATGAGTGATCTTCTGGTCATGCTGTTCGGGAAGCCGATGGGCATCATGCTCTTCCAGCTTCTCAGTGCGACGCAGTACACGATCTACCTGTCCGCGATCGCCTTTGCCGGGGGCGGGCTGATCGGCGGCCTGGTCACGCTGGCGCGGATCTCGGGGCTGAAGCATCTGCGCCGCTTCGCGTCCGGCTATATCTGGTGCTTTCAGTCCGTACCGCTGCTGATGCTGCTGTTCCTGTCGGGGCTTGGCGTGCCGCGGCTGCTGGGCCAGGACGTGGATCCGTGGATTTCGGCGATGGCCTCCCTGACGATCTATGCCAGCGCCTATCTGGCCGAAGTCTGGCGCGGCGCGATCCAGTCGATTCCATCGGGGCAGTGGGAGGCCGGTCGCGCGCTGGGCATGCGATTCTTCGCGATCCTGCGCGCCATCATCCTGCCGCAGGCGCTGCGCGTGGCCCTGGCACCGACGGTCGGGTTCAGCGTGCAGATCATCAAGGGCACATCGCTTGCCTACATCATCGGCTTCCAGGACCTGATGAACATCGGTCGGCGCTGGGCCAATGCACCGGTGGACGGGACCGAGCCCTTCATCGTCTTCCCGCTGATGGCGCTGATCTACTTCGCGCTCTGCTTTCCGCTTTCACGCCTCGCCCTCTACCTCGAACACCGCCTGGGGACCATCGGCAAGACCCCGCAGGCGACAACCGCCTGACTTTTCAGGGAAAAGGAGAAACCCATGTTCAAACTCTTCCGAAACCTCGCAATCGCCGCAGTGGCTGCGGTCGGCATCGTTTCGCCGGCTGCCGCCGACCTGTCGGACGTCCTTTCCAGCGGCACCATCAAGATCGCCGTGCCGGAGAACTTCCCGCCGTTCGGCTCCCTGGGCGCCAGTGGCGAACACGAAGGCTATGACGTCGATGTGGCAAAGCTGATCGCCAAGGACCTGGGTGTCGAACTGGAGATCGTTCCCGTCGCCTCGAAGCAGCGTATTCCCTACCTGGAGACCAACCGGGTCGATCTCGTGATCTCCTCCATGGGTGCCAATCCGGGCCGCGCCAAGTCGATCTGGTTCTCCAGTGCCTATGCGCCCTTCTTTTCCGGTGCGTTTGCCACGGCTGACATGGCCATTTCCTCTCCTGCCGACCTGGCCGGCAAGAAGGTGGGACTGACCGGCGGCACGCTGGAAGACCTGGAACTGACCCGGACCGCGCCGGAGTCCGCCGAGATCATCCGCTTCGGCGACAATGCGGCGACGCTGGCTGCCTATGCCTCGGGCCAGGTGGACGTGCTGGTGACCGGTAACACCGTCGCGGCCGGATTCTCAAAGAAGAACCCGGAAAAGGGGATCGAGACCAAGTTCATCATCAAGGAATCGCCCTGCTTCATCGGCGTGAAGAAGGGCAGCTTCGACCTGCTGCAGTGGGTGAATGTCTTCATCCTGCACAAGACCCTCGGCGGAGAGCTCAACACCCTCTCCGAGAAGTGGTTCGGCCAGAAGCTGCCGCCTCTGCCCGTCCTCTGAGACGACATCGCGACCACTGAAGGGCAGGCCGCCGACCGCGGAGAAAGCGGTCGGCGGCCTTTCCGTGTCTGCGCAGCAGGATGATGGGGCGGCATGCGCCTGCACTGTTTCCATGTCGAGCGCTTCTCGCATAGCATGAAGTCCACGCATCATCGGCCGGGGAGGGGCGATATGTTTGTGGCATCTGCAGGGTTGCATGGCGGCGCGCGAGTGTCGGCGGCTCCGGTTTCCGGCCCGGAACAATCGTCGGGCCCGACATGATCTTCGAGTTCTCGGAGAGCCAGCTGCAACTGAAGGACGCGGCCCGGAAGGCTCTCGACAGGGAGTGCCCGATCAGTCGGGTGCGTGCCGTTCTGGAGGATGGCCGCCCGTTCGACCGGGAGCTCTGGCAATTCCTGGCCGGGATGGGGTTCGTCGGTGCCGCCATACCGGAGGCCCATGGTGGCGCCGGGGCCGGTCATCTTGATCTCTGCGCGATTGCCGGCGAACTCGGGCGCGCACTCGCCCCCGTGCCTGCGCTTTCCTCGGTCTACCTTGCCGCAGAACTGCTGATGCAGGCGGGCAGCGAGGACCAGAAGGCACGGCTGCTGCCCAGGATCGCCGACGGAAGCCTGCTGGTCTGCGTCGCCTTCTCTGAAGGTGTCGGACAGCCTGATCTGCACCATTGCCGGACGACGCAGGCAGCAGGGAGGCTGTCCGGCGAGAAATTCCCGGTGCTCGACGGCGGCATCGCGGACATGGCGATCGTCCCCGCTGCCGGTCCGGATGAGGACATGCCATCCCTCTTCATTGTCGATCTCCAGGGGGAAGGGGTCTCTCGCGAGGCACTGACCTCGATTGACCCGACACGGGGCCTGGCGCGGCTGTCGTTTGACGGCGCTCCGGCGGAGCCCCTCGGGGTGAAGGGGGAGGCGGGAAGGCTTCTCGACCGGGCCTTCGACCGTGCGGCGATCCTGCTGGCCTTCGAGCAGGTGGGCGGTGCCGAACGGGCGCTGGAGATGGCGACGGACTATGCCGGGCAGCGCGTGGCCTTCGGTCGTCCGATCGGATCCTTCCAGGCCATCAAGCACAAGCTGGTGGACCTTTTCGTCGATGTCACCCTGGCACGGTCGAATGCCTATTTCGGAGCCTGGGCGCTGTCCAACGATGCGGCGGAACTCGGGCTTGCCGCCTCTGCTGCGCGGGTCAGCGCCTCGGAAGCCTTCATCCATTGCGCCACCGAGAACATCCATGTGCATGGCGCGATGGGGTTCACCTGGGACATGGATTGTCACCTGTTCTACCGGCGTGCGCACCTGCTGTCGGTGGCGCTCGGCGGCCAGGCCATGTGGCAGGACCGGCTGGTCGCCCGGGCCGCGGATGACCGACAGATAGCAGGGGAGGGCTGAGGCATGGACTTTGGCGACAGTCCCGAAGAAGCCGCCTTCCGCGCCGAGGCCCGCGCCTGGCTGGCGGAGAACCGTCCGATGGAACTGGAGGCGGGACTGCGCCGCTTCGCCGCCCGCGACCGCTCCAACGTGCACCTGCCGGAACTGGACGGGGTCGACGCGCTGCAGGCCAGCAAGGACTGGCAGCGCAGGAAGTATGATGCCGGCTGGGCCTGCGTCGCCTGGCCAAGGGAGCATGGCGGGCGCGGCGCCTCCCAGATCGAGCGGGTGATCTGGGAGCAGGAGGAAGGCATCTATGCCCGCCTGTCGCATGTCTTCTTCACCGGCATCGGCATGGCAGGCTCCACCATCATGGCGCATGGAACCGATGCGCAGAAGGCCGCCTACCTTCACCCTATGGCGTCGGGGGAGCATCTCTGGTGCCAGATGTTCTCGGAACCGTCGGGCGGGTCGGACGTTGCCGGGTTGCTGACGCGGGCGGAGCGGCAGGCGGATGGCGACTGGCGGCTGAACGGTTCCAAGATATGGACCACGCATGCCCAGATCGCCGACTACGGACTGCTCATCGCCCGCACGGACCCTTCGGTGCCGAAGCACAAGGGACTGACCATGTTCATCCTGGACATGAAGAGCCCGGGGATCACGGTGCAGCCGATCCTGCAGATGTCCGGTCGCTCGACCTTCAACCAGGTCCATTTCGATGACGTGCCCCTGCCTGACAGCGCGCGGATCGGCCCGGAATCACAGGGCTGGCGGGTGGCGCTCACGACCCTCATGAACGAGCGGCTGCTGCTTGGTTCGACGCCTTCGACCGGGGTGCCGGAACTGATAGACCTCTGCACCCGGGTCAGTGTGGGCGGGCGGCCGGCGATCGAGGATTCCGGTGTCCGCGCCAGCATCGCGCGCTGGGTGGCGCAGTCCACGGGCCTGAAATACGCGATGATGCGCTCCATCTCGGACCTCTCCAACGGTCGCCCGATCGGCCCAGAGTATTCGGTGGGCAAGCTTGTCGCCAACGAGCTGATCCAGCAGGTGGCGCAGTTCGCTTTCGACCTGCAGGGACCGGCTGGGGCAATGGTGGAGGAGAGCGAGGAACTCTCGCAGTTCATGGCGGTGCTGCTGGACTCGCCGTCGCTGCGGGTCGGTGGCGGAGCCAGCGAGATCCAGCGCAACATCATCGGCGAACAGGTGCTCGGCCTTCCGCAGGAACCGAGGCCGGACAAGGACACGCCTTTCAACGAAACAGGAGCGCGCCAGTCCCGGCAGTCTGCCGGGCCGGACAGGGGAGGAAACGATGGCGGTTGACTATGGGGTGCTGATGGCACGACGGCAGGAGAACATCCTTCATACCTACGACGAACGCGACTCGCTGCTCTACGCGGTCAGCATCGGGATGGGCCGTGATCCGCTGGACCGGCAGGAACTGGAGTATGTCTTCGAGAAGCATGGTCCCAGGACCGTGCCCGCGCAGGCGATCACCCTCACTGATCACGACCTGATCTGGAACATCGGCCTGGACGTAGGCAGCTTCCTGCATGGCGAGCAGCTGATGACGTTCCACCGGCCCCTGCCGCCCGCCGGGGAACTGTCGGCGGATGCCTGGGTCTCGGAGGTCTATGACAAGGGTGCGGAGAAGGGCTGCATCATCGAGATGAAGGGCAGCGTCCGTACCCGGACCGACGGCGAGCCGCTGTTCGACTGGACCAGCCGGATCTTTGCGCGCCGCGACGGCGGTTGCGGCGGCTCGACCGCCAGGGTTCCACCGCCCCACCCGATGCCGGAACGCGCGCCGGACCTGATCCGCACATCGGAGACCCGGCCGGACCAGGCGCTGCTCTACCGTCTGAACGGCGACCGAAACCTGCAGCATGTCGACCCGGACCTGGCCATCAGTGTCGGCTTTCCGCGTCCCATCCTGCACGGCGCCTGCACTTCGGCCATCGCCTGCCGCGAGGTGCTGGCCGGGGCATGCGACTATGACCACACGCGGGTCAGGGCGTTCGATGTCCGCTACACGACAGTGGTCTATCCGGGAGAGACCATCGAGACGGCAATCTGGATCGATGGCGACACTGTCTCCTTCCGTTGCCGGGTCGTTGAGCGCGACGTTGTTGTCATCGACCATGGCCGCTGCATCATCAGCGACTGAACGGCAAGGAGGATCGCCATGTACGGGGTCGAACTCTCGGAATCCCTGTTTCCCGCCCAGACCGACGGGTCGCCGGCCGAAACCACGACCGGCGGCGTCCTCGCCGCTGCAGCTACGGCACATCCGGACAGGCCGGCCCTTTCCGAACTCTTGCCTGAAGGGGGAGTGGGCCGGACCTGGACCTATGGGACACTGCATGACGAGGCCCGGTCCCTGGCGACCGCGCTGTCGACACGTTTCGCCGCCGGTGAGAGCGTGTCTGTCTGGGCACCCAGCATTCCCGAGTGGGTGATCCTCCAGTTCGCCGCCGCGCTGGCCGGGCTGCGGCTGGTGACCCTGAACCCTGCCTACAAGGTGCGGGAGCTTGTCTTCGCGCTGGAGCAGTCCGGCGCCGTTGGCCTGTTCCTGGTCGAGGAATATCGCGGCAACCGGATGGCGGACATTGCAGCGGAGGCCGCGGCCGGCATCGAGGCGCTGCGCGAGGTCACCCTGCTGACGGACCGCGACGCCCTTTTGCGCCACGACCGCGAACCCGGTCCGCTGCCGCAGGTCGCGCCGGACGATCCCGCGCTGCTGCTCTATACCTCCGGCACCACGGGACAGCCCAAGGGGGCGGTGCTGCACCATGGCGGCATCACCAGCAATGGCCGTCTCTTCTTCCGCCGGCTGCAGGTCGACGACGGAATCCGCTTCCTGACCGCGATGCCGATGTTCCATGTCGGGGGCTGCGTCGTAGCGGTGCTGAGCACGGTCCAGGCGGGCGGGCATCTGATCCTGGCCAGCATCTTCGATTCCAATGTCATGCTGGACGCCATCGAGAGCGAAAGGCCGGAGGTGATGACGGCGGTCCCGACCATGCTGGTCGACATGCTGGACAAGCTTGCGGGCCGCGCGCGAGATGTCTCCTCGGTCCAGCGGATCGTTTCCGGTGGCGCCGTGGTGCCACCCGAGCTTGTGCGCCAGGTGCGCGCGACATTCGGCTGTGACTTCCAGAACATCTATGGCCAGACCGAGTGTTCCGGCGTGCTGTCGCAGACCTACGTCGATGATGATGTCGAGGATACCTGCGAGTCTGTCGGCCAGGCGCTGCCCGCGATCGAACTCTCGATCCGCAGCACGGCGGACAATACGGTCTGCCCCCTGGACACGGTCGGCGAGATCTGTGCCCGGGGCAGGGGCCTGATGCTGGAATACAATGCCAACCCGGAGGCGACGGCAGCGACGGTCGACGGGGATGGCTGGCTGCATACCGGCGATCTCGGCCGGATGGACAGCCGCGGCTATGTCCGTGTCACCGGGCGGGTGAAGGAGATGATCATCCGGGGCGGGGAGAACCTGTTCCCGGTGGAGATCGAGAATATCCTGCTGGAGTACCCCGACGTGGCGGAGGTCGCGGTGGTGGGCATCCCCGATGACCGCTGGGGGGAGGTGGTCGCCTGTTTCATCCGCACACGGTCAGGCGATCCGATTCCCCTGGACGAACTGCGTGCCCATTGCCGCGCGCACCTCTCGCCCCAGAAGACGCCCGCCTACTGGAAATTCGTGACGGACTGGCCCATGACTCCGTCCGGCAAGATCCAGAAGTTCGCGCTGCGGGATACCTATGCAGACACGTTGCGGCAGGAGTCTGCATGAGCCGCGCGCCGGTGGTGTAGCGTCAAAAGGCAAGCGCCGTACCGGGCCGGGGCCAGTCGCAGGACACCAGGCGTCCGGTCGCCGAGAGCGTGATGAAGGCTGTCGTCAGATCAGCGCCGCCGAAGCAGATGTTGGTTGTCATCGGATCGGGCAGGGCCAGATGCTCGACCGAGCTGCCGTCGGGGCTGACGACGGTGATGCCGCCGCGGATCAGGGTGGCGACGCAGACGTTGCCGTTCGCCTCAACCGCAAGCGAGTCGTAGCGCTGATAGCCTTCCGGCGAGGCAAGTACTTCGGCGCCACCATGGGCAGGCCAGGGGTCCATCCGAAGCTCGCCCGGAGCCGTCACATCCCAGGCAAGCACGCGGGAAGTCTCCGTTTCGGCCACATAGAGCCGGCTGCCGTCCGGTGAGAGGCCGATTCCGTTCGGAGTGACCAGCGGATGAACAACCTCCCGGATCTCGCTGCCGTCAGCCTTGGCATAATAGACACCGCCGAGATCGAGGCGCCGCGGGTGTCGCTTGCCGAGATCGGTGAACCAGAAGCCGCCGTGGGTATCGAAGACGATGTCGTTGGGGCCATGCAAGGGATTGCCGTTGCAGGATTCGTAGAGCACCTCCACCTCGCCGGTATCCAGATCAACCCGCTCGATCCATCCGTTCCTGTAACCGGCGGAAGGTCCGGTCGGGCGCACGTACTCGCCGTTGGGGCCTTCGTTTTCCCAGGAGAAGCCGCCGTTGTTGCAGACATAGCATTTGCCATCGGGCCCGATGGCTGCGCCGTTGGGTCCACCACCGGTCTCGGCAACCACATCTATGCAGCCATCCGGGGCGACACGACTCAGGGTGCCGCGGGCAATCTCGACGAGGATGATGCTGCCATCCGGCATCCAGATGGGCCCTTCCGGGAACTGGAGGCCCGACGTGATTTCGGTGAATTCGATCATGGATGTTCCCCCTCCTGCGCTGCCCGGTTGTGTCCCGGACCTGGCCAATTGTCTGACGGTAGCGGCAAATCCTCAAGGCAACCCATGAATTCCGGGCTGGTCCTGGTTGCAGGCAGCAGGGCAGTGGCACGGCGGCATTGCCATGTCGGGTGACATCCATGCTTCTTTCGATAATCTGCCTCGCAACGAAATTCTCTTCCGGAGCCAGGCATGAGCAGGCAAGTCGCGGGCGTCGTCACGGCCCATCAGCAACGCGAGGGGGCGGGTTTCCTCATTCGCCGTGCCTTCCCGACCCATGGCATCGATCTCGTTGATCCGTTCCTGATGCTCGATGAAGTCGGGCCGGTCGACTACGGTCCCGGTGAGGCCATCGGGGCTCCGGATCACCCGCACCGGGGCTTCGAGACCGTGTCCTACATTTTGGAGGGCGAGAAGCTGCATGAGGATTCGACCGGCAAGACACAGCTGATCGGGTCCGGTGACGTGCAGTGGATGACCGCCGGCGCGGGTATCGTGCATTCGGAGATGCCTTCGCCCGCGATGCAGAAGCATGGCGGCCGCGCCCACGGGTTCCAGATCTGGGTCAACCTGCCTGCGGACGAGAAGCAGGCCGAACCAGGCTACCAGTATCTTCGGGCTGCCGACATTCCGAAGGCGACCAGCGACGACGGGCTGATCGAGGTGACCGTCGTCGCGGGCGCGGCTTTCGGCGTCAGTGCGGCGATAGGTACGCGCACACCGGTATGGCTGCAGGACTGGCACGTTCAGCCCGGCGGCGAAGCGCGCCTTGCCATCGACCCGGGCTTCAATGCCGCGGTCTATGTATTCGACGGTTCTGTTGCGCTGGGGCCGGAACGGACGCCCGTCGAGCGCAGCCAGCTCGCCGTCCTCGGACCGGGCAGTGAGATCGAGATCGCCGCTGCGCCCGGTGGCGGCGGGCGCTTTCTGCTGCTCGCCGGAACGCCGATTGCCGAGCCCGTTGCGCGCTACGGACCGTTCGTGATGAACACGGAAGCCGAGATCATGACCGCTGTCCGGGACTACCAGTCAGGCCGCATGGGAACGATCGAGCGGGTCTGAGGCACGGCGGTCGCGTCCGGTCTCATGGTGTTGGCACAATACCGGACCGACATGTCCTGAACCTTGCCCTCAGTTGCCGGCGACCCGTCGGCTCTGGCCGCGCCAGTGGGGTTCGCGGAGATCCTTTCGCTTCACCTTGCCGACCGGCGACCGGGGCAGAGGATCGGTCCGCAGTTCGATCTTCGCGGGGCGCTTGTAGGAACCCAGCCGGTCCCCGCAGAGCTGGATCAGCTCGTCTTCGGTCACTGGCGTCTTTCCATCGATGACACAGATTCCCATCGGGCTCTCGCCCCAGCGTTCGCTGGGGATGCCGAACACGGCGGCCTCGATCACCGCAGGGTGGGACGCCAGGGCGTTCTCGATCTCGGCGGGATAGATGTTGTAGCCGCCGGAGACGATCATGTCGCCCGCCCGATCCAGCATGTAGACATATCCGTTCTCGTCGATCCGACCGATGTCGCCGGTCCGGACCCAGCCGTCGATCATGCGTTCGGCGGTGGCTGCCGGGTCGTCCCAGAATCCGGTCATCTGCCCGTCGCACCGGGCCACCAGTTCGCCCTCTTCACCGAGCGGCACCTCGTTGCCGTCGGCATCGCAGATCTTGAGGTCGGCGAAGGGCAGGGGCATGCCACAGGCCTGCAGGGGCCTGGACCCTTCAACCTCGGCGAACCACTGGTCCGGTCCCATGACGGTCAGCGGCACGGCCTCGGTCTGTCCGTAGACCTGCCAGAGACGGTGCCCGAAGATCTCGTGGGCCTTCAGCGCCGTGGTCTCGGTGATCGGCGCCGCCCCGATCTGCATGCATTTCAGCTTCGGGAACTTTCGGCCGCTGACGCTGGGGTGATGGACCATCGTGTTCACCATGGTGGGGACGGCGAACATGATGCTGATCTCCTCCTGCTCCATGATGTCGAGCGTGTCGCCGGCATCGAAATGGTCGAGCAGCACATTGCAGCCCCCGCTCAGCCAGACGGGCACGAAGGAATAGCCCGACGCGTGGCTGATGGGGCCGATGTGCAGGCACTTGTCGCCTGGCATGATCGGCGGAAACAGGAAGTGCCAGTCGCGGCCGGCGGCGAGCCAGGCCCTGTGGGTATAGGCGACGCCCTTGGGCAGGCCGGTGGTGCCGCCGGTATGGCGGATGACGAAGTAGTCGTCGGCATCGACTTCGACGCCCGGATCGCTGTCATCCTGCCGGGCCAGCCAGTCCTCGTAGCCTTCGTCGCGGATCAGCACGTGTTCCAGAGACGGCACCTCGTCCAGCAGGCCATCGGCTTCCGCCGCATGGTTGCCGGAAACCACCAGGACGCGGCAATCGGTATGCGAGAGCATGTGCACGTGGGCTTCCCGCGCATTTCGCGGGTAGAGCGGCACGCGCACGAGATTTGCCGCCGCCGCGCCGAGAAACATGTCGCTCGCCTCGATCGAATTGTCCTCCAGAACGCCAACGCGGTCGCCGGGCTTCAGCCCCAGCGCCAGCAACGCGTTAGCCAATCTGAGGCCCCGATTCCAGGCCTCGGCGAAGGTCAGCCGCCGGTCGCGCCAGACCACCGCTTCGCGATCGGAATAGAAGCGCGCCGAACGCGCCATCAGTGTTCGCATGTCCATCCAGATATCCTCCCCTTGCAGCCCGGCGTGCGGGCGCAGGTGGCATGCTAGCTGGGAACGACGCGACAAGTCACCTTGCTCCGGGGATGGAAGGCATGCCGCAGAAGACTGCCGGAACCATCGGGATTCGGACCGGCGGGGACCGGCTTGCGTGGCCTCAGGCGACCGGTCTTCGCCTGCATGCGCATGCTGCATGACGGAGGTGCTTGCTGAAGGAGATCAGGAACGCGACGCGCCGGATCGGCCGGAAACTCCGGGGATCAGAGGCCGGTATCTCCGGGCTTCGGGACCCCGGAGACAGAAATGTTGGTCGGGGAGAGAGGATTCGAACCTCCGGCCCCCGCCTCCCGAAGACGGTGCTCTACCAGGCTGAGCTACTCCCCGACCGGTCCCACAGTCATGTGACTGCAGAGGCGAGCGGTGTATAGCCGCTGGGTGCGGTGCGGGCAAGGATCAATATGCGCGTTCGATGGTGAATTCGACTGCATCGATCAGGGCCGATTTCATGACGCCTTCCGGGAAGATGGCCAGGGCGTCGCGGGCCCGCGCCCCATAGTGGCGCGCACGTTCGATGGTGTCGGCCAGGGCATCGTGGCTCTGGATCAGTTCCTGCGCGCGGTCAAGATCATCCTCGGTCTGTTCCATGTCTTCCAGGCAGCGCCGCCAGAACTGGCGTTCCTCCGGTGTGCCACGGCGGAAGGCCAGCACGATGGGCAGGGTGATCTTGCCTTCCCGGAAGTCGTCACCGACGGTCTTGCCGAGCGTCGCCTGCCGGGCCGAATAGTCCAGTGCATCATCGATCAGCTGGAACGCGATCCCGAGGTTGCGCCCGTAGGAATCAAGCGCTTCGACCTCGGCCTTCGGGGCCTCCGCGACGATTGCGCCGACACGGCATGCGGCCGAGAACAGGGCCGCAGTCTTGGCGGAAATCACGTCGAGATAGGCGTCTTCCGTCGTTTCGGTGTCATTGGTGGTGATGAGCTGCAGCACCTCACCCTCCGCGATGACCGCGGACGCCTTGGAGAGAATCGCGAGGACTTCCAGCGAGCCGTCCGCGACCATGAGCTGGAAGGCGCGGCTGAACAGGAAATCACCCACCAGCACGCTGGCCTGATTGCCGAAGACCGCGTTCGCGGTGGCATTTCCCCGTCGTAGATCGCTTTCATCCACCACATCGTCATGCAGCAGTGTCGCCGTATGAATGAATTCGACACAGGCGGCGAGGCTGACCTGCCGGTCGCCCTGGTAACCGCACAGGTCTGCCGCTGCGAGCGTCAGCATCGGGCGCAGACGCTTGCCCCCGGCGGCGACGATGTGGCTGGCAAGCTGTGGGATCAGCGCGACCTCGGACTGCATCTTGTCCATGATCACCTGATTGACCCGGTCCAGATCGCGCTCGACCAGCGACCGCAGTCGCTCCAGCCCGGCCGCGGGCTTGGCCGTTTCGTCCTTAAGGGGAACCACGTTTGACACGCTGTATGCTCCATGCACGCTGCGACTGGCGAATTTGAGTGACCGAGAATAGATTGGGACGAAGGTCCGTCAAGCTGCGGACGCGGGACGTGTTGTCGCCTCTGACAGGAACGGAAAGGTACATGGTCGAGGTCTTTCGTACCAACGATCTGGTTGCGCTTTCCTTTGCCGAGGCCCTGCTGAAGGGGGAGGGGATTGCCTCCCTGCGCTTCGACCAGAACATCAGTGTCATGGAAGGCTCCATCGGAGTCTTCCCGCGGCGCCTGATGGTGGATGATGATGACGAGGCTGCAGCGAAGGACCTGCTGCGCATCGCGGAGCTGATCTGAGCCGGAATGACAGGCTTTACCGACGATCTGATCCTGGGTGGCCGCGTGGCCCTGCGGCAGCCTGCAAGGGGCTTTCGCAGTGGCTCCGATGCGGTGATGCTGGCCGCAGCCTGCCATCCGCGACCGGGCGGGCGCGTCCTCGAACTGGGGTGCGGCACCGGTCTGCCGATGCTGTCGCTTGCCGCCAGACGGTCCGATGTGAGTTTTGTCGGGCTGGAAGTGCAGCCCGGTATCGCCGCTCTGGCCGCGATCAATATTTCGTCAAATGCCGCTGAGGATCGCGGAGCGGTCTGTGTCGGTGATGTCGGCGCGGCACCCTTCGCGGACCGGTCGTTCGATCTGGTGCTGGCCAACCCGCCCTATTTCGATGCCGCCCGCTTCCGCCGCTCACCCGATGCGGCGCGGGAGATGGCGCGATCGGAGGGCGCGGTTCCCCTGGCAGGATGGATCGGCACGGCCATCCGCCTGATCGCGCCCGGCGGCCACGCGGTGCTGATCCTGCGCCGTGAACGGCTGGCAGAGGTGCGCGATGCGTTGCCGCCCGACTGCGCGCTGGACATCCGCCCCCTCGGCAGTCGCGCCGGCCGTCCGGCGAAGCGTGTGCTGCTGCGGCTGCGGCCAGGCGCGGATGGCGCGGTACAGGAACTGCCTGCGCTTGCATTGCATCAGGCGGATGGGCGTGACACGCCGCTGGCCAATGGCATCATGCGGGATGCAGATCCGATAATCTGGACGTGAGACCGCTCATGCCCTTGCAAGCCGGTGCTTGCTGCCGCACATCAGGGGCATGAACACAAAACCAGGATTGCTAAAGCGCCCCATTGCCCACTTCCGGAAGTGGCGCGCAACACCCGTCGTCTCGGTCCTGCGCTTGCAGGGCGTGATTTCCCCCGGTGGCAGCGCGCCCTTTCGCCCCGCCGCCCTCAACCTCGCGGCGCTGGAAAGCCGCATCGAGCAGGCATTCCGTCCGAAACGGCTGGCTGCCGTCGCGCTGATCATCAACAGTCCGGGCGGTTCCCCGGTGCAGTCCGCGCTGATCGCCAGCGCCATCCGCCGCAAGGCGGAGGAGAGGAATGTACCCGTGCTGGCCTTCGCGGAGGATGTGGCGGCGTCCGGCGGCTACTGGCTGATGACGGCAGGCGACGAGCTCTATGCCGACCGGGCATCCATCGTCGGCTCCATCGGTGTCATCTCGGCCGGATTCGGTTTCAAGGGTCTGATCGAACGGTTCGGTATCGAGCGGCGCATCCATTCGGCAGGCGAGAAGAAGTCGTTCCTCGACCCGTTCTCCGCCGAGCAGGAAGAAGACGTGGAACGGCTGAAGGAGATCCAGTCCCAGATCCACGACACCTTCATGGATCAGGTCAAGAGCCGTCGCGGCGACAAGCTGAATCGCAGGCGTTACAAGGAGATATTCTCCGGTGATGTTTTTCTGGGTGAGGAAGCCGAGCGCCTCGGCCTGATCGATGGCATCGCCGAGACGACGTCGTTCCTGAAGGCGCGCTTCGGCAAGGACGTGCGGCTGCGGTCCATCGGTGTGCGCCGCTCCCCCCTGCGCGGCCTGCTGCGTGGCGGCAGCAGCAGTGCCGGGCAGATGACCGGAGAGGTTCTGGCCGGAATCGAAGACAGGCTGCACTGGAACCGATACGGTCTGTAGGGCTGTGATGACCGATGGGGAGGGGTCTGATGGACATTCGCGCGACACTGGAACAGGCACGGACAACGCCACCCAGTCCGGGGCGTGCGTCGGCGCTGCTGATGCAGCACGGGACCATGTCGCTGCGGTTCTATGCGCCGCTCGGAACCGACCCGCAGACGCCGCACGATCAGGACGAGCTCTATATCGTCTCGCGTGGCACAGGCATGTTCTTCATGAACGGGGAGCGCGTGCCGTTCGGACCCGGTGACGTTCTGTTCGCACCGGCGCATGCCGAACACCGGTTCGAGGATTTCACGGATGATTTCGAGACCTGGGTCGTGTTCTACGGCGCAGAAGGTGGTGAGGGGAGTACCGCGACATGATGGGTGACAAGGGCGCAGGCGCGTCGGCAATTGCGAAGGCGGACGCGGCAAGCGTCACGATTCGGGGCAAGGATCTGTGCGAGGAACTGATCGGGAAGGTGGACTTCACCGACTTCTTCTTCCTGCACCTGACGGGAAAGATGCCAACGGAGAACCAGTCTTTCTTCCTCAACGCCGTTCTGGTGACACTGGCGGAACATGGCCTGACGCCGTCCGCGCAGGCAGCCCGCATGACTCTGCAGGCCGGGCCTGACGCAATGCAGGGTGCGGTTGCGGCCGGTATCCTTGGCTGCGGTTCGGTCATCCTCGGCTCCGCGGAAGTCGCGGGCAAGTTCTACGGCGAAGGTGTCGCGCGCGTCCGGGCGGGGGAGGACGTCGATGCTGTCGCCCACGCCATGGTGCAGGACCTGCGGGACCGGAAGGCGTTCCTGCCCGGTTTTGGCCATCCGATCCACAAGCCGGTCGATCCGCGTGCCGAGAAGCTGCTGGAACTGGCGGACGAACGCGGTGCCTCCGGCGATCACGTCGCGTTCCTGCGCGCCGCCCGTGCGGTGGCAGAGGAGATCTATGGTCGCAAGCTGGTGCTTAACGCCAACGGCCCGATTCCCGCGATCCTGCTGGATCTGGATTTCCCGCCCGACGCGCTGAAGGGTATCTCGATCCTCTGCCGCACGGCAGGCCTGATCGGCCATTGCCTGGAGGAACTGGAACGCCCCATCGGCTTCCGCCTGGCCCATCTGGGCGATCAGGGCACCGCCTATGACGGCGGCTGGCCGGAGGGTCATCCAAACGCCGGTTGATGTTGTTCGTGTCGGCTACCGCTTCCGGCTCTTCACGCTGGGGCGGGCGCCGGGGCGGCCGGACTTGGTGCGGCCCTGGCCGTACTTGCTGGGGCCGCCGCCCTTGACCTTGGCCTGGCCGGTCTTGGTGGCACCGGGCGCGTAGGAGGCCATGGCCTCCGCCAGTCCCTTGGGGCGGGCCATCGGGTCGGCGAGGATTTCCAGTTCGGCGCTTTCCAGCCGCTTGATGGCGTCGCGCAGGCGGGCGGCTTCCTCGAACTCCAGATCCGCGGCGGCTTCCCGCATCCGGGTCTCCAGATCGGCGATATGGGCCTTCAGGTCCTTGCCGGTCAGCAGCTTCTGATCGTCATCCACGTCCACCGTCAGGCTGTCGCGGGCATAGACCGACTGCATCACGTCGGAGATGTTCTTGCGGATGGAGACGGGCGTGATGCCATGCGCCTCGTTGTAGGCCTGCTGCTTGGTGCGGCGGCGCTCCGTCTCCGCCAGCGCGCGGGTCAGGCTGTTGGTCATCTTGTCGGCATAGAGGATCACGCGGCCATCCAGGTTGCGCGCCGCGCGGCCGATGGTCTGGATCAGGGAGGTCTCGGAGCGCAGGAAGCCTTCCTTGTCGGCGTCCAGAATGGCGACCAGGCCGCATTCGGGAATATCCAGTCCCTCCCGCAGCAGATTGATACCCACCAGCACGTCGAAGACCCCCAGCCGCAGGTCGCGGATGATCTCGATCCGCTCCAGCGTGTCGATGTCGGAGTGCAGATAGCGCACCTTCACGCCGTTCTCGTGCAGGTATTCGGTCAGATCCTCCGCCATCTTCTTGGTCAGGGTGGTGACCAGCACCCGCTGGCCCTTCTCCGCGCAGGTCCGGGCCTCCGCCATCAGATCGTCCACCTGGGTGGCAACGGGACGGATGATGCATTCCGGGTCGACCAGACCGGTGGGACGGATCACCTGTTCGACGATCACACCCTCCGTCCGCTCCAGTTCCCAGGCGCCGGGGGTGGCGGAGACAAAGACGGTCTGGGGCCGCATTGCATTCCATTCATCGAACTTCAGCGGGCGGTTGTCGACGCAGGACGGCAGCCGGAAGCCGAACTCGGCCAGCGTCCACTTGCGGCGGAAGTCGCCCCGGAACATGCCGCCTACCTGCGGCACGGTCACATGACTCTCGTCGATGAACAGCAGGGCTTCTTCAGGAATGTATTCGAACAGGCTGGGGGGCGGCGCACCGGGCGGACGTCCGGTCAGATAGCGGGAATAGTTCTCGATGCCGGGGCAGGACCCGGTGGCCATCATCATCTCGATATCGAACAGGGTGCGCTGTTCCAGCCGCTGGGCCTCCAGCAGCTTGCCCTCCGCGTTGAGCTGCTCCAGCCGAACGGCCAGCTCCACCTTGATCTCCTTCACCGCCTGCTGCAGCGTCGGGCGCGGGGTCACGTAGTGGCTGTTGGCGTAGAGTTTCACGCTGTCCAGGCTCTGCGCCTTCTCCCCGGTCAGGGGGTCGAACTCGACGATCTCCTCCAGTTCGTCGCCGAACAGGGAGAAGCGCCAGGCACGGTCTTCCTGATGGCTGGGGAAGACCTCCACCGTGTCACCGCGCACGCGAAAGGCGCCACGCTGGAAGGCGGCGTCATTGCGCTTGTACTGCAGTTCCACCAGCCGCCCCAGCAGGGCGCGCTGATCGACGCGATCCCCCCTGGTGATGTTCATGGTCATGTCGGAATAGGTCTCGACGGAGCCGATACCGTAGATCGAACTGACCGAGGCCACGACGATGACGTCGTCGCGTTCCAGCAGGGACCGGGTGGCGGAATGGCGCATCCGGTCGATCTGTTCGTTGATGGACGCGTCCTTCTCGATATAGGTGTCGGTCCGGGGAACATAGGCTTCGGGCTGGTAGTAGTCGTAGTAGGAAACGAAGTATTCCACCGCATTGTCGGGAAAGAAGGACTTCATCTCGCCATAGAGCTGCGCTGCCAGGGTCTTGTTCGGCGCCATGATGACGGCGGGGCGCTGCACCTCCTGAATCAGGTGGGCGACGGTGAAGGTCTTGCCGGAGCCGGTGACGCCCAGCAGCACCTGATCGCGGTCCCCGGCCCGGACGCCCGATACCAGTTCCGCGATGGCCTGCGGTTGGTCGCCCGCCGGTTCGTAGTCGGAAACGATCTTGAGCGCCTTGCCGCCTTCGGTCTTCAGCGGACGGTCAGCACGCTCCGGCAACCAGATCGGGGCCTCCGCCTCCATCAGGGCATGCTTGAAGGTGCTGTCGAGCTCGCCCAGTGACGTTGCCATATCAATCCTGCGCCAAGAATTCCGTGGTCAGGTCATGGGACCACAACGTGAACATCCATACCCAATATGCGCCATACCCTTTCGGAAGGAAAGGGGGGCGGAGTGGATCGGTACGTTCGGCGCTCAGGCGCGGGCAGGGGCCGTGGCATGGGCATCGATGCCCAGGGCGGAGACCACCGTGGTGACGATCTGCGGCGCGTTCAGGCCGGCCACGTCGTACATCTTCTCCGGCTTGTCCTGATCGATGAAGCAGTCCGGCAGCACCATCGGACGGACCTTCAGCCCGTCCAGCAGGTCATTGGTGGCCAGGAACTGCAGCACATGACTGCCGAAACCGCCGACGGCACCTTCCTCGATGGTGACCAGCAGCGGATGCTCCCGCGCCAGCCGGGCAATCAGATCCTCATCCAGCGGCTTGGCGAAGCGGGCGTCGGCGACGGTAGCGCTCAGGCCCATGGCGGCCAGATCATCGGCGGCCTGCAACACTTCCGCCAGTCGCGCGCCGAAGGACAGGATCGCGACCGAGGTGCCTTCGCGCAGGATACGACCCTTGCCGATCTCCAGCGGCACGCCCGCCTGCGGCATGTCCACGCCAACGCCCTCGCCACGTGGAAAGCGGAAGGCAGAGGGGCGGTCGTCGATCTGCGCCGCAGTCGCGACCATGTGAACCAGCTCGGCCTCGTCCCCAGCCGCCATGACGACGAAGCCGGGCAGGGTGGCGAGGTAGGTGATATCGAACGATCCGGCATGGGTCGGGCCGTCCGCGCCCACCAGACCGGCCCGGTCGATGGCGAAACGCACCGGCAGGCTCTGGATCGCCACGTCATGGACAACCTGGTCGTAGCCGCGCTGCAGGAAGGTCGAATAGATCGCGGCGAAGGGTTTCAGGCCCCCTGCGGCCATCCCGGCGCAGAATGTCACGGCATGCTGCTCCGCGATGCCGACGTCGAAGGTGCGCTCAGGGAAGGCCTTGCCGAAGATGTCGAGACCGGTGCCGGAGGGCATGGCGGCGGTGACGGCGACGATCCGGTCATCCTTCTCGGCCTCCTGCACCAGGGCATTGGCGAAGACCTTGGTATAGGCAGGGGCGTTCGACTTGCCCTTCATCTGGGTGCCGGTGACCACGTCGAACTTCGCAACGCCGTGATACTTGTCCGCCGACTGCTCCGCAGGCAGGTAGCCCTTGCCCTTTTCGGTGACCACATGCACCAGGATCGGACCGTGCTTCGCGTCGCGCACATTCTCCAGCACCGGCAGCAGATGGTCCATGTTGTGACCGTCCACGGGACCGACGTAATAGAAGCCCATCTCCTCGAACATCGTGCCGCCGGTCAGCATGCCGCGCGCGAATTCCTCCGCCCGCTCCGCCATCTTCTCGAAGGAGCGCGGGAACCTCTGCGCCAGCTGCTTGCCGACCTGACGCAGGCTGAGATAGGGCTTGCCGGAGATCAGGCGGGAGAGATAGGCGCTCATCGCACCAACGGGCGGGGCGATCGACATGTCGTTGTCGTTCAGGATGACCACCATGCGGCTCTTCATGCCACCGGCGTTGTTCATCGCCTCATAGGCCATGCCAGCAGACATGGAACCGTCACCGATCACGGAGATGACGCGGTGCGGCTGGCCCAGCATCTGATGCGCAACATCGAAACCGAGCCCGGCGGAGATGGAGGTCGATGAATGGGCCGCACCGAAGGGGTCGTAGGCACTCTCCGCCCGCTTGGTGAAGCCGGAGAGCCCGCCAGCCGCGCGCAGGGTGCGGATCCGGTCACGCCGTTCGGTCAGGATCTTGTGCGGGTAGCACTGGTGCCCGACGTCGAAGATCAGCTTGTCGTCCGGCGTGTTGAAGACGTAGTGCAGGGCGGCGGTCAGTTCGACGACACCCAGACCGGCACCCAGATGGCCGCCGGTCACAGAGACAGCATCAATGGTTTCCGTCCGCAGTTCATCGGCAAGCTGGCGCAGTTTCGATGGCTCCAGCGTGCGCAGATCAGCGGGGGAGTTGATCGTGTCGAGCAGTGGCGTCTTGGATGTGTCGGCCAAGCATGGCCTCCCATTATTGTTCCCTGTGGCGCGTTCCATCGCGGCGGCAGTGTCGCGACGGTCGGCCTTCAGGATCGGCGTTCGATCATGAAACGCGCGATGTCTTTTAATAGAAAGGCGTTTTGGCCAAACAAATCAAGGCGCGCAACCGCTGAATCAACCAGTTCGGCTGCGCGATTCCGCGCGCCCTCGACCCCCAGCAGGCCAATGAAAGTGGCCTTGCCGGCATCGGCATCCTTGGCAACGGCCTTGCCCATCTGTGCCACATCGCCCTCGATATCCAGCAGATCGTCCGCGATCTGGAAGGCAAGACCGATCTCCAGGCCATAGGTCGCCAGCGCACTGCGCTCCGTCTTCGTCGCGCGTCCCAGGATGGCACCGGCCTCGACGGACCAGGAGATCAGCGCACCGGTCTTGAGGTCCTGCAGGCGGGTGATCTGCGCCAGGTCATAGGTCTCGGTCTCGGCCTGCAGGTCGATCATCTGACCGCCGACCATGCCGTCCGCACCGATGGCATCGGCCAGCGTGCGGACCAGTTCCATGCGGATCTCGGCATCCGGGTCGGTTTCCGGCCCGGCCAGTATCTTGAAGGCGAGCGGCTGCAGCGCGTCTCCGGCCAGTATCGCCGTCGCCTCGTCGAATTCCCGGTGACAGGTCGGCTTGCCCCGCCGCAGGTCATCGTCGTCCATGGCGGGCAGGTCGTCATGGATCAGCGAATAGGTGTGAACCATCTCGACCGCCGCGGCGGCGCGTACCGCGTTCTCCTTCGGGACACCCAGCAGGTCGGCGCTGGTCATCACCAGAAAGGGACGGAGGCGCTTGCCGCCGGCGAACAGCGCATAGCGCATTGCCGCGTGGACCCGGGCCTCCAGCGTGGCGGGCAGGGGCAGCAGCCGGTCGATCTCGGCCTCCACCGCCTGTGCCGCACCTGCCAGGGCGGTCGCCAGTTGTGTTTCGGACATCAGCCGTCAATCCGTCTCGAACGGAACCGCATCACCCGGTCGGCCATCGGGGCTGATCACCAGCTTCTCCACCCGTGCCTCGGCCGCCTTAAGTTTGGTTTCGCAATGGGCCTTCAGCAGGCTGCCACGGGCATACATGTCGATGGATTTCTCCAGATCGACGGAACCCGACTCGAGCTTCTGGACGATGGTTTCAAGTTCCGCCAGCGCAGCCTCGAAACTCAGGGCCGCAATGTCCTCAGGCATGGCCGTGTCGTCTGTCATGATCCCTCCGTCGGCGGTGCTGTTTCACCCTGCAGCGTTGAGACATGGACGCGTGTCGCCGATTGCAGGGCATCAAGGTCGTACCCTCCCTCCAGCACCGAGACAAGGCGACCGTCGCAACATTCCGTGGCGATGGTCATGATTTCACCGGTGATCCAGCCATAGTCGGCGTCGGTCAGGTTCAGGCTGGCCAGCGGATCGCGCTCGTGCCCGTCGAACCCGGCGGAGATGATCACCAGTTCCGGCGCGAAGGCCCGCAGGCGCGGCAGCCCGGTCTCCGACCAGGCACGCCGGAAATCCGCGGATCCCGCCGTCGGCTCCAGGCACAAGTTGACCAGATTGTCGGCAATGCCGGTCTCGTGCGCTGCACCTGTGCCCGGATAGAGCGGCCACTGGTGGGAGGACAGGTACATCAACTCGGGATCATCGCGGAACCGGGCCTGGGTGCCATTGCCGTGATGCACGTCGAAGTCCAGAACGGCCACCCGCCGTATCCCATGTGCCTGCCGCGCATGCAGCGCGCCGATTGCGGCATTGTTGAACAGGCAGAACCCCATGGGGCGATCCGGCTCCGCGTGGTGGCCAGGGGGGCGGATCGCGCAGAAGGCATTGTCGGCATCCCCGGCAAAGACCGCATCGATGGCAGCAATCACGGCTCCTGCTGCCCGCCGGGAGGCCTCGGCCGATCCCGGTGAGACAACGGTATCCGGGTCCAGGTTGCGCCGCCCGCTCTCCGGTATCGCGGCATTGAGCTTCTGCACGTAGGCATCCGAATGGGCCAGCGCGAGTTGCGCATCGGTGGCCAGAGGTGCCTCCTGCCGCAAGAGGTCCGGATAGGTGGTCTCGTCGATGGCATGAAACACGGCACGCAGCCGGTCAGGCCGTTCCGGGTGTCCGGTACCGGTGTCGTGGAACAGGCATTCGGTATGTGTCATGAACAGGGTCGTCAATCGGGCCTCCCGTCGCCTGCCGGGCTTACTTCCCGGCACCTGATCGTGACCGGGGGTACTGCAAATAGCATTTGCCACTGGTACACGACACGTTAACTTCGCGCGGGGGCCGGGCGGTCTCAAGGTCAAATGCTGGGTCGCCTGAAAGGTCCCTGGGCATTCACGGGAGTATCCGGCTTGCGTCTTGGAATTCAGCTTGTTGTCATCGCGGTGCTTGCGCTCGTTGGCTATCTGGTCTGGCAGGCGCGTGCGGACCTGCCGATCATCGGCCCGTACTTCGCGGAGTCGGGCGGCGGTCAGCGATTTGGCGGCGGGGCGGTCCTGGTTGATGTGGCCCCGGTCACGTCGGAGCGTCTGGTAGATACCATACAGGCCATCGGCACCACCCGCGCCAACGAGGCGGTGACGATCACCAGCAAGGTCGCCGGGCGCGTGGCCGATATCCGTTTTCGCGAAGGTGACACGGTCCGCCAGGGCGCGGTCCTGTTGCGGCTTGATGCCGTGGAGATACTGGCGGAGCGGGATGAAGCCATCGCGCGCCAGACCAGGGCCCGCCAGAACTACGAACGCGGCGTGAAGCTGCGGGACGCCCGCGCCGTGACGGCAGGTCGGACGGAGGAACTGGCCCAGGATCTGGCGGAGGCCGATGCCGCTGTCGCGCAGATCGAGGCACGCCTGCGCAACTACGAACTGAAGGCACCGTTCTCGGGTCGGCTTGGCCTGCGGAAGGTCAGTCAGGGCGCGCTGGTCACGCCCGGGGACGAGATCGTGACCCTGGATGACATCTCCGTCGTCAAGCTGGATTTCGACGTGCCGGAGACCGCACTGGCCTCCGTACATCCGGGACTGCTGGTCACCGCCCGCACCGCCGCCTATCCGGATGTGGTGCTGGAAGGCGTGGTCGCCACTGTCAATACCCGGATCAATCCGGCGACCCGCGCGGTGACGGTACGCGCCGAGCTGGCGAACAAGGAGGGACTGCTGCGTCCCGGCATGTTCCTGACGGTCGATCTGGCCTATGGCGCCAAGGACGGCGCACTGATGGTGCCGGAGGAAGCGATCGTTGCCGTGGATGACGGCATGTTCGTCTTCGCGATCGTTGACGGGAAGGCGGAACGGCGCGCCATCACGATCGGCCGCCGGAGACCGGGACAGGCCGAAGTGACCTCCGGACTGGCGGCGGGAGAAATTGTCATCGTGGGCGGCATCCAGAAGGTGCGTCCCGGCGCGGAGGTGAACATCCGCAGCAACATTGGTGATGCGGTTCAGAAACCATCAGCCTGATGTGATCTGAGCAGGCAGGGAGTTCGGCATGGTCCTCTCGGACGTTGCAATCAAGCGACCGGTCTTCGCGACGGTGCTCAGCCTGGTGCTGATGATCTTCGGCATCTTTGCCTATCAGGGCATGACGATCCGCGAATATCCCGACATCGATCCGCCGATTGTCTCCATCAACACCGTCTGGCGTGGCGCATCGCCGGAGATCATCGAATCCCAGATCACCCAGGTTCTGGAGGATGAGGTCGCCGGCATCGGCGGTGTGCAGAAGATCAGCTCCACCAGCCAGGAAGGCTCCTCATCCATCTCGGTGGAATTCAATCTCAGCCGTGACATCGATGCGGCGGCAAATGACGTGCGTGACCGCGTCAGCCGCGCCATCAACCGCCTGCCGGACGAGGCTGATCCGCCGCGTGTCGCCAAGACCGAAGCCGACGCCCGCGCCATGATGTGGCTGGTGCTGACCAGTGACCGGCTCAACGCGCTGGAACTGACGGACTATGCCGAACGCCAGATCATGGACCGGTTCAGCGTCGTGGACGGTGTTGCCCGCGTGCGCACTGGCGGCGGCAAGCGCTACGCCATGCGCATCTGGCTGCGAAAGGGTGAACTGGCCGCGCGTGGGCTGACGGTGAGTGATGTCGAGAACGCGCTGAGACAGCAGAACATCGAACTGCCATCGGGGCGCATCGAGTCCGTCGAGCGCGAGTTTGCGGTGAAATCACGTACGGCACTGCGCAGCGTCGAGGAGTTCCGCAATATCGTCGTGGCCGACCGGAACGACTATTTCATCCGCCTGAGCGAGATCGCCGACGTCGAACTGGGGCCGGAGGATGAACGGACCAAGTTCCGCGCCAATGGCCGGACTGCCATCGGCATCGGGATCATCCGGCAATCGAAATCGAACACGCTGGCCGTCGCGGAGGGAGTCCGCGAGGAACTCAGGAACGTGACGCCGGGACTGCCGGTCGGCATGGAACTGGTCGTGTCCTTCGACCAGGCCGTCTTCGTCGAGGAGTCGATACGGGAGGTCTATCGCGCGCTGGGGATCGCCATGGCGCTGGTGGTGCTGGTCATCTTCGTGTTCCTGCGATCCATATGGGCGACGCTGATACCGGCGCTCGCCATTCCGGTCTCGATCCTCTCCGCCTTCATTGTCCTCGGTTCCCTCGACTATTCGATCAACGTCCTGACCATGCTGGCACTGGTTCTGGCCATCGGACTGGTGGTGGATGACGCGATTGTCGTGCTGGAGAACATTCACAGACGGATCGAGAATGGCGAGCCGCCATTGCTCGCCGCGACGCGGGGCGCGCGCCAGATTGCCTTCGCGGTCATCGCCACGACCGTCGTTCTGGTCGCCGTCTTCGTGCCGATCTCCTTCCTTGAAGGCAACGTCGGCCGATTGTTCCGCGAATTCGGCATTGCCGTGGCAACGGCTGTCATCTTCTCCAGCTTTGTCGCCCTGACGCTGACACCGATGCTCTGTTCGAAACTGCTGCGGCCCAGCAGCAACGCAGGGCCATTGGGACGCGCCACCGAAGGTGTCTTCAAGAGCATGTCCAGCGGGTACGGCTGGGTGCTGCGTCGTGCGCTGTCGGTTCCGCTGGTGATCGTTGCACTGGCTGTCGCCGTTTCCGCGCTTGCCTATCTGCTGCTGCTGGCGCTGCCCAACGAGCTTGCCCCGCGGGAGGACCGTGGAATCATCTTCGTTTCCGTCTCTGCGCCGGAGGGCAGCAGTCTGGAGTATACCGACCGCTATACGCAGGAGGTCGAGGACGCGCTGCAGCCCTACGTCGACAGCGGGCAGGCCGACCGTACGCTGATCATTCTCGCCCCCGGTTTCGGCGGCCGTCCCGGCGACGTGAATTCCGCCTTCGGGATCGTGCGGCTGAAGGACTGGTCGGAGCGGACGATCACGCAGGGGCAGGTGATTGGCCAGGTGTTCCCGAAGATGCTCAGCATCCCAGGGATCAAGGCATTCGCGTTTGGCCGTCCACCGCTGGGCCAGCGGTTCTCCCAGACGCCGGTGCAGGTCGTGATCGGTGGTCCTAGCTACGAGGAACTTGATGCCTGGGCGGAGCTGCTGCTGGCGGAAGCGCGAAAGAACCCCGGGCTGCGCAATCCGGACAAGGACTTCGACCAGACCGTCCCGGAACTCAGCGTTGCCATCAACCGGGACCGTGCCGCCGCCCTTGGCGTGCAGGTGGACGAGATCGGGCGGACGCTGGAGACCATGCTGGGCGAGCGCCGGGTCACCAATCTGGAACGTGGCGGCAAGCAGTACCCGGTGATCCTGCGTGCGCAGCAGAGCGACCGCGCCACGCCGGAAGACCTGCGCAACATGTATGTGAAGTCCGCCACGACGGGTGAACTGATTCCGCTCTCCAACCTCGTCACCATGTCGGAAGGGGCGACGGCGGGAAGCCTGAAACGCACCGACCGGCTGCGGTCGATCACCATCACGGCGGCGCTGGCCGAAGGGTACACGCTGGGCGATGCGCTGACGTACCTGGAAGATGCGGCACGCCGGACCCTGCCTGGCGACGCCCGCATCACCTTCGCCGGCGAGAGTCAGGAGTTCCGGTCATCGACCGGCGCGCTCTACTTCACCTTCGCCATGGCGCTGGTGATCGTCTTCCTGGCCCTGGCCGCGCAGTTCGAGAGTTTCGTGCATCCGTTCGTGATCCTGACCGCCGTGCCACTGGCGGTGACGGGTGCCCTCGGCGCGCTGATCATCGCCGGGCTTTCGATCAACGTCTACAGCCAGATCGGCATTGTCATGCTGATCGGACTGACGGCGAAGAACGCGATCCTGATCGTCGAGTTCGCCAACCAGTTGCGTGACGAGGGCAAGTCCGTGACGGATGCCGTGCTGGAGGCCGCGATCATTCGCCTGCGGCCCATCCTGATGACGACGATCTCCACCGCACTCGGTGCCTTGCCTCTGGCCATGGCGACCGGGGCAGGGGCCGAAACGCGGGAGGTTCTGGGGATCGTGATCATCGGCGGTATTGGGTTCTCCACGATCCTGTCGCTGTTCGTGGTACCGGTGTTCTACATGCTGCTGGCGCGTTTCACGAAGCCCGCGGGTCATATCGAGCGCCGCCTGCGCCGGATGGAGTCGGATCATCATGACTCCGAGAAGGCGGCGGTCACGGACGGCAAGCCTTCGGCCACCGAGCCTGCGCCTGCAGGCGACTGAATGACGGGTTAATGACCGGCGCCCGTGGGAGGGGCAGGGAACGATGACGAAGATCTATCTGGTGCGACATGGCAAGGCTGCGGCGGCATTCGACGAGGATCATGATCCGCCGCTGGACAAGGCCGGCATCCGCCAGGCGCTTGCCATGGCTGACACGCTGGGACCGCTCGGCCCCCTGCCGATGGTGACCAGCCCGATGCGCCGGACGCGGGAAACCATTTCCGCGCTGGAGGCCGTGTGGGGATCCCCGGCACGGATCGAGCCGCGCGTGACGGAAGTGCCGTCCCCGACCGAGGATCTTGGCGCCCGTCGGCAGTGGCTGACCGGTATCATGGCGGGTCGCTGGTCCGATACGGATGCATTGCATCTGGCCGGCTGGCGCGCGGACCTGCTGAAGGCGATCGAGGAGATCGAGACTGATACGGTGATCAGCAGCCATTTCGTCGCCATCAACACAATTGTCGGTCTGCTGACGGACGATGACCGCGTCACGATCTTCCGCCCCGACAATTGCTCGATAACACGCATTGAGCGTCAGGACGGGAAGCTGGTCGTGGCGGAGATGGGCAGGGAAGTCGAGACCGAGGTGCTCTGATGCGGCTGGACCACGTCAACGTGCGCTGCCGAGACCTGGAGGGCATGCGCCGGTTCTTCGAGACGGTCGTCGGACTGCAGGTGGGCGCGCGGCCGGACTTCGATTTTCCGGGCTACTGGCTCTACGGTTCGGAACCGGGGGAGGCCATCGTGCATCTGGTCGGCGTGACGGACGACGGCGGGGAGAATGTTCCGGGACCGGTCGACCATTTCGCCTTTCGCGGCGGCGACCACGCGACACAGATCTCGGCCATCAAGGCAGCGGGATTGCGATACCGGGAGAATGACGTGCCGGGACTGCCGATCCGGCAGGTCTTCGTGCGCGGGCCTGAGGCCGTGACGGTGGAACTGCAGTTTCCCGCCTGAAGGCCGGGATCAGCCGAGCCAGCGCTTGCGGCGACGATAGTGCTTCACATCGCGGAACGACTTCCTGTCGCCGCCTTCGCCGATGCCGAGGTAGAACTCCTGGATGTCGGAGTTGGCCAGCAGTTCCTTGGCCGGACCCTCCATCACGATGGAGCCGTTTTCCATGACATAGCCGTGGTCGGCGATGGACAGCGCCAGATTGGCGTTCTGTTCCACCAGCAGAATGGTGACACCGGCTTCCTTGCGCATCCGCTGGATGATGCCGAAGATCTCCTCGATGATCATCGGGGCGAGGCCGAGAGACGGCTCATCCAGCATGATCATCTTCGGGTTGGACATCAGGGCACGTCCGATGGCCAGCATCTGTTGCTCACCACCCGACAGGTACCCGGCCTGACCGGTACGGCGTTCCTTCAGGCGCGGGAAGAAGGTGTAGACCTGATCGATCATGTCGCGGACGGTCTTCATGTCGGAGACGATATGCGCCCCGGCGAGCAGATTGTCCTCGATGCTCAGATGAGTGAAGACGCGGCGGCCTTCGAAAACCTGGACAACGCCCTTCTTCACGGTCTCGTGCGGCGCCAGCTTGTCGATGCGTTCGCCGTTGAATTCGATGGAACCGCGCGTGACCTGGCCGCGTTCCGGCTTCAGAAGCCCGGAAATGGACTTCAGCGTTGTGGTCTTGCCCGCGCCGTTTGCCCCCAGGATCGTCGTGATCGACTGCGGCTTGACGTCGATCGAGATGCCTTTCAGCACCAGAACGACATTGTTGTAGATCACTTCAATATTATTGATCGCGAGCATTTTCGCCTCTTTGGAAAAGGTATCAAGCGCCGGGCTGCCGCAAGGACAGCCCGGCAATAGATCAGGCCAGGATCAGTTCTTCATCTTGGCCGATTCTTCCTTGATGAGTTCGAAGACGACATCGCGATAGCCCTTGAACCATTCGGTAGCAGGCTCGAACCCGGTCTTCGTCACCTTGAAGACGCGGACCCAGCCACCACCTTCATGGTCACCGCCACCAAGGTTCAGCGGCGGAAGCAGACCGCCCAGCGAGAAGTCCTTGATGGCGTGGAAGCCATCACGGACCTGCGTACCGGTCACGTCGGCCTTGCCGCCATTTGCCGCAACGGCGTTGCGGAGCGCTTCGACATGCAGGGCGCTGATCAGCAGACCACGGTTGTAGAACACGGTCGATGACATGCTCTCGCGGGCTTCCTTGCCCTGGGCCTTGAGCATCGCCTTGATGTCGCGGCGCACCTGGAAGTCGTCACCGACACCGGCGAACTGCAGACCGGCATAGCCCTCTGCAGCTTCGAAACCGCCGGCGGCGGCAACGTCGGCTTCAGAGGCGCCCCAGACGAAGGACACGACCTTCTCGAGCGGGAAGCCTGCACGCTTCAGCGCGTTGATCTGCACGGAAGGCGCGCGACCGAACAGGTGGCTGATGACGAAGTCTGCCCGGAAACGGCGGGCGATGTCACGGGCCTGGTTGTCCATCTCGATACCCGGCGCGGGGACCGGGAATTCGTTCAGGGTGTAGCCTTCCAGTTCGGAGAGCTTGCGCAGCACCGGAAGGCCTTCACGACCTGCTGGATTGTCATAGAACAGGTAGGCGATCTTCTTGCCCTTCAGGCCACCCATCTGCTGCTTGGCATATTCTACCGCGGCGCCTGCCTGCGACCAGTAACTGGCTGCTGCCGGGAACAGGTAGGGGAAGGCGTTGCCATCAGCCGCCAGAGCGGTGCCGAAGCCGGGGGTCGTCGCCGGGATCTTGTCCTTCTGCAGGTCAGCGGTCAGCGCCTGTGTGATCGGGGTGCCGAACAGGCCGACCAGAACAGCGCCTTCCGACTTGAAGCGCTGATAGCCTTCAACCGCCGGCGGTACCTTGTACTGATTGTCGACTTCGACGAGGCGGATCGTATGACCGTTGATTCCACCCTGGGAATTGATCAGGTCGATGTAATCCTGCGCGCCGTCACCGACGGGGTTGCCGACATTGGCTGTGGGGCCGGTGCGGTCCGTCATCTGGCCGATGACGATCTCCCCGGCGTGGGCCGCGGTCATGGCGGCAAGGCCACCTGCCACGGCTATGGATGCCAGTATGCGTTTCATTCTTGGTTCCTCCCTTGGGATCATGCCCCGTCGTTCTTGCGGGGGCTTGGCGACAGTCTAGTACGAAAACGGCCAGACACGGAAATAACTCCGGATGTTCAGCCACAGCCGGTTCAGGCCCTCTGGTTCAACAACCAGGAAGAACATGATCAGTCCGCCGAACACGACCAGCCGCATGTGGGACTTGATGCCCGAAAGGGCACCGGCGTCCTCGATCAGGTAAGGACCGACTGCGGTCATGAACAGATCGATGGCGATCGGAAGCAGGGTCACGAAGGTGGCCCCGAAGATGGCGCCCAGGACCGACCCCATGCCGCCGATGATGACCATGGCGAGGTAATCGATCGAGACGACAAGGGGGAAGAACTCGTTGTTCGCCACCCCCGAGTAGTAGGTATAGAGCACCCCTGCGACACCGGCATAGAATGAAGATATGGCAAAGGCCATCAGCTTGTAGCGGCGAACGTCGATGCCGAGAATCTCGGCAGCGATGTCCTGGTCACGGATGGCGATGAAGGCCCGGCCGATGCGACTACGTGCAATGTTCAGTGCGATGACGATGGCAAGGACCGCCGTGACCAGAATGAACATGTAGAGTTCCCGCTGCGTATCCAGGACGATGCCGAAGACACTCGGCCGGGGGACCTGGATGGATGCCTGGAAACCGCCCGAGATGGCGGGCGTATGCACGATGATCCAGTCGATGATGAACTGCGCCGCCAGGGTGGAAATGGCGAGATACAGCCCCTTGATGCGCACCGATGGGAAGCCGACGATGATGCCGATTGCAGCGGCCATCAGACCGCCGGCGGGCAGGGTAATCCAGAACGGCAGGTCGAACCGGGTTGCCAGGTTCGCCGCCGTATAGGCCCCGACCGACATGAAGGCGGCATGGCCGATGGAGATCTGACCGGTCAGGCCGACCAGGATGTTCAGGCCCAGCGCGCCGACGATGGCAATGCCGACCAGGTTCAGGATCGTCAGGTAGTAGCTGCTGACCAGCAGCGGGGCCACGACGAAGAAGAGGATGGCGAAGCCAGCCACTGTGAACCTGGCGATCGGCAGCGGGTAAAGCGCCGAGTCGCTGGCGTAGGTCGTCTTGTAGTATCCACTTTCGCGATGAAACACGGCTTCAGACCCTTTCGATATGGACTTTGCCGAACAGGCCGTAGGGCTTGAAGAACAGCACCACGATCATCAGCAGATAGGGAAGGAAGTCCTTGGTTCCGCCACCCTCGAAGGGGAAGAACTCGCGGAACCAGGGCTGGGTCATTGCCGGGTCGATATAAGTGCCGCCCCAGGCTTCGATGATGCCGACGATGATGCCGCCGACGATAGCGCCGATGATGCTCTCGAGGCCGCCCAGGATAACCACCGGGAACACCTTCAGGCCAACCACGGCGAGGGTATTGTCGACGCCGATGGCGCTGCCCCAGAGCAGACCGCCGAGCACGGCAACGACGCCGGCCATGGACCAGGCCAGCACGAAGTAGCGCTCGACATTGATCCCCATGGCCATGGAGACCTGGTGGTTGTCGGCCACCGCGCGCAGTGCAACGCCCTTGCGTGACTTCATGAAGAAGATCGAGAACGCCCCGAAGAAGGTCAGTGCCACGGCACCGCCGACCACGTTGATCGGGGTCAGGTAGATCTGGCCGACGATGATTGGATCATTGGGAATGCCGAGGTCCAGCGCGCGGGTCGTGGCCCCGAAGATCATCGGGAACAGCCCCTCCAGAAATGCCGCGAGACCGATGGTCGCCATGATGATCGCGACCACGGGCCGCCCGATCATCGGGCGGAGCACGATCCGCTCCAGCATCACGTTGAACAGGATCATGAAGACAAGCGCGATGATCGCACCCAGGACGATGGGAACCCCGTAGTCGGCGGAGAGTGCCGCGACCATGACGCCGGAGATCATGACAAACTGGCCCTGGGCGAAGTTGATGGCGTCAGTAGACTTGTAGATCAGCACGAAACCCAGTGCGATCAGGGCGTACATCAGCCCGATCAGGGCCCCGTTGATCGTCGTTTCCACGAAGTACCAGACGGCGAACATATCCATCTCGAATTCCCCCTCAGGCCGCTTCCAGAATGGTCAGGCGCGTATCCAGCATCGACTTGCGCCCGTCCTCGAACGTCACTTCGGTGGCCAGCTCGACCTCCTTGCCCCCGTTGTAGAAGGCGTCGATGACCGGCGCGTACTTCTCGGCAATGAAGCCGCGGCGCAGCTTGCGTGTCCGTGTCACCTCCGCATCGTCTGCATCCAGATCCTTCGCAAGCAGCAGGAAGCGCTTGATTCGGCTTACTTCCGGCAACGAAGGATTGATCCGCTTGATCTCCTCCGTGATCAGGTCGCGGACTTCCTGCTTGTGCGTCAGATCCATGTAGTTGGTGTAGGCAAGACCCAGCTTCTCGGCCCAGTTGCCCACCGTGTTCATGTCGATCGCGATCATGGCGCAGACATATGGCTTCTCGTGTCCGAAGGAGACGGCCTCCGAGATGTAGGGGCTGAACTTCAGCTTGTTCTCGACGAACTGTGGTGCGAAGGGCGAGCCATCGACCAGCTTGCCCACGTCCTTCGCGCGGTCGATGATCGTCAGCTCTCCGGAGCTTTCCAGAATGCCCGCGTCACCGGTGCGGAACCAGCCGTCCTCCGTGATGGCTTCCCGGCTGGCTTCCTCGTTCTTGTAGTAGCCCTGGAAGACACCGGCACTCTTGATCAGAACCTCGCCATTGTCGGCGATCTTCACGTCGATGCCGGCGCAGGGTGTGCCGACATGGTCCGGGGATGCCTGCTTGTCCGACTGCAGGGTCACCAGGCCGGAAACCTCGGTCGAGCCATAGACCTGCTTCAGGTTGATGCCCATGGCGCGGAAGAAACGGAACGAGTCCGGTCCCAGCGGTGCACCGCCGACATAGACCCAGCGGGCCCTGCGGAAGGCATACTGGTCGCGGATCGGGCCGTAGACCAGGATCTCGCCGATGGCGCGCTTCAGCTTCATGCCAAGGGAGATCGGCAGGCCCTCGGCCTTCCTGTTCTCGATATCAACGGCGACATCGCGGAAGGTATTGAAGACCCAGCGCTTCAGGCCGGAGGCATCATTGGCCTTCACCTGGATCTCGGACAGGACCATCTCCAGGCTGCGGGGCGCCGCCACGAACCCGGTCGCGCCGAGTTCACGGCCGTCCCGGCGGAACGTCTCCGGGCCTTCGGGGCAGTTGCAGGCACAGCCGGACATCAGGCTGACCGTGGTGCTGTACATGGCTTCACCGACCCAGGCGAGGGGCAGGTAGGAGAACATGTCGTCGCTCTCCCGCACATCCTCGTTGGCCAGGAAGGTCCGCGCCGTCTCCACCATGTTGGCGTGCGAGAGCATGACACCCTTGGGATTGCCGGTGGTGCCGGAGGTGTAGACCATGAACGCGATGTCGGTCGGCTTCACCGCGGCAACCGCCGTCTCGAATGCCGCCGGATTGGCCCGCCCGTACTCGACACCTTCGGCCTGTACGGCCTCGAAGCTCATGACGGTCGGATCATCGGCCAGTTCCGACATGCCGCGCGAGTCGTCATAGACCAGATATTCGAGCCCGGTCAGGCCGTCGCGCAGGGACAGGATCTTGTCCACCTGCTCCTGATCCTCGGCCACGATCACCTTCACTTCGGCATTGTTGAGCACGAACTTCAGTTCGGTCGCGATGGCGTCCTGATAGACGGGAACCGCCGTGCCGCCGAGGCAGATGGCAGCCATCTCGGCCCAGTAGAGGCGTGGGCGATTGTTGCCGGCGACACAGAGCTTGTCGCCGGGGCCAAAGCCGAGCTTTGCCAGGCCCATGGCGAAATCACGGACGTTCCCGGCATAGTCGGCCCAGGTATAGGTGCGCCAGATGCCAAGATCCTTCTCGCGGATCGCGGGCTTCGTCGGTCGGGTACGCTCATTCTCAAGCAGCAGCGCGCCGAGGGTATCTGCATTGGTCATTCCAAAACCCCCTAGTGTGATGTGCCGAGATAGGCCTGGATTACGGCAGGATCGGCCTGAATCTCTGTCGGCGTGCCTTCCGCGATCTTCGTGCCCTGGTCGAGCACGGCGATACGGGTCGAGATATCCATCACGACCCCCATGTCATGTTCGATGAGGATGATGGTCGTGCCCAGTTCCTCGTTCACGTCGAGGACATAGCGGGCCATGTCTTCCTTTTCCTCGGAATTCATGCCGGCCATCGGCTCGTCCAGCAGCAGCAGGTCCGGTTCCAGCGCGAGCGCGCGACCGAGTTCAACGCGCTTCTGGTAACCGTAGGCGAGGGCGCCGGTCGATTGCTTGCGCAGGTCGTTCAGTTTCAGGAAATCGATGATCTCCTCGCACCGGGCACGGTGACGGATCTCCTCCCGCTGGTTCGGTCCCCAGTAAAGACAGGCCTTCAGCAGGTTGGACTTCATGTGAATGTGTCGGCCCAGCATCAGGTTCTCCAGCACATTCATGCCGGCGAACAGTGCGATGTTCTGGAATGTGCGCGCGATCCCGCGTTCGGCCCTTTCGTTGGGCCGGAGCGCCGTGATGTCTTCGCCCTGGAAGACAATCGATCCGGTATCGGGGGTGTAGAAACCACTGATCATGTTGACCAGAGATGTCTTCCCCGCACCATTGGGTCCGATGATGGAAAAGATACTGCCCTTGGGTATGTCGACGGAAACATTGTCCACCGCCCGCACACCACCAAAGTATTTCGACACGCCGTTGACGCTGAGCGTCACCTCCCCGGCTGTCGATGCTGCTGGCATCGCCACTCAAGGCCTCCCCGTGTAAATAGCTTTTTCTTATTCTTGGAACAGGACTATACCAGTGGGTATTCCAAATAGACAAGTGTGCTTTTCAGCTTTCATTACGGGCAATTAGAGCTTGCAGATGCGCGCGGCAGGCAACCAGAGAACCGCAGTCGTGCCGACGCCCGGCACGCTCTCCAGACGCAACGTGCCGCCGTGCAACTGAGCCAGGGAACGCGAGAGTGACAGACCGAGTCCTGTTCCCTCGAACCGGCGCGAGAGCCCGGTTTCACCCTGCACGAATGGCTCGAACACCCGTTCCTGCTGATCGCTGGCGACCCCGATGCCGGTGTCGGCGACAGTGAGTTCCAGGCCATCGGGTACAAGCCTGATGTCGATCGTGATCTGCCCGCCTGGCTGCGTGAACTTGATGGCGTTGGACAGAAGGTTGATGAAGATCTGCTTGATCAGGCGACTGTCAGCCATGACTTCGGGCACATCGCGCTCGGCGGCCAGATTGACGATCGTCAGGCCATCGCTGCCGTCTCGGGTGCGTGCGATCCGCAATGCCGAATCGAGCAGAAGGGGCAGGTCGACTTCCTGCTCGCGCAGTTCCAGATGTCCCGATTCCGCCTTCGACAGGTCCAGGATGTCATTGATCACCGACAGCAGATGCGTGCCGCTGTGGTGGATGTCGCTGATGTACTCGGCGTACTGCTTGTTCCCGATGTTCCCGTACATCTCGTCACGCATGATCTCCGAGAATCCGATAATGGCATTCAGCGGGGTACGCAGTTCATGGCTCATGTTGGCCAGAAACTCGGACTTTGCCCGGTTCGCCATCTCAGCCTGTTCCTTGGCCATGTGCAGGGCCCGTTCTGCCTGCCGACGTTCGGTCACGTCCCGGATCACGACCTGGGCCATGGGCTGGCCCTCGAAGGGTACGATGGAGCTTTCGATCTCCATCTCGAACGATTCCCCGTCGAGCCGTCGGCACTTGAAGATCATTCCGCCGCGCGCGGAGCCAACGCCTTCGGCGAGCATCTGCCTGGAACGCTCCTTTAGTTTCGGAAGGTCGCGTGGCGCAACCAGCTGACTGACTTCCTGGAAAAGCAGGTGTTCCCGGCTGCGGGCGCGGAACATGCTGACGGCCGAGGCATTGGCGTAGCGGATCTGACCCCTGTGATGCACCAGGATCGCGTCGGGGCTGCGTTCGACAAGGTGGCGGTAACGTTCCTCCCGTTCCCGCAGCGTCTCGTTCATGCGCTGCCATGGGGTCATGTCGTTGACCGAGAACAGCAGACCGCCGTCGGGCAGGGGATCGCTGCTGATTTCCAGGTGAATGCCGTCGGGTCGTGTCCGCTGGTAGCGGAAAGCCACGCCGCTTCGCGACATCTGATAGCGACGTTCCATTTCCGGGAGCACCTGACCATAGGCGGGGTCTGAGCGAAAATGGTCGAGGATGTCGGCAATGGTCCGGCGCACCGCGAAGAATTCGGATGGCAGGCCCATCAATTCGACAAAGCGCTGATTGACGTTCGACACGACGAAGTCGGCGTCGCCGACACAGACACCGTTGTGCAGTTTCTCGAAGACGGAGGTGAGCATCTTCGACTGACGCTGCCGTTCAAGTTCGCGATGCTTGCGCGCGGAAATGTCGGTGTAGACACCCACAATGCCCGCGCCGCTGATCTCGTTCTCGGAGATCCGGTACCAGCGTCCGTCCCTGAACGCCACTTCGCCTTCGTATCGGCCCCTGCGGTGCCCCTTGTGACGCTCTTCCATGTTGTAGGTCGCGCCGGATGCCGAAGTATCGATCTCGCCGCTTTCGATCAGCCAGCCGATCCAGTCCTTGAAGGAAATGCCGATTCGCAGCTTTTCCTCATTCGGGTCGAAGGCCTGCTGGAACACCTTGTTGTACATGCGGATGCAGTCGTCACTGCCGTAGAGCACGAATCCCTCATTGATGGATTCAAGCGCGCCTTCCAGAAGACCTTCCGCGTCGCGCGCCCGCCCGCGATCGACGACCCCTTGCGTGATGTCGCTGCCGGTACCCCGATATCCCAGAAAGGAGCCGTCGTCCCCGAATACGGGCCGACCACTGATCTGGAACCAGCGAAATTCACGGGGCGTCTCTCCCCCATAGACATAGTCACTGAAGGTACGGTGTGCGGCCAGATCGGCCAGATGGGCCAGGAACTCCGGTGCGTTCGGATCGCTGGCCATCTCGGCGCGGGTATTGCCGAGGAACAGGTCGACATCGATACCTGTCAGGTCCTGAAAACGCTTGGAAATGAAAATGAACCTGTGCGCCGCGTCGGTTTCCCAGAACCAGTCCTTGGCGATCTCGAGAAAATCCGCCATGCGACGCTCAGGCGTGAAGGCCTGCTGGCCGTTGCCATCAGGCCGCCGTGGTGGCGTATTGGCGTTCATTTCCCCCGACGCGGCGACATTGCTCCAGCGCCTTTCATCCATTCAAACGTTCCGGCTGCAACATGCGGCATCTGAACGTTTGTTCATGAAAATAAATTTAACACGATACTTGGAGTCTTAGCCAGAACGCCGTGGTGACAGTGCCTCTTCTTCGGCACGTATGCGCCAGGTGAGCAAGGCCAGGTTCAGGATACTGAAGACGACGGCGACTTCCCAAAGACCGATCATCAGCGGAACGACCGCGATCTCTCCGATCACGACCATATAGTTGGGATGCCGGACGAACCGGAACGGCCCGCGCTTCACCAGTGGCGCGTCGGGAACCGTGATGATCCGGGTTGTCCAGTAGCGGCCCAGGCTTGCGATGACCCAGACCCGACCGAGTTGCAGTGCGACGAAAACGATGAACAGTGGCGCATTGATCGTCGCGTCGGCGGGTGTGAACACGGCCAGCGCCACAAGCCACCCGCCGTGCAGGACAACGAAAAGCGGATAGTGGCGGCTGCCATGCTCCTGCGCACCAGCCGCCAGCAGGCGGGCCGTGTTGCGCCGCGCCAGCGCAAGCTCCGCCAGCCGCTGCACCACCAGGAAGGCAAGAACCAGATGAAACAGGTTCATCAGAGATCGACAGTCATGAAGCCGGCGGTGAACCCCGGACCGAGTGTGGAGAGCAGGGCACGTCCCTTCAGCCTGTCGCGCTGGGCAGCCGCAATGACGAACATGACCGTTGCGGCGGACATGTTGCCGAAGTTGCGCAGGGTCTCGCGGGAGTGCTTCAGGCCGCCGTTGTCCAGGCCGAATATGTCCTCAAGCGCATCCAGCACCTTGGCGCCGCCAGGATGGCACAGGAAGTGGTCGATATCGGTCAGGGCAAGTGACTCACGTTCCAGGAACCCGTGCAGTGCCTGGTTCATCTTGCTGCGGACATGGGTCGGGATGTCCCGCGAGAAGATGACCGACAATCCATCGTCGGTGACGTCCCAGCCCATGATGTCGAGGGAATCCTCCCAGGTGTGCTCCTGACTGGCCAGAATCTCGGCACCATCGATGTCGGAGCCGACGACCGCGCCCGCGGCACCGTCGCCAAACAGCGCTGTCGCGACCACGTTGCTCTTCGAGAAGTCACGGCTGCGGAAGGTCAGGCCGCAGAGTTCGACAACGAGATAGAGGTAGTTGGCGCCCGGACGGCTGCGCGCCATCTGCGCCGCGCGGGCCAGACCGACCACACCGCCGGCGCAGCCAAGCCCGAAGATCGGCAGGCGTTCCAGATCACGCCGCAGCTTCAGCCGCTCCATGACCAGTGCATCCAGGCTCGGCGTCGCGATGCCGGAGGTCGAGACGGTGATGATCCCGTCGATCTCGTCCAGTCCGAGTCCGGCCTGGTCCACGGCGCGCAACGCCACATCCGCCAGCAGGTCGACAGAGGTCTCGATATACTGGCGATTGCGGGAACCGAACCCGTGGACTTCCTGGTACCACTCGATGGGCACGCTGGAATAGCGCGTCTCGATCTCCGCGTTCTCGTAGACGGGCTTCAGCCTCTCGAAGACCGGCAGATTGTCGCCGAAGAGTTCGCCCGCGCGTCGCGCGACCTCGGACTGCTTCAGGACGTGAGGCGGATTTGCGGTCGCGATGCCACCAAAGGCGGCACGACCGACAGTGCCGGCTCGTTTGCGTTCGGGCAGAACTAGCATGACAGGTGGCTCCCGTAGCTGGAACAAAGGATCTTGCCGGGCAGAGGCAGGATACGACTGTTCGACCGCTTTCGCCAATGCACAGGGGGACCAGACACCGGTCACGCATTGGTGTTTCGACAGCACCAGTGACCCAACGCACATGTCGCATTGCGAGATTGCGGTGCAGCAATCCCTTGAAATCTGCAGGGCAGGTGACATTCTTTAACGTTCGGATCGCCGCTGACGGCGTGCTATGTCAGGGCCATGGAGTACACTGCCAGATGAACCCGACCCCGAAATCCGTCCGATCGCCGTTCATGGCGCGGATGCGTACGTATTTCCTGACCGGTGTCATCGTCGCCGCGCCGATTTCGATCACGATCTATGTCACCTGGTCGATCATCGAATGGTTCGATGAGCAGTTCCTGCCACTTGTTCCCGATCTGCCGCCACATATTGCCGAACGGCTGAAACTGCCATTCGACCTGCCGTTCGAGATTCCGGGCCTTGGTCTGGTCGTGGCTCTGGTGGGCCTGACGGTCATCGGATTCCTGACCGCGAACCTGCTTGGTCGCTCGGTGGTGAAGCTGGGTGAGCGGCTGGTGGACCGGATGCCGATCGTGCGTGGCATCTACAATGTCCTGAAGCAGCTCTTCGAGACCGTCCTGACCGATTCCAGCAAGGCGTTCCAGCACGCGGCGCTGGTCGAATACCCGCGCCGCGGTCTCTACACCATCGGTTTCGTTGCCGGGGATACCAAGGGCGAGGTGCTGCGGCGGACGGAGCTTGATCTGGTCAGCGTCTATGTGCCGACCACGCCGAACCCGTCTTCCGGATTCATCCTGTTCATTCCGCGGGAGGATGTGCGGGTGCTGGACATGACGGTCGAACAGGCCATGAAGTATGTCGTTTCGGTCGGTGTCGTGGTGCCGCCGGACCTGAAGGCCCGGCCGTTGCCGACCAATGATCCGGCGTCGGTTGACGGCGATCCGGATGTGCGGCGTTCAGCCTGACTTGAGGTAGCGGATCGCGGCATCGCGTTCGAAGAGGTACAGCAGCGTCCGCAGGTCGGGACCGCGCTTGCCCTGGAGTTCGGGATCATTGTTGACGATCAGCCGCGCATCATCATGGGCGGCGGCCAGAAGATCCTGATCCCGTTCCACCCGCGCCAGCTTCATCGGCGGCAGACCGCTCTGTCGCGTGCCCAGCAGGTCACCGCCACCGCGCAGACGGAAATCCTCCTCCGCGATCAGGAATCCGTCATCCGTGTCCCGCAGCACCTCCAGCCGCTTTCTGGCGGTTTCACCCAGCGGCGGGCGGTAGAGCAGCAGGCAGTGGCCCGGCCTGTCACCACGACCGACCCTGCCGCGCAACTGGTGCAACTGGGCCAGGCCGAAGCGCTCCGCATCCTCGATCACGATCACCGTCGCTTCCGGCACGTCGACACCGACCTCGACGACCGTCGTCGCGACAAGCAGGCTTGTCTTCCCGTCCGCAAAGGCCACCAGTGCGGCGTCCTTTTCCTCCGGTTTCAGTCGACCGTGCACCAGTCCGACCCGGTCGCCGAACTGTTGCTGCAGTTCCCTGAAGCGGGCTTCCGCCGCCGCGGCCTCGCTTTCGCTCTCGTCATCCACCAGCGGGCAGATCCAGTAGGCCCGCTCCCCCCGACCCATCAGCCCGCGCAGACGCTCCACGACTGCGCCTGCGCGGTCGGTCGGCAGGACACGGGTATCCACAGGCTTCCGGCCCGGCGGACGCTCATCCAGGCGGGAGACATCCATGTCGCCATAGGCCGTCATCGCCAGGGTGCGGGGAATCGGTGTCGCGGTCATGACCAGCACATCACTGGTCCTGCGTGCCTTGGCGGAGAGCAGCATCCGCTGATGGACACCGAAGCGGTGCTGTTCGTCGATGATCGCGAGGCCAAGGTCGCGGAACCTGATCGCATCCTGAAACAGGGCATGGGTGCCAACCACCAGGTCGATCTCTCCCGCATCCAGACGCTGCAGGATCGCCGTCCGCGCCTTGCCCTTGTCCCGCCCGGTCAGTGCCTCCACCCGCAGGCCGATCGCCGCGCCCATCTCCGTCAGGGTCCGGGCATGCTGGCGCGCGAGCACTTCGGTGGGAACCATCAGCGCGACCTGTGATCCCGCCTCCACCACTGCCGTGGCGACCAGCAGGGCGACGGCGGTCTTGCCACTGCCCACGTCGCCCTGCAGCAGGCGCAGCATGCGGGTCGGGGCCTGCAGGTCCTTAATGATCTCCGCGATGACACGGTCCTGCGCGCCGGTGAGCGGCCAGGGGAGGGACGCGCGCAACTGCGTCATGCGGCCGTCGGGGTGCACGGCCAGGCCGCGCCCGCCCTGCCGGCGCATCCGCTGGCGCACCAGCGCCAGTGCAAGCTGGTTCGCCAGCAGTTCGTCATAGGCGAGCCTGCGCCGGGCGAGAAGGTCCGGATCACCGTCCGTATCGGCCCCCACCGGTGCAGCGGCGCCGTCGGAATGAACCGTCCGCAGTGCCGATTGCCAGTCGGGAAAGCGGTTCTTCGCCCGGAATGCCGCGTCCTGCCATTCGCTGATCTCCGGTGCCCGCTCCACTGCCTGAACCACGGCATTGCGCAGGGACTTCGGCGCCAGTCCGGCGGTGAGGGGATAGACCGGCTCGCGCAACGGCACATCCTCCCCCTTGTCGGGGTCGGCCACATGTTCCGGATGCACCATCTGGAACTGGTCGCCATAGCGTTCCAGCTTGCCGCTGACGATCCGGCGCTCACCGGGCGGGAACTGCCGTTCCAGCCAGTCGCGGCGCGGGCGGAAGAAGGTCAGGCCGATCACGCCGGTCTCGTCACCGGCGAAGATCCTGTAGGGCTGCCTGTCGGTGCGTCCCGGCTGATGCTCCAGGATGTTGAGGGTCAGGGTTACCGTCTCGCCGGGCAACGCGTCCTCCACATTCGGGCGCAGGCTGCGGTCGATGTGGCTGTGCGGCAGCAGCCAGAGCAGGTCGAGGATGCGCGTGACCTCCAGCTTCTCCAGCAATGCCGCCACACGCGGTCCCACGCCCTTCAGGGTGTTGACCGGCGCAAACAGGGGAAAGAGGACTTCGGGGCGCATCGGCGGATCATCCTGACATGGACCCTCTGACGCAAGCCGCACGGCTTTCCCGGCATCGGGTTTCGTACTATATCGGTTCATCAACCCATGAAATCTGCACCGGCCATTCTCGCGCCCGGTACCGAAGGAGCCGTCACCATGTCCGAACAGGAAGACAGACTGGCCGTGCGGCGCAAGAAGCTGCTCTATCGCTCGCAGTACACCGGGACGAAGGAAACCGACATCCTGCTGACCCGGTTCGCGGAGCGGAACCTGCCGACTTTCGGTGAGCGGCAAATGGACCTCTACGAGCAGATGCTGGAGGCCGGCGATCCGGAGATCCTGGCCTGGGTGATGGGGCGGAAGCCTGTCCCGCCGGAGTATGACAATGACGTCACCCGGATGCTGATGCAGTTCAAGTTCTACCAGTCAGCCAGTTGAAGCCACTGATCGACATCCTGTCGGCGCCTGGCAGGATCACCGTCCAGAATGCGCCAGAGGGGCTGGAAGCACGCCTGCTTGTCACCCTCGCCACCGGTGCGCGTCAGGGCGTGGTCCACATCGCGCGCGATGACCAGCGCATGGCCGCGACGGCGGAGATGCTGGAGTTCTTTGCGCCCGGTCTTCAGGTTCTGACCCTCCCGGCCTGGGACTGCCTGCCGTATGACCGTTCCTCCCCCAACCGGCAGGTTGTGGCAGCGCGGATGCGGACGCTGGGTCTGCTGGCGGAGGGCGGGCTGGCCGGCCGTGTGCTGCTGACCACCGTCAATGCGGTGACCCAGCGTGTTCCGGCCAGGGCCACGGTGATGGACGGACGCTTCGTGGCGGCGATCGGCGACAGGATCGACGAGGCCGCGCTGACGACCTTTCTGGTCGGGCAGGGGTATTCGCGCACGGGCACGGTGATGGAGCCGGGGGAGTACGCCATCCGCGGTGGCCTGATCGACATCTTCCCCCCCAATGATTCCTATCCCGTCCGCCTGGACCTGTTCGGGCAGGAGCTGGAAAGCATCCGCCTGTTCGATTCGATGACCCAGCGCACCCTGGAAAAGATCGGGCGTTTCGAACTGACACCGGTTGGTGAACTGGTCCTGGAGCCGCCGACAGTGAACCTGTTTCGTGCCCGCTACCGGGAGCTGTTCGGGATCAGGGCCGAAAGTGACTCGCTCTACGAGGCGGTGTCGGAGTCGAGAGCCCATCCGGGGATGGAACACTGGTTGCCGATCTTTCACCGGAAGCTGGAGACCGTCTTCGACTACGTGGGGGATGCCCCCATCGTGCTGGACCATCTGGCCGATGACGCGACGGATTCGCGGTTCCAGGCAATCGACGACTACTACGAGACACGGCAGGAGGCGCTGAAGGCAAACGCGGGCGCATCCGGTGTTGCCGGGGCGATCTATCGTCCGCTGGCACCGGACATGCTTTACCTCTCCCGCAATGAATGGGCCGAGGCGCTCGGCGGGCACCCCGTTGCGGCGCTGACGCCCTTCACCGTCAGCGAGAACCCCGGTGAGGCCTTCGATCTGGGCGGTCGGCGGGGGCGTGACTTCGCGCCGGAGCGGGCGACCCCGGGCACCAATGTCTACGAGGCTCTGATCGCGCACCTGAAACAGGTGATCGCCGACGGGCATCGCGCGGTGATGGCGAGCTATTCGGACGGCGCGCGTCAGCGCCTGTCGGGCATGTTGCGCGACGGCGGAATCGCGGCGTTGAGCGACGTCGCGGACATGACGGAGGCCGAGAAGCTGCCCGCCGGCACCGTGGGGCTGACGGTCCTGCCGCTGGAGACCGGGTTCGAGAGCAGGGACCTGATCCTGATCTCCGAACAGGACGTGCTGGGGGACCGTCTGGTGCGGTCGCGCAAGCGTTCCGCCAGGCGCTCCGACAATTTCATCGCCACGGCGACCGAACTGCAGCTTGGCGACCTGGTCGTGCATGTCGATCACGGCATCGGCCGCTACGAGGGGCTGCAGGCGCTCGACGTCATGGGCGCGCCGCATGATTGCCTGCTGCTGGTCTACCAGGGGGGCGACAAGCTCTACCTGCCGGTGGAGAACATCGAGCTGCTCTCGCGTTTCGGGTCCTCCGAGGGCGAGACCGTGCTTGATCGCCTGGGCGGCAAGAACTGGCAGGCCCGCAAGGCAAAGCTGAAGCAGCGCCTGAAGGACATGGCCGAAGCCCTGATCCGCATCGCCGCCGGTCGCGAACTGGCGACCGGACAGGTGATGGAGGCCCCTGCAGGCGCGTTTAACGAATTCTGTGACCGTTTTCCCTATCAGGAGACGGATGACCAGGCGAAGACGATCAATGATGTACTGGGCGACCTGGCCTCGGGCCGCCCCATGGACCGGCTCGTCTGCGGTGACGTGGGCTTCGGCAAGACAGAGATTGCACTGCGCAGCGCCTTTGTCGCCGCCATGGACGGGATGCAGGTCGCGATCGTCGCGCCGACGACGCTGCTGGCCCGGCAGCATTACGAGACCTTCACGGCACGGTTCCGGGGTTTCCCGGTGCGGGTGGAGCAACTGTCCCGCCTGGTGACCGGCAAGGCCGCCACGGCGGTGAAGGACGGGCTGAAGTCCGGCACCACGGACATTGTCGTCGGCACCCATGCCCTGCTGAGCAAGAGCATCGACTTCAAGCGACTGGGCCTGCTGATCGTCGACGAGGAGCAGCATTTCGGCGTGAAGCACAAGGAGCGGCTGAAGGAACTGAAGGCCGACGTGCATGTGCTGACGCTGACCGCGACACCGATACCGCGCACGCTGCAGCTCGCGCTGACCGGCATCCGTGATCTTTCCATCATCGCCACACCGCCGGTGGACCGCCTGGCCGTCCGCACCTTCGTGCTGCCGTTCGACGAGATCGTGGCGCGGGAGGCACTGCTGCGGGAACACTATCGCGGTGGCCAGAGCTTCTTCGTGGTGCCGCGCGTCAGTGACCTGAAGGAAGTCTCCGACTTCCTGAAGAACCATGTGCCGGAGGTGAAGTTCGCGGTCGCGCACGGCCAGATGCCCGCACGTGAACTGGAAGACGTCATGCACGCCTATTACGAAGGCGCATTCGACGTGCTGATCTCCACCAACATCGTGGAATCCGGTCTGGATGTTCCGTCCGCCAACACGATGATCGTCTATCGCTCCGACATGTTCGGTCTGGCGCAGCTCTACCAGTTGCGCGGACGCATCGGCCGCTCCAAGGTCCGTGCCTATGCCTATCTGACCGTACCGGCATCGAAACGCCTGACGGACAGCGCCGACAAGCGGCTGCGTGTCCTGCAGACCCTCGATCAGCTGGGTGCAGGGTTCACCCTGGCCAGCCATGACCTGGACATTCGCGGTGCCGGCAACCTGCTGGGTGAGGAGCAGTCGGGCCAGATCAAGGAAGTCGGTGTCGAACTCTACCAGGCCATGCTGGAGGAAGCGGTGGCGGAGGCCCGGGGGGCCACCGATGCCGATGACCGGAACTGGTCACCGTCGATCAATCTCGGCGCACCGGTACTGATTCCGGAATATTACGTCCACGATCTTTCCGCGCGGCTCGACCTATACCGCCGCCTGGCCCATGTGCCGGACGAGACTGGCATCGAGGAGATCGCGGCGGAGATGATCGACCGGTTCGGGCCACTTCCCGGTGAAGTGGACAACCTGTTCGACGTGGTGGCGATCAAGGGCCTGTGCCGTACGGCGCACATCGACAAGCTGGATGCGGGACCGAAGGGCGCGACCGTGCATTTCCGCGACAATTCCTTCCCCGATCCTGCCGGGCTGGTCCGTTTCATCTCGGGGCAGTCAGGCACGGCGAAGCTGCGCCCGGACCACACCATGGTCTTCCTGCGCGACTGGGAAGAGGTTCCGGTTCGGGTCAAGGGTGTCCGGCAACTGGTGCGCGGCCTCGCCCGCATAGCGGAGAAAGCAGCAGCCTGACCGACGAAGAGGCGACCTCAGTCCGCGTCGGTCATTTCCGGTGCGGGCACGGTTTCATTGAGTGCCAGATCGAAGACCTTGTGGAAGACCGGCACATCCTGCGCGCCGGACACCGCATACTTGCGGTCGATGATGAAGCAGGGAACACCGTTGATGCCCATGGATCGGGCCATCGCATCTTCCTGACGCACCAGATCCAGATCGGTGTCGTTGCGCAGACGATCCCCGGTCACCTTGGGGTCCATGCCGTTCTCCACCGCGATACGGGTCAGCACATCGGCATCACCGATGTCCGCACCCTGGGTGAAATAGGCGATGAACAGGGCCTCGACGATACGATCCTGCAAGCCTTCCTGGGTTGCCCAGCGGATCAGGCGGTGCGAATCCAGGGTCGAGGGTGTGCGCTTGATCAGGTCGAAACGGAACGGGATGCCCAGTTCTGCCCCCGCCGCCCGGATGGTCTCGTAGATGCGTGCCGCCCTGTCGGCCCCGCCGAACTTCGCTGACAGATAGGCGTCACGCGACATTCCGGCCCGCGGCATCTCCGGGTTGAGCTGGAACGGCCGCCAGCCGATCTCCGGCTGGACGTCGGATCTGTTCTGCATGGCAGCTTCCAGCTTGCGCTTGCCTATGAAGCACCACGGACAGATGGTATCTGAAACAATATCAATCAGCATGGGACCAAGAGTAGGTCACCACCGAGCGCAGGGCCACTCAAATGATGGTGGTCCGGAGGAGAGATTTTGACGATGGACAAGGAACTGACTGGCCAGGTGGCTTTCGTGACCGGTGCGAGCTCCGGACTTGGCGCGCACTTCGCGCGGTTGCTCGCGGCGCAGGGGGCCAGGGTCGGCATTGCCGCGCGTCGGCGCGAACGGCTGGAGGATCTGGTGGCAGAGATCCAGGCAGCCGGCGGCAGCGCCTTTGCGGTCTCCCTGGATGTAACGGATATTGCCTCCATCGACCCTGCCATCGACCAGGTGGAGCAGGCGCTCGGACCTGTCGATATCCTGATCAACAACTCCGGCGTGACGGTGCCCAATGCGCTGCACCGGATCTCCGAGGGTGAATATGATCAGGTTCTGGACACGAACCTGAAAGGTGCGTTCTTCGTCGCGCAGTCCGTCGCAAAGCGGCTGATGGCACGAAAGGCGGGCGGCCGGATCGTCAATATCTCGTCCACACTGGCGCACCGGGTGATCGGACAGCTTTCCATCTACTGCATGTCCAAGATCGCCATGGACCAGATGACGAAGGCCATGGCGCTGGAATGGGGCAAGTACGACATCAACACGAACTCACTCTGCCCAGGCTACATCGAGACGGAGATGAATGCCGATTACTGGGAGACGGAGGCGGGCAAGGCTTTCCTGAGCCGTTTCCCGCGCCCGCGCGTCGGCGAGCCGTCGGACCTTGACGGGATGCTGCTGGTGCTGGCCGGACCCAGTGGGCGGTTCGTCAACGGTTCGGTCGTGAGTGTCGACGACGGATTTGCGGTGGGCTTCAAGTAGGCGGAAGGCAGAAGGGGTCAGGAGCCGACGGCGGCCTGATCCCTCTCGCTGCGTGACCGCTGCAGGATGGCCGTCAGGTTCTCGACCAGCGGCGTGCGCTGGATCGGCTTGGTCAGATAGCCGTCCATGCCGGCAGCGGTGCACTGCAGGCGCATGCCTGGTACATCGTGTGCTGTCCAGGCGACGATGGGTATCCGTCCAATGCGGCCGCCCAAACGCCTGATCTGCCGCGTGGCTTCCAGCCCGTCGATCTCCGGCATCGCGATGTCCATCAGGATGATGTCGATGTCATTCTCGGCCAGTTTGCGCAGTCCTGCAGCACCGCCGTTGGCTTCAACCACAACGTGTCCTTCACGCTCCAGGAAGACGCGCGCGACTTTCCTGTTGGCGTCACTGTCATCAACGATCAGAACACGCATGGCCTGCATCGACCGAACTCCAGCCCGTTTTACGTGCAGCAACCCATAATTCCGCCGATGCCGAATGCGTTTCATTTGGCAAATTGGGAAAGGAACGCCCCACGACATCCTGTCTGCACCCGATGAAGCAAGCGCGATGCCAAGACCATCACATTCTGTTCGAAATTGCTCAATTGCTAGCAAATGCCGAAATTCATTCCACGCATTGCGCGTGTGGCCGACCGTTCGGGGTCAATCCTCCTGCGCATCGATGGCTGCGAGCTCGAGGTATTCTCCGTATCCTTCCGCTTCCATGTCCGCGCGCGGAATGAAACGCATCGAGGCGGAATTGATGCAATAGCGGATGCCGGTAGGCGGCGGCCCGTCGGGGAAGACATGCCCAAGATGCGAGTCACCGTGACGGGACCGCACTTCGATGCGAACCATGCCGTGACTGACGTCACGTTTCTCCACGATGTTGTCCGGTTCCAGCGGACTGAAGAAACTCGGCCAGCCGCAAGCTGAATCGAACTTCTGGGATGCGGCAAACAGCGGCTCTCCACTGACCACATCCACATAGATCCCTGCTTCCTTGTGGTCCCAGAACCGGTTGCGGAACGGCGGCTCCGTGTGGTCCTGCTGGGTCACGGCATATTGTTCCGGTGTCAGGCTCTGAATGGCCGCTTCGCTCTTCTCGTAGATTCTGCTCATGCCTGCGCTCCTGTGCCGATTGAAAAGATCATGGGTAGAAGATAGGGAATAGCCCACGCGTATCGAGTCGGGAATTTCGGTGCGTTGCGTGGGACCACGTCAGCGCGGATCCTTCGCGGGATGAGCGTGGATTCTGTGGCGTGACGAGAAGGGTAACTGGCGCGATGAAACCTGAGGGATCAGCAAGAACGGCCCTGGTCACTGGCGTGACTGGCCAGGATGGTGCCTATCTGACTGAATTGCTGTTGTCGAAGGGCTATGTCGTCCATGGCATCAAGCGCCGCTCGTCGTCATTCAATACGGGGCGGCTGGAACACCTGTACCAGGACCCGCACGCCGATGACGTGCAGTTGCACCTGCACTATGGCGACCTGACGGATTCCACCAACCTGCTGCGGATCGTGCAGCAGGTCCAGCCTGACGAGATCTACAATCTTGCGGCACAGAGCCATGTGCAGGTCAGTTTCGAAACCCCTGAATATACAGCCAATTCCGACGCGATCGGGACGTTGCGGTTGCTTGAGGCGATCCGGATCCTGGGGCTGGAGAAGACCGTCCGTTTCTATCAGGCCTCCACGTCCGAACTCTATGGCAAGGTGCAGGAGACGCCGCAGCGTGAAACCACACCCTTCTGGCCACGCAGCCCCTATGCCGCCGCCAAGCTCTATGCCTACTGGATCACCGTGAACTACCGGGAGGCCTATGGCATGCATGCTTCCAACGGTATCCTGTTCAATCACGAGAGCCCGCTGCGCGGTGAGACCTTCGTGACGCGAAAGATCACCCGCTCTGTCGCAGCGATCCAGCTTGGTCTTCAGGACAAGCTGTATCTCGGCAATCTGGATGCCAAGCGCGACTGGGGCCATGCGAAGGACTTCGTCGAGGGCATGTGGCTGATGCTGCAGCAGGACCAGCCGGACGACTATGTGCTGGCGACCGGTGAAACCCATTCCGTGCGCGAATTCGTCGAGGCCGCGTTCGCGGAGGTCGACCGCAGCATCGTCTGGTCCGGCAGCGGTGTGGAAGAGCAGGGCAGGGACGCCGCGACCGGTGAGGTGCTGATCGAAGTCGACCCGCGCTATTTCCGCCCGACCGAGGTCGAGCTGCTGCTGGGGGACCCGACCAAGGCACGCGAACGGCTGGGCTGGTCGCACAAGACCGGTTTCAGTGACCTGGTCGCGCAGATGGTGCGGGCGGATCTGATTGCCGTGAAGCGTGAGCACGAGTTCAACAGCGCCATGCACAAGGCCCGTGAGAACTGAAATGACCGCTGCTTTCGAGATGCGGGGGCGACGGGTCTTCGTTGCGGGTCACAAGGGCATGGTCGGCAAGGCCATCGTGCGACGTCTGACCCGCGAGGACTGCGAGATCCTGACAGTCGACCGGTCCAGTCTGGACCTGCGGGACCGCACGGCAGTGAAGACCTGGCTTGCAGCGAACAAGCCGGATGTGATTGTCGTCGCAGCAGCAAGGGTGGGGGGCATCCATGCCAACAATACCTATCCGGCGGATTTCATCAGCGAGAACCTGGAACTGCAGTCGAGCCTGATCAGCGGCGGATTCGAGACCGGCGTGGCCAAGTTGCTGTTCCTCGGCTCCTCCTGCATCTACCCGCGGGAGGCGCCACAGCCGATCCGGGAGGATGCGCTGCTGACCGGGCCGCTGGAGCCGACCAACGAGCCCTATGCCATCGCCAAGATCGCAGGCATTCGTCTCTGTCAGGCCTACCGCAGGCAATATGGCGCCGACTTCATCTCCGCCATGCCGACCAATCTCTACGGCCCGGGTGACAACTTCCATCCCGACAACAGCCATGTGGCCGCTGCACTGCTGCGCCGCTTCCATGAGGCCAGGCGTGATGGCGTGGAGACCGTGACGGTCTGGGGCACCGGTCGTCCCCGGCGGGAGTTCCTGCATGTCGATGACATGGCTGACGCCTGCATCCATCTGCTGCGCACCTATTCGGACCACGATCATGTCAATGTTGGCTGCGGCGAGGACATCTCCATCGCCGACTTCGCCCGGATGATCCAGCAGACCGTCGGACATGCCGGCGAGCTGGTGTTCGATGCGACCCGGCCTGACGGCATGTATCGCAAGCAACTGGATGTCGCGAAACTGACGGGACTTGGCTGGCGGCCGCGTATCGGTCTGTCGGAAGGTCTTGCCGGATACTATAATTGGTTCCGTGCCAATATCGAGAACGTGCGGGAACGCTGATGGACCCTGGATGGTGCCGGAGTGAGTCATCCGGCGATGCCTGTGCCGACCGGAAAGCCCGAGCATGAAGATCTCTGTCGTGACGGTCTGCTTCAATTCGGCCGCGACCATCGGCTGGACGGTGGAGTCGTTCCTGAAGCAGCAGTGGGCCGACAAGGAACTGCTGATTGTCGACGGGGCCTCCCGCGATGACACGCTGAAGATCGTGCAGAGCTTCGGCGATCCGTCGATCCGGATCAGCAGCGAGCCTGACAGGGGCATCTATGATGCCATGAACAAGGGGCTGCAGCGCTTCAGCGGGGACGCGGTGGGGTTCCTGAACTCCGACGACAGGTATCGCGATCCCGGCGCGCTGACGGCCATCGCCGAGACCCTGGCCAGTCACGACGTCGCCTATGGTGACATCGATATCGTGGCGGACCATGAGTCACGGCGTCTGGTACGTGCCTGGCGCAACACGCCCTATCGTCCCGGCGGCTTTCGTCTTGGCTGGATGCCTGCCCATCCGGGGTTCTATGTCCGGCGGGCGGTCGCGGAAACGGTTGGGGAATTTGACCTGACCTGGCCCAGTGCCTCCGACTACGACTGGATGCTGCGCGCCATGGAACTGAACGATTTCAGGGCAGGGCATGTTCCCTATGTGCTGGTCGACATGGCCAACGGCGGCTACAGCAGCAGCGGCATCCGTGCCTTCCTGCGTGGCAATATGCAGAGCCTGCAGGTCCGCCGCCAGCGCCTGGGCAGCGGGCTTGTGGACCGTGCCCTGTTCGCCAAGCCCCTGCGCAAGATTCCGCAGTGGCTCGGTCGCTCATCGTGAGCATCCGTCAGCCCTGACCGCACACCAATCCGAACCGGGCCGCGATCCCTCAACGAAGAAGGGGCCGCAGCGACTGGCTGCGACCCCTTCCCATTCGTACCCGTTGTCTGAAAGCGGGATCAGACCGAGTAGTACATCGCGAACTCGACCGGATGCGGTGCATGCTCGAAGCGGTAGACCTCTTCCCACTTCAGTTCCATGTAGCCGTCGATCTGGTCGTCGGTGAACACGTCGCCCTTCTTCAGGAACTCGCGGTCGGCGTCCAGGGCCTGCAGGGCTTCGCGCAGGGAGCCGGCAACCGTCGGCACCTCGGCCAGTTCCTCGGGCGGCAGGTCATAGAGGTTCTTGTCCATCGGATCGCCCGGATGGATCTTGTTCTCGATGCCGTCCAGGCCAGCCATCAGCATGGCCGCGAAGGCCAGGTACGGATTGGCGGTCGGATCGGGGAAACGGACCTCGACGCGCTTCGACTTCGGACCGGAACCGAACGGGATACGGCAGGAGGCGGAGCGGTTACGGGCCGAATAGGCCAGCAGCACAGGAGCCTCGAAGCCCGGGATCAGGCGCTTGTAGGAGTTGGTAGACGCATTGGTGAAGGCATTCAGCGCCTTCGCATGCTTGATGATGCCACCGATGTAGTACAGCGCCGTCTCGGACAGGTCTGCATAGCCGGAACCGGCGAAGGTCGGCTTGCCGTCCTTCCAGATCGACATGTGCGTGTGCATCCCCGAGCCATTGTCGCCCGAGACCGGCTTCGGCATGAACGTCGCCGTCTTGCCCCACTGATGGGCGACCTGATGGATGACATACTTGTAGATCTGCATGCCGTCAGCGGTCTTCACCATGGTGTTGAACCGGGTGCCCAGCTCGTGCTGGCTCGGCGCAACCTCGTGATGGTGCTTCTCGGTCTCGAGGCCCATCTCGCGCATCACGGTCAGCATTTCGCCACGGATGTCCTGACCGGAGTCGACCGGCATCACCGGGAAGTAGCCGCCCTTGACCGGGGGACGGTGGGCCATGTTGCCGCCTTCCAGCGCGGCGCCGGAATTGTGCGGCGCCTCGACGTCGTCCAGGATGTAGGACGTGTTGTGCGAACCGGTGGTGATGCGCACGTCGTCGAACATGAAGAACTCGGCCTCGGGACCGAAGAACGCCGTGTCACCGATGCCGGTGTAGGCCAGATAGGCCTCGGCACGCTTGGCGGTGGTGCGCGGGTCGCGGCCGTAGCCTTCGCCCGTCGAGGGCTCGTGAATGTCGCAGAACAGGATCAGCGTCGGCTGAGCCGTGAACGGATCCATCACCGCGGTGGAGGCGTCGGGCATCAGCGCCATGTCGGACTCGTTGATGGCCTTCCAGCCCGCGATCGACGAACCGTCGAACATGATGCCTTCCTCGAAGAAATCCTCGGAGAAGTCCTGTGCATCCATGGACAGATGCTGCCACTTGCCGCGCGGATCGGTGAACCGCACGTCCACATAGGCGATCTCGCCCGATTTGATCTGTTCCATAACGCTTTTGACGTCAGACATTTTTCACCCTCTGAAGTGGATAACCAACCTGTCGATATGTTGCGGCCCGTCAATGGACCCCAAACCTGCGGCTCGGACGCGTCAGACCGCGTCGACCCCTTTCTCGCCCGTGCGGATGCGGATGACTTCCTCCACCGCCGACACGAAAATCTTGCCATCACCGATGCGGCCCGTGTGGGCAGCCTGCTGGATCGCCTCCAGCGCGCGCTCGACCATGCTGTCCTCGACCACGACTTCCACCTTCACCTTCGGCAGAAAATCGACGACATACTCGGCGCCGCGATACAGTTCGGTGTGACCCTTCTGACGACCGAAGCCCTTTGCTTCCGTCACCGTGATACCCTGCAGGCCGACCTCGTGAAGGGCTTCCTTCACCTCGTCCAGCTTGAAGGGTTTGATGATTGCCTCGATCTTTTTCATCAATGTTTTCTCGGCATCCTGTGAGCAGTACGTTTCCTCACGCAACCACACGGTTACGCCAGAAGAGAATAGCATGGCTCATGCCATCCGCATCGTGCGGAAAAATTCAATAAAAGCAAATTGTTAGCGGATCATGCCAAAATCTTGCGCAGATTTGTTGCCTGATAAATGCGCAACATGCCCAATCACTAGGCAATTGAGCCGGATATTATCCGGGACCGATGCCGTATCCCGTGCCCGTTGCCGCGGGGAACCGCCGGGCGATATCTGAGCCGCCCCTCTGGGCATCGTGTCGCTCCGGCGGCTTTGCCCTGATCCCGCGAATTTGAACAATGCTGACCGGAGTCCGTTCGACACTGCGTCACGGACAGATTACCTGACAAGGTGAGCCCCTGCGGCATGCGCATGCGGAATGATGCGGGGCGGACAGTCGATCGAACAGCAACACGGGCCGGGAGTGAAGCGGATGAAGCAGGCCAGCGCGGCAGACAGGTTCACCGGGGCCGGTCCTGCGCTCAGTGATCACTGGGTGGGGGAGATTGCGGATGCGGAAGTCGATCTGAGGCTCGACCCGGCGCGCCTGCTGGACGGTTGCGATCGTCACCGGCTCGAACGGATGCTGGCCGCCGCCGACGAGCTGCTGGACATCTACCGCGTGATCGCAAAGACGGAAGACAATATCGTCGGCCTGCTGCTGAAGCAGTCCGAGACGTTCTACGAATGGGACCACTATCCGAAGGGCGACGTCTACGACCCGGAGACGCACAGCCAGTACTATTACCATGCCCATCGGGGCGCGACGGGGGAGCACGGACACTTCCACACCTTCCTGCGGGCCAGGGGCATGCAGCCGGACGTGCGCCCCCTGCCGCTGGAGCGTGACGAACCCTGGCCTGCGGGCAATGACGCGCTGGCGCATCTGGTGGCCGTGTCGATGAACGCCTTCGGTGTGCCGACGCACCTGTTCAGCACCAACCGCTGGGTCACGGGTGAGACCCTCTACAGCGCCCATGACGTGATCGCGATGCTGGACCGGTTCGAGATGGATCTGATCTGGCCCGAGTGGCCGGTCAATCGCTGGCTCATTGCGTTGATGGTGCTGTTTCGCCCCCAGATCGAGGCACTGCTGCACCGCCGTGATGCGGTGATCCGTGACCGCATGCGGAGGGCGGGCGGCGCGGATGTGCTGGAGGATCGGGGACTGGAGATCACGGCTCTTACCCGGATCGATGCGGACCAGCAGATAGCAGCCATACGTGCAAGGCTTGGCCGCCAGGTCTGACGGTTAAGCCAATTTTTGCCATTGCGACCTAGCCTTCGTCCGACTGCGCATTCTGTGCGGGTTGAGTACGGGCGAGGACGGACGTGGCGACAGAATTGAAGGCATCGGCGGCTGCGGTTCAGGACGGGACGGGTACGCTTGCGCCGGTGACGGCCGCCCAGAAGGCCGCGCATGCTCGGCGCAGTCACTATGAACCCAGCACCTTCCTGGAGCGCGGGACGGTCATCCCCTTCACGACCCGTGCGCTGGCGCAGTGCAGGGTGCGGCTTGATGACCGGGAAAGGCTGGAGGTCGTCCTGCCCGGGTTTTCGGGCAGCAAGGGTGTCTATGTCACTGCCTTCACCAGCCTGCCGGAAATCACGACACTTTCTGTCCATGACCGCACGCTGACCGAGATCGTCGCGACCGAGAAGGTCGTCACGCCAACAGGCATTCGGCGTTGCTGGCTGGAACTGGCAACCACAGGCATCGGTGGCCAGGGACTGGCGGAGCAGGCGCGGGAGGAACTGGCCCGGGCCGCCGAAGTCCAGGTCTCCACCCGGATCATGCTGCTGCTCGACACCGTGCGCCGCGGGGGCGGTGAGATCGGGCAGGAACTGATTGCCACGATGGCATCGACGGAGGGGCGGTCGCAGGTCCGCACCATGCTGGGTGGTGCCGCATCCCGGGCAGGCATCGATGCCGTCGCGATTGACCAGCATATCGAGGACCTGGCTGAACTGCTTGGCACTCTGGGCCTTCGGTCATTGCCAGAGCCCGGAAGGCTGCGGCATCTGCACACGCGGATGCAGGAATTCTCCCACGCCATCGACAACTGGGGGCGGACCACTGTCTCCGATCTGGCGCATATCGGACGCTTTGCCGCCATGTCGGCTGACCATTCCGCCGGGATTGCCGGGCGTGCGATTGCCGAGGTCGATCGCATTCTGGCCGATCCGATCCGCCTGATGGCCCGTTGGGACTCCAGCCAGAAGAACCTGCGCGGTTACCTCCTGCGCATCGCCTGGCTGCTGGATGGCTGGGACTACGTGCTGCGTATCTGGGACGACGCGGTCGCCGAAAGGATGGCGATAGATGTCGCCGTGAAGGAGATCGGGCGGATCATACCCATTGTTCCGGCCCGTGAGGTCGATGCCGATGCGGGACGGCGCTCCGTCGAACTCTTCAGGGAATACCGCAGCCGCGTCCGGGTTTTCGAGGACTGGCTGAGTGGTGAACTGGACGAGGACATGCGCGCGAGACCGGAGAGCCAGACGGCCGGGCAGGGGGAGGAGCACCGATGACCGGACTCGTTTCGGCCGAGGAACTGGAACAGCGGCTGTTCACCCTGCAACCGAGACAGTTCCTCGAGCTCTACCGGCTCTACGAGAAGCTGGGCAACAAGGCGAACGTGCAGCCGGAGATGCAGATTCTGAGGCGCAGGCTGGTGCGGATGCGTCCGGTGCGGGCACTGACGCTCTCGCGGCTGCTCTGTCAGCCGTTCGAGGAGTTTCTGGTCAACGAGGCGACGGGCGACACCGGGCTGATCATGCGGCGCTCCTGCACGGCGATCGCGCGGCTTGTACGGCGGAAGCTGGCACCGGAGCTGCTTCGGCGGTTCGAGCAGCGGCTGCTGCATCTGAATCAGCGTCCCGAGGACCGTGCCGGACAGATCCTGCTCGGGCGGGAGGTATGGAAGGCGGCCGCGGCCGCGCTGGCCGAAGTGCGGTGTGGACCCGCGCGTTCGCCGGAAGACCTGCGGCGACGGTTCGGGCTGATCACCGGGTGTCTGGAGATCGGCGAGGCGATGGTGAGCCTGTCACGGGGAATCCCGGAAGGCCGCGTCGATACGCTGGACGACAGCGGGCGGAAACTGCTGGTGAAGCTGTTGCGGGGGTTGCCGCATGACCGGACAGGACACGCCCGCTATCTGATGGCCATGCTGACCCGCCGCCTCGAGAATCCCGCCAGTGTCATCCAGATGCTGGCAAGGGAAGACCGGAACCTGCCTGGTGCGACACGGCAGAACCTGATCCGCGTCATTCGCGGGGAGATCGAAAGCAGCATCGGCGCAAGTGCCGCTGCACTCTTGGTCGGTGAGGCAGGAACCGGGGAAAGCGTGCGGCGCGCGGAGCGCTTGCTCGACAGGCTTGGCCAGATCAAGGCGTCCGGGACAGCAACCCCGAAGACGGACAGGGCCGCACGTGACATTGCCGACACGCTGGGCAGCATCGAAAGACTGATCAGTGTGGAAACCCTGCAGCAGGATCGTCAGGAACAGATCCGGCAACTGCTGCCAACCGAACTGAGCGCCGGGCTGGAACATGCCGAGACCTACCGTGAACTGGAGAGCGAGATCGACAATGTCATCCGGCTGGGTGACCGGATCGACACGCTGGGCGTCGACAATCCCCTGAGACAGCGTCGGGACAGGCTGCGTCGGGACATCGATGGTCGGCGAGCCGAAATGATGCGACGGCTGGCAGACACACCCGCCGACCCGGAGATGCAGGCGCGCGCCCGTGCAGGCTTCTACGGCCTGGTGCGCATGGTCGAGATGCTGGACGGACCGAAGGCAGCCGAGAACATGCGGCGCGATGGAGATCGCCTGCTCGCAGGATGAGCGTTTGCGGCCGCGCGCCAGCGGTCACCGGTGCGTGACTTCCCGAATCATCGGCAGACCCGGATGATGGCACCATACTGGTTCAGGGGTGAGTGATGCGTTGGTCTGCGGTTCTTCTTGGTCTTGCCATGATGTGGACTCTGCCTCAGCCCGTTGCGAAGGCGGACGAAGCGCCACCCCCCTTTGATGCCTGGCTGGATGGTGTCCGGCAGGAGGCGCGGGAGAAGGGGATCGCCGAGGAGACGATCCGGGTGGCCCTGACGGGTATCGAGCCGGTGCGCCGCGTGGTGCAGCGCGACCGCAACCAGTCCGAATTCAAGCTGACCTACCAGATCTATCACGACCGGCTGCTGACGCCGACCAACATCCGCGTCGGGCGCGGCAAGCTGGAGAAGCACCGGGCACTGCTTGATCAGATCGCGGCGGAATATGGCGTGCAGCCGCGCTTCATCCTAGCCATCTGGGGCATGGAGACCCGCTACGGCGCGGTGAAACCCACGATGCCGGTCATACCTGCGGTCGCGACCCTGGCCTATGACCGGCGGCGGTCCAGCTATTTCAGGCGGGAACTGTTCCAGGCCCTCCAGATGATCGACCAGGGGCTGATCCCCCATTCGGAGATGCTGGGTTCATGGGCCGGTGCCATGGGGCAGCCGCAGTTCATGCCGTCCAGCTACATGGCCTATGCCCGTGATCATGACGGGGATGGCCATCGCGACATCTGGTCCAACGAGGCCGATGTGTTCGCCTCCATTGCCAACTACCTGTCGAAGCATGGCTGGCACGATGACCAGACCTGGGGCAGGGAAGTGACCCTGCCCGCCGGAGCCGCCTTCCGCGCGGCCATACCCGCGCCACGCACGGGCTCTGGCTGCCGGGCCATCGACAGTATGTCCGGCGCCATGGGTCTGGCTGACTGGCAGGCGCTTGGCGTGCGGCGCGCGGACGGATCCGACCTGCCGACCCGGAACCTGCCTGCGTCGCTGGTGGAACCTGATGGTGCGGACGGTAAGGCCTTTCTGGTCTACCGGAACTATCAGTCGATCCTGCGGTACAATTGTGCGCACCTGTACGGGCTCGCCGTCTCGCAGCTTGCCGACGCCATAGGCCGCAGATAGACTGGGCGAATCACGCTGGCGAGCTTTGGAGCGACAATCATGGGAAGCCACCAGGCAGCGATAATCCGGTGGCTCGCTGCCGCCGTCGTTCCGGTCCTACTTTTCGCTCTCGGGGGCTGTGCCGAGACGACCCTGGCCATCCACGGTGCGAAACAGCTTGCGCAATCGGATATTTCCGGCACTACCAAGCGGCAGATCGATTCGGCCAAGGTACGACGTGCCAGTCTGCGTCCCTATCAGATCAAGGGTGTCTGGTACTACCCGGCGGAGATGCCCGACTACGACGAGACCGGCATTGCGTCCTGGTACGGCGACCCGTTTCACGGTCGCGCCACGGCGAGCGGTGAGATCTATGACAAGCGGATCGTGACGGCGGCGCACAAGACCCTGCCCCTGCCCAGCACGGTCCGGGTCACCAATCTGGAGAACGGGCGGGTGCTGACGGTGCGGGTCAATGATCGCGGTCCCTTCGTGAACAACCGCATCATCGACATGTCCCATCGGGGCGCCCAGTTGCTGGGGTTCGAGCGTCAGGGCATCGCCCGTGTCCGGGTGGAGGTCGTGGGGTCGGACGACGACCGCTTTGTCCTGCGCCCGGTCAAGACCCCCAACAATGAGAAGAAGGCAGTGGCGGCGGCCCCCAGGAAGTCGGTCAAGGTCGCCTCCCTGCCGCCGCCGGCCGGCGCAGACGGCAATGCCGCGCTGAACCAGTCGAAGCCTGTGGTGCGGAAACCCGTGACCAGCAAGCCGCTGACAGTCGAGACACCGGCGGAGGGCAGTATCGACGACGTTCGGGTGGTGCCGACAACCCCGACAACCCTCTTCGTGCAGGCCGGATCATTCACCCAGTTCCAGAACGCCGACCGTCTCAGGTCCCGGCTCTCTGCGGTCGGGCCGGCCTTCATCGATCATGTGCTGGTTGATCAGCGGGATTTCTTTCGCGTCCGCCTGGGTCCGATCGATACGGTTGAACGGGCAGACCAGCTTCTGGATCTCGCACTGAATGCCGGGGCGGATGACGCGCGGATCATCGTCGACTAGACTGACGCCGTCATCGTTCATTCCCATTCGAACCGCGCTGAGGTCACTTGCTCATGCCCTTGAGACTGTTGTCCATCCTGCTGCTTTCCGTACTCGCCTTCGGCGCGCCGTCACGGGCGGCTGATTTCGAGACCCGGGCCCGGCATGCCGTGGTCATCGACTTCGAATCCGGCCAGACGCTGTTCGAGAAGGATGCGGATCGGCCCATTCCAACGGCGTCGATGAGCAAGCTGATGACCATCTACATGCTGCTGGAACGCATCAAGAGCGGTGCGCTCAGCCTGGATGACACCTTCCCGGTGAGCGAGAAGGCATGGAAGAAGGGCGGCTCCAAGATGTTCGTGGAGGTGGGCAAGCAGGTCCGGGTGGAGGATCTGCTGCGTGGCATCATCGTGCAGTCGGGCAATGACGCGAGCATCGTCGTCGCCGAGGCGCTTGCCGGCAGCGAGGATGCCTTTGCCGAACAGATGACCCGCCGCGCGAAGGAACTGGGGCTGGAGAATACCGAGCTGCGCAATGCCACAGGCTGGCCCGACCCGGAACATCGGATGAGTGTGCGCGATCTGGCCAAGCTCGCCATGCTCATGATCCGGAACTTCCCGGACTTCTATCCGATATTTTCCGAAAAATCATTCACTTACAGTGATATCACGCAACGGAACCGCAACCCGCTGCTGTACCGGAACATTGGCGCGGACGGCCTGAAGACCGGTCATACCGAGAACGCCGGGTACGGGCTGACGGCCTCTGCCATTCGTGGCGATCAGCGCCTGGTCATGGTGATCGCGGGGCTGGACAGTTCCAGGCAACGCGGTGACGAGGCGGAGCGTCTGCTGAGCTGGGCGTTCCGGACCTTCGCGACATACCGGCTTGGAAGTGCCGGAGAGACGGTTTCGGAGGCTGAGGTATGGCTGGGGCAGTCGACGAAGGTACCCCTTATGCTGGGGGACGATCTGCTGGTCAGCATGGCCAGGGCGGATCGTGCCCGCATGAAGGTGGAGGCCGTCTATGACGGTCCGGTACCGGCCCCGGTATCGAAGGGGCAGCAGGTCGGTCGCCTCGTGGTGACGGCTGATGGTGCCCGCATTGCCTCTGCCCCGCTGCTGGCGGCAGATGATGTGGCGCCGCTGGGACCGCTGGGCCGCATCGGCGCGGCCCTGGCGCATGTCATCTGGGGTTCGGGTGGCTGATCGCGCCGGAGCGGGATCTGCCGCGCGCGGGCTGTTCATCACGTTCGAGGGCGGGGAGGGTGTCGGCAAGTCCACCCAGACCGCGCTGCTGGCGGATTGCCTTCGGGCTCGCGGCCATACCGTCGTCACGACGCGCGAACCCGGCGGCACACCAACCGCGGAGACCCTGCGGAACCTGCTGCTCGATCCCGCCCAGGACCTCGATGCGGTCGAGCAGGTCCTGCTGCTGAACGCCGCCCGGCACAGCCACATGCGCGCGGTCATACTGCCTGCGGTCGACCGGGGGGAGATCGTCATCTGCGACCGTTTCATCGATTCAACCCGTGCCTATCAGGGCGCGGCTGGCGGGCTGGATGACGCGACGCGACCGGACCTGATCATGGACCTGCACCGCATGGTCATGCAGGGGCGGATGCCTGATCTGACGCTCATTCTGGATGCCCCGATCGAAACCGGGCTGGGCCGTGCCGCCGCCCGCGCCACGGCAACGGATCGCTTCGAGACCGCCCAGCGGCAGTTTCACGAGAAGCTGCGTCAGGGTTTCCTCGACATTGCCGAACGCGAACCGGAACGGTGTCATGTGATCTCCGCGAGCGATCGGCAGCAGGACATTGCCGCCCGGATTCTCGACCTGGTGCTTTCGAGGCTTGGACAGCCATGAGCGAAGAGGCGACGCGCCCCGCACCGGACGAGATTTCGGAGTCACTGCACCCCGCGCTGACCACACGCGTTCACGGCCATGCGGAGGCCTGGGATACCCTGGCGGAGGCAGCGGCCGGGAACGGACTGCATCACGCCTGGCTGCTCACCGGTATGGCCGGGACGGGCAAGGCCACGCTGGCCTACCATTTTGCCCGCAGCCTGCTGTCCGGGGAGTCGGGTGGCGGCCTGTTCGGCGCATCGGCACCGACACTGCATGCGGACAGGGATGATCCCCTGTTCGTGCAGGTGGCCAGCGCTTCGCATCCGAACCTCACGATCCTGCGTCGCGCCTGGAACCACGAGAGGAAGCGCTACTACACGGAGATCCGCGTCGATGACGTGCGCCGCCTGACCTCCTTTCTGGGGCAGCGGGCCAATCTGAAATCGCGCCGGGTTGTCCTGATCGATGCGGCGGATGACATGAACCGCAATGCGGCCAATGCCTTGCTGAAACCGCTCGAGGAACCGCCTGCGGACACGATCTTCATCCTGGTCTGCCATGCACCGGGCAGCCTGTTGCCGACCATCCGGTCGCGATGCCGTCGCCTGTCGCTGGGGGATCTGACGCAGGCGCAGGGGCTGGCGGTCATGGCGGATGCGAATCCGGAGATCGGGGAAGCCGCGGCATCGCTGCTGCTGCAACTCGCCAATGGCTCGCCCGGTCTGGCCCTGCGGCTGGAGGCGGCGGGTGGAGAGGCGCTCTATCGCCAGCTTCTCGCCGCCCTGGTCTCCGCGCCCCGCATGGACCGCGCAGCGGCGCAGAAGCTGGGCGACATGGTTGCAAAGGCCGGGCAGGGGGAGATTGCCTTCGGACTGCTGATGGACCTGCTGGACGGGTTCCTGAAACGTCTGGTTCAGGCACCGTTTCAGGATCTGGCGGCCAGCCAGACGGAGCGGGAACTGATGCAGCGCCTGACCCGGGGCAGTCTTGATCAATGGTTCGAGGTATGGGACAAACTCGCGCGGCTCAGGGAGCGTACCGGGGCCGTCAATCTGAACCGCAAGGCTGTGACCCTGTCGATCCTCTCGGATTTCGAGGAAGCGGCCCGGGTCAGTACGGGCGAGAGATAGCGCCCAGGCGGTTGCAGGACCGGAATATGCGCACACAGGGCGTCAGCCGACGCCGATCGGGAGAGACGGATGACCATCGACGCTGCAGCGCAGGGCAGCGGGGCAGAGCAGAGCGAGGGCCAGGGCCGTCCGTTCTATATCACCACCCCGATCTACTATGTGAACGACCGCCCGCACATCGGACATGCCTACACTACGCTTGCCTGCGATGTGGTCGCGCGCTTCAAGCGGCTGGATGGCTTCGACACGTATTTCCTGACCGGCACGGACGAGCATGGGCAGAAGGTCGAGAAGTCGGCCGCAGCCGCCAATACCGATCCGCAGGATTTCTGCGACCGGGTGGCGCAGAACTTCCGCGACATGATGCCGATCCTCAACGTTTCCAACGATGACTTCATCCGCACGACGGAGGAACGCCACGTCCGTTCCGTGCAGGAACTGTGGCGGCGGCTGCAGGAGTCGGGGGACATCTACCTCGGCAGCTACTCCGGCTGGTACGCGGTGCGCGATGAGGCCTTCTACGGCGAGGATGAACTGACGAAGCAGCCGGACGGCACCCGCATCGCCCCCTCCGGCGCGGAAGTCGAGTGGGTGGAGGAGCCGAGCTATTTCTTCCGCCTGTCCGCATGGGGCGAGCGTCTGCTGGCGTTCTATGACGAGAACCCGGATTTCATCATGCCGACGGCGCGCCGCAACGAGGTCGTCAGCTTCGTGAAGGGCGGGCTGCGCGATCTCTCGATCTCCCGCACCAGCTTCAGCTGGGGTGTGCCGGTGCCGGGCGATGATGCGCACATCATGTACGTCTGGCTGGACGCGCTGACCAACTACATGACGGCTGTCGGCTATCCGGATACCGATAACGAGCTGTTCGCGAAGTTCTGGCCTGCGGACGTTCACATGGTGGGCAAGGACATCCTGCGCTTCCACACGGTCTACTGGCCTGCATTCCTGCTGTCTGCCGGTCTGCAGCCGCCGAAGCGGGTGTTTGCCCATGGCTGGTGGACCATCGAGGGCGAGAAGATGTCGAAGTCACTCGGCAATGCCATCGCGCCCGAGGAACTGGTGGAGACCTACGGCCTGGACCAGACACGCTATTTCCTGCTGCGGGAAGTGCCCTTCGGCAATGACGGCGACTTCTCCCGCGAGGCCATGATCCACCGCACCAATGGTGACCTGGCGAACGATCTCGGCAATCTGGCGCAGCGGGTGCTGTCCATGGTCTTCAAGAACTGTGAGGGCGCGCTGCCGCAGCCGGGACCGTTCACCGATGACGACAATGCCCTGCTGGACCTGGCTGGCGGGACTCTGGCCCGGGTGCGGGCGGAGATCGACGTGCAGGCGCTGCACAAGGCACTGGCGGCGATCTGGGAAGTATGTGGCGCGGCCAACCGCTACGTCGATGCCCAGGCTCCCTGGACGCTGAAGAAGACCGATCCCGACCGCATGAAGACCGTGCTCTACGTGCTGGCGGAAACCGTGCGTCGGGTCGCGATCCTGATTCAGCCCATCATGCCGGATGCGGGGGCAAACCTGCTGGATCAGCTCAAGGTGCCTGCGGACGCACGCGCCTTCGTGCATCTGTCTGCGGCCTACGCGCTGACCGGTGGCACCGCCATCGACAAGCCGGTTCCGGTCTTCCCGCGCATCGTGGTCGAAGACGCCGCCGCGAAGGGGTGAGGGGCATGCTGGTCGATTCACATTGCCACCTGGACTATCTGGCGCGCGACGGCGACCTGGACGATGTGCTGACCCGTGCCCGCAACGCCGGCGTCTCGCCCATGGTCACGATCTCCACCAAGCTGCGGGAGTTCGACATCGTCCGGGGTATCGCGGAGCAGGCCGATGATCTGTTCTGCAGCGTCGGCGTCCACCCGCACGAGGCGGAGAGCGAGCCGGACACGACCACCGCACAGCTTGTCGATCTGGCCCGCCACCCGAAGGTCATCGGCATCGGTGAAACCGGTCTCGACTATTACTATGACCACAGCCCGCGCGATGTTCAGCGGCGCCTGTTCCGGGCGCACATCTGTGCGGCGCGTGAAACCGGTCTGCCCCTGATCGTCCACACCCGGGATGCAGAGGCCGACACCATCGACATCCTGCGCGACGAGATGGACAAGGGCGCCTTCACCGGCGTGATCCATTGTTTCAGTGGCACGCGCCAGCTTGCCGACCGGTCGCTGGAACTGGGTTTCTACATCTCCATATCCGGCATCGTGACCTTCAAGTCGGCGGAGGACCTGCGCCGCACGGTGGAGGCCGTGCCGCTCGAGCGTCTGCTGGTCGAAACCGACAGTCCCTACCTGACGCCGGTACCGAAGCGCGGCAAGCGCAACGAACCCGCCATGACCGCCTACACGGCGGCGAAGGTGGCGGAAATCAAGGGCGTGAGCGCGGAAGAGGTGGCCGCGCAGACGACGCGGAACTTCCGCAGCCTGTTCACCCGGGCGGAATTCTGAACATGCGTGTCACGATCCTTGGCTGTGGCAGTTCCGGTGGCGTGCCGCGTATTGGCGGCGAATGGGGCGTGTGCGATCCACACGAACCGAAGAACCGTCGTCGCCGCTGCTCGATCCTGGTGGAGCATGAGGGCACGCGGGTGCTCGTCGATACCTCGCCGGACCTGCGGGAGCAGTTGCTGGATGCCGGAGTGACGGATCTGGAGGGGGTGATCTGGACCCATGATCACGCCGACCAGACCCACGGGCTGGACGACCTGCGGGTGCTGGCGATCCACAACCGCCGCCGGATCGAGGTCTGGGGCGATGCGGAGACGCTTGTCCGGCTGAAACGCAAGTTCGGCTACTGCTTCCCCGACGAGGCCTCGGCGGCCTATCCGGCTATAGTCAACGACCATCTTATCGACGGCCCGCTGCAGATCGGAAACCTGCCGATCCTGCCCTTCTGGCAGGACCATGGCACGATGCCGTCGCTGGGCTTCCGGTTCGGCGATGTCTCATATGCCAATGATGTCGTCCATCTGGACGATGCGGCGTTCGAGGCGATGGCGGGCAGCCGGGTGATGATCGTCGATGCGCTCCGCTATCGTCCGCATCCGACCCACGCCCATCTGGAGCGGGCGCTGGAGTGGATCGAGAGGGTCGGACCGGAGCGGGCCATCCTGACCAACATGCATGTCGATCTCGACTACCGCACCCTGAAGGCTGAACTGCCTGACGGGGTCGAGCCGGCCTATGACGGCATGGTCATCGAAGCCTGAAACGACCGCCTCTGACAGGCATGTCGACCGATGCCGTCTTGACGCCGCGATGGATCACCTTTGCGGATTTTCTGCATCATTTTTGAGCGCGAGCCCATCCCTGTGCAACACTGTCGACACAACAGGGACCGGCCGACAAACGGTTGCTGGCAAACAGGCAGGATCAGGGGTGGGGAATTCGATGAAATACAAACTGCTGGGCGCCACGGGCGTCAGGGTTTCGGAGCTTTGCTACGGCACCATGTCCTTTGGGGGCGATGCGGATGAAGCGGAGTCCGGCCGCATGTATGCGGCCTGCCGCGACGCGGGGATCAACTTCTTCGACAGTGCCAACGTCTATTCCAGCGGACGTTCGGAAGAGATTCTGGGGCGCTTGATCGCCGGCGAACGTGATGAGGTGATCATCACGTCCAAATGCACCGGGGTCGTGGGGAAGGACGTGAATGCCCGCGGCAGCAGCCGCCGCCATGTCGTGCGTCAGGTGGAAGAGAGCCTGAGGCGTCTCGATACCGACCGTATCGACGTGCTGTTCATGCACCATTTCGACGAAAGCCTCCCCGTCGAGGAAGTTCTCCGCGGCCTCGAGAACGTCGTGCAGTCCGGCAAGGTTCTCTACATCGGTGCCAGCAACTATGCAGCCTGGCAGGTCGCCAAGGCGCTCGGAATTTCGGAACGGCGCGGCTGGGCGCGTTTCGACGTGCTGCAGCCGATGTACTCGCTGGTCAAGCGCCAGGCCGAAAGCGAGATCCTGCCCATGGCCCTGTCGGAGAATCTCGGCGTCATTCCCTACAGCCCGGTCGGCGGTGGTGCCTTGAGTGTCAAGTATGGTGTGAAGCAGAAGCCCGAGCAGGGCCGTCTGGTCGCCAACGAGATGTATGCCAAGCGCTACAGTGCCGAAGGGACCTACGAGACCGCTGCCGCGTTCACCGATTTTGCGAACAATGCAGGGATTCACCCCGTCAGCCTTGCCGTCGCCTGGGTCGCCGGTCATCCAGGGGTCACAAGTCCGATCATCGGTGCCCGCAATGTCGAACAACTGCGTCCGGCACTTCAGAGTGTCGATGTGGATATGACACCCGATCTGCGGGCAGAGATCTCCGGCCTTTCCAAGGCCCCGCCGCCCGCGAATGACCGCTTCGAGGAACGTGTCTGAGCCTGCAACTGAAGGCGCATTCCGGCCAGATCAGATTCATCTCTGACCGGTCTGGGCGTGCCGATTGGATCGTGCCAGTCTCCGGGGCGATGCTTGATGGGGGGAGCGGATCAGGTGACAGGGTTGAAACACGTCGAGATTCTGGGGGGTGGTCCTGCCGGGCTTTATGCGGCCATCCTGCTGAAGCGGGCATGGCCCGGCATCTCCGTCCGGGTGACGGAGCAGAATCCGGCGGACGCGACCTTCGGCTTCGGTGTCGTCTTCTCCGATCAGGCGCTCGATTTCCTGCGCGCCGACGATCCTGAAACACATGACCTGATCACGCCGCGGATGGAGCGGTGGCGCAACATGACCCTTTCCCATGCCGGGGATCGTGTCACCCTGGACGGGATCGGCTTCGCGGCGATCGGGCGGCTGGAACTGCTGCAGATCCTGCAGGGACGGGCGCGTGATGAGGGGGTCGAGCTGCACTATGACACGGTTATCAACTCTGTGGACGATCTGGATGCCGACCTGATCATCGGTGCGGACGGGCTGAATTCGCTGGTCCGGTCATCGGATGAGAACGGGTTCGGCCCGACGCTGGAGCACTTCGCGAACCGCTTCGCCTGGTTCGGCACCACACAGCCCTTCGATACGCTGACGCAGAGCTTTGTCCGCACCGACAGGGGCACGCTGAATGCCCATCATTACCGCTATCAGCCGGCAATGAGCACCTTCATCGTCGAATGCGATCCGGCGACATTTCACGCGCATGGCTTTGACCGGATGAGCGAGACGGAAACCGCGGCGGCCTGCGAGGAGATCTTCCGGGAGCCGCTGCAGGGCGCGAAACTGATCTGCAACCGCTCCCTCTGGCGGCAGTTTCCGCGCCTGTGGTGCCGCAACTGGGTCAGCGGAAGCCGGGTCATCCTGGGGGACGCGGCCCACACGGCACATTTCTCCATCGGCTCCGGCACCCGGCTGGCCATGGAGGACGCGATTGCGCTGGTCCGGGCGTTGCAGGCCGACAGTGACCTGGAGGCTGCCCTGAATGCGTTTCAGGCCGCGCGTCAGCCCATCGCGAAGAAGATCGTCGATGCCGCCAATACCTCCGCCGCCTGGTACGACCGGTTCCCGGAGAAGATGACGCTGGCGCCGCTCGACTTTGCCTTCGACTACGTCACCCGTTCCGGCCGGGTGGACATGGATCGCCTGCGAAAGCTGTCGCCGGAGTTCATGACCCGGTACGAGGCCGCAGGGGGAAAGGGCGCATGAACACGCAGATCATCGATCCGGTTGGTGAAACTCCGGGGGCTGCGGAGATCGGCTTCGACAAGTCGGCTCACCCCAACTGCAGCGCCATCCTGTTCGATAACCTGCCGACCAATGCCGACCGGGTGGCCGTCACCGGCCCCGCCGGTACCCTGACATACGCCGAACTGTGTGCGGAGGCGGGGCGCTGGGGCAATGCCTTCAAGGGTTTCGGGCTGGAGCGTGGCGAGCGCATCGCGTTCTTTCTCGACGACACGCCCACCTATCCGGCGGCATTCTTCGGCGCGGTCCGGGCCGGCTTCGTGCCGGTCCTGCTCAACACGCTGACCACGCCGGACCTGCTGCAGTTCTTCCTCGCCGATACCGACGCCCGGATTGCAGTGGCGGAGGCCGAGTTCACCGACCGTTTCAATGCCGGGACCATGGCGGGCACGAAGCTGGAGCGCGTGGTCATCGCCAATGGCAGCGGCGATCTGCCCGCGAACAGCCAGCACGCCAGCGCGTTCATTGCTGGTCAGTCAGACGAACTGCCGGTCGCGGATACCGGTCCTGACGACATGGCATTCTGGATGTATTCCTCCGGCTCCACGGGGCGGCCCAAGGGCATCGTCCATCTGCATCACGACATGGCCTATACGCAGCAGTCCTTCGCGGAGAAGGTGCTGCAACTGCGGCCCGATGACCTGTGCTTCTCGGTGCCGAAGATCTTCTTCGCCTACGGCTTCGGCAATGCCTTCACCTTTCCCTTCTCTGTCGGGGCGACCACTGTTCTGATGCCGGGGCGGCCCGATCCCGCTGCGGTGCTCGACTGCATCGAAACCTTCCGGCCAACGGTGCTCTACGGCCTGCCGACGCTCTATACCGCGATCTGCCGGACACCGGGCGTGGCTGAACGGGACCTGTCATCGCTGAGGCTCTCCATGTCGGCGGCGGAAACCCTGTCGGAGGATATCTTCAACGCCTGGCGGGACCTGACCGGCCTCTGCCCCATCGAGGGGCTGGGGTCCACGGAGGTGCTGCATATCTATCTCTCCAACACCCAGGCCGACCAGCGTATCGGTGCCGCCGGCCGCCGCGTGCCAGGCTACGAGGTGGAACTGCGCGACCGTGACGGAAACCCGTCACCGGACGGGGAGGAGGGGATCATGTGGGTGCGTGGTTCGTCCTCCGCCCCGTGCTACTGGAATCGTCCCGACAGGACCGCCGAGACCATGCGCGGAGACTGGATCAATACCGGAGACCGCTTCCTGGAGCAGGATGGCTACTATCAGTTTCAGGGGCGTGCCGATGACCTGATCAAGGTCTCGGGCCAGTGGGTCTGGCCGCTGGAGGTGGAGCGCTGCCTGAACGAGCACCCGCACGTCCATGAGTGCGCCGTGCTGGCGCATCAGCTTCCCGACCGGCGGATGGCGCTGCGGGCCGTCGTCTGCCTGCGCGACGGACACGCGGGGGACGAAGCGGAGGTCAGGCTGCTGCAACAGCACGTGCGTGAAGCCTTGCTGCCGTTCAAGTATCCCCGCATCGTGGAGTTCGTGGCCGAGATGCCGAAGACGGGAACGGGCAAGATCGACCGTCAGGCACTTGTTTCTGGGGAGGGATAACTGTGGAAATTCAGCCACTTCATGCCGATTTCGGTGCCCGTATCACCGGTTTCGATCTCTCGGTGCCGCTTGATGAGGCCCGGCGTGGCGCGCTTCTGGATGCCATCGACCGATGGTCGTTTCTCTGTTTCCCCGATCAGGCGCCGGGCGACGACCGCCATCTGGCCTTCACCCGGGAGATCGGTGAACCGGAACCCAACCACCTGCCGAAGGGGGAGGAAGGGCGGATCGACTATTTCGGCACCATCGGCAACGTGCAGGAAGACGGTACGGCACTCGGCAATGACCACAGGAAGACGATCTTCCTGACCGGCAACAACATGTGGCACACGGATGCCAGCTTCAAACCCGTGCCCGCCTTCATCTCCATCACCTCGGCCTATGAGGTGCCGTCGGAAGGTGGCGAGACCCAGTTCGTCAGCGCCCGCGCGGCCTACGACAGACTGGACGGTGCCCGCAGGGCGGAAGTCGATCCGCTGGTCGTGGTGCACGACTACGTCTTCTCCCGCTCCAAGGTGTCGCTCGATGCGGTGTCACCGGCACTGGCGAAGTCCCTGCCGCCGGTCCGGCAGCGCTTCGTGCGCCGCAATCCGTCAAACGGACGGAAGAACCTGTTCATGGGTTCCCACGCCAGGGAGATCGAGAGCTGGAGCGAGAAGGACAGCCGGGACCTGATCGACGGGCTGATCGAGGATGCGACGGCGGAAGCGAACATTCTGACCCACTGCTGGCAGGCTGGTGAAGTCGTGATCTGGGACAACCGCTGCCTGCTGCATCGAGGCCTCGGCTACGATGCCGACCGCCACCGCCGCCTGATGCGCCAGACGCGGGTACGCGGTGCCGGGCCGACGCTGGAGGAGGCGTTCTAGACAGCCTCACCCGCCGCCCGCCCGCTGGCCCAGGCCCACTGGAAATTATATCCGCCAAGCCAGCCGGTTACATCGACAGCCTCACCGATGACATGAAGGCCGGGAACCGCCTTGGCTTCCATTGTGCGTGATGAAAGGCCATCCGTGTCGATGCCGCCCGCCGTGACCTCGGCCTTGGCATAGCCTTCGGAGCCGTCCGGTCTGAAGCGCCAGCCGTTCAGCAGTCGGCCCAGGTGTTTCAGCGCGGTATCCGGCATCTCCGCCATCGGGCGTGGAGGCAGGTGCTGCGCGGCGAGTTCGGTGGCCAGCCGTGCGGGCAGCAGCTCCGCCAGCACCGTTGCGGCCTGCGCCTTCGGGCGCCCTCTCTTGGCGTCCAGCAGCAGGTGCTCCGCATTCATGCCGGGCGCAATGTCGAGGGTGATCTCCGTGCCTTCCCGCCAGTACGACGATATCTGCAGGATTGCCGGGCCGGAAAGACCCCGATGCGTGAACAGCATGGCCTCGGCGAACTGCGCCTGACCTGCCGTGGCCGTGCAGGGCAGGGCCACGCCGCTCAGACCGCGCATCCAGGCGCCGGTTTCACCCTGGAAGGTCAGCGGCACCAGTCCGGGCCGGACGTCCCGCAATTTCAGTCCGAAGCGACTGGCCAGATCATGTGCGAAGCCGGTGGCCCCCATCTTCGGGATCGAGAGACCGCCGGTGGCCAGGATCAGGCCCGGACTGCTGAAATCGCCAAGCGAGGTGGTGACCCGGAAATGGTCGGCGCGGCTGACGTCCCGGATCGTGCAGTTCAGTCGGATATCGACGCTGCCCGCCGCGCATTCATCCAGCAGCATCTGCACGATCTGTCTGGCGGAGCCGTCGCAGAATAGCTGCCCCAGCGTCTTCTCGTGCCAGGCGATGCCATGGCGCTCGACCATCTCCAGGAAGTCGTGGGGCGTGTATCGGGCCAGGGCGGACTTGGCGAAATGCGGGTTGGCGGAGAGGAAATTCTCCGGTGCGCAGCCGAGATTCGTGAAGTTGCAGCGCCCGCCGCCGGAGATCAGGATCTTCTTCCCCACCTTCTCGGCATGATCCAGCAGCAGCACGCGCCGGCCCCGCTGTCCCGCGGTCAGCGCCGCCATCAGGCCTGCGGCACCGGCTCCGATGATGATGCAATCGTACATTGTGCACCCTGTCTGCAACTGACTGCGCCCCTGACGCATGAAGGGGGTCTATACTGGCGGGGTGCAGAACGTAAGGGGAGGAATGAACGATGACGGATCCGGTATGTGTCCTGACCGGCGCAGGCGCGGGAACGGGGGCGTCCATCGCGCGCCGCTTCGCGCAGGGTGGCTATCGCGTGGCGCTGCTGGCCCGGTCGGCTGACCGGCTGGCCGAACTGGAGGCGGAGATTGCCGGATCACGGGCCTACCCGTGTGATGTCAGCGATCTGGATGCCCTGCGGGAGGTTCTGGCGCGCGTGAAGGGGGAGATGGGGGCACCACGCGCCGCCATCCACAATGCGGCAATGGGCGGATCGCGCTTCGTGCTGGAAGGCGACGCCCTGAAGATGGAGAAGATGTTCCGCGTCAACACGACGGCCCTGCTGGTGCTGGCCCAGGAAACCGTGCCGGACATGATCGCGGCCGGGGAGGGGTCGATTGTCGTCACCGGCAATACGGCCGCCTGGCGCGGCAAGCCGCATTTTTCCCATTTCGCACCGACCAAGGCGTCCCAGAGAATCCTGGCGGAGGCCATGGCGCGTGACTTCGGACCGAAGGGGGTTCATGTCGCCTATGTCACCATCGATGCGGCGATCGACACGCCATGGACCCGGCCGATGATCTTTCCCGACAAGCCGGACGACTTCTTCGCCAAGCCGTCGGCCATCGCGGAGGAAGTGTTTCACGTCGCGCATCAGGATCGCTCGGCCTGGTCGTTCGCGGTCGAGGTCAGGCCGTTCGGGGAGACCTGGTAGGCAGGGGACCGTCGGACTCAGAGCAGGAAGCGGACCGCCACGAAACCACCGATCAGACAGACCACGAACAGGATGAACAGGGGACCGAGGTACTTCTCGATGAAGGCACGGATCGGTTCACCGAAGTACCAGAGCAGGGTGGCGACGACGAAGAAACGCAATCCCCGTGCGGCGACGCTGGCAACCAGGAAGGTCACCAGATCGAGGCGTGTCACGCCGCTTGCGATCGTGATGACCTTGTAGGGGAATGGCGTGACGCCAAAGAAGAAGACCACCCAGCCGCCTTGTTCCTTGTAGCCCTCGCTGAAGTCCGCGAAAGCATGGTCATAGCCATAGAACCGGATCAGCGGTTCTGCGATCTGATCGAACAGGAAGACGCCGATGGCGTACCCCGCGACACCGCCCAGTACCGAGCAGATGGTCGCGATCAGGGCCAGGCGAAAGGCACGCTGGCGGTCGGCCAGGATCATCGGAATCAGCATCACGTCCGGTGGAATCGGAAAGACGCTGCTCTCGATGAAACTGATGAAGCCGAGCGCTGGCGTGGCGCGGCGGTGGGCGGCCAGCCCCAGTGTCCAGTCATACAGCCGTCGCAGCATCCGCCGTTCCTGTCGTGCAGTGAATTTTCAGCCGCCGATCCGCACCGGCGGCGGGAGAATGGCGTTCAGGCTCCGCAATGTCCATGACTGCGTTGCCAACAGGCGACCGGGCGCTAGGTTCGAAATGTGGTCAGCAGGGAGTACCAGCCCATGTTCAAACCCTACTTCACGCGTTTTGCCGCCTACAACATCTGGGCGAACGGGAAACTCTATGACGCGGCAGCGGCTGTCCCGGCGGCAGACCGGACCCGCGATGTCGGGGCGTTCTTCGGTTCGCTGTCGGGCACGCTGAATCACTTGATCGTGGCGGACCGGGTGTGGCTGCACCGGTTTCTGGGCGACGGGCCGGAAGAGAGTCAACTGAACCGGGTCATCACCCATGACCTTGACGAACTGCGTAGGCTGAGAGCGGCCGAGGATGACCGTATCAGCGGCTTCATCACCTCCCGCAGCGAGGCGGATTTCGCGGCCAGCTTCAGTTACCGGAACATCGCCGGGCACAGGTTCACCCAGCCCCTGTCAGAGACCCTGGCGCACTTCTTCAACCATCACACCCATCATCGCGGTCAGGCCCACGGCATCCTCACGCATCTGACCGGCAAGGCCCCCGAACTGGACCTGCTCTACTACATCCGCGAACTGGAAGGCTGAGCCGCGACGGGTTGATGGGGACCTGATCCGCCGGTCCCACCTTTCAGCGTTCGTGCGGCACCCTGGGTACCCGGGTCGAGCCCGGGTACGGCGTGAGTGTTGAGGTCAGCTTCGTTCACCTCCCCACGGCGCTCGCGGACTTGATCCGCGCGCCCAGTTCCCGGCACTGCCTGGAACCGGATTGCCCAGACGGCTTGCCGCCCCTCCGTAGGGTGATCAGATCTGTCGGCCCGCAGCCTCCCAGTAGGGCGCGCGGAGCTTGCGCTTGAAGATCTTGCCGGAATCCTCCCGCGGCAGGTCCTTCGCGAAGACGATCTTCTTCGGCACCTTGAAGCGGGCGAGGTGGTCGGCGATGTAGCTGCGCACGTCCGCCTCCGTTACCGAAGTATCCGAGAGCTGGATATGCGCGGCCAGCGACTCGCCATATTCATCGTCGGGAATGCCGAACACGGCGCAGTCGCGCACGCCGGGCATGCCGATCAGCACGGCCTCGATCTCCGCCGGGTAGATGTTCACGCCACCGGAGATGACCATGTCCTTCTTCCGGTCACAGAGGAACAGGAAGCCTTCCTCGTCCATGAAACCGACGTCGCCGCAGGTCACCAGATGCTCCAGACCGGCTTCCTTCCGCTTCTCCGGGTTCTTGTTGTAGGTGAAGTCGGGCCAGCCGATCAGCTTCATGTAGACCTCCCCGATCTCGCCCGGACCCAGGGTCTGCATGTTGTCATCGACGATGCGGACATCGGCATGGGGCAGGGGCCGACCGACCGTGCCGGGCTTGCGCAGCGCCTCTTCGGAAGTGTGGAAGAAGACCGCGCCGGTCTCCGTTCCGCCGTAGTATTCGTTGATGACCGGTCCCCACCATTCGATCATCCGCCGCTTCACGTCCGGGGGGCAGGGGGCCGCCGCGTGCACCACGAACTTCAGCGATGACAGGTCGTAGCGGTTGCGTACCTCCTCCGGCAGGTTCAGCAGGCGCACGAACATGGTCGGCACCATGTGGATGTGGGTCAGCCGTTCCTTCTCGATCAGCGCCAGCAGTTCCTCCGCATCGAATCGCGGCTGCAGGATCACAAGGCCGCAGCAGCGGGCGGCGAACAGCCCGTAGGCGTTGGGCGCGGAATGATACATCGGGCCGGTGATCACGGTGCGGATCGACGGGTCGGGGCTGATGCCGAAGACCTGGGTGAACAGGCCGTAGATCTTGTCCTGCACCTCCGGCGTCGCGGGCTCGCGGCGCACGCCCTTCGGATTTCCGGTGGTGCCGGAGGTATAGATCATGTTGGTGCGCGTCGTCGCAGGCTCCCCAACCATCGGTTCCTGCTGCTGCAGCCAGTCGTTCCAGTTGGTCCGGCCGGCGGGAACGGCACATTCATCCGGGGAGATACGATAGGCCTGCATCACCTCCGGCGGGGTCTCCGCCACCAGCACGATGCAGTCGTCGGGGATGCCACCCTCGATCGCCGGCAACAGATCGGCATGAACCACCAGCGCGCGGGCATCGCAGTCATCCAGGATGTAGCCGGCTTCCTCCGCCGTGCCATGCCAGTTGATCGGCACCGCATAGGCGCCGGCATTGGTGGCCCCCATCGACGCCTCGAAGAAGGCGAAGTCATTGCGCAGCATCAGGCAGACGGCATCATCCTCCCCCACGCCCAGTGCCTTGAAGCCCCCTGCCGCCTTCGCGACGTTTGCTTCCAGCGTTTCGCGGTCGAGCCGCCTGTCGCCCGAACGGATGCAATCCTGATCCATGGCCAGCTTCCTCCCCAGTAAGTGGTCCCGTCGGGCATTGTTCACCACAAGTCGCGCGAAGGTAAAGCGGGCAGCTTGCATGGCGGGCAGGAAGGGGCTTCCCGTTAACCAGACACTGCGCCATCATCCGTTTGCCGTGTCGGGGGGCGCAGGTGAATGATGGGGGAATTGCCTTGCGCAAGTTGCTGATGCTGATCGGCCTGTCCGCGCTGTTGCTGTCCGGCGCTCTTTCCGTCCAGGCCCAGATCCCCGGCGTGTCCGGCGGGACCCAGCCTGCGGAGACTGCGGCCCTGCCGGAGAATCCGACACCCGAACAGGTGCGGGAGATGGTATCGCGCCTGTCTGACGAGCAGGTCCGTGCCCTGTTGCTGCAACGGCTCGATGCGGTGGCGGCATCCGGCAGCGGCAATGCTGAATCGGGCAGCCTGATCGACTTTCTCGGACGCGCGGCCAGCGATGTCGCGGAGTCGGTGACCGACGCGGTGGAACGCTTGCCGACGCTGGGCCGCAGCCAGTCCCGTGCCTTCGCACGCTTTGCGGAGGAACGCGGTGCCGGCGGGGTCTTCCGGTTCTTCGCGCTGCTTGCCTTTGGGGTCGGCGCCGGTCTCGCCGCCGCCTGGCTGGCCAATCGCATCGCCGGACGCTGGCGCGACCGCATTCAGGCCGCCACGGGACGGGAGGGGCTGAAGGAGATCGTACGCATCCTGGGGCTGCGCCTGCTGATGGACATGGCCGGGCTGCTGGTCTTCGCGCTGGTCTCGCGCACCGTGCTGGGCATCCTGATGACCGACGTGGACCGGGAGATCGCGCGGCTGTTCGTCACCAGCCTGATCGTGCTGCCAATGGGCATGTCTGCGGTCGTGAGCTTCCTGATCGCACCACGTCGCCCGGAACTGCGGTTGGTGAACACGGATGACGAGACGGCGCGCTTCCTTCATCGCCGACAGATCATCTTTGCCCTGATTGTCGGCTTCCAGTACCTGATCATCGAGTTCAACCGTGTCCACGGGGTGCCGGTGGGCGAGACGCGGATCGGTTTCTGGCTCAATCTCTGGGTGCTGTCCTATGTTGCCTGGGCAAGCTGGCGTGCGCGCCGCGGTCTGCGCATGATGATGCGCGGCGGTGACGAGGAACTGGGGCCGATCGAGCGCCGTGTGGCCGACAACTTCCCCTACATGGTGATCGCGCTCTGCGCCCTGACCTGGCTGCTGGTGGAGATCCTGACCGGGCAGGGCATGTTCGAACTGGTCGCTGACGGACAGGCCTATGTGACCCTCTTCATCCTGATCATGTGCCCGACCCTCGACACGATGGTCCGTGGCCTGGTGCGGCACCTGACGCCACCGATGAAGGGAGAGGGCGTGGTGGCGGAGGAGGCCTTTGCCGCAACGCGGCGCAGCTATGTCCGCATCGGCCGGGCCATCACCTTCGCCATCGTCATCATCCTGATCGCGCAGATCTGGCAGATTGACTTCCGCAATCTGGCGAGTGCCGGTTTCGGTGCACGGGCGGCGGCATCGATTGTCCAGGTGCTCGTCGTGCTGGGTGTCGGTTTCGTGGTCTACGAGGTGGTGACACTCTGGATCAACCGGAAGCTGGCCAACGAGCAGACCGCGCTCGGCATCGACCTGAACTCCGAGGAGGTCGGCGCAGAGGGCGGCGGCGCGGGCGGCTCCCGACTGTCGACCGTGCTTCCCCTGCTGCGCTGGACCTCGCAGGCGGCAATCGTGACCATCACGCTGCTGCTGGCGCTCGGGAACCTGGGCCTCGACATCACGCCACTGCTCGCTGGTGCCGGTATCGTCGGTCTGGCCATCGGCTTCGGTGCGCAGAAGCTGGTGGCGGATATCGTCTCGGGCATCTTCTTCCTGATCGATGACGCCTTCCGGACCGGTGAATATGTGGAGATCGAGAGCACGGTTGGAACCGTGGAGAAGATCTCCATCCGGTCCCTGCAGTTACGCCATCATCGCGGCAGCATCCACACCATCCCGTTCGGTGCGGTGCCGAAGATCACCAACTATTCGCGCGACTGGGTGATCATGAAGCTGAAGTTCACGGTGCCCTTCGAGACCGACCTGAAGAAGGTCAAGAACATCTTCAAGCAGATCGGCAAGGAACTGAGTCAGATCCCTGAATTTGAAGGTGATCTGATCCAGACATTCAAGAGCCAGGGCGTGCTGGAAGTTGACGACGTGGGCATCGTGGTGCGCGGCAAGTTCATGGCCAAGCCGGGTACCCAGTTCACCATCCGCAAGTTCATCTACGACCGTGTGCAGAAGCTGTTCGACGAGAACGGCGTCCAGTTCGCCCGGCGCGAAGTACGTGTGCGGGTCAATGGCGGCTCCGATGACGAGACCGTGCCCCAGCTCACCGAGGAGCAGAAGCGCCAGATCGCTGCGGCGGCCTCCGACCAGGCCGGCTCTGATGGATCGGCATCCGGAGGATCAGGCGCCGCGTAGGCCCAGAACGTCGATCATGTCGTAGCGGCCGGGCTTGCGCCCCGCGCACCACAGTGCCGCGCGGACGGCACCGGCAGCAAAGATGCGCCGGTCGTTGGCGATGTGGTTCAGCACCACCCGTTCGTTGTCACTGGCGAAGACAACCGAATGCTCCCCCACCACATTGCCGCCACGCAGCGCGGAATAGCCGATCTGGCCCTTCTGGCGCTCCCCAGTGATGCCGTGGCGACCGCCGACCGCGACCGCTTCATGGTCCTGTCCCCGACCTTCCGCCACCGCCTTGCCGAGCATGTATGCCGTGCCTGACGGGGCATCCACCTTCCAGCGGTGATGCATCTCCGTCACCTCCACATCCCAGTCGATGCCCAGCGCTGCGGCGACCTGCGCGGTCACCTGCACCAGCAGGTTGACCCCCAGCGACATGTTGCCGGCCTGCATGACCGCTATCTCGCGCGCGGCCTCGTCAACCTTCGCGTCATCCTCCGCCGTCATGCCGGTGGTGCCGATGACCATGGCCGTTCCGTGCCGTCGGGCATGACCGAGGTTTGCGACAGTTGCTGCCGGTACGGTGAAGTCGATCACCACGTCTGCATTTCCGAAGACGGTATCCGGATCATCGCTGAGTGCCACGCCCACCGGTTCGATGCCGATCAGCTTGCCCAGGTCCTGGCCGATCCCGTCCGTACCGGACCGCTCAAGTCCGCCCGCGATTTTCGCGCCGTCGGTCTCATGCACCTCCGTCAGCAGCATCCGGCCCATGCGTCCGGCGGCACCTGCAATTGCTATTCTCATGACTGTTCCTCCCGCAGGCTTCAGATGATCGATGACAGGGCCTGGATCAGGCGATCCGTATCCGCGTCGGTATTGTAGAGGTGAGGCGTCACGCGCATCGAGTCCCCACGCTGACTGATGTAGACCTGTTGCGCCGCCATGTCCTGCACTAGGGTCTCCGGTGCGCCGTCGGGGAACCGCAGACCCAGGAAGTGCGGTGCCCGCGTGCCCTCCGGCGGTGCCAGCAGGCCAAGCTTCTCCGCCCTGGCCGCAATGTCGCCGGTGCGGGCGCCGAGAGTCTCGGAGATGGCCTCCGGTGTCCAGTCGAGCAGGTGCTCCATGGCACTGATCGCACCGGGCAGCAGGGCGAAGTTCGACCGCTCCCCCATGTCGAAGCGGCGCGCGCCGGGCTGCAGGGCATCGGTGTAGTCCAGCAGCCGCGCGAAATTCTCCGACCCGGCACGGGTGATCCAGCCCTGTTCCAGCGCACGGCCCTGCTGCCATTTCGGCGCGACATACATGAAGCCGACCGAATAGGGACCAAGCAGCCACTTGTAGCAGGCGCTGACCATGAAATCGGGCTGCACGTCCGCGACCGAGAACGGCATGGCGCCGAGCGACTGCGTCAGGTCGAGCACAAGCGCGGCTCCGACGGACCGGAGCTTCTGACCCACCGCCACCAGATCGATCAGGCTGCCGTCGGTCCAGTGGTTGTGGGGCAGGGCAGCAATGGCGGTACGGTAGCTGATGGCGTCCAGGATGACACGGGTCCAGTCACCGTCCTGTTCGCGCTGCAGCGTGCGAAGCTCCGCCCCCGAATCCGCGGCCAGATCACGCCAGCTGTAGACGTTGGAGGGAAACTGGTCCCGCAGCACCAGAATCTCCTGTCCCGCAGCCACCGGCAGGTTCGCGGCGGCTGTGGCAATGCCGTAGCTGGCGGCGGGGACGATGGCGACATCGTCGGCAGACGCGCCGATCAGCCGCCCGAACAGACCCCGTGCCTGCTCGCTCTCGGTGAAGAAATCCTGCGGTGTCACGGTCCAGGGACGTGCCTTGCGCTGCAAACCGGTGCTGCTTGCCGCCACGACGGGCTTCATCAGGGGCGACATGTAGGCACAGTTGAGGTAGGCGATATCGTCCGGAATTTCGAACAGATGACGTTGCGAGGCGATCATGACAGGTCAGTCCATACTGGCAGGAGGCGGCACTTGAACCGGCACGCCCCCATGCGTCAAGCACTGGCGCTGCTGCTGGCAGGCTGGGCCATGTCGGCGGGCACGGCGGCCGCCCAGGCGCTGATCCCGACCGTGAAGAGCTATCAGGCATGTACGGAGGCCGTGGACCGCGATCCGGAGACCGGCATGACGGCGGCCCTGCAATGGCGCGACCTCGGCGGGGGCAGGGCGGCGGAACATTGCGTGGCACTGGCGCTGGCGGCGAACGGCAATAGCCGCCTTGCCGCCACACGGATGCAGGACCTGGCGGAGGTCTTCGGCGGTGCGCGGCCGGATATGGCGGCCACCATCATGTCCCAGGCAGCGGCGCTGTGGGTGCTGGCGCGGGAGGATGCGCGGGCGCTGACGGCGCTGGACCGGGCACTGGAATGGCAGGGCAACAGCGCGGCGCTGCATCTGGACCGCGCCCATGTGCTGGCCGGTCTGAAACGCTTCGATGAAGCCCAGCAGGAAACGGACATTGTGCTCTCCATCGACGACCTTTCGGCGGAAGCCTATGCCCTGCGCGCCATGATCAACCGCCAGACGGGGCAGGTTGCGGCGGCGGAGAGCGACATCGTCAACGCGCTGGCGCTGCAGCCCGACCAGCCGCAAGCTCTGGTGGAACGTGCCCGATCCCGCGCAGGTGCCGGGGACATTCGTGGCGCGCGGGAGGACCTGCTGAGCGTCATAGCGCAGGACGAAACGGCGGCGGTGGCGGAGGATGCGCGCCGCCTGCTGGAGCAGTTGGACGTGGCCATTTCCGACTGAGCCGGTGAGCCTGCACGCCTCAGCCTCACAGCGTGCTTGCAAGCATGGGCAGGCAGACCTAATACTCCGCCGCCATGGACCTCAAGAACATCCGAAATTTCTCGATCGTCGCTCACATCGACCACGGCAAGTCCACACTTGCCGACCGGTTGATCGAGGCGACTGGTGGCCTGGAAAATCGCGAGATGCAGGCGCAGGTGCTCGACTCCATGGATCTGGAGCGGGAACGCGGCATCACGATCAAGGCCCAGACCGTTCGCCTGGCCTACAAGGCGCAGGACGGCGAGACCTACATCCTGAACCTGATCGACACCCCCGGCCACGTCGACTTCTCCTATGAAGTCAGCCGAAGCCTGGCAGCCTGCGAGGGCGCGCTGCTGGTGGTGGACGCCAGCCAGGGGGTCGAGGCGCAGACGCTGGCCAACGTCTATCTGGCCATCGAAAACGATCTCGACATCGTACCGGTGCTGAACAAGGTCGACCTGCCTGCTGCCGATCCTGACCGGGTGAAGGAGCAGATCGAGGATGTGATCGGCATCGACGCCTCCGACGCAGTCATGATCTCCGCCAAGACCGGCCTCGGGGTCCCGGACGTGCTGGAGGCGCTGGTGACCCGGCTGCCCGCACCGAAGGGCGACCGTGATGCGCCGCTGAAGGCGCTGCTGGTGGACAGCTGGTACGACGCCTATCTGGGCGTGGTCGTGCTGGTCCGCATCATCGACGGCGCCATGAAGAAGGGATCGAAGATCCGCCTGATGTCGAGCGGTGCCACGCACCAGATCGACCGGGTGGGCATCTTCACGCCGAAGATGGCGACCGTGCCGGAACTGGGGCCGGGGGAGATCGGCTTCTTCACCGCTTCCATCAAGACGGTGGCGGAGACCGATGTCGGTGACACGGTGACGGATGAAGGCAAGCCCGCCGCCGAGCCGCTGGCCGGGTTCAAGCCCTCCATCCCCGTGGTGTTCTGTGGCCTGTTCCCGATCGACGCCAATGACTATCAGGACCTGCGTGACAGCCTGGCCAAGCTGCGGCTGAACGATTCCAGCTTCCATTTCGAGCCGGAGAGCTCCGCAGCACTCGGGTTCGGCTTCCGCTGTGGTTTCCTGGGACTGCTGCACATGGAGATCGTGCAGGAACGGCTGGAACGGGAATTCAACCTGGACCTGATCACCACGGCACCGAGCGTGGTCTACAAGCTGTACATGACGAACAACACGCTGCAGGAACTGCACAACCCGGCCGACATGCCGGATCCGGTGAAGATCGACAGGATCGAGGAGCCGTGGATCAAGGCCACGGTCATGTGCCCCGACGAATATCTCGGGTCGATCCTGAAGCTGTGCGAGGAAAAGCGCGGCATCCAGTCCAACCTGACCTATGTCGGCAACCGCGCCATGGTGGAATATGAACTGCCGCTGTCGGAGGTCGTGTTCGACTTCTACGACCGGCTGAAGTCCGTCAGCCGCGGTTATGCCAGCTTCGACTACGAGATCATCGAATATCGCGAAGGCGACCTGGTGAAGATGTCGATCATGGTCAACGCCGAACCGGTCGATGCCCTGGCCATGGTGGTCCACCGCAAGCGCGCCTACGAACGCGGGCGGCAACTGGTGGAACGGCTGAAGGACCTGATCCCGCGCCAGATGTTCAAGATTCCGATCCAGGCAGCCATCGGCGGCTCCGTCATCGCCCGCGAGACCATCTCCGCCATGCGCAAGGACGTGACCGCCAAGTGCTACGGCGGCGACGTCACCCGCAAGAAGAAGCTGCTGGAGAAGCAGAAGGAAGGCAAGAAGCGGATGCGCACCTACGGCAAGGTCGACATCCCGCAGGAAGCCTTCCTCGCCGCACTGCGGATGGGCGACGAATAGATAAATATATCAGGCTGTTGTGGCCGTCAGTTCGCGTGCTTCACCAACTGGCCTGACGCCGAGCGGACCGGTTCGCCGTCGACCAGGCGGGTGAACCTCAGCTTCATGCCGAGGGCGGAGAGGGTGCGGTCGTAGACCTGCAGGTCGGCCTTGCCGTCTTCCCGGACACCCAGGCTGTAGACGGTCAGGGTCTGGTCGGCGATGCGGGCCCAGTGCAGGGCCTCGCCGCTCATCGGATCGACCGTCTTGTCCTCCCGCCAGACATTGGGGCGGGTGGGATCGGGGATGAACTGGACCACCGCCTGCTTCAGCTCTTCCTTCGGGGCGTTCGGGTCGCCGGCCTGGCGCAGCACGGTCGACCAGCGCAGGGAGAAGCCGCCGACGGCAAAGGGCCGGATCTCCACATCCAGGTCACGCGCGGTCACCCGGAAGTGGGAACTGACCTCGTTCTCCGAGACGGCGCTGCCTTTCCAGAGACCCTGGAACGCCTTGATGCTGAGGTCCTTGGCCAAGGTGGGGGAGGCGACCACCAGGGGAACCAGAATCGTCGCCGCCGTCAGAACCCGTCCAAGAACCTTGCGCATCGCCTGTTGCTCCCCTGTGTCGCATCACCCCGAGATCAGGGCCATTTCACCTCCGGCGGCAGGCTCATCAGGATGGCTTCGGTGTTGCCGCCGGTCTTCAGTCCGAATGTCGTGCCACGATCATAGATCAGGTTGAACTCCGCGTAACGTCCCCGGCGCACCAACTGGTGTTCACGCTCCTCCGCCGTCCAGGGTTCGTTCATGTGGGCGCGAACGATCGGGGCATAGGTGTCGATGAAAGCCTTTCCCACATCGCGGGTGAAGGCGAAGTCGGCATCCCAGTCGCCGCTGTCGTGGTGATCGTAGAAGATGCCGCCGACACCGCGCGGTTCATTGCGGTGCTTCAGGAAGAAGTACTCGTCGCACCACTTCTTGAACTTCGGATAGTAGTCCGGGTCATGCGCATCACACGCAGCCTTCATTCCGGCATGGAAGGCGTCCGTGTCGACATCGTTCGGCACCATGGGCGTCAGATCGGCGCCGCCGCCGAACCAGCCGACCGAGGTGCGGATGTGGCGGGTGTTCATGTGCACGGCCGGCACGCGCGGGGAACGCATGTGTGCCACCAGCGAAACCCCGGAGGCCCAGAATCGCCCGCCCGATTCCTTCGCACCCTGGATCTGGCCGACGAAATCGTCGGAGAAGGTGCCGTCAACGGTGGAGATGTTCACGCCCACCTTCTCGAACACCCGGCCACGCATCACCGACATGACGCCGCCGCCGCCACCCGGACGGTCCCAGGCCGTGCGCTCGAACCGGCCCGGCGGCAGGTCCGACATCTGGCCGGTCAGTTCATCCTCGATGGCCTCGAAGGTGGCGCAGATCTGGTCCCGCAGTTCCCGGAACCAGGCGCTGGCGGTTTCCTTGCGCTGCTGGTCGATCTCTGTGCTGTCACTCATGCCGTCCGTCCCCCTTGTGCGTTCTGTAGGTGGCACCTGCCGAAGCCGTCTTCTGGCGCGCTATGAACCCCAGCACCTTGATCGAGGTCAATCGTCAGATGTGATCCGGTCAGCGAATCTGCCGAATGGCCTCACCCAGTGCCATGGCCGCCGCCGTCACCACATTGAGGGACCGCGCGCCCGTCGCCATCGGGATGCGGATCCGGGCGTCGGCACTGTCGTGCACCGCATCGGGGACACCGGCGCTTTCCCGCCCCATCAGCAGCACGTCATCGGGCTGAAACGTGAAATCGTGCAGGTCGGACGCCGCCCGGGTGGTCATCAGAATCAGTCTGCTGTCAGCCCGCGCCGCCCGAAAAGCCTGCCAGCCTGCATGCAGCGTGATGTCGGCTGCATCGGCGTAATCCATTGCCGTGCGGCGCAGATCGCGGTCATCCAGCGGGAAGGCGGCGGGGCGAATCACATCGAGGCCGATGCCCAGACAGACGCAAAGCCGGATGGCGGCACCGAGATTCTGCGGAATGTCGGGCTGAAACATGGCCAGTCGCATGGGTTTATCCTTCTGCGGTCAGGGGCTTATCCCTGCGTTTCGGGGGCTCCGACAGCGATGCGGCTCACTGTCGCAACAGAGTCCGTCTTCTGGACTTGGCCCGCCATTCCTGATTGTTACGGTACTTCCGGCATCGGGTGGGGATCGCTGTGTGCGAGTCCGGTGTGCAGTTGAATGAACAAGAGGGTTTGAGCCCATGAGTGCAGCTTCCCATGGGGGAGACGGCGGAGAACGCCGTGACTTCCTGGTGATCACGGCTGGCGCGTTTGTCGGCGTCGGTGCCGTCGGACTGGTCTGGCCGTTCGTTGACCAGATGAATCCGTCCGCGGATGTGCTGGCCCTGTCATCGACCGAGGTCGATATCTCGGGGATCGAGCCTGGCCAGAGCGTGACGATCAGCTGGCGCGGCAAGCCGGTCTTCGTGCGTCGCCGCACCGAGGCCGAGATCGATGCCGCCCTGGCAGTGGACGTGGACGATCTGCCGGATCCGCAGACCGACGAGGAACGCCACAAGGCCGGCAAGGCCGAATGGCTGGTTGTGCTGGGTATCTGCACCCACCTCGGTTGTGTGCCGCTGGGCTACGCCGGTGAATACGATGGCTGGTTCTGCCCGTGCCATGGTTCGCACTACGACACGTCCGGACGTATCCGCAAGGGTCCGGCGCCCGCCAACCTGGAGGTGCCGGAGTACGAATTCCTGACCGACACCCAGATCAAGATCGGTTGAGGGAACAGACATGTCATTTCAGACCGACAACAAGCTGATCAAGTGGTTCGACGACCGTCTGCCGCTGGTCTCCGTGATGCATCACACCTTCGTGCAGCATCCATATCCGCGTAACCTGAATTTTGCCTATCAGTTCGGGTCGATCCTGGGCGTCATGCTGACCCTGCAGATCGTCACCGGCATCGTGCTGGCCATGCACTACACGGCGCACACGTCGATGGCGTTCGACTCGGTCGAGCACATCATGCGTGACGTCAACTACGGCTGGCTGCTGCGCTACATGCATGCCAACGGCGCCTCGATGTTCTTCATCGCCGTCTACCTGCACATGTTCCGCGGTCTCTACTACGGATCGTACAAGGCCCCGCGGGAAATGATCTGGATGATCGGTGTGGTCATCCTGCTGGTCATGATGGCCACGGGCTTCATGGGCTACGTGCTGCCCTGGGGTCAGATGAGCTTCTGGGGTGCCACGGTCATCACCAACCTGTTCAGCGCCCTGCCGGTGGTGGGTGATCCCATCGTGACCTGGCTCTGGGGTGGCTTCGCGGTCGACAATCCGACCCTGAACCGGTTCTTCAGCCTGCATTACCTGCTGCCGTTCGTGATCTTCGGCCTGGTGTTCCTGCACCTGGTCGCCCTGCACCAGAAGGGGTCGACCAACCCGCTGGGTATCGAGATCAAGGGCCCGGCCGACTATATCTCCTTCCACCCCTACTTCACGGTGAAGGACTTCTTCGGCTTCGCAGCCTTCGGCGTGCTGTTCGCGGTCTTCGTCTTCTGGTTCCCGAACTATCTGGGGCATCCGGACAACTACATCCCGGCGGATCCGCTGGTGACGCCCGCGCACATCGTGCCCGAATGGTACTTCCTGCCGTTCTACGCGATCCTGCGGTCGGTGCCGGACAAGCTGCTGGGTGTGCTGGCCATGTTCGCGGCCATCGGCGTGCTGTTCATCCTGCCCTGGCTGGATCGCAGCCGGGTCCGGTCGGCAGCGTTCCGCCCGCAGTACAAGTGGTTCTTCTGGATCTTCGCGCTGGATTGCATCGTGCTGGGTTATGCCGGCAGCCAGCCGGCAGAGGGTCCGATGCTGGTCGTTTCCCAGATCGCCACGTTCTACTACTTCTTCCACTTCATCTTCCTGATGCCGGTACTTGGCTGGTTCGAACGACCCAAACCATTGCCGACCTCCATCTCGGAGGCCGTGCTGGCAGGCAAGGCAAGCACTTCAGCCGGGGAGAACGCATGATGATCAATCGCAGCATCAAGGTTCTCGCAGGTGCCGTGCTCGGCATCGGCCTGATGACCGGCGGCGCGCTTGCCGCCGGTGACGCCAAGGAACTGAAGTCGGTCGACTGGCACCACTCCGGCCCCTTCGGCACCTATGACCGTGCCCAGGTCCAGCGTGGCTTCCAGGTCTATACGGAGGTCTGTGCGGCCTGCCACGGCCTGAAGTACATCGCCTATCGCAACCTGATGGAGATCGGCTTCAGCGAGGAGCAGGCAAAGGCCATCGCGGCGGAGAAGGAGATCGAGGATGGTCCCGACGCGGCCGGTGACATGTTCACGCGCCCGGGTCGGCTTTCCGACAAGGTCCCTTCACCGTTCCCCAACCAGAACGCGGCCAAGGCGTCCAATGGCGGTGCCTATCCGCCAGACCTGTCGCTGCTGGCCAAGGCCCGTGTCGGTGGTGAGGACTATCTCTATTCGCTGCTGAGCGGCTACGGCGAGGACAGCCACGGGCACGAGTGCCCGAACGGCACCTACAACAACCCGTACTTCGCGGGCGGGTGCCTGGCGATGCCTGCGCCTCTGGCCGACGATCTGATCGAGTATGTGGACGGTACGCCTGCCACTGTCGATCAGATGGCAAAGGATGTCTCCGCGTTCATGACCTGGGCCGCCGAGCCCAAGATGGAAGAGCGCAAGGCCATGGGCTTCAAGGTGATCATCTTCCTGCTGATCATGAGCGGCCTGCTCTATGCGGCGAAGCGCCGGATCTGGGCGCGCCTGCACTGATCGCATCTGGCACGCTGTGCCGGAGGCCATCAACGAACGGCAAAGGGGTGACGGTCCGACCGTCACCCCTTTTCTGTATCTGGAAACGGCATCACGTGGCATGGTCATCGCATGACGCCTCAAGGGTCCAGGAACGACGAATCGACGCCCGGTGTCGCGGCGGACGACGCCGGGACACCGCAGGAGGTCCTGTTGTCTGACGCGCCGGCTGTGAAACACGAGATGCACCAGGCGCTGCATGCGGACCGGGACCAGGACGCGCTGTTCTCGTCAGTTGCAGACGCGGATTCCGAGGTCACGCTGATCTCCCCCTGGGACCTGATCCTCCGGTCCTGGCGGCTGTTCCTGATCAACCTCGATGTCTTCCTGGCGCTGATGTGGCGTCCCTTTGCCGCGACCGCGCTTGCCGCATTCGGTGCGGTCGAGCTGGTTCCGGTCATCGGTGTCGATATTGCCACCCTGGGCTATACGCTGGTGGCCCTGGTCGTTGTGGTTCCCGTCATCACCGCCTGGCACCGGATGATCCTGCTCGGGTCCGACAATCCGGAGGCACGCGTCAACTACAGGGTCGGCGGCGCGGAATGGGCCTATCTCAAGGGCGCGGCACTTCTCTATGGCCTCGGCTACGTGATCGGCCTGGTGGTGGAGCAGATCTACGGCCCCTTGCTCGGTGGCCCGTTGCTCTGGGCCGCGCGGGAAGGGCTGGATGTCGGTGACGTCATCGCACGTTACGGTCAGGCGGGCGTTCACTGGATCGCGGTGGCGCTGATCGTGGGTTTTCTGGTCGCGCGCTTCTTTCTGGTGCTGCCCGCGGCCGCGATCGGGATGCCGTTCAGCTTCTCGCAATCCGCAGCCGCGACACGGGGACAGGGTGTGCGGCTTGTCCTGGCCTATCTGCTGGCCAGTCTTCCGGCCTTCATTCTGGCGTTCCTGTTCGATTCACCACAGACCGTGCTGTCCGGCGCCAGCAACACCGATGTGCAGTTCCTCGACCTGGTGCTCGCGATCCTGCCCCGCATCCTGCTCTACACCATCGCGGTCGGCATCCTGTCACTGGCGTTCGAGCAGCTTGTTGGCGTACCAAAGCGGGTGCGCCGGAAGCTGATGACGGATACAGATTCGATCCCGGCTCCGTTACCGCCGCGGCAATGATGGCCATCCGCAACAGCAGACACAAAGACAAGAACTGGGAGTGAATGCATGACCGAGAGTGAGACTGTCATTGGCGTCCTTGGAGGCAGCGGTGTCTACGGCATGGACGGCCTGGAGGATACCGAGTGGCGACGTGTGGAAAGCCCGTTCGGCACACCGTCGGATGAACTGCTGTTCGGTCGCCTGCACGGCGTCCAGATGGTCTTTCTGCCGCGTCACGGACGCGGCCACCGGATCAGTCCGACCGAAATCAACTATCGCGCCAACATCGACGCGCTGAAACGCGCGGGCTGCACCGATGTGATCTCCGTCTCCGCCTGCGGCTCCTTCCGGGAGGAACTGGCACCAGGCAGTTTCGTCATCGTTGACCAGTTCATCGACCGGACCTTCGCGCGGGAGAAGTCGTTCTTCGGCAGCGGTCTCGTGGCGCATGTCTCCATGGCCGACCCGGTCTGCTCCCGCCTTGGCGACGCGCTCGAACAGGCGGCGACCGAGTGCGGCATCGAGCATGCGCGGGGCGGGACCTATCTGGCGATGGAGGGGCCGCAGTTCTCCACCCGCGCCGAGAGTTTCCTCTATCGGGACTGGGGTTGTTCGGTCATCGGCATGACGAACATGCCGGAGGCGAAACTGGCGCGCGAGGCCGAGCTCTGCTACGCGACCGTCGCCATGGTGACGGACTACGACTGCTGGCGGGAAGGTGACGCCCATGTGGATGTGGAGGCGGTGCTGACGATCCTGCACGGGAATGCGGACAAGGCGCAGAACCTGATTTCCGCCGTCGCGCCGAAGCTTGCCGGTCACCGTCCCGCCTGCACTGCGGGCTGCGACCGGGCGCTGGAAGTCGCCCTGATCACACCGCCGGATGCCCGCGACGATGCCATGGTGAGCCGGCTTGATGCGGTTGCCGGCCGCGTTCTTTCCTGACCGGGGGGCAACAGCGCATGACCAACGAGATCCGCGACCGTATCCGCACCATTCCCGACTATCCGAAGCCCGGGATCATGTTCCGCGACGTGACGACGCTCTGGAACGATGCCCGTGGTTTCCGCACTGCCATCGACCTGCTGGTCCAGCCCTATGCCGGGGTCCGGATCGACAAGGTGGCGGGTATCGAAGCCCGCGGCTTCGTCATCGGCGGGGCTGTCGCGCACCAGCTTTCGGTCGGCTTCATTCCGATCCGGAAGCAGAACAAGCTGCCCGGCAGGACGATCGGGGAGGACTATGACCTGGAGTACGGCACCGACCGGGTCGAGATCCACGATGATGCGATCAGTGAAGGGCAGAACGTGCTGGTCGTCGATGACCTGCTGGCCACAGGTGGCACGGCGGAGGCTGCGGTGAAGCTGATCCGCCGGGCAGGGGGGACAGTGGTCGGCTGCTGCTTCATCGTTGATCTGCCCGACCTTGGCGGCATGAAACGCCTGCAGGACATGGGCCTGAGTGTCATGGCCCTTTGTGCCTTCGAGGGCGAATAGGTCCATGAGTGCGCAGAAGAACGTTTCAGGCGTGCTGCGCGGCATCGACCACCTGGTCCATGCCGTCGATGACCTGGAAGGCTGCGCCGACGCCTTTCGCAGGCTCGGCTTCACCCTGACCCCACGGGGGCGGCACCGCGACATGGCGACCGGCAACTACTGCATCATGTTCGCCGATGACTACATCGAACTGATGGGCATCATCGACCCCGACCTGCCGGACCGGGGGCTGCGGGATCGCATGGCGGCACAGGGGGAGGGGCTGGACCGCTGTGCCTTCGCCGTCGAGGATGTGGATGTCGCCTTCACGACCCTGAGTGCTGCCGGATTCAACGTGAATGGTCCGATCGACCTGCGCCGCCCGCTCGAACTGCCGGAGGGCGAGGTTGAACCCCGGTTTCGCCTGATCCGGTTCGACGGCGGCGAAACGCGCCTGCTGAACGGTTTCATCTGCTACCACGACACCCCGGAAATCACGCGGCGACCCGAATGGCTGATCCATGCGAACGGTGTCACCCGCATCCTGGGGCTGGTCGCGGTTGCGGCTGATCCGGCCGCGCTTGGTGCAGCGTGGGCGCGGCTGCTGGGCGCTGATGCGATCCACGAAACGGCAACCGGGATCACGATGCAGGTCGGACCACATTGCGTCGAGATCGCACGGCATGACGCGGTACAGGCCATGCTGCCGGGCCTGTCGGCAAATGATGTTCCTGCCATCGACCGGATGCTGGCCATGCGGCTCGCCGTTTCCGATAGTGCCGCGACGCGGGATGTGCTGACCGCGAATGGCGTTGCATTCTCTGATCAGGCAGACGGATCGGTCTTTGTCCCGCCCGCGGCAACCGGCGGGACCGTGATCATCCTTGTTCAGGAGGGGTACTGAGGGTGCCGGAGAGCCCAACCCTCATCACCTTTGTCATAGCGTCAATGCTCGTCCTGCTGATTCCGGGCCCCAGTTTCATCTATGTCCTGACGCGGAGCCTCGGTCAGGGCTGAAAGACGACCGCCATTGGACGGTCGGTCATTCGTCTATTGTCGCGGCGGTGGCATGCGCTCGAACAGCGGCAAGGCGTCAGGAAGCTGGTGAAACGGCTGGCGGTCAATGCAGAAGATCGCCAGCCGCGGCTGATCATAGAGGGACGGATCGTCCAGCGTGCCTGCCTTCAGGACCAGCAGGCTGCGCATGTCAGGGCGTCGTGTGGTGATGTGGGTGCCACAGGTGCCACAGAAATCCCGCGTGACGGCGGCATGGATGTCATCGCGCTGAAACGTCTGCGGTGCGCCGAGAACGTAGCGGAAACCTTCAATGGGCATCAGCATGAAGTAGTTGGGCCCACCCCCCGAGAAGTACTGGCACTCGCGGCAGTGACACTGTGCACGCAGCACCGGCTCCCCCACCGCCTGATAGCGCAGCGCGCCGCAATAGCATCCACCTTCAAGGGTCATGTCGGCCTCCGTTTCTGATGCGCCGCAGTCTGGTGTGTCGACCGACAGTGTCCTAGTGTCAGAAATGACATTTAAGAGGCTGAAAATGACAAACTCCATTGATGCACCCATCCGGGTGGCATTGCTTGAGCCGCCCATGTGCATGGAAACAAGTCTCGCCCTCTCGCGCGACGTGCTGGCGACGGCAAACAAGGTGGCCAGGGGGCTGGGCATCACATCGCCGTTTGATGTGGTCCAGACCAAGGTGGAACATGTCAGGACAGGCGGTGACATCGCGGACGTGGTCGTGCTGCCCGGATTGGGACTGGACACCGCAAGGGAGGTCGAGGATTCCCTTGAAGGCCCCGAGATCGTGGCCATCGTCCGGGCGCTGAACTGTTTGCGCGGGCCACAGACAATTCTCGCGACATCCTGCACGGGCGTATTCGCTTTCGGGCAGGCCGGGCTGATCGATGGCCGGCAGGTAACGACAACCTGGTGGCTTGCCCCGCTGCTTCAGGCCCGGTTCCCGAAGTCCCGGCTTCGGGCAGGTGATCTCGTGATCCAGGACGGCAGGATCGTTACTGCAGGCGCCGCACTGGCGCATGTCGACCTGATGATGCACCTGGTCGAGAGTCTGGCGGGAGCAGGTATCGCGGATGCCTGTCGCCGATACCTGGTCGTCGACGCGCGAAGCAGCCAGATGCCCTATACCTCGACCGCGACGCTGGTGGCGGCCGACCCGGCGTTGCGAAAGGCTGAACTGTTTGTGCGACAGAACATGAGCCGGCCCCTCGGTGCAGCCGAGATCGCCGCTGCCTCTGGATTGGGAATGCGCACATTTGCCCGTCGGATGGGACGGGTAGCGGGGATGACGCCGAACCATTTCCTGCAATCCATTCGTGTCAGCCGGGCGGTGCGCCTGGCCTGTACCTCGGCACGTTCGAACGACGAGATTGCCGTCAGCGTCGGCTACTCCGACGCGGCATCGCTGCGCCGTGCGGTGAAGCGCATGACAGGCATGACACTTGAGGAATTCCGGCGGAGGCGAGTTCGGGATGGCTCCTCCAATTCCGCGGGCATACTATCTCGGTGAAACGCAAGAAATGCCCGGGGAGGGGCCACGATCATGTCCGAATTCGAAACCGTCCTGTACGAACGCCCCACTGAGCATGTGGCGCGTATTGTCCTCAACAGACCTGATGCCAGGAATGCCCAGAACACGCAGTTGCTCTACGACCTGAACGCGGCGTTCGACAAGGCGGCACGCGATGATGAGGTGAAGGTGATCATGCTTGCCGGAAACGGCCCGCATTTCTCCTCCGGCCATGACCTGCGGGAAGCGAACAGCTACGACAACATGGACGACCATACGACGGTCGGTACCTGGTGCGGCTGGCACTGTGCCGGCGCAGAGGCGCAGATGGCGCGGGAGAGGGAGATCTACATCGGTTTCTCGGAGCGCTGGCGCAATATCCCCAAGCCGACAATTGCCGTCGTGCAGGGAAAGGTCATTGCCGGGGGATTGATGCTGATCTGGCCCTGCGACATCATCATCGCCGCTGAAGGCTCCATGTTTCTGGACAATACGGTCGGCATGGGCGTCGGCGGGGTCGAGTACTTCGGTCATCCCTGGGAGGTAGGCGCACGCAAGGCGAAGGAGATGCTGTTCACTGCGGACTGGCTTTCGGCTGAGGATGCGCGGGCGCTGGGGATGGTGAACCACGTTGTTCCAGGCCCGGAGCTGGACGGTTTCGCACTGGATATGGCTGAACGGATCGCTGCCAAGCCCCTGTTCGCGCTGAAACTGGCAAAGGAGGCGGTCAATGCTGCGCAGGACTGTTCAGGGCGCCAGAATGCCATGCAGACGGCATTCGCGCTGCATCATGTTGCACACAGCCACAACATGCAGGTTCATGGGATGCTGATCGATCCGACAGGCCTTGCACCGGCGGTCAAGGGAAAGGAAAGGAAATAGCGATAGTCTTCAGACTTTCGTTTCGGATGGTGAAAGACAATCTCGACGCCAGATAGCACATTCTACCTGTCTGATCGGGCAGCGCTGACTCCTCTCTATTGCGAGTTCCGTGACCGTGACAGTGAAAGCCGATTTCTGCAGACCCGCCGCACGATGGGGCAGCGGAAGCTGCGCTTCATCGCGTTGACCGTGCTGTGCGCGGTGGGGCCGCTTGAGGTCGTTGACTACCTGAAGCTGGGATGGTCAACCGAACTGCTCATGATCACCATGACCAGGTCTGTCGTGGTCCTGATGGCTGCCCTGGTCCTGTTCGTGACGTTCCAGGATGTCAGGTTCCGACAGGTGATTGCAGCGGTCTTCCTGCTCGGCAGCGCGATTCTCGTTCAGGTGGTGATGAATTCCATCGTCTACAGCGAGGATCAGAAGGGTATCCTCCTGCAGCAGGTACTGGTCAGCGTCTTCGGATTGATCTTCTATCCGTTGTCACTGCGGATCATGGTTCCGGCAATCTTCGGTTTCAACTTCGTCTTCTTCGGCAGTCTGCTGGTCCAGCAGGGCGGGGCCGATCCTGAAGTCCTGCGCATGATTGTCTGGGGCGGTGTGGCACTGATGCTGGGGCTGTTCACGGCCCGGCAGGTGAATCGCGCGGAGCGCCTCAATTATCTTGAGTTGCGACGTCGCGACATCGCGGAGGCCCAGTTGCTCGCGGCGCGCCAGCAGGCCGAGGACGCGAGCCGCGCGAAGTCCGAGTTTCTCGCCAACATGAGCCATGAACTTCGTACCCCACTGAATGCCGTGATCGGGTTCTCCGAGATGATGAGCCACCAGATATTCGGCCCCCTCGGCAACGACCGGTACACTGAGTACGTCAAGGATATCGGGGCCAGTGGCAGGCATCTGCTGTCACTGATCGACGAAGTCCTGTATTTCACGAAGATCGAAGCCGGTACGCAGGAACTTCGGTTTCAACCGATCGACCTTGGCAAACTGTCCGACGAGACCGTTCGCATGCTGGTGCCACAGGTGCTGGAGGCTGGGCTGGTGATCCAGGTGCATCTGGCAGAGGAGCCGGTCATCGTCCGCGCGGACACGCGTGCCATGCGGCAGATCCTGCTGAATCTGGCGTCGAACTCCATCAAGTTCACTGATCCGGGTGGCCAGATCGACATCCACGTCGGTCGGACTTCGGCCGGATTGGGCTTCGTGCGGATAGAGGATACCGGCGTCGGAATCCCGCTGTCGCAGCAGGAGCGGATCCTGCGGCCGTTCGAACAGATCGAATCGAGCGACACGCGGTCCCGCCCGGGGTGGGGCCTGGGCCTGTCCATCGTCTCTGTTCTGGTACGGCTTCACGACGCCCGGATGAACATCGTGAGTGCGCCGGGTCAGGGGACGAGCATTACCATCACGTTCCAGGAAGTGGCGGGCTGACGGCCGGCGACGGGAACCTGTTGCAGTCTGTATTGCGAACGATTATTATTTGCATATTGACCGCACTGACAGGGGACCGCCATGGGTACCATCGTGGCCATACAGCCACCACACACGCGCCTGGCCATTCCGGACCTCGGGGAGGCGGATCGCCTGTTTCTCTGGATGATCAGGACCTGGGTACAGGGCCTGAACCAGAGCATCGAGGTCGATCACGAGATCGAGGCCGGCCTGCTGGCGCATCGCATTCCGGAAGCCCTGACCGCCTTTGATGGCTTCATGATGTCGATTGCTACATGTGCCCGACGCAATATCGACATCCAGCTGCGACGGTCCACGGCGATCAGTACGGATGAAGTCATCCTGCTTCGCGCCTTTGGCGCCGTGGGCTCAGGAATGCGCGCCCTTTCCGCAAGCGTCCTCTCCTTGCTGGTCGACGGAACCGGTCGACGTATCGCGACGGACAATCTGGAGCGGCTGGCGGATCATTTTGCCGGTGCGGCACTGGTGCCGACGCTTTTCATGAAGCCGGAACGCCCGACGGTCGGGGCAGGCACCTGGCACGGAAACACGATCACCGGAAGGCTGACCGCCGGGAGTGTCCCCGATGTGCTCTAGCCACGCGCTGCGCCTGGCCTGCCCGTTCGGCTGGCTGATGGACAGGCTTCTCGGGTGATCCTGCGCGACTGTCAGACGTCCGCGTCAATGAACAGGCGGTGCCAGTGTTCCAGGGCCATGAGCGCGCGGACTTCACGGGTATTGTTGCGGCTACCCTGGATATGGCTTTCCAGCAGTAGGCGGACTGTATCGGGCTGGAACAGTCCGCGATCGTTGAACTGGTCCGACAACAGCATTTCGCGGGCATGACCCGCCAGATCCTGTTTCAGCCACTCGCCTACCGGCACGGTGAACATCTGTTTCGATCGGTCGGTCAATGCGCTGCCAAGCAGCGGACGCACCGTGTGTTTCAGGATGTGCTTGGTGCGGCCCTGGCTCAGTTTCAGCTCTGCCTGCATGCGGAAGGCGAGTTCAACGATCCGATAGTCCAGGAACGGCGTCCGCGCCTCCAGTGAAACGGCCATGCCCATCCGGTCCGGCTTGACCAGATTGTTGCCGGGCAGCAGCAGCAGGGCATCGAGATAGAGCGCGCGCGTCAGGTGATCGAATTGCGGGACATCCGCCAGATGACCGGCAATCAGATCGTGCGTCGACAGACCGGCAACGGCCTTCGCCGCGCCGCGGGCATACAGATCCGCATCCAGCGTGGCTTCCGGGAAAAGTGTCAGTGCGCTGTCGGTATAGGTCCGTGCAAAGCTGGCGTCGTCGCCGAATGTGGCATCGGGACCGAAGAAGTTCAGATACTTGTCGTAGCCCGCGAACAGTTCGTCACTGCCGTCACCGGTCAGGACCATCTTGGTCTCTGCGGCCGCCAGTTCGGCCACCCGCAAGGTCGGCATGAAGGAGACGTCGCCGTGCGGTTGCTCCAGATGGTGCAGCACATCCGGCCAGCGCCCCAGCATGCGCGGGGAGACGATCTCGTGGCGGTGATTGGTGCCGAAGCGACGGGAGACAGCGTGCGCATGCCGCGTCTCGTCAAAGCGCTGATCCTCGAACCCGATGGAGAAGGTATCGACCGGGCGGGACATGTGCATCGCCATCAGCCCCGTGACCGTGCTGGAATCGATGCCGCCCGACAGGAAGGCACCAAAGGGCACGTCCGCCCGCAGCCTGATCCTGACCGAATCATCCAGCAGGGCCAGCAGTTCGGCAGAGGCATCGGCCAGCTTCATCGGTTTCGGTTCGATGTCCGACAGCCGCCACCAGCGGTCCTCCACCGTGCCCGTCGGACTGATCGACAGGCGCCCGCCCGGCGGGATGTGCCGAATGCCTTCGAACGCAGTCAGGGGCGGGGGAACATAATTCAGGACCAGAAAGTGATGCAGTGCCTCCCGGCTCGCGACAGGCCGGACACCGGTCGCGAAGATCGGCTTGATCTCGGAGGCGAAGGTGAGGCGCGTGCCGTTGTCGTGCACGTAGAGCGGCTTCACCCCCATGCGGTCGCGATAGAGGTGCAGCACAGGGCGATCCCCGCGCCCGTCGTGGACCGCGATGGCGAACATGCCGTTCAGATGCCGCACGAAGTCGACGCCGTCCCGCAGGTAGAGTGCCAGCAGGACTTCGGTATCGGAATGGGTCCGCAGGGCGATGCCATCCCGTCGCAGCATCTCCGCCAGCTCGACGAAGTTGAAGATCTCTCCGTTCTGCACGACGGAGACCTTGCCCTCCGCTGCCGTCATCGGCTGATGGCCGCCCTCGATGTCGATGATCGACAGACGCCGGTTGCCGATTGCGCCATGGCTGAAACGGACATGACCGCTGTCATCAGGTCCCCGATGGGTCAGCAGGCGGTCCATCTGAAGCAGGTCGGCGTCAGGCAGCGCAGCGCCGGATCGGTCGAAATAGCCGTAGATACCGCACATCAGGCCTGCCCCCTGTCCGTCGCCTTGCGACGAACGATCCGCTCCACCGCCGCCACTAGACGCAGCCGGTCATTCTCGGCCTCGTCCGCGCTGCGCCGGGCCAGGCGTTCGACAGCTCGTCTGATACGTCCGATCTCGCCCTGCCAGTCGAATGGCCCCGTCGCACGTTCCTTGAACTTGCGTGACAGCATGACGGATGTGGAACCGAGCCGGATATGCTCCGCCAGGATCATCTCGGCATCCAGATCACCATGGCCAAGCCGTGCCATGCCACCGAAGCCGAAAGGTTTCCCGACCGCTTTCGTCACCATGGCCAGCCGTTCGACCGTGCCATCGGCAAGCGGCTGAAACATGAAGCTGTCGCCCCTGTCGAGGTGCAGGTCGTTCAGGCCGATATAGATGGCCTCGACGCCATCGAGTGCCGCGATCTGTTTCAGCGCCTCCGCCGAGGCCACGGTCTCGATCAGCGGCACCAGGGGCAGGCGCCCGGCTATCGCCCGACACATGGCGGCGGCATCCGAGGCGCTGCGGATCATCGGCAGCATGACCTGCTGTACGCCGGCCGCCAGAACCGTCTCAAGCTGCTCCGGGGCCAGATCCGGCCAGGGGTCGGTCCGGACAAGGATATGGGCACCCGGAAAGGCATCACGGTAGCGCGCGATGTCGTCCGTCGACTGCGTGCTGATCCAGGTGCCGGTGCCCTGGCGTGCCTGCTTGCCCGCGCGCTCCAGATCCAGGAACAGCCGGTCGACACCTGCGGAAAGTGCCGCCTTCGCCATCTCGGGCGATTCCGGGATCAGCATCAGATGCATCATGCTTCGAGCACCTGGCGCAGGGTGGCAATGACCCGGTCCTGATCCGCCTCCGACATGCCGGTCCCGGACGGCAGACAGAGTCCGGTCAGGAACAGCCGGTCACTGACCGACTGGTGTTCGTCGTGGGCATAATAGGGCGCGTCCTGAAACAGCGGCTGCATGTGCATCGGTTTCCACACCGGTCGGGTCTCGATCTCGTGCTGCTGCAGCCGTCGCATGATGGTGTAGGGATGCATGCCGATGGAGTCGGGTTCGAAGGTACAGACGGACAGCCAGCGGTTGCTGCGGCTCCAGTTCGGTTCCGGCATCCAGTCGACGCCGGGTACGTCATGCAGTCCGTTGCGATAGCGTTCGAAGATGGCGCGGCGCTGCTCCACCCGCTCCGGCAGCAATCGGAGCTGCCCGCGCCCGATGCCCGCCAGCACGTTGGAGAGGCGGTAGTTGTAGGCCATCTCGCTGTGCTGATAATGCGCTGCCGGGTCGCGTCCCTGGGTCGCGAGCCAGCGTGCGCGGTCCAGGGCCTCCAGATCGTTGCTGACCAGCGCGCCACCGCCTGAGGTCGTGATGATCTTGTTGCCGTTGAAGGAATAGATGCCAAAGCGGGCGAAGGTGCCGCTGGGCTTGCCCCGACAGGTCGCGCCGAGGCTCTCGGCCGCATCCTCGATCAGGGCCACGTCGTGTGCCGCGCAGATCCGGCCAATCGCGTCATAATCGGCGCTTTGTCCGTAGATGTTGACGCAGATGACGGCCTTCGGCGGTCGGCCCTGCCGTTCGGCATCCTGCAAGGCCCGCTCCAGCGCGTCGGGGCTCATGTTCCAGCTTTCCGGCTCGCTGTCGATGAAGACCGGTCTTGCACCCTGATACAGGATCGGGTTGCAGCTCGCGACGAAGGTCAGGCTGGAACAGAACACCGTGTCTCCCGGTCCGACGTCGAGCAGCCGCAGCGCCAGATGGATCGCTGCGGTTCCTGAACTCAGCGCCACCGCGCCGCCGACCCCGACCAGTTCGGCCAGTTCACGCTCGAAGGAGTCCACATGCGGGCCGACAGGTGCGATCCAGTTGGTGTCGAAGGCCTCCACCACCAGCTCGCGTTCCTCCGCCCCCATGTGCGGGGCGGAGAGCAGGATCGGTGCCTGCATGTGCGAAAGATGGAACAGGCCGACAGGGCGACCCTGGTCGTCAACGACCGGCAGGTGGATCAGGCCGCCCGAGTTCATGAACTGGCGCGCCGACGCGCTGGAAGTGCCCTCCGGCACGGTCTTGGGTGTCACGGGCGCCAGTCCCGAGAGTGTCTGGTTCAGGTCATCGCTGACCATGATTGCCCGCCGGATGTCTCCGTCAGTGATGACCCGGATCAGGTGATCTGCCGCATCGGCCATCAGCAGGCACCCGAGCCCACCTGCGTCCAGTCTCTGCAGGGCCTCCCGTACCGGTGTTTCCGGCCGCACCAGCAGCTTTCCGATATCCGTGATCATCAGGCTCGTGCCTCCTGATGGCCATGGCGTGTACCGGCAATGACCAGCGTCGCGATCAGAATGAACATGCAGATCCACCATCCCAGCCAGATCGAGTGTGCGGCGCCAAAGGCACCAAGACCCATGGCGATCAGTGCGGTCACGGTCGCGCGCTGTCGGTTGGGCAGATGCAGGGCCGCCAGGTGCAGCGCGGCGATCATCATCACCGCGGCCAGTGCGCCAAGAAGCCCGATATCCTGCCAGATCTGCGCGAAGATCGAGTGCGGATGCCAGAGATGATCCATCTTGTAGTAGTCACCCGGCCCCGAGTAGGTCGCGTTCAGCCGCTCGAACTCCAGGCCGTGACCCAGAATCGGGTGATTGCGCACCGTATCGACCACCGCAGTCCAGATCTCGAACCGTTCAAGCAACTTGTACTCAAGCAGACTGGATCCATCCAGGCTGGCCAGCAGCGCCGCGTTGATCGCCGGGAAGGCCAGCGGCGACAGCAGCATGAAACCTGCCGTCACGCAGAACATCACCAGCACACCGGCCTGCCGCGTCAGATGGCAGAACACATAGACAAGTATGCCGATCACACCGATCAGCTGAGAGGTCTCGCTGATGGTCATGAAGGACAGGATCAGGACCAGCAACAGGGCGAGGGGGAACTTCCAGCCGGGGCGCGTGATCGCGACCAGCGTGGCAACCGACAGGGTCATCACGACCCAGAAATCGTTGAACCGCGCCATGAACAGGTCCGGTGTCAGTGCCCAGGCCGTTGCGAGCAGCCCGTCCGGTGTTTCGAGATTGCGCGAGAAGACGGTCCTGATCCGCAGCAGCAGGTGATCGCTGAGCAGGTCGAACAGGGCAATGGCGACACCGACGGCGATGCCCGCGACGAGTGCCCTGACGATCAGCCTGCGCGCACCGGGCAGTGCCGCGGCCAGCAGAACAAGGGGGATGCCGGGCACGACGGCCATGGCGCTTCGGATCGCAAGTTCCTGCATCCGGTCCGACTGTTCAGGCAGTGCCGACCAGAGCGGGCTCAGCAGGCCGAGCACCATGATGGCCACCAGTCCGCCAAGCCCCAGCCAGACGGCCCTGTGGGAGAAGGCATTGGCCACCGCACCACGATGCTTGAGCAGCCATGGCAGGGACAGGACAGCCGCACCACCGGCGAGCCAGGCGATGCCGCGGTCGGCCACGAACGCCAGCCAGGGGATCAGGAAGGCCGAGAGGCCGAGGCCCGTCAGGGCGAGGGGGCGGGTCATCTCTGTGCTTCAGGACTCGGGTGGCAGCGCATAGGTACCGGTCACATGCGCCACCGGGTCCGCCATGCCGTCCGAGAACAATGAAACTTCACCCACAGCGAGACGGCGACCCAGTTTCAGCAATCGCACTTCCGCAATGATGTCCGCCGGGGTTGGCAGGCGCAGGAAATTCATGGTGATCGATGTGGTGACCGACTGGGTCTTCGGCCCCACCATGGCCATGACCGCAATGTAGAGACCAACATCCGCCATCCAGAACAGCGTCGGGCCAGAAACAGTGCCGCCGGGTCGCAGATGCGTTTCATTCACCGGCATGCGCAGGCGCGCCGTCATGTCCCCGGCCTGCTCGATCACCATGCCCAGATGGCTGGATTGCGGGAACTCCCGCGCCAGCAGGTCCGTCAGTTCATCGGGTGTCATAACGGCGGCCATGGCCTGATCTCCGGCGCTGTGAGCATGTCATGCTGACTTGCCCGAGGGGGCATGGTCAGTCAAGCGCGACGGTTTCGCCGGGAACAATGGCCGCGGTGGTTTCACGAACCGCCGAAACCGCCTATATGCAGCGCCATGGAGCTGGATCTGAACATCGCTAGGCCCCGTTCGGAAACCCGTGTGGTGGTTGCCATGTCCGGGGGCGTCGACTCCTCGGTGACTGCGGCAATGGTGAAGGCGGCCGGTTACGACACCGTCGGGATCACCCTGCAGCTCTACGACCATGGTGCCGCCGTGGAGCGCAAGGGGGCCTGCTGCGCCGGGCAGGACATCCTCGACGCGCAGCGCGTGGCGGAACGGATCGGCATCCCGCACTATGTGCTGGACTACGAGAGCCGTTTCCGGGACGCGGTGATCGACGATTTCGCCGACAGCTATCTGCGTGGCGAGACCCCGGTGCCCTGCATCCGCTGCAACCAGACCGTCAAGTTCCGCGATCTGCTGCAGACCGCGCGGGATCTGGGCGCGGACGCCCTCGCCACGGGCCACTATGTCCGCCGCGTGACCGGTGAGGGCGGAGCCGAACTGCGGGCAGCGGTCGATGACAGCCGGGACCAGAGCTATTTCCTGTTCGCCACCACGGCTGAGCAGCTTGAATTCCTGCGCTTCCCCCTCGGTGACCTGCCGAAGTCCGAAGTGCGGGCGCTGGCAGAGCGGTTCGACCTGCCCGTGGCCGCGAAGCCGGACAGCCAGGACATCTGCTTCGTGCCGAACGGCGACTATCGCCGGGTGATCGAGAAACTGCGCCCCGACGCCCGTGTGCCCGGCAACATCGTCGACCTGTCCGGTGCGGTACTGGGACAGCATGACGGGATCATCGGCTACACCATCGGTCAGCGGAAGGGCCTGGGGCTGGGCGGAGAGGCGGGCGGCCATACGGAACCGCGCTTCGTTGTCCGGCTGGACCCGTCACGGGCGGAGGTCGTCGTCGGCCCGCGGGAGGCGCTGGCCTGCGCCAGCCTGACGGTGAATGAACTCAACTGGCTGGGGGACGAACCGCTGCCGGTCGAGGGCAGGGCGGTCATGGCCCGCATCCGCAATACTGCCGACGCCGTGCCAGGCCGGTTGATCCCGGCCGGCAACGGCATGGCGACGATGCAGTTCGCTGCGCCGGAGTTCGGGGTCTCGCCAGGTCAGGCCTGTGTCTTCTACGATGATGACCGGGTGCTGGGTGGCGGCTGGATCGTCGAGGCGGAAAGCGCAATCGCCGCCTGACACCTGACAACTGCACCTGGCGACAGGCTGGATCAGGGATCGTCATTCATGCGCTTCACGTTCGATCAGATACGGACCTTTCTGGCCGTCGCACAGGCCGGCGGCGTGCGCCGCGCCGCGGAGACGCTGCATCTGACGCAACCGGCCGTCACCGCCAGGCTCAAGGGGCTGGAGGAGGCACTGGGTGTCACCCTGTTCGACCGCAAGGCCGGGATGGCGCTGACCAAGGACGGCATCGCCCTGGTCGGCTATGCCGAGCAGTTCCTGAAGCTGAACGACCTGATCCAGCGCGATGTGGCGCGCCCCGACAGTATCGACCAGCTGTTCCGCATCGGCGTGTCGGAGACCATCGTGCAGTCATGGCTGCCGGAGTTCATTGCCGAGCTGCGAGCGGCCTTTCCCCGGCTGTCGGTGGAGATCGACGTCGACATCTCGCAGAACCTGCGCGACCGGCTGCTGGCCAGTGCCATCGATTTCGCGATCCTGATGGGTCCGGTCTCCAACTACCGTGTGGAGAACGTGCATCTGCCGGACTATCCCATCGCCTGGTTCTGTGCACCCGGCCGGATCGGAGGCATGAGTGCGGAGGAGATATTCCTGTCGTCGCCGGTCATCACCTTTGCCCGCGATACCCGGCCCTTCCGCGTCCTGAAGGAGGTCATGCTGGAACGCTATGGCCCCGGGGTGGTGCTCTTCCCGTCCTCCTCGCTCTCGGCCTGTTTCAGGCTGGTTGCATCGGGCCTGGGCGTCGGTGCCTTGCCCCTGGCGCTCGCCGATCAGGCGCTGAAGAGCGGCGAGATCGAGCGTTTCGATCCCGGCTGGAGCCCGGAACCGCTGGCTTTCACCGCATCCTACCTCGGCGCGCCGGAAAGCGCCGTGGGCGGACAGGCTGCCGAGATAGCGCGGCGTATCGCGGAGCGCTATGATCAGAATTCCTGATCAAATTTGATCCAAAATTGAAATTTGATCGAATGGAGCCCTGCACCTTACCGTTGTGCTGCGTAACGGAAGGGAACAGGGGACATGGCGGTGGCGGAAACGTTCGAGGGGCTGAAGGGCGCTGGTGTCCAGGGGGTGCGTGCCGCGATACGCAGCGGCAGATACACTGGACACACTGCCGGTCTCGCAGCGGGCAAGCTGCAGACCAACCTCGCCATCCTGCCGCGTGCCATGGCCGGTGACTTCCGGACGTTCTGCGAGCGCAATGCCCGTCCCTGTCCGCTGGTCGGTGTGACGGAACCGGGCAGCCCCAATCTGCCGGCACTGGGTGACATTGACCTGCGCACCGATGTGCCAGCCTACAACATCTATCGCGACGGCCGGCTGACCGAGACGGTCAGCGACGTCTCCGCATTCTGGCGCGACGATCTCGTCGGGTTCGCCCTGGGCTGCTCCTTCACATTCGAGCATGCGCTGATGGCGGCGGGTATCCCCATGCACCACATCGATGCCGACCGGACCGTGCCGATGTACCGGACCAATATCGCGACCGAGGCGGTCGGCCCGTTTGGCGGCGGCATGGTGGTGTCCATGCGCTATATCGCGGCGGACCAGGTTGCCCGCGCCATCGAGGTGACTGCGGCCTTTCCATGGGCACATGGTGCCCCCATTCATCAGGGCGACCCGGCGGAGATCGGTATCGCCGACCTGCAGGTGCCGGACTGGGGCGACCCACCCTGTGGGCCGGAAGGGGTGCCCGTGTTCTGGGCCTGTGGTGTGACCCCCCAGAACGCACTGACCAACGCACGACCGGAGATCTGCATCACCCATACGCCAGGCCGGATGCTGATCACCGATATCGACGACCAGACGAACGCGATCCTCAACTGAAGTCTCAAACAGGGAGAACAAGATAATGAAAAGAATCGCAACTCTCGCCGCCGCCCTCGCGGTGACGGCAACCGCTGCACTGGCCGATGGGCCGGTCGTGGTGAAGGCTGTTGGTACCTGGGGCAGCCTGACCAACTACCAGAAGCACGAAGGGCCGTTCTGGAACGAACGGATCGCCGCCGTGTCCGGTGGTTCGATCATTGGCGAGATCAAGCCGCAGACCGAACTGGGCCTGAAGGGTTTCGAGATCATGCGTCTGGTGAAGAACGGCGTGTTCGACTTCGCCTTTGGCCTGCCGGGCTATGTGGCGGCGGAGAATGCCATCTTCGAAGGTGCCGATCTCTCTTCCGTGACCCAGGACATCGCGACCCAGCGCAAGGTGGCGGAAGCCTATTTCCCGACCCTGGAGGAAGCCTTTGCCAAGTACTACAACGCGAAGCTGCTGACCCTCTATCCGTTCCCCAGCCAGACGCTGTGGTGCAATGGCGAGGTCAACGGCATCGAGGACCTGAAGGGCAAGAAGATCCGGGTCTATGCCACGACCCTGGGTGATTTCGTCGAGGGCGTGGGTGGCACCTCCGTCACCGTGCCCTTCGCCGAGGTCATTCCGGCGCTGGAGAAGGGCGTCGTCGATTGCGGCATCACCGGCACCATGTCCGCCTACAAGGCGAAGTGGCACCAGGTGGCAACGCATGCCTACACGCTGCGTGTCGGCTGGGGCCTGGCCTTCGGTGCCATGAACATGAAGAAGTGGAACGCCCTGTCGGCCGAGCAGCAGAAACTGCTGACCGACGAGATCGGCAAGCTGACCGATGAGATGTGGGCCGAGACCGCGACCGAGGACGAGGTGGCGATCAGCTGCATCACCGGCGGCAAGTGCGACATCGGCGAACCCGGCGCGATGGTGCTGGTGGAACCGTCGGCTGCGGACCTGGCGCTGCGCGACAAGGTCGCCAACGAGGTGGTGCTGGCCCGGTGGGCGGAACGTTGCGGTGCCGAGTGTGCATCGAACTGGAACGCCACCGTGGGCAGCCTGCTCGGACTGACGGCGAAGGCCAACTGATCCAGCCTTCGTTGCCGTGACTCCGGCCATCCCCTTGTCTCCTCCCCGGGGATGGCCGGAGTTCTCTGCCACACCTCCAGCGGGGTACCTCAGATGCTGCGCCTGATAGATGCCACTCACCGCTTTTCGCGCCTGCTGGTCTGGATCGGCGGCGGGATGATCCTGCTCTCCGCCCTGCTGGTCACGGTCGAGATCTTCGTCCGCAAGTTCGCGGGCGTCAGTATCGGCGGTGCCGACGAGATTTCCGGCTATGCCTTCGGCGTGGCCACCAGCCTGGGCCTTGCCTTCGCGCTTTTCGAACGCGCCCATATCCGGGTCGATGCCATTTTCCTGCTGCTCCCCGGACCGGCGCGCACAGGTCTGAACTTCATTGGCCTGGCCCTGCTGACCGGCTTCGCGGGCATCATCGCCTGGATGGGCTGGGGCATGGTCGCGGACACACTGGCCCACGGGTCGCGCTCCATCACGCCAATGCGCACGCCGCTGGCCATTCCCCAGATACCTTGGCTGGCCGGCTGGATCTTCTTCGTCCTGTGCGGGGTACTGCTGTTCGTCGGGGCCATCGTCGCCCTGCTGCGGCGCGACGGCGCCGGTGCTGATCGTCTGATCGGGGTGAAGACCCTGGACGAACAGATCGAAGACGAGACAGCCTGATGCTCACCAAGACACTGGTCATCCTGCTCGCCCTCATCGCGCTCGCGGTGCCGGTGGCTGCCGCCCTTGGCTGGCTGGGTCTCACCCTGCAGTACATGGAAAGCCCGATGCCGCTGCATCGTGCGCTTGGCGACATGGTCTGGCAGACCGGCACGGATTTCATCCTTGTGGCCATCCCGATGTTCGTGCTGCTGGGCGAGATCCTGCTGCGCTCCGGCATCGCGGAACGCATGTACGAAGGCATCGTGAAGTGGCTCGGCTGGTTGCCGGGCGGCCTGATGCACGCGAACACGGGCTCCTGCGCGCTGTTCGCCGCCACCTCCGGTTCCTCCGTTGCCACAGCCGCCACCATCGGCACGGTCGCGATCCCGCAGATCGAGCGGCGCGGCTACAACGAGCGGCTGTTCCTCGGCACCATCGCCGCAGGCGGTACGCTGGGCATCCTGATCCCGCCATCGATCAACCTGATCCTTTATGGGCTGCTGACCGACACATCGGTGCCGGAGCTCTACCTCGCGGGCTTCCTACCGGGCTTCCTGCTGGCGGCGCTGTTCATGGTGACGGTGATCGTGCTGTGCCTCTATCGCCGTTCATGGGGCGGGGAGCCGATCAGCGTGACCTGGGCAGAGCGCATTGCCGCGCTGCCGGCGCTGCTGCCGCCCATCGGGATCTTCATCGTGGTTGTCGGGTCCATCTACGCCGGTCTGGCGACGCCGACCGAAGCCGCGTCGCTGGGTGTCGTTGCCGCACTGATCCTGGCCGCGTCCAACCGGACACTGACCCTGTCGATGCTGCGCAGCGCGCTGGAGGGCACGATGCGGACGACATCGATGATCATGCTGATCATCTTTGCCGCCGTGTTCCTGAACTTCGTGCTGTCGATCATCGGCCTGACCCAGGCACTGGCGGACTTCGTCACCGGTCTGGGCCTGACCCCCATGCAGACCATGCTGATGCTGATCGCCGTTCTGGTCGTCATCGGCTGTTTCATGGAAACCCTGTCGATGCTGCTGACCACCGCGCCGCTGATCACGCCGATCGTCGTGGCGCTGGGGTTTGATCCGGTCTGGTTCGGCATCCTGCTGATGGTGCTGCTGGAAACGGCACTGATAACACCCCCCATCGGCATCAACCTTTATGTCGTGCAGGGCGTTCGCGACAAGGGACCGCTGTCCGACGTCATGATCGGTGCGGCTCCCTTTGTTCTGACCATGTTTGCAATGATCGCAATGCTGCTGATCTTTCCCGAGATCGCACTCTGGTTGCCCGGACTGTTCTATTAAGGTCCGGGACCATGTGCGCGGGAATCACGGCAGGCGAGATGATGAAGGAGATGAATTCCATGTGGCAGTTCTGGGTCGATCGTGGCGGGACCTTCACCGATATCGTCGGGCGTCGTCCTGACGGGTCGGTGGTGACGCACAAGGTCCTGTCGGAGAACCCGGAGCGGTACCGTGATGCCGCCGTTCAGGGCATTCGCGACCTGCTGGGTCTCGGCCCGGATGATCCCATCCCCTCCGACCAGATCGAGGCGGTGAAGATGGGGACCACCGTCGCCACCAATGCCCTGCTTGAGCGGAAGGGCGACCGTTGCCTGTTCGTGACCAATCGCGGCTTCCGCGATGTGCTGCGCATCGGTTACCAGAACCGCCCGAACCTGTTCGCGCTGAATATCGAACTGCCGGAGATGCTTTACGACAGCGTGATCGAGGTGCCAGGCCGGGTCGATGCGGCCGGTGAGGAACTGGAGGCACTGGACCTGGACACTGCGCGGCAGGAACTGCAGGCCGTGTTCGACGATGGAATCCGGGCTGCGGCCATCGTGTTCATGCACGGCTACCGCTATCCGGCCCACGAGAAGGCCGTGGCCGATCTGGCCCGGGAAATCGGCTTCACCCAGGTTTCCACCAGCCACGAGACCAGCCCGCTGATGAAGATCGTCAGCCGGGGCGACACCACCGTGGTCGATGCCTATCTGTCGCCGATCCTGCGCCGCTATGTCGATCAGGTGGCGAGCGAGCTGGGCGATGTGCGGCTGATGTTCATGCAGTCGAACGGCGGGCTGACCGACGCCAACCTGTTCCAGGGCAAGGATGCGATCCTGTCCGGCCCGGCAGGCGGCGTCGTCGGCATGGTCCGCACCGCAGAGATGGCGGGCTTCGGCAAGGTCATCGGCTTCGACATGGGCGGCACCTCCACTGACGTGTCCCACTATGACGGCACGTTCGAACGGGCCTTCGAGACCAATGTGGCCGGGGTCCGCATGCGCGCGCCGATGATGCTGATCCACACGGTTGCCGCCGGTGGTGGCTCGATCCTGCATTTCGAGGACGGGCGCTATCAGGTGGGGCCGGACTCCGCCGGGGCCAATCCGGGACCGGCCTGCTATCGCAAGGGCGGACCACTGGCGGTCACGGACTGCAACGTCATGCTGGGCAAGCTGCAGCCGGATCATTTTCCGCATGTCTTCGGCCCGAATGGCGATGAACCGCTGGACGCCGAGGCCGTGCGGCAGAAGTTCGAGGAACTGACGGCCCGCATCTCGGCGGAGACCGGCGACAGCCGGACCCCGGAGCAGGTCGCGGCAGGCTTTCTGGAGATCGCGGTCGAGAACATGGCCAATGCGATCAAGAAGATCTCCATCCAGCGTGGCTACGACGTGTCCAAGTACGTCCTGAACTGCTTTGGCGGGGCAGGGGGGCAGCATGCCTGCCTGGTGGCCGACAAGCTGGGCGTCGAGACGGTGCTGCTGCACCCGCATGCCGGTGTGCTGTCCGCCTATGGCATGGGCCTGGCCGACACGCGGGCGCTGCGCGAACGCGCGGTTGAACTGCCGCTGGACGACGCCGGTGTGGCGGAGGTCGGTCGCGTCCATGATGCGCTGGCCACGGAAGCGGAGAAGGAACTTCTGGCGCAGGACATTGCCGCGGAAGTGATCGAGACCCGGCGCGGCGCGCTGGTGCGCTACGACGGCTCCGATACCGCGCTGGCCATCGCCTTCGGCAGCCTGGAAGAGACGAAGCAGGCCTTCGAGACCGCGCATCGCCAGCAGTTCGGCTTCACCAGCCCCGAGAAGACAATCATCGTCGAAGCGGCAACGGTGGAGGCCATGGCCCCCGGTGATGTCATCGACGATCCGGAGAGCGACGGTGTCGCCAACGAACCGGACCGCATCGCCGAGGTCTCGTCATGGATGGCGGGCGAGGAGCACAGGACCGGTGTCTTCGACCGTGAGACGATGCAGCCGGGCGCCACGATCAGTGGTCCGGCGATCATTCGCGAACCGACCTCGACCACCGTCATAGAACCGGGCTGGCAGGCTGAACTGACGGCGAAACGGCATCTGATCGTGCGCCGGGTGGAGGCGCGCAGCAACGCCCGCGCCATCGGCACCGAAGCCGATCCGGTGATGATGGAGATCTTCAACAACCTGTTCATGAACATCGCCGAGCAGATGGGCGTGGTGCTGGAGCGCACGGCCTATTCGGTGAACATCAAGGAGCGGCTGGACTTCTCCTGCGCTGTCTTTGATGCAGCGGGGGAACTGATCGCCAATGCGCCGCACATGCCGGTGCATCTCGGCTCCATGTCGGAATCCATCAAGACCGTTGTCAGGGAGAACGCGGCGACGATGAAGCCCGGCGACGTCTACATGCTGAACGCGCCCTACAACGGCGGCACGCATCTGCCTGACGTCACCGTCATTGCCCCGGTCTATGACGATGCGGGGGCAGAGGTGCTGTTCTATACCGCATCGCGCGGCCATCACGCCGACATTGGCGGCAAGACGCCCGGCTCCATGCCCCCCGACTCCACCAATGTGGAGGAGGAAGGTGTGTTGCTGGACAATGTGTTGCTCGTCGATGGTGGCAAACTGCTTGAACAGGAAACCATCGATCTGCTGAGCTCCGGCAAGTATCCGGCGCGCAATCCGCACCAGAACATGGCCGACCTGGCCGCCCAGATTGCCGCCTGCGAGAAGGGCGCGCGGGAACTGCGGCGCATGGTGGAGGATTTCGGCCTCGACGTGGTGCGGGCTTACATGGGCCATGTGCAGGACAATGCGGAGGAATCCGTGCGCCGCGTTATCGACGTGCTGCACGACGGGGAATTCAGCTATCCGATGGACGATGGTTCCGTCATTCAGGTGAAGGTCAGTATCGACCATGATGACCGCTCCGCCGTGATCGACTTCACCGGCACCTCCGAGACCCACCCCACCAACTACAACGCGCCGACGGCGGTGGCCTATGCGGCGGTGCTCTATGTCTTCCGCTGTCTGGTGGATTCGGAGATCCCGCTGAACGGCGGCTGTCTGAAACCGCTGAAGGTCATCATCCCGGAGAAATCCATGCTGCGTCCGGTCTATCCGGCCGCCGTCGTGGCCGGGAACGTGGAGACCAGCCAGTGCATTACCGACTGCCTGTTCGGTGCGCTGGGGGTCATGGCGGCCGCGCAGGGCACCATGAACAACTTCACCTTCGGCAATGAACGCCATCAGTACTACGAAACCATCTGTGGCGGGGCAGGGGCCGGGCCGGACTTTGACGGCACCAGTGCGGTCCATACCCATATGACCAATACCCGCCTGACCGACCCGGAAGTGCTGGAATTCCGCTATCCCGTGATCCTGGAGCATTTCCACGTCCGCACCGGATCAGGCGGCAAGGGCGCACACCATGGCGGCGACGGCACCGTGCGCCGGATCCAGTTCCGGGAGGCAATGACGGCCTCCTTCCTCTCCAGCCATCGCAAGGTCGCACCGTTCGGCCTGAACGGCGGTGAAGACGGGGCCGTGGGCAGGAACTTCGTCGTCCGCGCCAACGGCGACACCGAACAGCGCCCCGGCTGGTCGATCGCAGACCTGAACCCCGGCGACGCCATCATCATCGAAAGCCCGGGGGGCGGGGGATTCGGGTCTGCGTGAAGCCTCGTCAGTAACCCTGAAACAGGAAATCCAGTGCGCCCGAAATCTTCGCGAACTCGGGCGAAAGGCTGGAAACCGGCTGGCGCAGCAATGATGCCGGTACGGTTGCCAGCAACTGGGTGACCATCACGTATTGCTTGCCGTTGATGGTGAATTCCGGGTTCAGCCGGTCCGCGGCCTGCGGTGCCGCGGATCTTTCCATCAGCGGCACCACCACCCTGGTGCTCATTTCGTCCAGAAGATCAGCCTGAACATCAAGCAGAAGGCTGTCATCATTCGGCCCGGGAAAGACATCGTAGCGTGGCATCAGAACTGGCGGAATTCACTCAATGGAATACCGTTTTCCTCCACCCATTCGTTGTACGAACCGATAGCAGCGGCATTGTCACGCCGCCATGCCTCTTCCCTGGCCTTGCAAACTGCATCCTGGACCCCGGACTCGGCAGCGAGTGACATGTTCACCTTGAGCGCCTTGGCCTCTGCAACCAGTTCGCTTTCCAGAGACAGGTTTGTACGAATTTTCGCCATGATTTTCCTCGTCTGTTGCGCATATCTTATGCGCATAACCAATGGCGAGACAACAGACACGACCCTCGATAGCTGTCGGGAACCGGCGTATGTCGAGAGACCAGAACTGTCGACCGGAACAGGTTTCTTGCGCGCCGGCTACCTGAACTGTCCCGGCAGCCAGACGGCGATCTCCGGGAACAGCATCAGGAAGACCAGCACCAGCAGTTCCAGTCCGATGAAGGGCAGGGCGGCGGCATAGATCTGGGTCAGGCGGATCTCCTGCGGGGCCACGCCTTTCATGATGTAGAGCAGCAGCCCGAACGGCGGCGTCAGCAGGCTGATTTCCATGGCGATCAGCATCATCACCATGACCCAGATCGGGTTCATGCCCAGGCTGTCGGCGATGGGCAGGAAGAAGGGCAGGGTCAGCAGCGCCATGGAGACCTGATCCATGAAGGCGCCGAGGAACAGCAGGATCAGCATCATCAGCGCCATGGCGGTGATCGGTGTCAGGTTCAGACCGCCCACAAGCTGCAGCAGGCCGCTGGTCGCACCGGAGATCTGCAGCACCTGGGAGAAGGTGAGGGAACCGGCGATGATGAACAGGATCATGACGTTGATCCTGGCCGTCTCGGTCAGCGCCTTCCTCAGCCGCGCGAAGGTCAGTTCGCCATAGCAGGCGCAGACCACCAGGGCGGCGACACAGCCCAGCGCCGCCGCTTCCTCCGGGGCCGCGACACGGAAGAAGATGCTGCCCACCACCACCGCGAAGATGGTGAACAGCGGCAGCACATCGCGCACGAACGGGCCCCAGCGTTCCCAGCCGTGCGCGGTCTCCGGCTCGTCATCGACCGGGGCGAGGGACGGATTCATGCGGCAGCGTGCCATGACATAGACCACGAACAGGATCGCCATCAGGATGCCGGGCAGGATACCGGCGATCAGCAGATCCTTGATGGAGCGCTCCGCCAGGCTGGCCAGCAGCACGGCCAGCGCGGAGGGCGGAATCAGCATGGCGATGCCGCCAACCGCCATGATCGGACCCATGGCGAGCTTCGGCTGATAGCCGCGTTTCAGCATGTCGGGCAGCATGACACTGCCCAGGATGGCCGTATTGGCGATGGTCGAGCCGGAGAGGGAGGAGAAGACGGTGCCCCCCGCGATGGAGACGACGGTCAGCCGTCCCGGCATCCGCGCGATCATGCGGTCGATGGCCTTGATCGCCCGGAATGCCACCCCGGTCTGGAACAGGATCTCGCCCATCAGGATGAACAGCGCCACCGGGACGAGGGAGAAGCGGGAGATGGCGAAGACATACTCGATCGGCATCACCGACAGGCCGATCTCGCCGCGCATGAAGACATAGACGCCGACGATATTGGCGGCGAAGAAGGCAAATACCACCGGCAGGCCGAGAAACATCAGCCCGATGACGATGCCCAGCATCATGGCCAGCGCCCAGTACCACTCCATGATCATGACTGGTGGTCCGCCGTGGTCGAGGCGGGGTAGCCTTCGGCTGCACCCCCCATCGACCGCTTCGCGGCCACTTCCCCCGCAAGGGGGGAAGAGGGGAAATGCCGTGATGCGGCGGTGCTCCTTCCTTCCCCCTGGAGGGGGAGGATCGAGGTGGGGGGGAATCCCGGCGGTGGCGATTGGTCACCGCGGTATCGGGCCATCGCAGCCAGCATCACAACCCCTTCGCTTGGTCGGTTTCCGCATCGGGGGCCGCGCCGCCGCGCAGCAGACGGAACAGGAACTCGATGGCCAGCAGGGTGAAACAGGCGACGAAGACCGACAGCAGCACCCATTCGGGCATGGCGAAATACTTGTGCTGCATCGACTGGAACATCCAGGCGCTGTCCAGACTGACCCAGCCGTAGTGGACCAGTACCAGACAGACGGCACATCCGACGAGATCCAGCAGACGCTCCAGCCCACGGGCGAGGGGGGCGGGCAGGTTGCCGACCAGCAGATCGACGCGCACGTGCGACCCCTGACGCAGGACCCAGGGGGCACCCAGGAACACGCCGGCAAACAGCAGATACTCGATGATCTCGTTGAGGCCCGACAGGTTGCCCCAGCCGAACAGGCGCAGCGCCAGGTCCACGGAAATGGACAGCGCGAAACCGCCGACAGTCAGCCCGACCAGCAGGCCGACCAGCCCGTAGGCGACCCCGAAGGCGCGGTCGATGGCGGCGAGGGCGGTCATGTCATCCGGTTTCCGAAACGAAACAGGGGACCGCGCCACACGGCACGATCCCCCGCGTCCCCGACCAGTGGACTATTCCTTCGCGAACAGCGCACGCAGCTTCGCCGCATTGGCGGGGCTGGTCTCCTCCAGCCCGGCCCAGCCTGCGTCACGTGCCGTACCCAGCCACTTCGCCCGGTCATCGCCGGTAAAGGTGATGATGGTGTACTGCTCAGCCTGTTTCGCCATGGACTTCTCGACGGCGGTCTTGTCGACGCCGACCGCCTTCTTCTCCATCTGCATGACGACCGTGGTGATCAACTTCCGCGCCTTGTCGCTCAGGCCGTTCCAGCTCTTCAGGTTCACCAGCACATTGATGTCGGCATCATAGAAACCGGGATCGACGCGCGATGCGGTGACTTCTTCCCAGCCCGGACGCATGCCGGTGATCGGCCAGCCAAAGCCGCCGACCGTGCCGTTCTCCATCAGCGGGTAGATCTGTGCCAGGTCCGAATTCTGCGTGGTGGCGCCCAGCGCCTTGAAGAAGTTGGTGTAGATCGGCGCGACGCGCAGGTGCAGGCCGGTCAGGTCCGGCTTGTCGATGGATTTGCCCTTGCCGAGGTAGAGGTGAAACGGGGTGCCGTAGTGGATGCGCCCCAGCGGCTTCAGGTTCTTGTTGCCGTGGATCTCCTCCATCAGCGCCCAGCCGCCATTGGCGCGGATCTCGTCCGGCGTCCGTTCCAGCAGTTTCCAGGCATCCGCCTCCGGCACCACGTTCTGGTAATAGGCACCGGTGCAGTTCACCAGGTCATAGACGCCCTGTGCCTGCTTCTGCACCATGGTGAAGGGGCTGCCAATGGCGGGCGCGCCCCCCAGATAGTTGATCTTGACGGTCTGGCCACCCTGCTCGTTTATCTGTTTCACAACGCTTTCGAAGCGCTTGGAAAAGAACGAATTCTGCGGAAAGCAGCTTGCCGCGACGAGTGTCGTCTGGGCCTGTGCCGCGCTGGCACCGGCCAGTGCCGCGACCCCGAGGGCCGCTGCGGTCACGAGACCGCGAATATCCGGATAGCGCATTGGCTTCCCCTCCCTGTTTTTTCGTTGGGGAAACTATGAACAGGGGCAGGGGGCAGCGCAAGGGTACGGGGGTGGAATGGGCGTGCGCGACATTCCCGTGGGAACCGTCTGTTGTTGCTCGCCCTTCCGGAAAGACGACGCTCGCGGACTTGATCCGTGAGCCCATGCTCCGACGTCTGCGCGGCACTCTGGGTACCCGGATCAAGCCCGGGTACAGCGTGGCTTGGGGGGCAGGGACAGTTCACCCTCTCCACCTCCCACGATGCTCGCGGACTTGATCCGCGAGCCCAGTCTCCCACGTGCGTGCGGCACTGCCGGCACCCGGGTCAAGCTCTGGCGAGGTCTGGTAGGAAGGGCGCAGGCGGCCTGCGGTCAGGCGTCGAGCGCCTCACCCTCCAGCGTGATGCGGTGCATCTCCCGCCGGGCGCCGTGATAGTCGTTGACGGCATAGTGCCAGCTTGCCCGGTTGTCCCAGAATGCGATCGATCCCGGTGCCCACTGGAACCTGTAGGTATGCTCGGGCCGGGACGCATGGGCGTAGAGCATCTTCAGCAACGGCTCGCTCTCTTCCTTCGTCCAGCCCTCGAACTGCAGCGTAAAGGCGTCGTTGACGTAGAGCGCCTTGCGGCCGCTGATCGGGTGACTGATGACCACCGGATGCACGGCATCCTGCTGCGCCAGCTCGGCATTGCCCAGACGACCCTTGTAGCCTTCACGCCCCTGGGCGTTCGGGCCGAAGCGGTGTCGGCTGGAATGGACCGCACGCAGGCCGTTCAGGGTCTGCTTCAGACCGTCGGAGAGACTGTCGTAGGCCGCGTACATGTTGGCGAACAGCGTGTCACCGCCGCGCGTCGGCGTTTGCCGCGCCAGCAGCATGGAACCCATGGCGGGGATCTGATCGTAGGAATGGTCCGTGTGCCAGGCACCGCCGATATTGGCCGTCTGGTCCGGTTCCTTGACGACCAGGGCAATCTTGTCGTGTGTCGGAACACGGGAGAAGAAGCGGTTGACGTTGATCTCGCCGAACTTCTCCGCTGCCTCGATATGCTGGTCCGGTGTCAGCTTCTGATCGCGGAAGAACAGCACACAATGATCGCCCAGGGCCTGGCGCAGCGCGCCGACCGTGTTGCTGCTCAGATCATTGGCCAGATCGATACCCTGCACGAAGGCACCGACACCGCCGGGTGTGGGTTCGATTTTGAATGGCTGCGCTGCTGTGTCGGCCATGATTGTGATCTCCCGCCTGCGGACCGGTTCTGTGCCGGTTCCGGTTCAATGTCCTGCATGTGTCAGGCGTCGGTTTAACACAAGTGCATTAGAGGGAACAGGCGCGAGATGCGCATGGGCGTATTGCGGACCAGACAGGGGAATGTTTCAGGAGGTTTTCGCGCCTCTCCGCCGACCGTCGTAAATATCGTATAATCAATATTATGGAAAATTATGGAAGCAGGTAGTTTGTGGCTGGCCGAAACCTGCTGGCCCACCTTCGCCGAAGAGCGTCATCACGTCGACCACCAGACAGACACCACCAACATCCCACAACCGCTTTCATGTTGCTGTTCCCCGTAACCTGCCCTTGGGAATGCCAGGAATGATTGCCACTATCCGCCCAGAGGTCGTCTCCGAGACCGGTTCAATCTTGGAATGCATTGAATCTGCGCATGCACGATCCACGAACACGATCACCGAGGTGCGCAACAACGGCTACACGGAAATGCACCTCAATACCCATAACCCATGAAGGACAACATCAGCCTGTACGCCTATCTGGGCTGGAAGGTTCTCTCCGTATCCGGAAACACGGTCAGCATGATGAGAGACTTTCGGCAGAAGCCTCTCTGAGGCGACAGAATCAGGCGTCAGACGGCATGCCTCCCCGGTCGCAGCACCATCCGCGTGGTCAGCAGCCTTGCTCCGGCGACGGCGCGGAGGCGGTGGCCCATGGGGCGGAAACCGGCGCGGGCGAAGACGGGGCGGGAGAGGCGGCTGGCATCGGTGGTGAAACTGGTGATTCCGTGGCTGCGGGCGTGGTCCAGGGCGTGGACCAGCAGGCGGCTGGCGATGCCGCTGCGGGTGGCCGCAGGGTCGGTGAACAGCATGCGGACGTGGCCGTCCTGCATGATCTCCGCGAAGCCCAGCACGACCTCCCCGCCGTGCCCGAGGCTGCCGCCCTGCCCCGCACCCGGGAATCGCTGTCGCGTCGCCCCGCCGCCGGGCACGGTCGCGACGAAGGTCCAGGTGGGCAGCATGCGATTGCGGAAGAACCGCATCGACAGGCGTGGTCTGGCCCAGGCAAGCAGGGCCTTGCGTGGATAGGCCTGGCGCGCGCCGATACGCACCGCGCGCCCGTAGAGCGCCGCAACCGCCGTGACATCATCGGCGCGGAACCGACTGATCTGCATGGGTATTCTGGTCATTGGGAAACCGGCTCATGGCTGAAACGGGCGCCACAATAACAGGGCCCCGCCGGTTTGGGGATAACGGCGGAGCCCTGTCCAGGCACGGAGGTCTGTCTTGCGCTGCTGCCCGTCTGTATAGCCTGAATGGCGGGCCTTCCAGGTGTCGCGCCACTGCGACCGGCGGGAAAGATGATGACCGGACGGAGGGTGCGCCCTGCGGATCGGACCCTGGGCAGCGATGTTACCGTATGTACGGCTGGCCGGTGATTTCTCCGGCCTGTTCGCGTCGCACCGCCCCTTGGGGATGCGGCCCGCGACGCTCAGTTTCGACCAATGGTGTCTGCTGGCCCGTCAGGGCCTGACACCGGATGTTCAGCAGGTCACTGCCTGGTTCGGTGGCGTCATTTTCATAGCCTCCGCTTCATGTGGTTTACGCAACGTAATGTAGCACGATCCGCAGCCTGCCGACAGCGCATTCGTGCGGGGGCTTGGGCGAAGCGGCGGCAAGGCTTGAAACCGGCGCGGGCAGCCGCTATAAGCCGCGCTTCACCGGTCTTCCGGCAGGGCATGCCGCGTTGACCGTTCAGCAGATGGGGGCTCCGTCCCGCATCATCCATCGAGAGAGGAAGCAAATGCCCAAGATGAAGACAAAGAGCGGCGCCAAGAAGCGGTTCCGCCTTACTGCCACCGGCAAGGTGCGCATGCAGCAGGCGGGCAAGCGCCACGGCATGATCAAACGAACCCAGAAGCAGATCCGCAACCAGCGCGG